>NZ_BARE01000026.1 GCF_000367345.1 Sphingobium xenophagum NBRC 107872
GCCCAAATATCTGCTGAAAAAGGCGATGGAACCCTATTTGCCACAGGACATACTCTATCGCCAGAAAATGGGCTTCGTCACCCCCATCAGCGCCTGGTTCCGTGGCGCGCTGGCGGGCGAGGCGACGGCGATCGCAGGCGGATCGTCGCTGGCGCGCACGGGATGGTTCGATCCCAAGGCATTGGCCAAAATCGCGGCTGACCATAAATCCGGCATGGCCGATCATGGCCGGCTGCTGTGGCAATTGCTGATGCTCGACAAGTCGCTGGAACGGCTGTTCGGGATATGAGCAACGCGTTGCGCAATTCGCTGGGGTTCGGCGTAATGTTAGTCGCACCTTGGTTGATCTGGCTGGCGTTTGCGCATTTTGTTCGACCTTGGTGGCATGGAGAAGTTGCGACTCTGATCACTGCTTCGCTTTCGGTCGCCTTAGGAATGAGCGGATTCTGGCTTCTCGGATCGCCATTCGTGCGCTGGCACGAGAAGTATTTGCTAGCGCTACTGGCAACTTACGCAGTGTTGACCGTAATGGCTCAACCTTTCATTGGCCTGTTGTCTGTATGCACGACCGGCGATTGCATCTAGCGCCCCTTGCAACCGATCGCGCCCGGTGCCAACGGGGCACATGGCGATAAGCAGGGCGCATCAGTGACAGTCTCCAAGGAAATGGTCCGGCTGCGGCTCTATGCCCTGAGCCTGGCTGGCGACATGGCAGGGCTGGTGTGCGCGTTTCTGGCGGCCAACTGGTTCGTGCTGGGCGCGCTGTGGGGGGAACCGGGCAAGCCGCACGGCCTCGTCATGTTCGCGATGATCGCGCCGCTCTATGCGCTGCTTGGCGTGCAGGGCGGCGGCTATGGCATCCACAGCCTGGAAAATGTCCGGCGCGGCATTTCGCGCGCGCTGCTGGCGCTGGCGCAGGCGGCCTTGCTGATGCTGCTGATCGTCTATCTGGGCAAGATCGCCGAACAGCTTTCGCGCCTGACCTTCATTGTCGGGCTGGGATTGGGCGCAATAGCGGTCGTGCTGGTGCGGCTTCTGGTCGTGCGGCTTGCCAAGCGCCTGCTGGGCGAAGTGCCGCACCTCACCGCCGTCATCATGGACGGCGTTGCTGTGGAAACCGGCCCCCACATGCTGATCATCGAAGCGGCCGCCGCCGATCTGCGCCCTGAACGGCATGACGCCGACATGGCGGCGCGGCTGGCGCAGGCGGTCGGCATGGCCGAACGGGTCATCGTCGCCTGTCCGCTCGACCGGATGGATGGATGGTCTGCGGCGCTCAAATCCCTGTCGGCGCGCGGCGAAATCATCGTGCCCGAACTGCTCCGCTTCGCGCCTGCGCGGGTCGATGAATTTGACGGCCAGCCGACCATCATCGTCGCGGGCGGCCCGCTCCAGTTCCGCGACCGCCTGATCAAGCGCCTGTTCGATCTCATCGTCGCGGGCGCGGCGGCGATCATCCTGTCGCCAATTCTCATCGTCGCTGCGCTGGCGGTGAAGCTGACCAGCCCCGGCCCCGTCATCTTCCGCCAGCCGCGCATCGGCAAGGACGGGCGGTCCTTCCAGATCTACAAATTTCGCTCGATGCGCGCCGAGGCGAGCGACAGCAGGGCGGAGACTTTGACTGCGCGCGGCGATGACCGGGTCACCCGCGTCGGCGCCTTCCTGCGCAAATCCAGCATCGATGAACTTCCCCAGCTTTTCAATGTATTGAACGGCGATATGAGCATTGTCGGCCCGCGTCCTCACGCCGCAGCGGCGAAGGCAGGCGATACGCTCTATTGGGAAGTCGATGCCCGCTACTGGGCGCGCCATTGTATCAAGCCGGGCATGACTGGTCTCGCACAGGTGCGCGGCCATCGCGGATCGACCGATCATCATCAGGATCTGATCGACCGGCTGCAATCGGACCTTGAATATGTCACCGCCTGGTCGGTCTGGCGCGACCTGCGGATCATCGTCGCCACGCTGGGCGTGCTCTTCCATCACAAGGCCTATTGAGCATGACCGACCTCTGGCTGGGCGCGCTCCTTCTCGTCTCGTTGGTCGCTGTTCTGTGGCCGTTCCTCTTCTATCCGCTCGTGTTGCGCGCATTGCAGACACAGCCCGAACGGCCTGTCGCGGGACCGACGCCCAGCGCCTCGCTGCTGTTCTGCGCCTATAATGAGGCGGATGCGATGCCCGACAAGCTCGCCAACCTGGCCATGCTCAAACGCCAGCACCCCAGCCTGGAACTGCTGGCCTTCGATGACGGATCGTCCGACGGCACGGGCGATCTGATCGCGGCGCAGGGCGATCTCGTCACGCTGATCCGTGGCCCCGGTCGCAGCGGCAAGGCCCATGGCATGAAGCAGCTCGCGGCGCGCGCGCGCGGTGACATTTTGATCTTCACCGACGCCAACGTGCTGCTCGATTCCGAAGCGATCGACAATCTGCTCGCCCGCTATGCTGACCCGGATATTGGCGGCGTGCTGGGGTCGCTCCATTATGTTGGCCAGGATGAAAGTGCGACCGCTTCGGTCGGCTCGCTCTACTGGCGAATCGAGGAGCGGTTGAAGGATGAGGAATCGCGCACCGGCAATGTGATGGGCGCGGACGGCTCGATCTTCTCGATCCGCCGCAACCTCTATCCCGATTTCCCCGACAGCGTGCTCGACGACCTCACCGTCTCCATGGCGGTGGTGTTCGCGGGGAAACGGTTGGTGAAGGCAAAGGATGTGATCGCGCGCGAACGGCTGGTCACGGCTCGCAAGGACGAATATCGGCGCAAGGTGCGCATTGCAGCCCGCGCCTGGCACACGCACAGCCACCTTCGCCCGCAATTGCGCCGCATGGCCGCGATCGATCGCTTCAAATATGCCTCCCGTAAGATCGTGCGCTGGTTCGGCGGGCTGTTCATCCTGACCGGCGCGGTCGCGGCGGGCGCATTGGCGCTACGCATATCGCCGACGCTCTACCTGGTCGGCGCGCTGGTCGTCGCCTTGGTCATCTGGCGCGGCATCCGTGCCCGAAGCGGCCCCTTCGCCGCACTGGTCGACGTGCTGATCGCCTATGCCGCGACCCTGCAAGGCGTGGCCAAGGCGATGACCGGCCGCACCGTCACCATCTGGAATCCGGCCAAGTCGCGCTGACCCTCTCGTCAAAGCCGTGCGATCTTGTATAGCGCCAATGCTGTTCCCCATCGGAGAATGACGTGATTACTGTTCAGCGGGTGGCCAAGGCTGTCGGCAAGCATCTGACCCGAACCGCGCTGAAACTGCGCAAGGCGCTGGGCGCGCGGGCTAACCGCGGCTGTCCGGCCTGTGGCGCGACGGTCGTCGGTTTCTTTCGCTATGGCGACAATGGCGAATGGGGGTGCCCGGAATGCGGCGCATCGCCGCGTGAGCGGCTGATGAACTGGCTGATCGCCCAGGGGACGCTGACGGTGCCGACCGACGGCGCGATCCTGCACATGGCGCCCAATGAAGCCAGCCTTGTCCGCCGCTTTGCCGCCGCTGCCGATTATATCCCCGCTGATCTGGACCCGTCGCGCTACACTGTGCCGAACATGCATCGCGTCGACCTGATGGAACTTGCCGATACCGATCGCTACGACCTGTTCTACGCCAGCCATGTGATGGAGCATGTGCCTGACGACATGGCCGTGCTGCGTAACATTTTGCGCGCGCTGAAACCCGGCGGTGAAGCCTGGCTGATCGTGCCTTTGTGGGAAAAGCCGACCGAGGATGGCAGCTTCGCCATGCCCCCGCGCGAGCGGGAGCGCCGCTTTGGCCAGTGGGACCATGTCCGCCAATATGGCCCGGATTTTGCCGATCGCATCCGTGCGGCGGGTTTCGATCTGGAGGAAATCGACGCCGGCAGCATCGACGTCGCGACCCGCCATTTCTATGCGCTGGACGACCGGCTGTTTCGCGCCCGCAAACCCGGCGGGGCCGCCTCGCGGTGAGCAGCCTCGCGCGGATGGAGGCGTCCGCCCGTATCCTTGCGCTGGTGAAGCTTGCCAATGTCGGCCTGATCCTCATCTGGGGTTTCGCCGTCACCTTCGTGTTCGTGCGCGCCCTGCCGCTGGCCGAATTCCAGTCCTTCCTGCTGCTCGTCGCCTTCGGCAATTTTACCATTTCGGCCGAATTCGGGCTGACCAGCATCATCTACGCCCGGCTGCGACGGCACTGGCTGGGCGGCAGTGAAGGCGACATAGGCGCGTTCCGCCTGGAGGAAATGGGGGTGCTGTTCCTGTTCCTTGGCCTGATCGTCGCAGGCGGTACGATCATCCTGCTCGTCGCGCTGGCGGCGGGATGGATCGGCACGGCCATGCCCTTGCTGTTCATCCTCTTTTTCCTGTCCGCCTGCCTCAACCTGCCGGGTCTGCTGGCCAAGCGGGCGCTGGCGGCGGTGGACGGCAATTTCCTGTGGGAAGCGCTCGATTGCGGGCGGCGGGTCGTCACCATCGCGCTGCTGCTGTCGATCCTGGCCGGGCTGGACCCGCGCCTGTCGCTTGCCCTGCAACTCCTGGTCAGCCTCCTCGTCATTGGATGGGCCATCGCCCATGTTCACCATCGCCTTGGCATGCGGCCGCGCCACTGGATCGCCTTCCGCGTGGGCGGTGGCCATGTCCGCACTCATTATTTGCGCGACATAGGGGCGTCGGCGGCTTTCACCGTTTCCGACATCATCGCCTATAACGCCCCCTATTTCACGATTGCGCTGGCGACCGGCGATGCCCGGCCGATGCTGCTGTTCGATTTCTTCTTCAAGATGTCGAGGTCACTGTCGATGTTGGTCCGCGCGCTGGTGGAAGCCGCGCTCCCCCGCATCACCCGTGCCTATCATGCGGGCGACAAGGTACGGCTGCGCCAGTTGCTTGGCCGGGCGCTGGGGGCGGCGATGGTCTTTGCCCTGGCGCTGTCCGCCCTGCTGCTGGGCGCTGGCGACCGGCTGTTCGCCATATTGTTCGACGGTCGCGCCAGCATCGATCGCGCCGATCTCATCCTGATCGTCGTCGCGCTCCTCGCTCTCGCGCTGCTGTGCGTGTCGGTCTATGTGCAGGGCGCGCTGGGCCGCTTTTCGCATTTGCTCGCCCGTTCGCTTCCCTTCCTCGCCGGGTCGCTGCTCAGCGTGCCGCTCGCCCACCTGCTCTGGCCGGATCGTTTCGATCTCGCCTTCCTTGGTCTCTATGCACTGACGCTGCTGCTGGCCGCGGCCCTGCATGCTGTCTCGCTGCGCCGGTTGGTGCGGCGATGAAGGTCGCGATGCTTGATCCCTCGCTCTTTACCGGGCGCTATGACGACAGCCTCTGCGCGGCGCTGGCCGGGGCGGGGGCGGACGTGACCCTGCTTGCCCGCCCGATGCGCGCGACTGACGCGATCGATCCGCAGGGCTATCGCTATGCCCCGCATTTCTTCCGCCATAGTGAGGCGCTGCGCAAGCGGATCGGCGAAGGCCGCCCCTTCCGCGTCGCCAAGGCGATGGAATATGGGCTGTCCTGCGCGCTCGGCGACCTCAGGCAGCTTGCGCGGGCCGATGTCGTCCATGTCCAGTGGCTGCCGCTGGCGCCGGCCGACCGGCTGATGCTGCGCCGGTTGAAGGGCCGCACCGCGCTGGTCCACACCGTCCACAATGCCGACGCCTATCATGCCGATGCCGGGGTGCAGGGCAGGGGCTATCGTGCGTTGCTCGATCAGTTCGACGCGCTGGTCGTCCATGGCGACACCACGCGCGCCGCGCTGGTGGGGCAGGGGATCGATCCCGCGCATATCCATGTAACGCCGCACCCGCCGATGCAATTGATGACGGCCACTGCCGCAGACCTTGCCTCCGTCCCCGATCCAGCCGTGCCGCGCATCCTCTTCTTCGGGACGATCCGTCCCTATAAGGGCGTCGATCTGCTGATCGATGCCTGCCTTCAGCAATGGCAGGCGGGTCACGCCTTTGAACTGGTGCTGGCAGGCAAACCCTTCATGGATGTCGCGCCCTTGCTCCAGAAGGTCTGCGCCGCTGGCTTTGCCGATCGTCTGCTGACCGATTTCGGTTTCCTGACCGAAGGCCGTCTCGACGCGCATATGGTCAAGTCCGATGTCATCGCCTTCCCCTATCGCCATATCGATTCCAGCGGCGCGTTCCTGTCCGCGCTGCACCATGGCAAGGCGATGGTGACGTCGGACGCAGGCATGTTCGGCCAATTGCCCGAAGGCGTAGCGACCCGCTTTCCGGCGGGAAATGCATCGGCGCTCGCCCAAGCCCTCTTGCCGCTGGTACAAAGCGCCGCCATCAGGCAAAAACAGGGCGGCCAGGCGCGCGCCTATGGGACGATTATGGGGGATTGGAAGGACATGGCGGTGGCGACGATCGGCATCTACAACGCAGTGCTGGCCGCGCGCGCATGAACCGCTATGTTCGTGAGGCCGCCGATCGCCTGCTTGCGCTGCGTCTGGCGCTGGCCGGTCGCGTGCATCAATATCCCGAAATTCAGGCGTTGAAGCGCTTTCTGTCGGGGTTCAAGGTCGACTGCCTGTTCGACGTCGGCGCCAATCGCGGCCAATATGCGACGATGGCGCGCAAGGATGCGGGCTATCGCGGCCTGATCCTTTCCTTCGAGCCGAACCCGGCCGTGTTCGCCGAACTGCAAAGGCGCGCGGCTTCGGACCGCCACTGGCATGTGTTCAACATGGCGCTGTCGGATTTTGACGGCACCGCCGATTTCAACATCATGGTCGCCGATCAATTTTCCTCGCTCAAGGCCCCGTCCAGCGCACAGGATGATATTTTCGCGCACCGTAACAAGGTGACGCAGACAGTAGCGACGCCCTGTCGCCGGCTCGATACGCTGCTGCCGGAAATGCAGGCGCAGCATGGCTTTTCCCGACCGTTCCTGAAAATGGATACGCAGGGCCATGACCTGTCGGTTTGCGAAGGAGCGGGCGCGGCACTGGCGCAGATGACGGGCGTGCAGACCGAACTGGGGGTGCGACCCATTTATGAAGGCGGCACCGGTTATCGCGCGATGATCGAGTGGCTGGACGCGCGGGCCTTCATCCCTTCGGCCTTCTTCGCCAATAATAAGGGGCATTTCCCGCTACTCGTCGAAATGGACGGCATTTTCGTCAACCGGGCGCTGGTTCAGGATTGATCATGGAGTCGCCCGCGTCCTTTTTCAGCGCGCGCCGCCTGTTCCTGGCGGGGGCGATCGGCCTGACATTGTGGCTGGGCGCGACGTTCCTGTGGCACGTCACCTATCGTCAGGGGATCAGCCTGGCGGTCATCCTGTTTCTGGATCAGGATTTCCCCGCCCTGATCATGCCCTTGCTGCTGATGGCGCTCGCCGCACCCTTTGCCGAAGGGCGCGGGATCATCCTGCCGCGACCCACAGCGCGGATCGTCGTGCCGCTGATCGTGCTGATGGGGCTGGCGGCCTGGGCGGGCCATTACGCCCTGTTTCAGGATTACGCCATTTCCCGCGATGAGGAGGTCGCCCGTTTCGCCGCCGCCTATATGCGCGAAGGGCTGTTCGCCCGGCCGATCCCGATCGAATGGGAACCCTATCGCCGCGCGATCATGCCCGAATTCTTTTCCCCCTTCGGCGCGGCGGATTATTGGACGGCGGCCTATCTGCCGGTGAACAGCGCGATCCAGGCGCTATTCTGGCAATTGGGCGATCCCAACATGGCGGGCCCGGTATTGCTGATCACCGGCCTGTTCGCCCTCTGGCGCGTCGCGCTGCACCTGATGCCCGATCGGCCCGATGCGGTGTGGGTGACCGTCCTGCTGGGTTGTTCGTCCAGCCAGTTGTGGATCACGGCGATGACGCCCTATGCCATGACCGGGCATTTCGCGCTCAACATGGTGTGGCTGGCGCTGGTGCTGCGGGGCGGGGTGCTTGGCCATGTCAGCGCGGGCATCGTAGCGCTGGTCGCCGCCGGGCTGCACCAATGGCATTTTCCGCCCATCTTCATCGCGCCCTTCATCCTGTGGATGCTGCTTGCTCGTCGCTGGACCGTTGCGGCCTTCCATGCGCTGACCCTGGTGGCAATCGTCATCGTCTGGGCCAAGATCTGGCCGGCTTTCCTGCTCGATATGCTCGGCGCGCCAGCCGACGTCCGCCCCTCCGCCGGGGTCGCGGACAAGGTTGGCAGTCTGTTCCAGCGGCTTGGCGACCGCTGGCAGCCGCTGGTCAATCTCAGCCGCTTCGTCGCCTGGAATAATATTTTGATGGTGCCGCTGGCCGCGCTGGGCATCGCCGCAATGCGGTGGAAGCGGGCAATCAGGGGGCAGGAAATCGCGCTGCCGCTTGCGCTTGGCTGTCTGGCCGGATGCGCGTTGGCGCTGGCTCAGGGCTATGGCTGGGGCTTTCGTTATGCCCATGGCTATATCGGCCCCTTCTGCCTGCTGGCCGGGCTTGGCTGGGCGCGTTTCCGGCCGCGCGATGCGCTCAGGCCGCTGATCATCGGCCTGTTCATCACTGGCCTTGCCAGCATCTTTCTGGTCTGGCGCACCCATGCATTCGTCGCGCCCTACGCCGCCAGCCATCGGCTGATCGATTCCAGCCAGGCCGATGTCGTGCTGGTCGATCCGCGTGGCGGCCTTTACGTCACGGATCTTGTGCGCGGCCGCAATGGCGTGCCGGGCAAGCCGATGGTCATGAATCTGGGGATGCTGACGCTCGATCAGGTCGATGAGCTATGCCATAATTATGTCGTCGAACTGTTCGATCGCGCCGAATTCCGGCCCCTGGGCGTGCCGCTGGCGCGGTGGAATCTGGGCCGCATGGACGCCCTGCGCGCGCATATGAAGGAAGAAGGCTGCGACAAGCCGGTCCAGCCGCCGCTCCCCGAAACATTCGAGGATGCACTCGAAGCGGCCGACAACGCCATGTGACGGGACTATTGCCCCTTCACATAGACCCGCTTGCCGCCAATCCATGTTTCCAGCACTTGCGTCGCGCGAATGTCGGCCGGGCGGGCGGTGGCAATGTCCCGATCGATCAGCAGGAAATCCGCCCGCTGCCCCGGCACCAGACTGCCAAAGCGTTTTTCCGCGAAACCGGCATAGGCGGCCTGGCGGGTGAAGCCGTCCAGTGCCGCCTCGAAACTTATCTTTTGCTGCGGCAACCATCCGCCGACCGGTTCACCCTTGCCATCCTCGCGGCTCATCGCGATGGCGATGCCGACGAAGGGATTGGGGCTTTCGACCGGCACGTCGGAGCCAAAGGCCAGCGGCACCCGGTTATCCAGCATCGCCTTCCACGCATAGGCACCCGCCAGTCGCGCCTCGCCCAGCCGCGCGGTCGCCATGCGCCAGTCGGACGCTTCATGCACGGGTTGCATCGATGCGATGATACCGAACTGCGCGAAGCGCGGCAGGTCGGAAGGGCTGACAATCTGCGCATGTTCGATCCGCCAGCGCCGGTCGCCCTTATAGGTTTCCGACAATTCCTGGATCGCGTCCAATATCTCGCTGTTCGCCGCGTCGCCGATGGCATGGGTGGCGATCTGGAAATTGTCCATCGCCGCGCGGCTCATGATGTTGCGCAGTTGCGTGTCGGGGATCATCGGCAGACCGCGTTGCCCCGGCGCGTCCGCATAGTCCGCCTTCAGCCATGCGCCGCGTGATCCCAGCGCCCCGTCCAGCACCAGCTTGATCCCGCCCAGCCGCAGCCGGTCATCATATAGCCATGGCGTCGGTTCCGGCCCGGCGATCAGGGTCATATTGCCGATGCCCGCCGCATAGGCCATGATCCGCACGCGCAATGCGCCCCGGTCGGCGGATCGGCGGAATGCCTGCCAATCCTCTATGCTCGTCCCCATGTCGGCAATGCCGGTGATGCCGGTTGCCAGCAACGCGCGCTGCGCCTTTTCAAAGGCGATGTCGCGGTCCTTGGGCGCAGGGGCGGGGACGACCTTTGCGATCAGGTCCATCGCCTTGTCCACGAACACGCCAGCAGGCTTGCCCGCCGCCATTTCGATCCGGCCTCCGACAGGCGCCTTGGTCGCCGCCGTTACGCCCGCCGCACGGATCGCGGCGCTGTTGGCCCAGCCCGCATGGCCATCCACCCGCTCCAGCCATACCGGAATATCGCTGACCGCCGTGTCCAGATCCGCCGCTGTCGGGAATCGGCCCAGCCCCCATTGTTCCTGATTCCAGCCCGTGCCGATGATCCATTTGCGGCCAGCGCCATCCTGCGCATAGGCACTGATCTTGGCCTGCGCCTCCGCCAAAGACTTGGTATCTGACAGGTCCAGCGTGATCAGCGACAGGCCCAACCCCATGACATGACCGTGCGCGTCGATCAGGCCGGGGATCAGCGTCTTGCCCCCCGCATCCATCCGGAAGGACAGCCCCTTGGGCCGTTCGGGCCAGGGTTGACCCTTTTTGGGCTTTTTGGGCTTATATTCCGGCTCCTGATAGCGATCAGGCAGCAATTTTTCGACCTTGCCGTCATCGTCGATCAGCAGCGCGCGAAAATGCACGATCTTGCCATTGGGATCGACCGCCATGCCGTTGACGTTATCGATGACCCCGGACGCGAAGGCGGGAAGGGTGGAGGCCGCCAGAGCCGCGATCGTCAAGCAACCTGCGCGGGCCAATGAAGCAGCGCGAACCATAGGAATGTCAGCCTTCACGCCCGCGTAATCCTTCGCACCAGCGCGCTCGTATCCTGCCGGCTGCCGCCCAGCGCCTGCACGTCTGCGTAAAATTGATCGACCATCGCGGTCACCGGCAGGGTGGCGCCGTTCGCCCGCGCCTCTTCCAGTGCCAGCCCGAGATCCTTGCGCATCCAATCGACTGCGAAGCCGAAATCGAAACTGTCCTGCGCCATCGTTTTCCAGCGATTGTCCATTTGCCAGCTCTGCGCCGCACCGCCGGAGATCGCTTCGAACACCGCGTCCAGATCCAGTTCCGCCGCCTGCGCAAAGCGCAGCGCTTCGGCCAGCCCTTGCAACACGCCGCCGATGCAGATCTGGTTCACCATCTTGGTCGTCTGGCCAGCCCCCGCGCCGCCGACATGGACGATCCGCGCGGCATAGGCGTTCATCACGATCTTCGCGGCGGTGACCGCCGGTTCGCTGCCGCCGCACATGATCGACAGTCGGCCATTTTCCGCGCCTGCCTGACCGCCCGATACCGGCGCATCGACGCTGTGGATGCCCCGGCTTTCGCCTTCGACGAACAATTGCCGCGCGATTCGGGCCGATACCGTCGTATGGTCGATGAACAGCCCGCCCGGCTTCATCGTGCGAAATGCGCCCTCGCGCCCCAGCGTTACTTGGGCCAGATCGTCGTCATTTCCCACGCAACTGATGACGATGTCCGCTTCCTCGGCCGCCTTGGCCGGGCTGATCGCCACCGTGCCGCCATAGGCTTCCGCCCAGCTTTTCGCCTTGCCGATGGAACGGTTATAGACGGTGAGGCTGTGCCCCGCCTTTGCCAGATGACCTGCGATCGGGCCGCCCATGACGCCCAGGCCGATAAACGCGATATTAGCCATATGCCCCGTATATTTAGTGCGCCAGACCAAGCCATAGGGCCAGTTTTCCGATAGTGCCAGTTTCTTCACGCGCAATTTTCCGCTAGGGGGCGGGCCATGAACAGCTTAGCGAAGATAGAGAGCGCCTTGCCGCTGCCGATCACCGTCGATGACATTCTTGCCGCGCGGACCCGGATTGCCGGTTCGATCGTCAAGACGCCGACGCTGATCAGCCAGACTCTGTCGACGATGCTGGGCTGCAAGGTCTATCTGAAGTTCGAAAATCTTCAATTCACCGCAGCCTATAAGGAACGCGGCGCACTCAACCGTCTGTTGCAACTGGACGACGCGGCCAAGGCCAAGGGTGTCATAGCCGCGTCGGCGGGCAATCATGCGCAGGGGCTGGCCTATCATGGCAAGCGGCTGGGCGTGCCTGTCACCATCGTCATGCCGACGACGACGCCCACGGTGAAGGTCACCCAGACCCAGGGTCATGGCGCGACCGTGGTGCAATATGGCGAAAAGTTCGATGACGCCTATGCCCATGCGCGGCTGCTGGAGGTGGAGCAGGGGTTGACCTTCATCCATCCCTTTGACGAGCCGGACATCATGGCGGGGCAGGGGACGGTCGCGCTCGAAATGCTGGAGGATGCGCCGGAGATCGATACGCTGATCATTCCGATCGGCGGCGGCGGGCTGTTTTCCGGCATGGCGACGGCCGCACGGGCAATGAAGCCGGATATAAGGCTGGTCGGCGTGCAGGCCGAACTTTATCCGTCCATGTATGATTTCATCAAGGGCGCGGACCTTGCCTGTGACGGCGATACGCTGGCGGAGGGCATTGCTGTCAAGCAGCCGGGCGAATTGACGCGCCGCTTTGTCGAACGGTTGGCGGACGATGTGCTGCTGGTCGACGAACGACGGCTGGAGGAGGCGCTGAGCCTCTTGCTCCAGATTGAAAAGACCGTGGTGGAAGGGGCAGGGGCGGCGGGCCTTGCCGCGCTGCTGACCTATCGCGACCAATTTGTCGGCCGCAATGTCGGGCTGATCCTGACCGGCGGCAATATCGATACCCGGCTGCTGGCCAATGTTCTGCTGCGCGACCTGGCCCGGTCGGGCCGTCTGGCGCGGTTGCGGATCATCCTGCAGGACCGGCCGGGCGCGCTGTTTCATGTTGCCAAGATTTTCGATCAGGAAGCGGTCAACATATTGGAACTGGCGCATCAGCGTATTTTCACGAACCTGCCGGCCAAGGGGCTGAGCCTAGACGTGGAATGCGAGACGCGCGATCGTGCCCATCTCCAGCGGCTCATCGCGGCACTGGGCGAGGCTGGCTATGAGGTTGCGCCGATCGAGGTTGCGTGACGCGCGAACGATCTCTTAACATTTCGTGGTAAACGCTCTTTTCATAGGCGCGTCGCAACGGCATAGTCGCGGCATGATCCACCCGCGCCGCCGCCACGAAGGGGATATTGGAGCGTGACTGCACCTTTTCGTTTTCCCCGCTTCTTCGTGACCAATCCGTCGCCCTGCCCCTATCTGCCGGGGCGCAGCGAACGGAAGGTGTTTACCGAACTGAACGGGGACAACGCCGCCGAACTCAACGATGCACTGGGCCGCATCGGCTTTCGCCGCAGCCAGAATGTCGCCTATCGCCCCAGCTGCGCTGATTGTTCGGCCTGTGTTTCGGTGCGTGTCGTCACGGACGAATTTCGCCCCAACGCGACCCAGCGCAAGCTGATCCGCCGCAACAGCGACCTGACGGTCACCGCCTGCAAGCCATGGTCGACCGAAGAACAATATGCGCTGCTCCAGCGCTATCTGTCGGCACGTCATCCCGGCGGCGGCATGACCGAGATGGACGAGATGGATTTTGCCGACATGGTCGAACAGACCCCGGTCGACAGCCATGTCGTTGAATATCGCGAACCCGGCGTCGACGGGCGCGTCGGCAAGCTGGTCGGCGCTTGCCTGACGGACCGGCAGGGCGATGGTCTGTCGATGATTTACAGCTTCTTCGACACAGAGTTGGACAATCGGCCGGGGCTGGGCAATTTCATCATCATGGACCATATCCTGCGCGCTGCGGCAGCGGGCCTGCCCTATGTCTATCTGGGCTACTGGGTCGATGGTTCGGCGCGGATGCAATATAAGGTCCGCTATCGACCGCTCGAAAAGCTGAGCCGGGCCGGCTGGGTCCGGTTCGATCCCGATGAGCAGGATCAGGCTATTCGTCACGTTGCGCAGCGTGACGAGCCTCCGCTGCCAATCGAACTGGCGAGCATGTTTCGCAAATAGCGGCCCTATTCCATAGATTTGCTGTTATTTTCGCGCGCGCGGCAAGTAAATCCGACCAGAATGACAGAGTGTGAGGAGGTTGTTTAACTTTCTTGGCTAGTCCTGCCGTGATGAACGCAATGATGGCGACATGGGCGGAGGCTGGCGATGGATCGCTTTGCTGAACGCCGATTCGATGATTTCCGGCGAGCGCTGGATGACGGTCAGCGGATCGACATTTCATTACATGATCGAAATGAAATACTATTTTCGCCGGTCTTTGATCATTTGTCGCCTTCCTTGTCGCGTTGGATCGCCGATGCACGGGGCCAGATATTGGCCACTGACCAGGATGCTGGTTTGGCCGGCAAGACATGGCGCGCACTGCTCGACCGCGCGGACCGTCGCGTCCTGCTGAAGGCCGCGATCGCGGAGGAGCAGCCGCAGCCCCTGACCGTGCGATTGCCGGGCACGGACGGTCAGCGGCGGTGGTGCCTTGTTCGTATGCGGCGGATGACCAGCACGGATGGCCTGGTCCGCTATTATGGCACGTTGGAAGATGTGCATGATCGCCACGATAGCCAGGCGCGCGCGCTGGAAAGAGCGTTGGCCGAAAGTCGGGAGCATTATCGCTGGTCAGTCGAACTGAGCCCGCAGGTGCCGTGGACCGCTGCCCCCGATGGCGCGATTGAAGAAGTTGGACCGCGCTGGCTGAACCTGACCGGCATGGTCGCGAAGAAAGCGCTGGGAACCGGCTGGCTTGTCGCGCTCCACCCGGACGATCTGCCCCGGACTATCACCATTTGGACCAAGCATCTGGCATCCGGCGCGCCGATCGACATTGATTATCGTATCCGGCTGCGTGATGGCGGTTATCGCTGGATGCGTGCCCGCGCGGCGGCGCGCCGCGACGAGCAGGGGCAGATTGTCCGCTGGTATGGCACGCTGGAGGATGTGCACGCGCAAAAGCTCGCCCTGCGCGCGCTGGCGGACAGCGAGGAGCGCTCGCGTCTGGCGGTGCAGGCGGCACGGCTGGGCATTTGGGATTTCGACGTCGCGACTGGCGAACGCCGCTGGTCGGCTGAATTTCGCGCGATGCTGGGTCTGAGCGAGGATCAACCTGCGACCAGCGAACTGGCGCTGTCGATCGTCCATCCTGACGATCGTGAAACCCTGCGGGTCATGCTGGACGCCGTCGCTTCCGGCGCCGTTCCGCCCCATTTCGAGGCGACATTGCGGGTCCACCGCGCCAGCGATGGCGCCTTGCGCTGGATCAGGAGCAGCGGTTGGACCACACGATCTGAATCCGGACGGGCCCAGCGTGTCATCGTGACATTTCTGGACGTGACCGATCAGCGTGATGCCGAGGACCGCATCCGCTGGGCCGCAACGCATGATCCCATGACCCGCTTGCCAAACCGCGCCTTATGGCAGGCGACGCTCGACGATATGGCCGAACGACAGGGGCAAACCGGCAAACGCTTTGGCCTGCTTCTGCTCGATATTGACGATCTCAAGCGCACGAACGATTCGCTGGGCCATGATGCGGGCGATGCCTTGCTATGCGCCTTTGCCGGACGCCTTGCGGCGATTGCCCCGCCGGACGCGCTGCTGGGACGGCTGGGGGGTGACGAGTTCGGCCTGATCGCGCCGTCATTGACCGACGGCGCGGCACTGGAGGCGTGGAGCGCCAAGCTGATCGAAAGCCTGCGCACGCCCCACGTCCATAATGGCCGTTCGATCGATTGCGGGGTCAGCATCGGCGGCGCGGTGTTTGGCGATCATGGCGATCGGGCGGAGGATCTGCTCAAAGCGGCGGACCTGGCGCTCTATGCGTCGAAAGCCGCCGGCCGTGGTCGCCTGACCCTGTTCCATTCCGATCTGCGCGCGCAGGCACAGCAGCGCAGTTCAATGATCGGCATGGCCCGGAGCATCATCGCCGATCGGCTGGTGACACCCTATTATCAACCCAAGGTTGATCTGCGTAATGGCCAGGTACTGGGTTATGAAGCGCTGTTGCGCTGGCATCATCCGCGTTTGGGCCTGCAACTACCGGGCAGCATAGCGGCTGGTTTTGAACATGCCGAAATTGCCGTGGCGTTGACCGAACAGATGCTCGACAATGTCTTGCGCGATGTGGGCGGATGGTTGCAGACCGGTCATGATCCCGGTCGCGTCGCGATAAATGCGTCCGCCGCCGATTTTGCGCGGGGGGACTTTGCGGATCGGGTGCTGGAACAACTTGCGCTGTTTGCTGTGCCGCCGGAGCATCTGGAAATAGAGGTGACCGAGACTGTTTTCCTGGGCCGCGGCGCCGGGCAGGTGGAGCGGGCATTGCAGCATTTTTCAGAGGCGGGGGTGCGCGTCGCGCTGGACGATTTCGGCACCGGCTTTGCCTCGCTCAGCCACCTCAAACAATATCCGGTCGATATATTGAAGATCGATCGCAGCTTTGTCTCGAACATCGAAGAGGATGCCGGCGACGCGGCCATTGTCGACGCCATCGTCAAGCTGGGTGGCAGTTTCGGCATGGATGTCGTCGCCGAAGGGGTGGAGAGCGCAGCGCAAGCCGACCGGCTTCTGGCCCATGGCTGTATCATCGGCCAGGGCTTTCATCTAGGCCGTCCGCAGCCCTGTGCCGCCATCACGCCACCTCTGGCAACATGACACGGCCGCGCCCGTCGCAAGGCGCGACCCTGATGTGCTGCCCCCAAATGCTTATTTGCAGCGACACGCCCGGCGCGCTGGCTTGCGATGGCCCACGCGCTGGGTGACATAGGTGGTTGTCGTTGTCGTCGTCACCTCCGGCTCGATCGTCACCGTGGTCACGATCGGTGCGGGGTAATAATAGCCCCCCGATATATAGCCGCCACCGCCCTGGGTCGTGACCTGCACCGGCCCCTGCGACCAATGCGGCTGGCCCATATAGGCTGGCGGATCATAATCGACGCCCGCGCCGCGCACTTCCCCCTCGAAGCGGCCTTCATATGTGCCGCTGGTCCGCTTGCCATCGGCCGTCGTCCAGGTGCCGGTCCAGCGCCCTTCATAGTCGTTCTGCGTGGTCACGCTGTCGTCGGCATAGCCATAGCCATAATCATAGCCAGCGCCCGGACGACGCGGCGGCGGCGCAGAGCCGCGACGGGGCGCATCCTCCGCCTTGTCGATTATCGCGCCAGCCACTGCGCCGACGCCAGCGCCGATCAGCGTGCCAGTGGTGCGGTTGCCGCGTCCGGCGATGCGGTTGCCCGCCACGCCGCCGACTACTGCGCCGATCGCTGCGCCGCCAAGGCCATTATCGGGACGACGATACCCATCGCGATCGTCATAATAGCCATCGTCGCCATAGCCGCCCTCATAACGGTCCCACGCGATGTTGCTGCGGCTGTCATAAACCCGGCCATAACGGTCGGTCATCACCGCATCGTCATAATAGCGCGACCAGCCATATCCGGCCGCCGGGGCGGGCAGGCCATAGGCGCCATAATTGCCGATATAATAAGCCGGGCTGATCCAGTAGCGCGGCAGGACATAGCCATAGACGGGGCGCTGATAGCCGTTCCAGCCACCCGGCGCGCGCCAGCCCGCATACCAGCGACCGTTCTGACGCGGACCCCAGCGATGCCCGCCATTCCAGGTCATGCCGGGTCGGGGCGCGTGGGTCATCGGTCGGCCGCCACCCTTCCATCCGCCGCCAGACCAGCCGCCTTTGGCACCATGGCTCATGCCGGGGCCGTTGCCTGCCAGTGCCGGGCTAGCCGCGCCCGCCAGCGCGATGCTCGCGCCCAGAAGGAGAAGGCCGGATGTCCGCATGGTTAACGCTCCCTGTTTTCCCACAGCGGAAAGGCGCCGCGCGGGTCAAATTGCTAACGCTCTGTTTAGCATGGTGATCCGGGGCTATCCATGCGTGCGAGGGTTAAATCCTGTCCCGAAACGGGGCGAAACAGGCGACCCTGGCGGGAAAGAGGGTTAACGCCTTCAGCAGATCCGGGCGGCAATCCGAGCGACCAGTGCTTGCAACCCGTGCGCGTCGTCCGAGTCGAAGCGCGCGGGACGCGGGCTGTCGAGATCCAGCACACCGATCACCGCGCCATCGCTGAGGATCGGCACGACGATTTCCGAGGCGCTGGCAGCGTCGCAGGCGATATGGCCGGGAAAGGCGTGGACGTCCGCCACAAGTTGCGTCTCGCCCGTCGCCGCCGCGGTGCCGCATACGCCGCGACCCAGTGGAATGCGGATGCAGGCAGGCTTGCCCTGAAACGGCCCCAGCACCAACTCGCCCTCCACCATGCGATAAAATCCCGCCCAGTTGAGGTCGGGCAAAAATTGCCAGAGCAGCGCGGCGACATTGGCCATGTTGGCAACATGGTCCGCCTCATCGCGCGTCAACGCATCGGCGGCGGAGAGCAGGTCAGCATAGAGCGTCGCCTTGTCGGCGGTATCGGTGGGTGCGAAGTCGAACATGGGGCGGATATAGGCTTGGTGATGGGGCAGGGCCAGAGGGGGAGTTCAGACATTGGTAACCTTGTTTTGCTAGCGCGTGATGAGCCAGCGGAGCAGCAGCATGAATATATTGAAATCCAACCTACCGCCGGAGATCAGTATTTCCCTATTGATGATCACGATGATGGTCGCTTTTGCTGCAATTTTTCAATTGCCGATAGTATATCCCACGGGTGAACGTGCTGCGTTTGTTGGCATACATTATCTATATCCGCTCATGGGTGTCGGGGTCTGGGGTGCATTTGCTTTTTACGGGCAAAGACGCGCGATAGCGCGAACCTTTCTGATCGCGCTTCCATGCTATGTTGTTGTTTTGTTTGTTTATTTTAACATAAAGCTATGGATACCGCATATCAATCCATATTTATTCGACGAATTTTATTGGGAAATAGATCAAAAATTTAGGCCATTGGTAGACATATGCATGGCCTTGCGCCGATCGATGACGATATTTATTCCCTATGAAGCCAATTTCTATATGATTGGCTATATTGCGATGTTCTATGGAAGCTTTTGCTATCATGCATTTCGCACGCCGGACAAATTTTCTGAATTGGTTATTGCCGCGCTGCTTCTGCAAGGCTTAGGAACATTAGCCTATCTTGTTGCGCCTGCGATCGGTCCATTCATCTATGAAGCCGGGTTGAATCCAATGGTGACGGCGGGCCAGCATAGCATGTTGGACTTCTACAATCAGTCGGTCGCGGAAGGGCCAACTTGGCTGGCGCGCAATGGCGGGAAAGCCTTCACTGTAGGCTTGGCCGCCATGCCATCGCTCCATTCCGCAGCGGCGTTTCTGTTTCTGAGCTTCGCCTGTAAGCACGGACGAATTCTGGTGCCGCTTTATGCCTTCATCACCTTCTTCATTTTTGTGACCGCTGTCGCTACCCGCTGGCATTATCTGATCGACGTGCCAATCGGTGTCTTGATTGCGTGGGTGAGCCTCAAGGGAGCGGAGCGCTTGTCGCGGACCCCCTCTATGGAAACCGCGACACTGTCTCGACCCTTGGCGGAACAACCCGCCTAATCCACCCGCACCTTGCCGCGTCCCTGTTTGATGGTCGCGCGCTTTACCTTGCCCTCTACCCTGCGTTTTTGCGAGGCTTTGGTGGGTTTGGTCGGGCGGCGTTTTTTGGGGACGATGGTCGCTTCGCGGATCAGCGCGATCAGCCGGTCGCGCACATCCTGACGGTTGACCAGTTGCGACCGCGCGCCTTCGCTGCGCAGGATCAATATGCCCTCGCGCGTCATGCGTGTTCCTGCAAGGTCCGCCAGACGATTTTTTACAGCGTCTGGCAGGCCGGGCGAATTGGCGACATCGAAGCGCACCACCACTGCGCTGTCGGTTGTGTTGACGTGCTGGCCGCCCGGACCCGATGCGCGGGTGTAGCTTTCGATAATCTCGTCGCTATCGATGGAAATCGAGCGTGTGATGGCGATGGCGACCATGGCGTGACTGTATCGGCTCGATCGTGCCCGTCAAAGCCCGGCTTGGTCCAGCAATTCCTGTCCGAACCCGGCCGTTGCAAAGGTGGCGGGCAAGGGGGCGGTCGCCTCCGCCGCTGGCTTGTCGCCGCGCGGGATGCTGAGGAAGCGGCTGTGGAGCAGCATCGGCACGCCGCCTGTCCCATAGACCGGGTCGCCCACGATGCCAAAGCCCAGGCCATGGAGCGCATGGACGCGAATCTGATGCGTGCGCCCGGTCTGCGGCGTGAAGGCGATGAGCGCGCGGCCGTCCTTTTCAGCAACCTTGCGCCAGTGGGTGACGGCGACCTTGCCTGCCTTAGCGGGGATCATGCGCCAGCCTTCGCTCGCGCTGCTGATCTTGGACAGGGACAGTTCGATCGTGCCGCCTTCTTCCGCAGGGATGCCGTCAACGACGGCGACATAGCGTTTGGCGACAGTCCCGGCCTCGAACGCGCCGGCGAAGCGCTTATGGGCCTTGGGATTGCGGGCCAGCAGCAGGCAGCCGCTGGTGTCGCGGTCCAGCCTGTGGACGGGCAGCGGCCAGCGGGCAAAGCCGAAGGTCAGCGACTGCAGATGGTTTTCGAGCGCGATGGACCCGTCGCGCGGCGCATCGACCGGCAGGCCCGCTGGCTTGTCTAGAATGATGGCCTCGCCATCGATGAAGAGGACATGGTCGGTAAGCAGGGCCAAGGAAAGGGTCCGATCGGGAAACAGGGCTGGGGCGCATTGACGCGCGCGTCCCGTCCTATAGGGCGTGGAGGCTATGGAGCATAGAGGGGAGAATGGCAGCGGCCACAAGGCCGCCGGAGATCGGCTCGATTGGGTCGATGTCGCGCGCGGCATTGGCATTGTCGCGGTCGTTGTCGGCCATGTCTGGACGCGCGGACCGTTGCGCGATGCGCTCTACAGTTTTCATATGCCGCTCTTCTTCCTGCTGTCCGGCATGCTGTCGCGGCCACAGCCGATCGGCGCTTTTACCCGCCGCCAACTGGCTAGCCAGATGCGGCCCTACGCCATCTTTCTGACGCTGCTGATCGTCGCGGATCAGATTATCGAGCCGCTAAAGGGTGGTCGTCCGATCTTTCACCAGTGGCCCGGCGATGTGTTGCCGATCCTGCTGGGCGGCTCCTGGCTGCGCGGGCCTTATACGATCTTCTGGTTCATTCCCTGCCTGATGGTTGCCCGCATCCTGTTCAACGTCGCGTTGACGCGCTGGCCCGATGCACTGGACCGGCGCTGGACGATGCTGCTGATCCCGATGACGGGTATGGCCTATGGGCTGGGCTGGGCGACGCAGGCGTCGCCGCTGGGACTGCTCAGCGTCCCGATGGCGCTTGTGTTGCTCTGGATCGGCGCTGCATGGGCGCGAGTGGGCTGGCGCAACGGCTTGATTGCGCCGCTGGCCATGCTGTCGATCGTGGGCCTGGCGGGCTGGTTCCCGACGCTGAACATGAAGATCGCCGATTATGGCTGGCCGCTGCTGTCGATCGGTTCGGCAATCGCCACATCACTGCTGATCGTCGCTATCGCCCGTCGGATCGCGCCCCATGCCGCGCCGCTGGCGTCGCTGGGCCGGGCGTCGCTGGTGATCATGTATCTGCATGTGGCGTTCATCCATTATCTCTCGCCCTATCTGGGCAAGCCATGGCTGACGGCGATAGCATTGCTGGTGCCGTTTGCGATGTTCTGGCTGATCCGCCGATCGCCGCGCGCGACCCGGTTCCTGCTTTAGCGGTCAGACGTCCTGCGCGATCCGCCCGTACAGGTCGGGCCGCCGGTCGCGAAAGAAGCCCATGCCCGCCCGATGCGTCCGCGCCTGCGCCAGATCGAGCGTCGCGACGAGCGCGCCCATATCCCTGGCATCGGCTTCGGCAGCGAAATCGCCCCACTGGTCTGTGATGAAGCTGTGGCCGTAAAAGCTCTGGCCATCCTCTTCGCCAATGCGGTTGGCGGCGATCACGGGCATGCAGTTGGATACGGCATGGCCGATCATCGCCCGCCGCCACATCCGGCTGGTGTCGAGGTCCGCATCATAGGGTTCGGAGCCGATCGCGGTCGGGTAGAACAGCATTTCCGCGCCCATCAGCGCCATGATCCGCGCGCATTCGGGATACCATTGGTCCCAGCAGATGCCGACGCCGATCGTGCCATATCTGGTCGGCCAGACCTTGAAGCCGCTATTGCCGGGGCGGAAATAATATTTCTCCTCATAACCCGGCCCGTCGGGAATATGGCTCTTGCGATAGACGCCCATGATGTCGCCCTGATCGTCGATCATCGCGAGCGAATTATAATGATGCTGCCCGTCGCGCTCGAAGAAACTGGTCGGGATATAGACGCCCAGATCCTTGGCCAGCTTGCGCATTTCCTGCACGGCGGGATGCTCGTCCACCGGCTGCGCCCTTGCGAACAGGGCCTCGTCCTCGACGCGGCAGAAATAGGGCCCTTCGAACAGTTCGGGCGGCAGGATGATCTTCGCCCCGCGCGCGGCGGCCTTGGCCACATGGGTCGCGACGCGGTCGATATTCTCGCTCATATCGTCTGTGAAGGCGAGCTGGAGCGCGGCAACGGTAACTTTGGTCATGCTGTTCGTTTCTCCGTTCGCCCTGAGCCTGTCGAAGGGCTCCATCGAGCGATTGCGAGGTGCCTTCGCTTGCGCTCGGGCGCGGGCTTCGACGTCGCTTGGCCCGAACGGTTGAGGTTAGACACTCGGCATTTGCTGGCTGCAACAATGAAAGCTGCCGCCGCCTGACAATATGGCATCGCTGCGCAGCCCGACAATATCCCGACCTGGAAAGAAGGGGCGCAGGGCATCGAGAGCGGCCTGATCATTGGGCTGGCCATAGATGGGCACGATGACGGCTGCGTTGCCGATATAGAAATTCATGTAGCTGGCGGGGATCGCTTCTCCATCCACGATCACCAGCCCCGGCGACGGGATGTCCACGACCTCTATGCCATGGGCCTTTGCCCGCGCGCGTGCATCGGCGTAGATCGCCGCATTGAGATCATCATCGGTCGTTGCGATCGGCAGCGCCAGCAGGCCATCGCCGACGAAGCGCGCCAGATTGTCGACATGGCCGTCGGTATGATCGTTCAGCAACCCGTCGCCCAGCCACAGCATGTCGGAGAGGCCAAGGCTTCCGGCAAGCAGAGTCTCGATCTTGCCGCGATCCAGATCAGGGTTGCGATTGGGGTTCAGCAGGCATTGCTCGGTCGTCACGAACAGGCCGCTGCCATCGGTATCCACCGCGCCCCCTTCGAATATCCAGTTCTGGGCCGAAGTCGGCAGACCGGTCGTGGCCGCCAGCCGCGCGCCAATATCCTCGTCGCCGGGCATCTGATATTTGCCGCCCCAGCCATTGAAGCCGAAATCGACGAGCGCCCGCGCCTTGCCGTTCAGCACCGCGATGGGCGCGGTGTCGCGCAGCCAGACGTCGCCCAGCCTGTGCTCGATGATCGTGACGCCCGGCGCGACCAATGCCCGCGCGGCCTCCGCATCTGCTGCATTGGCGGCGACCAGCCGAACCTCTTCCCCCTTGCCCCCGGCATGGAGTGCGCTGGCAAAGGCGGCGATTTGCGTTCGCGCGCCTTCGAAAGCGCCGGGCCATTCGGCCGGGTTCGTCGGAAAGCCGATCCAGGTCCAGTCGTGCGGCGCCCATTCGGCGGGCATACGGAATGTCATGATATGGTCCTTGCTCGGCAGCGGCGCCGATCCGTGATAGCGGGCGTTATGCGCGCTCCATAGCGTGCCGGATCGGGTCTGGACAGAGGGCGAAAGCCGTGAAGAGAAGAGTTTCGATGGTTGCCGCCGCCCTTTTGCTGGCATTGTCCGCAACAGCGCGTGCGGGCGAATTGCCTGACTGGCTGACGGGCGAATGGCTGCAAGTGCGGGACGATCGCTGGACCGAGGAGGTGTGGACACTCCCGCGCGGGGGCGTGATGATCGGCGTGGGGCGGACCGGGCGCGGTGGCGTGCTGCGATCCTGGGAAGTCATGCGGATCGTGCGGGCGGCTGACGGATCGCTCGCCTTCCACGGCGCACCCGAAGGCGGGACAGCGACGATATTCCCGGCCATTGCAGAAGGCGTGCGGGACATCAGCTTCGCCAATCCCGACCATGATTATCCGCAACGCATCCGCTATTGGCGGGAGGGGCGGCTGTTGATGGCCGAAACGGCGAAAATGGATGGCAGCCAGACACAAAGCTGGACATATGCGCCGATGGGCGAGTGACTGACCAATTGCCGCTCGCTTCGAGCATCGTCGAGAAGCCGCCTGCACAATGGCTGCGTTTCTCGACTTCGCTCGAAACGAACGGAGGCGGGACGGATTACTTCCCCGCCCGGTCCTTGTCCCGAATGGCGCGGAACTCGTCGCCCTCCACCCAATTGGGCCAGTCGCTGCCGGTCGCCAGATCGCGGCCGACGTTATAATAGAGTTTCAGGTCGGCCAGCACCCCGGTCCAGTCCCAATTGGGATCATATTCGTCCTTGGGCCCATGATAGCGGTTCTTGGTATAATCCTCCGCTGCGGCGTTACCCGCTGCCGTGCCGCCGTTGACCAGATCCTCGCCCCCCTCGAAATAGAGCATCGGCAAGCCATGCTTGGCAAAGCTGAAATGGTCCGATCGGTAATAATAGCCCTTTTCCGGGGTAGGCTCCAACGTGGCCACGCGATCCTGCGCAGCCAGCGCCCGGTCGAGATAGGCGTCGAGCTGCGACTTGCCCTTGCCGATCACTACGACATTCTTGGCGAGGCCCGCGACCGAGAGGGCGTCCATATTCACCCCGCCCACGGTCTGTGCGAAGGGGAACACCGGGTTGCTGCCATAATAGGCCGATCCAAGCAGCCCCGATTCCTCCGCCGTCACCGCCAGAAACACCTGGCTGCGGTCGGTCGGTCCGGCCTTCACATTGGCTTCCGCCAGGGCCACCAGCGCCGCCGTGCCGGTCGCATTGTCGACGGCGCCGTTGCAGATATCGTCGCCGTCCGGCGCAGCCTGGCAATGGCCCAGATGGTCCCAATGGGCGCTGTAAAGCACATACTCGTCGGGTCGCGTCTTGCCGGGCAGCAGCGCCACGACATTTTTGGACATATGTTTGCGCAGGTCATTGTCGAACGACACCGACGCCTTGACCGCGCCCAGCGGCACGGCCTTGAAGCCCGGCTTCCTGGCCGCTGCCATTTGCGCATCAAGGTCCATCCCCGCGCTGGCGAACAGGGCCTTCGCCTTGTCCTTCTGGATCCAGCCGATCGCGGCGGAAAGGCCGGCATTGCCGTCCGCACTGTCGGCTACATGCTGCGCGCCGGTCCAGCTCGACTGCACCACATTCCAGCCATAGGCGGCAGGCACCGTGTCGTGCACGATGATCGCGGCGGCTGCGCCCTGCCGGGCCGCTTCCTCATATTTATAGGTCCAGCGGCCATAATAGGTCATCGCCCGGCCATTGAACGGCCCGGTCAGTCCCGGCGTTTCATAATCGGGATCATTGACCAGGATGATCACCGTTTTGCCCTTCACATCCACGCCGGCATAGTCGTTCCACCCTTTTTCAGGGGCGTTGATGCCATAGCCGACAAACACGACCGGGCTGTCCTTGACCGCGATTTTAGGCTGCGTGGTGCGATAGGTGCCGATCACCATTTCCGGGCCATAGGTCGTGCTGACCGGGTTCTTGCCGCCCGTGAAACTGAGCGGCGACACATTTTTCGCGGTAATCTCGACCAGCGGGACATCCTGAAACCAGCTGCCCTTGTTACCGGGTTTCAGGCCCAGCTTGCCGAATTCTGCCGCGAGCAGGGCCAGCGTCTTTTCCTCGCCAGCCGAACCGGGCGCGCGGCCTTCATAGGCGTCGGAGGAAAGCTCCTGCACCAGCCGTTTCATCGTGTCGATCGACGGTTCGACCGCAGCCGGAGTCGTCGCCGATGCCGAAGCGGGCGGCGCGTCGGTACCGTCGCTGGAACAAGCGGCGAGCGGGAGGGCGAGGGCGGCCGCAAGGGCCAGCAGCGACGTTCGCATCAGGGCATATCCCCTATCTGAGAGTTGTTATTATACGATTGTAATGCCCCGTGATGCCATTGTGAGAGAGCAAGGGCAAGCAAGGCAGTTGCGCGCGACATCCGCTTCGCTTAGCCCCTGAACCAACAGGAAAATTTGGGGGAATTCGGGCATGGTCCGTTTCGGTAAGGCAATGATGTTGGCGCTGCTGGCGGCGGGGACAGCGCAGGGCGCGCTCGCCCAGACGCAACCCGACGCGCTGGCCAAAGCCTTTGGCGCGCGCGAGACAGTGATTTCCGCCAGCCTCTCGCCGGACGGCTCGAAAATCGCGCTGGTTTCCGCCGGGCCGGGGCGAAGAAGTCGCGCTTATGTGCTTGAGGCCAGGGAAGGCGCTGAACTGGTTGCGGCCGCGACGACGTCCGGCAATCCGGATTATATGTCCCGCTGCGACTGGGTCGCTGCCGCCCGACTCGCTTGCCAGATTTATAGTGAAACGCGCTACGCTGACGATGTATATGGATCCAGCAATGTGTTCGCGGTCGATGCGTCAGGCGGCAATACCAAACTGCTGAGCCAGCGGCGCGGCCAGAACGCGCTATCCTACGACTTTCGCGGTGGTGACATCGTGGATCTGCTGCCGGGAGAGGACGGCGCGATCCTGATGACCCGTTCCTATGTTCCGGAAGCCAAAATCGGCAGTCTTATCGAAAAACGCCTGGAGGGCCTGGGGGTCGACCGGATCGACACGCGCAGCGGCAGCGGGAAGCGGGTCGAGACGCCGGCCAAATTGGCGATCGATTATATCTCCGATGGCGTCGGTAACGTTCGCGTCATGGGGATGCAGGAGATCAAGGGAACGGGCTATTCCAAGGGGACCTATAAATTCCTCTATCGGCCGCAGGGAAAGTCGGGCTGGAGCGATCTGTCCACTTACGACGTGCGCGACAATAGCGGCTTCTATCCGCTCGCTGTCGATCCGCAGAAGAACATCGTCTATGGCTTTGAAAAGACTGACGGGCGCGATGCGCTGGTGTCGATTTCGCTGGACCCGGCGCTTGAAAAGAAGGTCGTTTTTGCCCATCCGCAGGTGGATGTGACCGGGCTGATCCGCGTCGGGCGTGACCGGCGGGTTGTCGGCGCGAGCTATGCGCTCGACCATCGCGAAGCCATCTATTTTGACCCGACGGTGTCGTCGCTGGTCACATCGCTGGGCAAGGCGCTGGGCGGCAAGTCCATCCATATCGGCGACATGAGCAGCGACGGCCAAAAAGTGTTGGTGTGGGCGGGTAGCGACATCGATCCGGGCCAATATTATCTGTTCGACCGCACGGCGCGCAAATTGTCGCCGCTAATGCCTGATCGTCCCGAATTGGCCGATCGCCAGTTGGCGAAAATGCAGTCCGTCAGTTTCAAGGCGGGCGATGGCGTCACGATCCCGGCCTATCTGACGCTGCCGCCCGGCAAGGAAACGGCCAAGGGGTTGCCAGCAATCGTGATGCCGCATGGCGGCCCGGAGGCGCGCGACGAATGGGGCTTTGACTGGATGGTGCAATATTATGCCGCGCGCGGCTTTGCCGTCATCCAGCCGCAATTTCGCGGGTCGGCTGGCTTTGGTGAGCAATGGCTGATGCGCAACGGCTATCGCTCGTGGCGCAAGGCGATCAACGACGTTGTCGATGCCGGACGCTGGCTTGTCGCGCAGGGCATTGCCGATCCCGCCAGACTGACGATCGCTGGCTGGTCCTATGGGGGCTATGCGGCGCTACAGGCGCAGGTAATCGATCCCGATCTCTTCAAGGCTGTCGTCGCGATTGCCCCCGTGACCGATTTTGGCGATCGGCTGCGGCGCGCCCAGTTTGACAGCAGCTATCTGGTGCAGCAGCAGCGCATGGGCACGGGAACGGAAGCCGAGGAAGCGTCCCCCTCCAGCCACGCGGCGCAGTTCCGCGCGCCGGTGCTGATGTTCCATGGCACCGCCGACGGCAATGTCGACATCACCCAGGCGAAGATCATGCAGGGCAAGCTGGAAGGGGCGGGCAAGCGCAGCCGTCTCGTCATTTATGAGGGGCTTGCGCATGGCCTGAACGATAGTGATGCCCGCGCCGACATGCTGCAACAGAGCGCTGACTTCCTGCTCGCCGCCGGGAAATAGGCGATGGAAAAGGAGGCTGGCGCACAGTCCTTACGCACCAGCCTCCGCGGCTTGCCTTCACCCTGGTACGACCCGGAGGCTCGGCAGCTGCAACTTACAGACGATGTGATCGGCCAATAACCGTCAGCCGTGCAGTTTGATCGCGGTTTCCGCGATCCGGCGGCCCTGATAGCGCGCGCCGTCCAGTTCCTCTTCGGACGGCTGGCGGCTGCCGTCGCTGTCGGCCAGCGTCGTCGCGCCATAGGGCGATCCGCCGCGCACCTTGTCCACGCCCATCTGGCCCTGGAAGCCATAGTCCAGACCCACGATGGTCATGCCGAAATGCAGCAGGTTGGTGATGATCGAAAACAGCGTGGTTTCCTGTCCGCCATGCTGGCTGGCGGTCGAGGTGAACGCCCCGCCGACCTTGCCATTGAGCGCGCCGCGCGCCCACAGCCCGCCGGCCTGGTCCAGGAAGGCCGCCATCTGGCTGGATATGCGGCCAAAACGGGTGCCGGTGCCGACGATGATCGCGTCATAGCCCGCCAACTCTTCCACGCTCGCGACCGGGGCGTCCTGATCCAGTTTGAAATGCGCGTTCTTGGCGACTTCGAGCGGTGCGGTTTCGGGTACGCGCTTGATGTCGACCTGCGCGCCCGTGGCGGCAGCGCCTTCGGCGACTGCCTTGGCCATCGTTTCGACATGCCCATAGGAGGAATAATAGAGAACCAGAACCTTAGCCATGATGTGCTCCTTGGTTGAAGGGGAGAAGGGGTGCCGCCCGCGCAAGGGGAGGGGGAGAATGCGCGGGCGGCGGCCAGCCCGTCCGGGGGGAAGGACGGGCCGGAAAGCCTAGATGCTGTCGACCAGGACGATTTCGGCATCCTCGATCGCGGTGATGGTGATGGGCGCGCCGCCAATGATCGCCGCGCCATCGCGTGCTTCGAACGTCTCGCCATCGATAGTGATCCGTCCCGTCGCGGGCACGAGATAGAGATGGCGTCCTTCAGCGCTGTCATAGGTCACGCTCTCACCCGCACGGATGGTGCCGCCCAGCAGGCGCGCGTCGGCGCGGATACGCAGGGCTTCGGCGTCCTCGTCATAGCCGCTGGCCAGCACGACCAGCTTGCCCGACCGCTCGCCACGCGGAAACGGCTTGGCGCCCCAGCTTGGGCTGCCGCCGCGTGCGCGCGGGATGACCCAGATCTGGAACAGGGTGGTCGTTACGTCCTCCAGATTATATTCGGCGTGCCGGATGCCGGTGCCGGCCGACATGACCTGAACATCGCCCGCCTGCGTGCGGCCCTGATTGCCCAGGCTGTCCTTGTGCGTGATCGCGCCGGTGCGGACATAGGTGATGATTTCCATGTCGGCATGGGGGTGGGGCGGAAAGCCCGAACGCGGGCCGATCTCGTCATCATTCCATACCCGGATCGCACCCCAGTGCATGCGATCGTCGTCATGATAATCGGCGAATGAAAAATGGTGGCGGGCGTTCAGCCAGCCATGATCGGCATGACCCAGCGACGCGAAGGGGCGGCGCTCGATACGGTTTGCGGTATGCGTGTTCATATCCTTGCCTTTCCAAATATCGACCGGACTTCCGGCTTGCTTTCCGCCAATCTAGTGATCAGGATCGTTTCCGAAACACGCAGCATCGAAACGGATTGTTTCCCCATGCGACTACCTGATTTTGAGGCCTGGGCGATGTTCGCCGCCGTGGTCGAACATCGCAGCTTCACCGACGCGGCCAGGGCGCTAAGCGTGTCGAAAGCCACCGTGTCCAAGGCCGTGACCCGGCTGGAAGAGCATCTGGATACCAGCCTGTTCAACCGCACCAGCCGCCGTCTGGCGCTGACCGAAAGCGGCAAGAGGCTGGCCGACCATGCCCATCGCATATTGGCCGAAGGGCAGGCGGCGGAGGAAGCCGCGCGCGAGGAAACCGCCGACCTGTCGGGTGTCGTCCGGCTTGGCGCGCCGATGAGCTTTGGCCTGTTGCGCATCGCCCCGCTGATCGCCCGCTTCACGCAGGAACATCCGCTGGTCGATATCGACCTGCATCTGTCCGACGCGCATATCGACCTTGTCGAAATGGGACTGGATGCGACCATCCGCATCGCCGACATGCCCGACAGTTCGCTCCGCGCCCGCCGTCTGGCCGACGTGGATATTCATGTCGTCGCGTCACCCGCCTATCTGGCGGCGCGAGGACGGCCCATGCATCCGTCCGATCTGAGCGGTCATGACTGCTTCTGCTATTCCAACGTCACCACGCCGGACGTGTGGCGCTTTGCCGGACCGGGGCAACAAAATGTGGTGGTGCAGGTCCGATCGCGCCTGACCGTCAATAGCGGCGACGCGATGTTGCCGGCCCTGCGCGCCGGCGTCGGCATCGCCCGGCTGCCCGATTTCATCGTGGGTGAAGCGCTGGCCAGCGGCGAATTGGAGGAGGTGCTGGTCGATTGGCGCGCGCCGCCCTTTGGCCTCCATCTCGTCACGCCGCCGTCGCGATTGCGCCCCGCCCGCGTCGATGCGCTGCTGGATTTCATCACCCGCCACCATGGCTGCTGATGCTCGTTTCGCAGGTGAATCATTCTTGACTCGCGGAGAATCGTTTCGGCCTCAACTCTTTGTAAATAGATTCGTTTTTTGGCGACTCGTGGATTTCTGCGGGTTAGCGAAAAATTAACCTTTGTCCTTCAGAAGTTTTTTGGTTAATGAATTGGAGTAGATGCCGTTCTGGTGGGGTGAACGGACCTGCGACGCAAAGGGGCTTCACATGCGCGTGCTGCTGATTGAGGATGAACCGACCACCGCCAAGGCGATTGAGCTTATGCTCACGACCGAAGGTTTCAATGTCTACACAACCGATCTGGGCGAGGAAGGTCTCGATCTCGGCAAGCTGTATGATTACGACATCATCTGCCTGGATCTCAACCTGCCCGACATGCACGGCTATGACGTGCTGAAGAAGCTCCGCGCTGCCAAGGTGCAGACGCCGGTGCTGATCCTGTCGGGTATTGCCGAAATGGACAGCAAGGTCCGCTCCTTCGGCTTTGGCGCCGACGATTATGTGACCAAGCCCTTCCATCGCGAAGAGCTTATCGCCCGCATCCACGCCGTGGTGCGCCGGTCGAAGGGCCATTCGCAATCGGTCATCCGTACCGGCAAGCTGGCCGTCAACCTGGACGCCAAGACGGTGGAAGTGGACGGTAACCGCGTTCACCTGACCGGCAAGGAATATGCCATGCTGGAGCTGCTCTCGCTCCGCAAGGGCACGACCCTGACCAAGGAAATGTTCCTCAACCATCTTTATGGCGGGATGGACGAGCCGGAACTCAAGATCATCGACGTGTTCATCTGCAAGCTGCGCAAGAAACTGGCGCTGGCCTGCAACGGCGACAATTATATCGAAACCGTCTGGGGCCGTGGCTATGTGCTGCGCGATCCGGAAGAGGCGCTGGAAGAACAGGCCAAGGTCGCCTGACGCTTTCGCGCGTCATGCGCTAAACGGGGGGGTGTAAAGGCCGGTGATCCGACAGGATCATCGGCCTTTTCCGTTGTGACGGGGCCGGGCCTGCCATAGGAGAATGTCCGCCAAGGATATAATTTCCCAGGAGAGGCCATGACGACCCGCCATCTGATTGATCCAGAAATCGTCCCCGTGCTCGATTTTCTGCCAGATCTGGACTTGAGCCACGATGCGCTGCCGATCATGCGGGCGGGCATGGCTGCGATGGAACGGCCTGGGCCGGTGGCAATTCCCGACATTCGCATGATCCCCGGTCGCGATGGCGCGCCGGATGTGCCGCTTCATATCTTCAATGCCGATCCTGCCGGTCGGCCCCGTCCAGCCATATTGCACATCCATGGCGGTGGAATGGTGATGGGGACGGCTGATGCGGCGAGCCGCTCGATCGGGCCGATGGCAGAGGCCATGGGGTTCGTCGCCGCCTCCGTCGATTATCGACTGGCGCCCGAAACAGCCTTTCCGGGGCCACAGGAGGATTGCTACGCCGCGATCGAGTGGATGGTGGCACAGGCCGATACGCTTGGCATCGATCCGCAGCGCATCGTCGTGTTGGGGGAAAGCGCCGGTGGCGGGCTGGCGGCGGCGCTTGCGCTGATGGTGCGGGACCGGGGCGACATGGCGCTGGCGGGACAAATCCTCATCTATCCCATGCTGGACCATCGCACCGGCGGAGCGGAATGTCGCTGGCAATCGGCAGGCACCGGCGAATTCATCTGGACACGCGCTTCCAACCAGTTTTGCTGGGACGCATTGCGCGGCGATTATGGCTGCGACGATGCGCGCAAGGGCTGGTTCTCTCCGGCGCTGGCGGATGATCTGGCTGGATTGCCGCCGACCTATGTGGCGGTCGGGGCGCTCGATCTGTTTCTCGACGAGGATCTGGATTTCGTACGGCGTCTGGCCGGGGCAGAGGTGCCGGTGGAATGTCATGTCTATCCGGGCGCGATCCATGCTTTCGACATCGTGGCGACCGCGCGCGTCGCGCAGCAATCGCGCAATGACCTGACCGGCGCAATCCGCCGGATGCTTGCCCTCGATTGACGCAAAAATGGGCCGACGATCCGGTCTGGATCGTCGGCCCGGTCAGGCGACGGGGCGGGATATGACGGCTTGGAACTTGGCCGCCATCCCCCTTTCCCCTGCGGGGTCAATCTTCCGCCTGACTTTCAGGAGCGGCGCTGGTCGAACCAGCAGTTTGTCCACCCCCTGAAACCTGGCCGCTGGCGTCGATCGATGCAGCGCCGTTCACAGCGCCGGTTGCGTTGCCAACGGTCGATCCTGCCCGATCACGAACCGCGCCAACGGCCTGTCCAGCCCGGTCCTTGGTTGTACTGACGGCACCGTTCGCACGATCCCGTACTGCCCCGACGCCATTCGCGGCCCGATCACGCACATTGCCCACGGCGTTACGCGCATCGCTGGTACCCAGCGTGTCGACCGCCAGGCTGCCGCCCGCCGATCCGCTGGCCGAACCCGACGCGCTGCCGCTGCGGCTCTTGTCCCGGCGGGTCAGCGAACCGCTGGCATTGCCATCGGCCCGGCCATTGCCCGATCCGCTCGCGCCGACCCGGCCATTGTTTAGGTCGATGCTGCGGTCGAGGCCGATGCCACCGCTGCCCGACCCGCCCAGCGTGCCGCCCAAGCTGCTGCCTACGCCGCCGATCGACCCGCCCAGCAGACCGCCACCGCCGCCGCCGCCGCCCAGCAACTGGGCCGATGCGGGAACCGCGGTCAGCGTTGCGATACAGGCCGCCGCGATCATGAACTTGCTCTTCATCGCTTGTCTCCTTGTTGACTGTCGATGCAATGCAGGGACAACGGGAGGAGACAGGCGTTTAATCCCGCGCTGGCGGAAAAAATCGTAACCGATTAAAAATCAGTCATTATTTCTGCATGTGGCGCAGATGATGCCCTTGCCGAAGCCGCGCGCCTTGCCCTTTGGCGCCTCCGCTTCAGCCAGCAGCGCATTCAGGCTGCCCCGCACCAGCAGCCGCCCCGCGACCAGCGGCGCGGCAAAGCTGGTGCCGCGCACCGCGCCCTTGCCGCCGTCACTGCGCGCTGCGTTCAGGTCCGCACCCGGTGCGGCAAAATCGACATGGGCGGCGCGGCCTGCTTCGGGCAACAGGCGTCCGCGTCCGTCAATGCCGGTGACGGCGACCACATCCGCATAGGAAGCGGGGTAGGCGGGCGGTGCTGCCGGGCCGTCATTACCCACCGCTGCGACCACTGTGACGCCCTTGTCGCGCGCCAGCCGGATCGCCCCTGCCAATAGCGGATTGTCCGGTCCGACCAGACTGACCGTGACGACCGGCACGCCGCGCGCCGCCATCCATCCCAGCGCGCGCACGATCGCAAAGGCGCCGCCGCCTGCGGGATCATCGCCATAGACGTCCGCGACCAGCAGGGGCGCACCCGGCGCTGCGCCGCGCACGCTGCCTGTCCCGCTGATCAGCGAAGCGACCGCCGTGCCATGGGCGCTTGCGCGCGGCGCACCACGCGCGAAGCCATGCTGTTCGACCGGCCCGGTCAGCGCCGGATGGCGCGCGACGCCGCCGTCGATCAGTCCCGCTGCGCCGCGCCCGACCGTACCGCCTCTAGCCAGTAGCCCCGCAGCCGCGCCATTGGCCGACCCGCCGAGGAAGTAGAGATTGTCGGCGCTCGCCTGCGCCCTGGGCGCGATCCTGCGCACATCCTTCAGCGCCCGCGCCAGACTGCGGCCCTGCGGCACTTGCAATCGTGCAATGGTCAAGTCCAGCCCGTCCACGGCCTCGTTCTCCACGCCAAAACCCGCGGCTTTGAGCGCGTCGAGACTGGCGGCATCCGCGCCGGTCAGCAATATCACTCCCCGCCGCGCCGGTTCGCGCCGGTCGTCCAGTTCGACCCTGTCGCCATGCCGCTGCAGCAGATCGCCCGCCCGTGTCGCGCGCGCCGCCACCAGCCGGTCGGCCAGCCGCGCCGGGGACAGGCGCTCCAGTCCGCTGCCCTCGACCAGCCCGTCGACCCGGTTCAGCACATCGGGCACCATCTGACCCACAGGCCCGCTGCCGCCCAGCAGTTGTGCCTGTGCGCCCGGCGCAATCAGGATCAGCCCGGCGATCATCCAGGGGCGGGTCAATTTCATGGCGTCGTCACCGGTCCTTTCGGGTGCATAATGATCCATCGCACGAATATTTCCGTTTTTTCCTCGGCTGTGGGATGAAACGACCGGGCAGGCTCGTTTCATCCCAGGAACATTGTACGGAGGCCCGATGTCGTTCGAGCATGATTTGCTGGCGATCCTGCCCAGGTTGCGGCGCTTTGCCGCCAGCCTGTCGCGCGATCGTGCCGATGGCGACGATCTGTGTCAGGCTGCGCTGGAGCGGGCGCTCAAGGCGCGCGACCAATGGCAGCCGGGCACGCGCCTCGACAGCTGGATATATCGGATCATGCGCAACCTGTGGATCGACGAAGCCCGCGCGCGCCAGCGGGCGGCCAGGACATTCGCGCCGGAAGAAGCGGGCGAGCATGTCGGTCATGCCGGCGATCATGACATCGAAACGCATATGCACCTGTCCGACGTGGATCGGGCGATGCAGGCGCTGCCGGATGAACAGCGCGAAGCCATTGCGCTCGTGCTGGTGGAGGGCCTGTCCTACAAGGAGGCCGCCGCCGTGCTGGGGGTGCCGATGGGGACGCTGACATCGCGGCTGGTGCGCGGACGCGGGGCGCTCATTGAACTGATGGGGGAAGCGGCATGACCGATATTGACGAAGCCATGCTGATCGCACTGGTCGATGGCGAACTGGATGATGTGACCCGCCGCCGCGTCGAACGCGCCATGGCGGAAGACCCTGCGCTGGCCGAGCGCGTGGCGATGCACCGCCGGTTGCGGGAGCGGCTGGCGGGCCATTATGCGCCGATCGCGCAGGAACCGCTGCCTGAGGCAATGCGCGCTCTGGTGGAAGATAGCGCCAGGGTCGTGCCTCTGACGCGCCCCGCGCCCCGTTGGCGGGGATGGGCAACGGGCGGCGCGATCGCCGCAAGCCTTGTGCTGGGCCTTGGCCTTGGTCGCCTGAGCGGTGGGGAAGGCGGACCGATCGGCGTGCAGAATGGCGTCATGATTGCGCAGGGCGGGCTGGCGCAGGCGCTCGACGCGCAACTGGCCTCGGCACAGGGGGACGATCCGATCCGCATCGGCCTGACCTTCCAGCGCAAGGGTGGCGGCTGGTGCCGCAGCTTCGACGGGACACTCGCGGGCGTCGCTTGTCGTGAGGGCGATGGCTGGCAGGTGCAACAGGCGCTGCCCGGCGCGGGGCAGGCGCACGGCTATCGTCAGGCGTCGTCAGCGGACGTGCGGGTCATGGCCACGGTCGACGCGCTGATCGAGGGCGCGCCCGTTGACGCGGCGGGGGAGAAGGCCGCGAGGGCGAAGGGCTGGCGTTAGGGACCACCGCCCGTTCGCTCTTCGCGTCGCTATTCCTGATGGCGTATCAGTCCGCCGTCAGCCTAGACATGTTCCACCGCATGGCCCGCACAACATGCGGCCCGGCTCGATTCCACATATTCGGCATCGTGCCACCAGAAATGCTGGTGTGCGTCGGCCAGCATCGGTAGCACCGGCGTCAGGTCCGCTTGCGGCTTGGCACCCACGAACGGGGCCATCAGAGCATCGGGTGTATGGACCACGCCGTTGGCCACCACCTGCCGCACATTGGCGACGGCGCTGACATCCCTCAACGGATCGCCCTCCACCAGGATCAGGTCCGCCAACATGCCGCGTTCGATCCGGCCGATCGGCTCGTTCAGAAATTCACCCGACCAGCGCGTCGTCATCATCAGCGCGTCGAGCGGAGACACGCCATATTTCACCATGCCCCGCAGGTTGAGGTGCAGGCTGATCGCGGTCAGATCAATCGGTGCGTCGGTGCCGGACAGGGGGTGCCATCCCGCCGCCAGCATCTGCTTGATCTGCGCCACCTGCCGCTCCAGCGACGCCAGCATCACCGCGCCGCCTTCGCCCGACATCGCCTTGACCCGTCCGGTCAGCTTGGCGAACTCCCAGTCGGGATAGAGGGTGGTGATCCGGGGATCGCGCGTGAAGCTGTCGTCCAGCCCCAGCAGCGCGGTCGCGGCGAACAATGTTGGCGTCCGTCCGGCCCTGGCGGCAGAGAACAGATCATTGACGTCATGATAGCCACCGCCCAGCCCCGTGACGGTGCGTGAATAGCCATAGCGGTTGGTCGCGCCGATATGCTCCATGCAGTCCATGCCGCTGTGAAGCGCGGGGTAATGATAATGGGATGACAAGGGCATCCCCATCCGGTGCGATGCGTCGACCACTTCCTTCTGCGTGTCGTGGCGCAGGCGGACATAGGTTTTGACCATGTCATAATCGAGCAGGCGCGCCCGCTCCAGTTCCAGCGTCATCTGCCCCGGCTCGGTCACTGGTCGCATGAAATTGTAGAAGATGCGCCCGCCATCGATTGCTTCGCCCGTGGCGTAATGGCGCGCGGCGATGCGCTTGCCGCTCTGGATCGCCTCGCGATCCTCGACCATGTGATAGGCCGGACAGCCCGGTGATCGCGTCGCGGTGATACCCATGGCGAGCCAGAGACGCCCCATCCGGTCGCCATAGCCATAGCCCGCCATCTGCCGGTGGGTGTGCATGTCGATAAGGCCCGGCATCAGCGTAAGGTCCGGCGCGTCGATGAAGCGGGCATTGGCGTCGGACGGCGCGCCGCCATCATGTGGCGTGACCGCGGTGATGACGTTGCCGTCGATCACCACGTCGACGCCGCTCTTGTAGGCCGGGGACAGCGCGTCCCAGACCTTGCCAGCCCTGATGACGGTGCGACCCGAAGGCTTGGCATTGGCCCATGTTAGGCGGCAAGGCACGGTCTGCGGCTTGCCGCCAGAGACCGGCACAAGCCGCAATTTTCCGCCGCTCAGATACAGGAGTGACCGGGAATCCCCGCTCCAGCTTGGCGCATCGGCGAGTTCGGTGCTGACCTGGCGCGGCGCGCCGGTGAAGCTGCCGTCCGGTGCGACGGGCGCGACCCAAAGCGTGCTGGCGAAGACGAAGGCCATTGCCTTGCCATCGGGCGACCAGACCGGCCCGTCATGGCCGCGCGTGCCGAGCGACTTGCCGTCGAACACCGGGCGATAGGTGCCTTTGCCGGTCGCCAGATCGATCGATAATATCTGGCTCGCCCCTTCGCGATAGCGGCCCGTCACCGGCTTGAAGGCGGCATAGGCGATGGTCTGGCCATCGGGACCGAAACTGGGCCGCCCCGGTTCCCAGATCGCATCGAAGCGCTTGCGCACCGTGCCGGTTGCCACCTCGACGGTATGGAGCGCGCCTTCCTGATCCAGAAAGGCGATCAGCTTTCCGTCCTGCGACCAGCTGCCCCAGGCGACGGCCTTGTCCGGGATGTTGGTCAGTTGCCGATCCTTGCCGGTGCTGACGTCATGCAGCCACAAGTCCAGCGTGCCGCCCCGGTCGCAACTATAGGCGATGGTCCGGCCGTCTGGCGACCAGGCCGGATCGCATTTGTGGAAGGAGTCGCCAACGATGATGCGGGGTGTCCCGCCGACCGGCATCAGATAAAGATCATTGAGCGCGGCAAAGACGATCTGCTTGCCATCAGGCGATAGCATCGGTGCGGCAATGCCGACCACGGGTTTTGGCGTCGTGGAGGTGAAATCGCGCGCCTTCTTGCTGTAATCGGGCGTCGTCACCGGAACTTGCGTGGTGAAGGGCACGACGCTCGCCTTACCGCCCTGCCAGCGCCGCAACTTGCCGCCGGAGCCATAGAGGATCGCACCATCCGCCGTGAAAGCGGGGCGGAAGGGGTAGAGATCTTCGCCCGCAACCACATCCTTGCCGTCCACGACCAGCGTTACGGAACCGGGCTGGACGCGCGTATAGGCGATACGGCCGTCCGGCGTGAAGGTCGGGGCCATGATGGCCGACGGATTGAAGCGATCGGGGGAGGGGGGCACTGATGCCGCCTCGCTGACCGCGCCGGTCGCGACATCGGCGATAACCAGCTTCGTACCGCCCGCCACAAAGGCGATCCGCTGACCATCGGGCGACCAGCACGGTTCGCTGTCATTGCTCGTTCCGCTGGACAGCGGCGTCACCCGGCCTGACGCCACATCCAGCAGATAGATGGCGTAGCGCCCGTCCGCCCGATCGCTGGAAAAGGCGATGGTCCGTCCATCGGGCGACCAGCGCGGTTCACGATCGTCCAGTAGCCCGTCCGTATGCTGGCGCATGTCGCTGCCATCGGCCGCGACCGACCAGATGTGGAAATTGCCGCTGCGATAGGATTGGAACGCAATGCGCTTGCCATCGGGCGACCAGTCGGGCTGGGCCAGATCGTCAAAATCGCCGGTCAGCCGTTTCAGCGGTCCGCCCGCGACCGGCATCGTCCACAAGATGCCGAGCAGGTCGAAGGCGATCCGGCGGCCATCGGGCGACAAGGAGAGTGCGACATTGGTGGCGTCCTCGACACGCACCATCGTTTCCTTGCCTGCCCCCGGCGCGCCGTCCGATTGCGCGACCGATGCAACGCTGCCCGCCGCCAGCAAGCCGATCCCGCCCGCCGCAATCGCCTCGCGCCGGCTCACGCCCGGTTCGTTCTTCATGCCTAGAACTCCAGATTCAGGCGGCCATAATAAAAGCCCCCGCTAATGCCATAGGGGGCATAGCTGTTGTAGAGAAAGCCGACGAACTGGTTTACCGGCTTCAACTTGTTGGGATAGGTATTCAGCAGATTGTTCGCGCCAACCGAAAGCTTGATCCCCTTGGTCAATTTATACCCGATCTCCAGATCGACGATGACCTTAGGCTTCAATTCTTCGTCCACAAAATCGCGGAAGCAGACAGGGCTCACGACATTGACTGCGCACGCGGTAAAGTCGGCCGTGTGAAAGGCGGTGGCATTCGCGCGCTGCGTGATCTTGCCAAAGCGCGTGGCACGCAGGTTCATGTTGAAATCATCCTTTTCCCAAAGGATGTTGGCGATGAACTTGTTGCGCGGCGTGCCTTCGGTCAGGTCGCCCTGCTTGGTTCGGCCGATCAGCGCCAGGCCGGATGCGGCAATCGGTCCGGGGACCGGATCGATATGGGTGAAAATGGTCTTGTTGAAATTGGCCGACAGGCTGATCGTCGCCAGGCCCATGTCACCAAGCCCCGCCCGATAGGTGCCGACAATGTCCAGGCCGCGCGTCCGCGTGTCGGCGGCATTGGAGAAGAGCAGTCCGCCCGCGATCCCGTAAATGCCGGCCGCTTCCAGCGCATTGATGACTACCGGGCCGCTCAGCGTTTCGCTCAACAGGATGCGGTCCTTGATCTTGATCTGATAGGCATCGACCGTGATGTTCAGGTTCGGCGCGGGCGTCAGAACGACGCCTGCGGAAAAGTTGACCGACTTTTCAGGCTTGAGCGGCACCGCGCCCAAAGCCTTGGCCGCCGCACCCTCGACCGGCAATGCCTGAACCGGCAACAGGACGCTGACGCCGTTCTGGATCACGCCGATGGTGGAGGATGACGCGTAATGCTGCTGTTGCAGGGTGGGTGCGCGAAAGCCGGTGCTGGCCGTGCCACGGATGGCGAAGCCGCGCATCGGCTCGATGCGCAGTGACGCCTTGCCGGTGTCGGTGGTGCCAAAGTCGGTATAATCCTCGTGCCGCCCGGCGAGGCCAAACTCCAGCCCTTCGACGATCGTGCCTTCCAGGTTGAGATAGGCGCTCCAGTTGCTGCGGCTCCAGCTTCCCGTGCCTTCGGGAACGAAACCCGTGACGCCCTGTGCGCCGACGCCGGTACGTTGCCGACCTGCGAGCCAGGCACCCGGCGGCGACACATATTTGCCGTCGATATAGGATTCCGGATCGCCAGCGCCGATCATGAACTTGTTTTTCTTATATTCCGCCCCGACCGCGACAGATAGCGGCCCGGCCAGTCCGACCTCCAATTCCTTGCTGAAATCCAGATTGTTGGTCCATTCGTCGAACCGGATTTTGCCCAGATAGAAGTTCGTCGGACTCGCCGTGCCCATGGACGGGTTGAGCGACGTCGTCTGCTTATATTTCACCTCATTCTGCGAATAGGTGGAACTCAGGTCGAAATGCACGCCGCCGCCGATTTCCCCGCGCACGCCCAGCGCATATTGGAAATCCTCGTCATAGACATGGATGCGCGGGATATAGCCTTCGGGATAGATTTCGATGATATTGTTGAGCGCGGCGGGCGTGCGATAGGTCAGCCAGCCAGCGGCGTGGCGCTTGGAATATGTGCCAAAGCTATAGGCTTCCACGCTGCCACCGATCGGCAGCATGGCGTCATAGCTGACATTGCCGCCGATGACTTCGGGCTGGCCGGCCTTGCCGCGGTAGCGATCCAGATCGGGATTGTTGTTCCGCGGATCGCCGGTCGGATAATAGTCACCGGCGATCGGCGACCCTTTAACAATTGTCCCGGCCTGTAGAACGCCATCGGCCGCAAGGTGAATATAGCCGCCGTCTGGACCGATCGCGAAGCCATTGTCCAACTGCCAACGCCCCTGTTCGCCGCCATTGTCCATCGTGGTGCCCAGCGTCAGCGCCGCACCCCCGGCCGTATCGTTTTTCAGGATGATGTTGACCACGCCGGCAATGGCGTCAGAACCATATTGCGCCGATGCGCCATCGCGCAGCACCTCGATCCGCTGGATCGCATTGCCGGGGATCAGGTCCAGGTCCGGCGGCGACTGGCCATTCTGCACTGACCCGTTGATGAACAACGTCGCCGAATTATGCCGCCGCTTGCCGTTTACCAGTACCAGCAACTGGTCCCCGCCAAGGCCGCGCAGCGACAGGGTACGCACCGCCCAACTGGCGCCCGCACCATTGTTCGACACGTTGATGGACGGAACCAGCGTGCCCAGCAGATCGCGAACCGACTGCTTGCCGCTCGCTTCCAGATCCTTGGTGCCCAGAACGTCGATCGGCGCCAGGCTGTCGGCGACAGTGCGGTTGGTCGCGCGCGTGCCGGTGACGATGATCGGCGTTGAATCCTCGATCGGTTCGGGGGCGGGGGCGAGCGCGGCCGGGGCGACGCTGCCCGCTGTCCCAGCCTGCGCGAACTGGAGCGAAAGCGGACTGCGACGGGCCGCGCTGCGATTGGCCGGGGCGGCCAGCGCGATCACGCCCGCGCCCGCCTGTTCCATTTTCAGGTCAGTGCCCGCCAGCAGACGCCCCAGCGCCTCCTGCGTCGACAGCCAGCCCTGGATACGGCGACTGCGGATCGCGGCAACCTCGTCATAGGGGAACAGGATACGCACGCCCGATTGCATGGAAAGCTGGCGCAGCGCGCTGCTGAGCGGCTGGACATGAATGTCGAACTTGTGACGCTGAGTGAGCGCCAAGTCCTGTTTTGCAGCTGCGAAGGCTTGAGATGAAGGCACGAGGCATGAGGCCAGGCAAAGCCCGGTTAACGCATGAATAGCACGCATGATCTGTTCCCCTGGATGGCAGCATCTGGGCCGCTCTGTCCTTTAGAAACGAAGCAAAGGTAGCAATCCGCTATGGATTTTCCTGGCCGCGAATCGGCGCCCGACTTTCAACAGCTTATGGCCGCCAACGCAGTATCATCGGCATGCTGCGACGCAAAAAATAACGAGTGAAGCCAGTCAGTCGTTGGTCTGAAGAAACCAGCGCTCCGTACCTTGCAGGCCGATCGCCGTCAGCCGCCCCGAATAATAGGCGCCCGTGTCGATGCCGATCCGGTTGGGGTGAAGATCGACATCGTCAGTGATACTATGGCCATGCACGACCATCTTGGGATGCGCGCCTTCATGATCCAGAAATTCGCGTCTTATCCAGCGCAGATCGGCCCCGTTCTGCGCGTCGATCGCCACGCCCGGCCGGATACCGGCATGAACGAACAGATAATCGTCCATTTCGACCTGATCGGGCAGGGCGTCGAGAAAATCGACATGCTCACGCGGAACATTGTTCAGCATCCATGCCACGACCTCTTCATCGGTCATGACGCCAAACAATAATGGGTCAAGCCCGTAACTGGCCAGAGTCGCAGCACCCTCCATCCGGCGGAAAACAGGCACCGCGCGGACTTCGCCTCGCGCCGCCAGGACGAAAATCTCCTCATGATTGCCTTTCAGGCAGCGCACGTCGCCGCCTGATGCGACCATGGCCATCACCCGGTCGATCACCTGCCGGGATGATGGGCCACGATCGACCAGATCGCCCAGCAGGATGATGTGCGGGGGCATCGCGCCCCGTTGGGCGTCATCCTGCGCGATCAATATCAGCAGCGCGTCGAGCAGGCTGGCGCGGCCATGCACATCGCCAATCGCGTAAACGCGGCGGTCGCCTATGCTCGGCGGGGGCAATGCTTCAGTCGGCGTTCCGCGTGCCAGCCATGTCCGCAACCATTTCATGAGCCATAGTCTGGCACGTCGTCACAGGCGCGGCAACGTCACGCCCTGCTGCCCCATATATTTACCTGCCCGGTCGGCATAGCTGACCTCGCACGGTTCATTGCCCTTCAGGAACAGGAACTGGCATGCGCCTTCATTCGCGTAGATCTTGGCGGGCAGGGGCGTCGTGTTGGAAAATTCCAGCGTCACATGCCCCTCCCAGCCCGGTTCCAGCGGGGTGACGTTGACGATGATGCCGCAGCGGGCATAGGTCGATTTGCCCAGGCAAATCACCAGCACGTCGCGCGGTACGCGGAAATATTCGACCGTGCGGGCCAGCGCGAAGCTGTTGGGCGGGATGATGCAGCAGTCGGTCTTGCGATCGACAAAGCTGTTGGTGTCGAAATTCTTCGGATCGACGATGGTGCTGTCGATATTGGTGAAAATCTTGAACTCGTCCGCCACCCGCGCGTCATAGCCATAGGAGGACAGGCCATAGCTGATGCAATTGTCGCGCCGCTGGCTCTCCACGAACGGCTCGATCATGGCGTTGCTCAGTGCCTGCTCGCGAATCCATTTATCCGACAATATCGACATGGGCAGTTCAGTTCTTCCTGACAGGAGTGATGCCCAGGTCCGCCGGACCAAAGGCATGGGGCAGCAATGCCGCGACGCTATGTTCGACTATCTGTCCGCCATCGGGCGTCGCGCAATAGATGGCCAGCGGGCGTCCGGCCATCTGTTCGGCTTCGTTCATGACCTGGCGGCAGCGGCCGCATGGGGTGACGATCGCCTGACCAGCGCCATCCATGGCGCCGCCGACCACGGCGATGGCGGCGACATCGGCGAACCGGCCCTGCGCATTGACCGTCGCCAGCGCGACCGTTTCGGCGCAGAGCGACAGGCCATAGCTTGCATTTTCGAAATTGCAGCCGGTGACGATGCTGCCATCGGTCAGCCGCACCGCAGCGCCCACGGCAAAGCGGCTATAGGGTGCATGGGCGTTGGCCATCGCCGCGCGCGCAGCCGCCACCAGTTCCGCAATTTCCGCCTCGCGCGTCATGGCGCCACCACATCCCATCTGACCGGACCGTCGATCCCGTCGATATGCCGCATGTCGCTGGCTGTCCACATCACCCAGCGCCTGGTGGCGTAATCGGGCGGGAAGAAATTGCCGTCCAGCCACAGCGTGCGGTTGATGCCAGAGCCGATGTCATAGCTTTTGTCGAAATCCTCGGTCACGTTGAGCAAGACCGTCTTGCCCGCATGGCTTTCGACCAGATTGACCAGCGTATTGAGTTCCGACAGCAACAGGTCGCGCCCCGGTCGCGCGGTGCAGGTGGGGTCGAACGCCAGGCGGATAACCGGGGGCAGGGCGGCATTGTCGCGCGGCACCGTGGTCATGAAGCGGGTCGCCTGATCGCTGGCCAGCCGACACAGGCTGAATTCCAGCATCGCGCCATAACGCATCCCGGCGGTGCGCGCGCCGCGCCAGTTGACGGCAAAGTCCGGGTCGCGCCAGTCTGCGCCCTTGGCCGCACGGATATAGGCGAAATCCGCCCCCTGCGCCGCCAGCGTCCCCCAGTCGATCGGGCCATTGTCGGAACTGACGGTCAGCCCCTGCACGGGATAATCGTCCCGGCTCGGCGCCCAGTTGCGCGCATAGAAGAACAGCGCCAGCGCCAGCACGGCAACCAGCGTGAGCGCCAGCGCGACACGGACCAGCAATCCCCCCAGAGTCAGTCGCCCGATTGTCCCTACCCCTTGATATGCAGCACGCAGATCAGCGTGAATAAGCGACGCGCCGTATCGAAATCGACCTCGATCTTGCCCTCCAGCCGCTCACGCAGCATTTCCGCCGCGTCATTGTGAATGCCGCGCCGGGCCATGTCGACCGTTTCGATCTGCGCGGGCGAGGCATTGCTGATCGCCTGATAATAGCTGTCGCATATGGCGAAATATTCGCGAATCGGTCGCCGGAACCGGCCCAGCCCCAGGATGACGGCTTCGAGCGGGCTGTCATCGTCGCGGTTGATCTCTATCACCAACCGGCCTTCCTCGACCCGTAGCACGACCTTGTAAGGCCCGGCATAGCCGTCGGGATGCACGCGCTGGGGCGCGAACATATTATCCTCCAGCAGGTCGAAGATCGCGATGCGCCGTTCCTGTTCGACGTCGGCATTGCGCCACAGGATCGTCCGCTCGTCGAGCTTGATGTCTATGATGCGCGGGTCGGCCATATTGCGATCAGCCTCAGTGCGGCGACGGCCCGCGAAATGCAAGCAGGACTTGGCGATCATGCGCAAATGCGCGGTGGGCATCGCAGGGGCGGGCACTTATCCACAGCTAGCCATCGTCGTTTCAACCTTGGGCCTTGCACGGGGGCGGCGGGGGGAGGAATAGAGGGGCATGGTCGAACTCGTGAAAATGAACAACGCCGCCGAAACCGGCGCGCCTGAACTCCCCCGCAATGTGGAGGCGGAAGCAGCCCTGCTCGGCGCGCTGATGATCGACAACCGGCTGGCGGAGGATGTTCAGCTCAAGATCAAGGCAGAGCATTTTTTCGAGCCGATGCATGGCCGCATCTATGACGCGATCATGAAGCTGCTGGACCGCGACATGGTCGCCAATCCAGTGACGCTGAAACCCATGCTGGATCAAGACCCGGCGCTCAGGGAACTGGGCGGGGCGGGCTATCTGGCGCAGCTGACCGGCAATGGCGCTGCGCTGATCGGTGCGCGCGATTTCGCATCGCAGATCTACGACCTGGCCCTGCTGCGACAGCTTGTCAGCGTTGGCCGGGAACTGGTTGAAAATGCAATGGATACGAGCGAGGATGTCAATCCCCGCGAACAGATAGAGGCGGCCGAAGTCGCGCTCTATAAAGTATCCGAAGGGGAAGGCGAGGGCGGATCGGTCAAGAGCTTTCTGGCCGCCTCTACCGCCGCCGTGCAGGTTGCCGAACGCGCGCTCAACAGTGGCGGCCATGTGTCGGGCATCACGACCGGCATCAACAGCCTGAACGCGAAAATCGGCGGTCTGCACAATTCGGACTTGATGATTCTGGCCGGACGCCCCGGCATGGGCAAGACCTCGCTCGCCACCAACATCGCCTATAATGCCGCGTCCCGCTGGCTGCGCGACAATGCGGACGGCATCCCGCCTGAAAAGAATATGGGGGCCAAGACTGCCTTCTTCTCGCTGGAAATGTCCGCCGATCAGCTGGCGACCCGCGTGTTGGCGGAGCAATCGGGGATCAGCGGCGAAGCGCTGCGCATGGGCAAGATCAGCCGCGCCGATTTCCAGAACCTGTCCCGCGCCGCGCGCGAGTTGCAGGAACTGCCTTTGTTCATCGACGATACGCCGGGCCTGACCATCGCGGCCCTGCGCACCCGCGCCCGCCGGTTGAAGCGCCGCCACGATGTCGGCTTCATCGTCGTCGATTATCTTCAGCTGTTGCAGGGCACGGGGCGCGGCAACGAGAATCGCGTCAACGAAATTTCCGAAATTTCCCGTGGTCTCAAGACCTTGGCGAAGGAACTTCATGTGCCGGTGCTGGCCCTGTCGCAGCTCAGCCGCGCGGTCGAACAGCGCGAGGACAAGCGACCGCAACTGTCCGACCTGCGCGAATCCGGGTCGATCGAACAGGATGCGGACATGGTCTGGTTCGTGTTCCGCGAAGATTATTATGAAGCGGCCAAGGAACCGAAGGTCGAGGATGAAGCGGCCTATGCCGTCTGGCGCGAGAATATGGACCGCATCTACGGCCTGGCCGAAGTCATCGTCGCCAAGCAGCGCCACGGTTCGACCGGCCGCATCCGCATGAAGTTCGACGCGCGCATCACGCGCTTTTCCGACATCGCGGACGATAGCTATCAGGATCTGGACTACGAGTAATTCCTCCCCGGCACGGGGAGGGGGACCGTTTGCGTAGCAAATGGTGGAGGGGTGTCGCCCTATCGTTGGGGTGACACCCCTCCGTCTGACCTTTGGTCAGCCACCTCCCCTTGCAGGGGAGGATTTAGAAGTTATCCCATCTTCGCCCGCGCCGCGACGCGCGCTTCCAGCATCGACAGCGGCATCGCACCTTCCTCAAGGATGGCGTGGAACTGCTTGATATCGAAGCGGTCGCCCATGGCCGCCTGCGCCGCGGCGCGCGCTTTGGTCCATACGCCATGACCAACCTTGTAGCTGGTCGCCTGGCCCGGCTGGGTGCAGTAACGTTCGACCTCTCGCTGGCAACGCGCCTGGGTGAAGCCTGTCTTTTCAACCATATAGGCGGTGGCCTTTTCACGGCTCCATTGCTTCGAATGAATGCCGGTGTCGACCACCAGCCGCGCTGCGCGGAACAGGAAGGATTGCAGATAGCCTGCCCGGTCGAGCGGGGTGGCGTAGCCTTTCAACTCGTCCGACAATTGCTCGGCATAGAGCGCCCAGCCTTCGCTATAGGCGCTCATGAAGGCGGTCTTGCGCAGCATGGGAATGTCGCCTGCCGTCTGCGCGGTCGAAATCTGCAGGTGATGCCCCGGCACCCCTTCATGATAGTTGAGCGCGGGCAGGGTATATTTGGGCCAGTCGCCAATCGCCTTCAGATTGATGAAGAAGATGGCCGGGCGTGACCCGTCCAGCGCCGCGCGGTTATAATAGCCGTTCGATGCGCCATCCTGAATTTCGACCGGCACTGCGCGGATTTCCAGCGGCGTGTCGGGGATCGTGGCAAAGGCCTGGGGCAATTTCGCCTGCATCAGCTTGGCTTCGGCATTGAGTGCGGCGATCAGGTCGCTGCGCCCCTGCGCGGTATCGGGATAGAGCTGCGACGGGTCGGCATTGAGCGCGGCCAGCCGTTCGCCGACGCTTCCCTTACTATAGCCCGCACCTTGCAGGATCGTGTCGAGCTGCGCGCTGATGTCGGCCACCTGTTCGATGCCCATCGCGTGAATCTCCGCCGCCGACAGGTCGGTCGTGGTCGCGCTCTTCAAGGCGGCGGCATAAATCTCCTCGCCGCGCGGGGTGCGCCATATCCCGTCGCCGGCCGCCGTCCTGGGCCGCAGCCCCTCGATCATCGCAATCTGTGCGTCGAGCGCGGGGTAGATGCTCTTTTCCACGATCGCCGCCGCCGGGCCCTGCCAGTCGCCGCTGATGCCCTTCGCCGCCGCGCGCTTGACCAGCGACTGGACCAGGCTGCTGCTCGCGGCAGGCTGGTCGCGCAGTTTCTTCATCTGCACCAGCGTCAGGTCGAGCGACCAGCCCGGCGCCAGATAGCCGCGTGCCGCCTCGTCCCTTTGCATCGCGCTGTCGGTGCGCAGGTTGCGGGCAAAGGCCTCCAGCCGCGCCAGATAGGCGTCGCAATCGGCGGCAGCGTTGATGGTGTGGGCCGTGTTCAGGAAATCGGGCGTCGAAAAATAGCTGCCGCCCTGCTGAAAGATGCGATAGGGGCGCACCGCGCTATTGAGGCCGAAGGTCGCGGGAGCAACCGTCTGCTGCCCCAGCGAATAGAGGATCACGTCCAGGTTAAGCTGCTGCGGGGCGGACAGATTGGCTGTCTTGAACCCCTCCAGTTCCTTGATCGCCGCCTGCGTCATCGCCAGCCGCTTCATCATCGCCGACTTGCTATTATCGTCCAACTGGCTCTTCGCCCCGGCCCGCGCACCCTTGTCCAGCCCCAGACTGGTCACGAAGGTGGGGGACAGGTCCAGTTGCCGATCGAAAATGGCGGTGAAGGCCGCCGATAGCCGCGCATCGTCGCTGCCTTGCGCAAGGGCGCGGGGGGCAGCGACGGCAATGGCGACGGCGCCGGAGGAGAGCAGAAAATCACGACGGTCCATGGCAGAGGCTCCCTTATCTTTGAATAGGGGAGACTCTTAAGCCGCAGATGCGATCCGTCCAGAGGCTTGTAATAAAGTTACGCAGCCACAATGGAAGATTACGCAGCGCCGTCAGAATACCGGCATATTGGCGGGGTCTTCCGGGTCCACGACCGGGATCGGCGTGACGGGGGAGTGGATGCCGCATTCCACCTTGTCCCAGCCACGCCAGCGCCCCGCGCGCGGATCTTCACCCGGCAGCACCTTCGACGTGCAGGGCTCACAGCCGATCGACAGATAGCCTTGGGCCTCCAGAGGGTGGCGGGGCAGGGCATGTTCGGCGAAATAGGCCTCCAGATCATCCTTGGTCCAGTCGCCCAGCGGATTGATCTTGAGCCGCCCGTCCTCGACCTCGAAACGGGGGAGATTCTGGCGGGTCACCGACTGGAACGCCTTGCGCCCGGAAATCCAGGCGTCCAGCCCATCCTTGGCGCGCTTCAACGGCTCCACCTTGCGGATGTCGCAGCAGCCATCGGGATCATAGGACCAGCGCAGGCCGGTCTCGTCCTTCTTCGCGATCACGTCGGCAATCGGCGTCACCGTGCGGCTGTCGGTAAAACCGAAAGCGTCGATCAGCGTATCGCGATAGGCCAAAGTTTCGGCAAACATCTTGAGCGTATCGACGAAAATGACCGGCACGCTCTTGTCCGCCTCCGCCACCAGATGCAGCAGCACCGCGCTTTCGGTGCCAAAGGAGGAAACGACCGCGACATTGCCCGCCAGTCCTTCGGCAAAGACGGATTTGAGCATGTCCAGCGTACCTACACCCTCAAACCGTGCATTGAGCGCGTCCGCATCGGCCTGCGTAAAGGCGGGGCGGGCGTCGATGATGTCGAGCGTGCGGGCGGCTTCAGCCATTGTGTGTCTCCGGGTGCCGCTTTGCCCAAATGGACGTGCGGCCATCGATCGCCTTTTGATAGACGTCGTCATAGCGGTTGAGGGCGCGATCGACGGCGGCATCGTCCAGCGCCTTGGCGGGATGAAAGCTGTCAAAGCCGCAGCGGCGCATGGCGACGATCTGGTCGACCAGCACATCGCCTACCGCGCGCAATTCGCCGGTATAGCCCGCTTCGCGCAGGATACGCGCCGCCGAATAGCCGCGCCCGTCGCCAAAGCCGGGGAAATTGACCTCTACCAGCGAGAGGCGGTCCAGATGCGGCAGCAATTCGCGCGCATCCTCGCCCGGTTCGATGCGGACGGCGGTGGCGTTGGACTGGCCGGTGAAGGATTCGACCGTCACGGCGGGTTCCTGCGTGGATTCGCCTTCGCGGAAGGAGAGAAATTCAACCATGCCACACACTCCGTTCGCCCTGAGCCTGTCGAAGGGCTGTACTTTTCGTCAAGAAGGACAAGGCTTCGACAAGCTCAGCCCGAACGGGAGGAAGAGAGGCATCAACCATAGATCGCCTCCTTGAAGGGCTTCATGCCGATGCGGCGATAGGTGTCGAGGAAGCGTTCGCCGCTTTCCCGCTCGGCCAGATAGATGTCGGTGACCTTCTCGATCGCATCGACCACGCCGTCCTCGGAAAAGCCCGGCCCAGTGATCTGGCCCAGCGAGGCATCCTCCGCGCCCGATCCGCCCAGCAGCAACTGGAAATTTTCCACGCCCCTGCGGTCCACGCCCAAAATGCCGATATGCCCGGCATGATGATGGCCGCAGGCATTGATGCAGCCGGAAATTTTGAGCTTCAATTCGCCAATCTCCGCCTGCCGCTCCGCCGCGGCGAAGCGGGACGCGATCTTCTGCGCCAGGGGAATCGACCGTGCATTGGCCAGCGCGCAATAGTCCAGGCCAGGGCAGGCGATGATGTCGGTGATCAGGTCCAGATTGGCCTCTGCCAGGCCCGCCGCGACCAGCTTCTGCCAGACGGCACGCAGGTCCGCCTTCCTCACATGCGGCAGCACCAGATTCTGCGCATGGGTGACGCGCAGTTCATCGAAGGAATATGTCTCGGCCAGATCGGCGACCAGCGCCATCTGCTCCGCCGACGCATCGCCGGGGATGCCGTCAATCGGCTTCAGGCTGATGTTGACGATGGCATAGCCGGGCGCCTTGTGGGCCGCGACCTGCCGGTCCACCCACAACGCGAACGCCCGGTCGCTCCGGTCGATCTCTTCGGACAGGCCGCTTTCATAAGCGGGCGCGGCAAAGAAGTCGCGGATGCGCGCCAGTTCCTCGACCGGCGGATTGAGGCCCAACGCGCGCATATGCGCAAATTCTTCCTCGACCTGCCGCTTATACTCCTCGACGCCGATTTCGTGGACCAGGATCTTGATCCGCGCCTTGTACTTGTTGTCGCGGCGGCCATAGCGATTATAGACGCGCAGGCAGGCTTCCAGATAAGAAATAATCTCATCTTCGGCCACGAAGTCCCTGATAAGCGGGGCAACCATTGGCGTGCGCCCCATGCCGCCGCCGGCATAGACTTCTGCGCCGACCACGCCATCGCGCTCGACCAGTTTCAGCCCGATGTCATGCAGCCGCATCGCCGCGCGATCATCGTCCGATGCGATCACCGCAATCTTGAACTTGCGCGGCAGATAGGTGAATTCCGGGTGGAAGCTGGACCATTGGCGCAGCAGTTCGGCCCAGGGGCGGGGGTCCGCGACTTCATCGGCGGAAACGCCCGCATACTGATCGGAACTGATATTGCGGATGCAATTGCCGCTGGTCTGGATGGCGTGCATCTCCACCATCGCCAGTTCGGCAAGGATGTCAGGCGCATCGGCCAGCTTGATCCAGTTATATTGCAGATTCTGGCGCGTGGTGAAGTGGCCGTAGCCCTTGTCATATTTGCCAGCAATCTCGCCCAGCTTGCGCATCTGCTTGCCCGACAGCGTGCCATAGGGGATGGCGACGCGCAGCATATAGGCGTGCAGCTGAAGATAGAGGCCGTTCATCAACCGAAGCGGCTTGAACTGATCCTCGGTCAGCGCGCCGGTCAGGCGGCGCTGCGTCTGGTCGCGAAATTCCTCGACGCGGGCGTCGACGATGGCCTGGTCATAGCTGTCATAACGATACATGGTTCAGATCACCCACTTGCCGATGTCGGCTTCGGTTGGTTGTTCGACAAGGTCGGGGCGCACGGTCGGCCCGAACGCGCGGATGCGGTCCTTGATATGCGCCGGGCGGACGCCATCCTCGTCACGCGTCGCATCGATCACATAGGCGCCCACGACGCGCAGCGCGGCCTCTTCCGCGCGCGCCAGTTCATCGCCATGCGTCCCGACATCGGTCGCATCGCTCACCTGCCGTGACCAGCCGTCGCCAGCCCACCAGATGACATCGCCCGACGCCAGATCATTACCCGTCAAAATCTTCACGAACGCGTCTCCGCCCCATATTCCTGTCTTTGCGCCCACCCCGCCAGCACATCGCGTGCCAGCGCATAGCGCGCCACTTCACCCACGACGATCAGCGCCGGGCTGACCACCGCTTCACGTTCCACCATGTCGCCAAGGTCGGCGAGCAAGGTGCGCAGCGTACGCATGTCTGCGCGCGTGCCATTTTCCAGCACTGCGACCGGCAAAGCCGGTGACACGCCATCGGCGATCAGCTTCTCGGCGATCTGCGCCGCTGTCGCCACGCCCATATAGATGACGAGCGTGCGGCCCTTGCCCGCCAGCCCGGACCAGTCCTGATCGCTCAGTCCCTTGCACTGGCCCGCCACGAAACTCACTGCGCTGGATGCATCGCGATGGGTCAGCGGCAGTTGCGCCTGCGCCGCGCTGCCGATCGCGGCGCTGACGCCCGGTACGATTTCCACCGGCACACCCGCCGCGCGGCATGCTTCCAATTCCTCGCCACCGCGTCCGAAGATGAACGGATCGCCGCCTTTCAACCGGACGACGCTTTCGCCCGCCAGCGCAGAACGCACCAGCAGCGCGTTAATCGCGTCCTGCGGCATCGAATGGCGGCTGCGCTGCTTGGCGACGCTGATCAGTTCCGCGTCAGGCGACGCCAGCGCCAGAATCTCGTCCGACACCAGCCCGTCATGCACGATCAGTCGCGCGTCGCGGATCAGCCGCACCGCCTTGATCGTCAGCAGTTCCGGGTCGCCCGGTCCCGCGCCTACCAGATGGACGGTGGCGGGGGTGGCAGGATCGGATGGTTGGTCAGCCATGGTCGCCATGTGGACAAGGCGCGGGCGAAGTTCAATTCAGAATGGGTATGCGGGGGACTAGGAAATCTTGTCGGGGCGGGGTCAATCGCCCATGGCGCTGACATCAATGTCCTTCAGCCCGACGCCGATCGAGGCGCGCGGCTGCTCTATTTCGGCCGACACGACCGGATAGGCGCAATAATCGGCGGCATAATAGGCGCTTGGCCGGTGATTGCCCGAAATGCCCACGCCCCCGAACGGGGCGGAGGAGGATGCCCCGTTGGTCGGGCGGTTCCAGTTGATGACGCCCGCGCGGACATTGGCCCAGAACTGGTTATATTGGTCGGGCGTCCCGCCGATCAGCGAGGCGGACAGGCCGTAGCGCGTATTGTTGGCCTCCGCGATGGCATCGCCAAATTCCGCGACGCGGATTACCTGGAGCAACGGCCCGAACAGTTCGACATCGGGCCGTTCCGTCATGGCGGTCACGTCGATGATCGCGGGACTGACAAAGGGCAGACCCTTTTTGGGCCGCACCATATGCTTGATCGGCTTGCCGCCATTGCTCATCAGCCACAGGAAACTCTCGGTCAGCCCGTCGGCGGTCGCATTGTCGATCACCGGACCCATATAGGGGGTGGGATCGGCATGGGGATGATCGACGATCAGCCGGTCGGCCAGCTTCTTGACCTCGGCGATGACGGCGTCGGCTATGCTTTCCTTCACGATCAGACGGCTGGCCGCCGTGCATCGCTGCCCGCCCGACAGAAAGGCCGACTGCACCACCAAGACGGCGGCAGCATTGATTTCCGGCGTATCCCACACGACGATAGGGTTGTTGCCGCCCATTTCGAGCGCCAGAATCTTGGATGGCTGCGCGGCAAATTGCCGGTTGATCGCAATCCCGGTCTGCGCGGACCCGGTGAATAATATGCCGCCCACATCAGGATGCGCCGCCAGCGCCTTGCCCGCGTCCGGCCCGCCCAGCAGCAGCCGCATGGCATCCACCGGCACGCCCGCCTCATGGTAGAGCTTCACCAGCATCTCGCCCACCGCAGGCGTTTTTTCCGACGGTTTGAACACGACAGCATTGCCCGCCAGCAGGGCCGGGACGATATGGCCGTTGGGCAGATGGGCAGGGAAATTATAGGGGCCAAGGACGGCCATGACGCCATGGGGCTTGTGCCGCACCGATTGCCGCGCACCCAGCGCCGCCTCCAGCCGCTTTTGCCCGGTGCGTTCGGAATAGGCCGCGACCGAAATATCCACCTTGCCCATCACGCCGGCGACTTCGGTGCGCGCGTCCCATAGCGGCTTGCCGGTTTCACGCGCAATCAGGTCGGCAAGCGCATCCTCGTTCCGCCGCACGACATTGACGAAGCGCCGCAGCGTCTCGATCCGGTAAGCGATCGGTTGCGCCGCCCAGCGCGGCCAGGCTCCTCGCGCCCGCGCAACCTCTGCCTCGACATCGCCCGCCTCGCCCTGCCAGAGCAGGACGCCGGTGGCGGGTTCATGGGATGTAAGCGGTGCGACCATTTGGTGTGAACCATGGCAGAAATTGGTTAAGGAAACAGCTATCAATCATGGTCGGCGCTCCAGTCCCGGCGATTCCGCCGATGACCGGAGCGAGCCATAGGCTTCGCCCATCCGCCGGATCGCCGCGACCTTGGCGTACAACGGCCCCCAATCGTCTCTTTCCGCAATTGCGGCCCAGATCGCCTCGACCTCATCAATATGCATGGAGCAGGGCGCTTCTTCGGCCCAATAGTCATGATCCCGCGCGCCCGGCAAAGGCGCGCATCCCACCAGCGCCTCGCGAAATGCGCCCCACGCGGCGTCTCTATAGTCCGCGCCTTCGCGCTGAACCCCGCCGCGCCAGTCATGGAAGAAGCGGTCGATCCCGGTGCCGCTCGTCACCATGCCGCGCACTGCCGCTTCGATCATCGCATTGACGCCGTCCCCCGGCACAACCCCCAGCCGCCAGCAAAAGCGGCGCGCCATCGCCTCGCCGTATAAAGCCGGAAACCGCTCCAGCTCTGCGATCAGCGGCTCCGCCTCGACCAGCGCACGCAGCGACACGGCCAATTGCGCCACGTCCCAATGGATCGCCTCGGCCTGTCGCCCGAAGGCATAGAGGCCCTGATGGTCGAAATAGGCGGCGGTAAAGCCCGCGTCCCACAAGGGCGTAAAACGCCACGGCCCATAATCGAAACTCTCGCCCGTCACGTTGATATTGTCGCTGTTCAACACCCCATGCACGAAACCGGCTACCATATAGCTAGCCGCCAGGTCCGCGGTTCGCTCGACCACCCGGCCCAGCAGTTGAGCGGGCGGATTGTCGCCCGGCTGTTCGTCGTAGAGCTGCGTCAGCGCATAGTCGGTCAGCCGCTCCAGCAGCGCCTTGTCTTCATGAAAGGCTGCCCGCTGAAAGCTGCCGATGCGGATGTGCGAATGGGACAGGCGCACCATCGCCGCGCCGCGCGTGGGTGATGGCTCGTCATTGCGCTCCAGCGCTTCGCCGGTTTCGATGATCGAGAAGGTGCGCGATGTGGGCACGCCCAGCGCCTCCAGCATCTCGGTCGCCAAAATCTCGCGCACCCCGCCTTTCAGCGTCAGCCGCCCATCGCCAAAGCGGCTGTAGGGCGTCTGGCCGGACCCCTTGGTGCCCAGATCCATCAAGCGCCCCGCGCCATCGCGCAATTGCGCGAACAGGAATCCGCGCCCGTCGCCAATGTCGGGATTATAGTGCCGGAACTGGTGACCATGATATTTCAGCGCCAGCGGGCGGGGCAGCGACCCCTCCAGTGGCGCAAACCGCCCGAAATGGGAGATCCATTGGTCATCGCTCAACCCGTCCAGGCCGACGCTTGCCGCCGCCCGATCATTGCGAAAGCGCAGGATTGTCTGCGGAAAATCCGCAGCGGTCACCGGATCGGCTATATCGGGCATCAGCAGGTCGATTTCGCGGACGGGGCTGAATTTGGCGGCTTGCGGGATATGGATCATAAGGCGATATGGGGGTGCGACACCTGAAGGATCAAGCTTGGTCGACTATAGCGACGGATATTGGTGGTCCCCCGACGGGCTGCGGCTACACTATCGGGATTATGCCGGGGGGCATGATGGCCGCCCGCCGCTGCTCTGCCTGCCGGGGCTGACGCGCAACGCCCGCGACTTCGAACCGCTCGCCGCGCGGCTTGCCGGGGACTGGCGGCTGATCTGCCCGGACATGCGGGGCCGGGCAGGGAGCGCTCAGGCCAAAGATCCCATGACCTATGTGCCGCTCACCTATTTGCAGGATATCAGCCGGCTGCTGGCGGACCTTGCCATCACCCGTTTCGTTGCGGTCGGCACGTCGCTGGGCGGACTCATCACCATGTTGGTCGCGGCCACGCATCGCGAATGGCTGGCGGGCGCGCTGCTCAACGATGTCGGACCGGAACTGGACGAGGCGGGACTGGCGCGCATCCGCACCTATGTCGGCGTCAATCAATCGCACCCCAGCTGGGTTCATGCCGCCCGCGCGCTGGAGGAAGCCAATCGCGACGTCTATCCCGCCTACGGCCTGGATCAATGGCTGGCCATGGCGAAGCGCCTCTATCGCCTGAACAGCGCCGGGCGGATCGTGCTGGACTATGACATGCGCATCGCCGAACCGATCCGGGCGATGGGCAGCGAGGCGGGCGTCGATATGTGGCCGGTCATGGCGGCCTTTCGCGATATTCCCACTTTGCTGCTGCGCGGCGAACGATCCGACCTGCTGAGCGCGCAAACGGCGCAGCGCATGGTGGCGGACATTGGCGCAAAGGCGGAACTGGCAACTATTCCCGACGTCGGCCATGCGCCCGCACTGGATGAGCCGGAAAGCATCGCGGCGATCGACCGGTTGCTGGCCCGCGTCCTGCATGGCTGACAATCAGCCGCACATTCTCCACGTCCATGGCAGCTTCACCCTGGGGGGCAAGGAAGCGCGCGCTATTCGGCTGATGAACATCTGGGGTGACAAAGCGCGCCACGCGATCGTCAGTGCCGATCGGGAAGCGCTGGGCGCCCGCGCGGCGATCGACCCGACGGTGCGGGTGGACTTCCCGGCATCCCCTCCCTTTGCCGGTCGTCCGGGGGTGGGGCGCTTTCGCGATATAGCTAACTTTTTGAAAAAATACGATTTAATCCTGACGTACAATTGGGGCGCGATGGACGCCGCGATGGCGCACAGAATGTTCAGCTCAGTGTCGACCATGCCGCCGCTCATCCATCATGAAGATGGTTTCAACGCTGATGAAGCCACCGGCCTCAAGCCGCAGCGCAACCTGTATCGCCGCGCCGCTCTGGGCCGCGCCGATGCACTTGTCGTCCCCTCCGTCCGACTGGAAAGCATTGCCCGGCAGGTCTGGAAACAGCCCGTGGCGAAGGTCCACCTGATCCGCAACGGCATAGATACTGCCCGCTATGCCGAACCGCCATCGCCTGATGCGATTCCGGGCCTGCGCCGGTCGCCCGGCAAGCTGCTGGTGGGGACTTTGGCGGGGCTGCGCCCGGTCAAGAATATCCCCCGCCTGGTCCGTGCCGTCGCCGCCCACCGCGACCGGCTGCAACTGGTCGTCGTGGGGGAAGGGCCGGAGCGCGACGCGATAGTGGCGCAAGCCGCTGCGCTTGGCCTCGACGATCTCCACATGGCCGGTTTCATGGACCAGCCGTGGCGCTTCGTCGGCCTGTTCGACATTTTCGCGCTTTCTTCCGATAGTGAGCAATTTCCGATCTCGCTGGTGGAGGCGATGGCGGCGGGCGTTCCGGTCGCGTCGGTGGATGTCGGCGATGTCATCAACATGGTGGCCCCGGAAAATCGCAGCTTCGTGGTGCCGGATGAGGCGGGCCTGGCGCAGGCGCTCGGCACGCTTGCAACCGATCCGGACTTGCGCGCCCGGCTGGGCGCGGCCAATCGCGATCGCGCGGTTCGCGATTACGCGGAACAGGCGATGGTCGACGCCTATGCCAGCCTTTACGGGGAGGCTCTGGCCAGCCCTGACATTTTGCGCTAAGGCGCGCGGAAATTCGTCAATCAGTGCAAAGGCTGCTATAGCAGTGGTCTTTGCCCGATCGGGCCGGGTGTCGCTTTTTCGCGGGAGATGTCGTTGTTCAAGGGGTTGAAGCCTATCGTCTATGGTGGCCGTGAAGTCTGGCCGCTGGTCGAGGGCGGCAAGGGTGTTGCGGTATCCAACCATGCCAGCTCCGGCGCCTGGGCTGCCGCTGGCGGCATCGGGACAGTGTCGGCGGTCAATGCCGACAGCTACGACAGCTTCGGCAATGTCATTCCCCAAATCTATCATGGCCGCACCCGCCGCGACCGCCATGAGGAACTGGTCGCCTACGCCATTGACGGCGCGGTGGAACAGGTCAAGCGCGCGTACGAGATTGCCGGGGGCAAGGGCGCGATCAATATCAACGTCCTGTGGGAAATGGGCGGTGCGCAGCGGGTGCTCCACGGTGTCCTGGAAAGGACCAAGGGCATGGTTGCAGGCGTTACCTGCGGTGCGGGCATGCCTTACAAGCTGTCCGAAATCGCTGCGTCCTACAATGTCAGCTATCTGCCGATCGTATCGTCGGGCCGCGCCTTCCGCGCGCTGTGGAAGCGCGCTTATTCCAAGGCGGCGGAATGGCTGGCGGCGGTGGTCTATGAAGATCCCTGGCTGGCCGGGGGCCATAACGGCCTGTCCAACGCCGAAGATCCCAAGGCGCCGCAAGACCCCTATCCCCGCGTGCGCGACCTGCGCGCGACCATGCGTGAAGGTGGCATTTCGGACGACGTGCCGATCGTCATGGCGGGCGGCGTCTGGGCGCTCAAGGACTGGAATGATTGGATCGACAATCCCGAATTGGGCGCGATCGCCTTTCAGTTCGGCACCCGTCCGCTGCTGACGCAGGAAAGCCCGATCCCCCAGGCGTGGAAGGAGTTGCTGACGCAGCTCAACCCCGGCGACATCCTGCTCCATCGCTTCTCGCCGACCGGCTTTTACAGCTCGGCAGTGCGCAACCCCTTCCTGCGCAGCCTGGAAGCGCGCTCCGAACGGCAGATCGCGTTCAGCACCGAACAGGCTGGCGACCATACCCACCAGCTCGACGTGGGGGTGAAGGGCAAGCATTTCTGGGTGACGCTGGGCGACCTGAACCGCGCGCGCGAATGGTTCGGGCAGGGCTTTACCTCGGCGCTCAAGACGCCGGACAATACGCTGGTGTTCGTCGGTGACGAGGAGCGGGCGGTGATCCGCAAGGACCAAACCGACTGCATGGGCTGCCTTAGCCAGTGCGCCTTCTCCAGCTGGATGGACAGCGAGACTAACTCGACCGGTCGCTTGGCCGATCCGCGCAGCTTCTGCATCCAAAAGGCGTTGCAGGAAGCGGTTCATGGCGGCGACCTCGACCAGAATTTGGTCTTTGCCGGCCATGGCGCCTACAAGTTCAAGCAGGATCCATTCTATTCCAACGGCTTCGTTCCGACCGTCAAGCAATTGGTCGACCGTATCCTGACGGGCGACTGATGGCGGATATTCAAGGTCTGGCGGTGCTGCATTACGACACACCGCATTTCGACGTCGTGCGACCGGGACAGTTCGTCCTTTGCGCCGTGTCCGGAGAGAGAATCGATCTGGAAGATCTTAAATATTGGAGCGCGGAATTTCAGGAAGCCTATCGCGGACCGCAGGAGGCAACTGATTCTTTTCTGCGCCATCGCGGGCCGGACTTTCGCTAATCTGCCGGGAACTGCGATTGGAATGATCGTTCAAGGGGCGCAAAAAGCGATCCGTCGCGGCCCCGCGCGGTTTCGTCGCAATTTTGCTATTCCCGCAGGGTAAAAACTGATGTAATCTTTCCATCGAGGCGACGGAGATCGCCCTTGTTGGAAGGATGTTTGTGATGTCTCGTATCGACGTCTTTGGTGATCGTATCTGCATCGTGTCGAGCCTGCTGATTGTCGGCTGGTTCCTCTACAGCACGATCTTCTGACACCCACGCGCTTTGGCGACGCGGGTTTGGCTGGTATAACTGGCCCCATCCGTTCGTCCGGCGCATAGCGATACGCTCCGCTAATCCTGCAAACAGGGAAATCTCATGTTCAGTCACGTCATGGTGGGCGCCGACGATATCGATCGCGCCAGGATATTCTACGATGCGTTGTTTCAGGCGATGGGCGGCAAACCGGGTTTCACGGATGATCGTGGCCGCTTGATCTACATGCATAATGGCGGCCTGTTCCTTGTGACCAAGCCGATCAATGGCCAGGCGGCGACATGCGCAAATGGCGGAACCATCGGTTTTAGCATGGCCACGCCGGCAGAGGCTGATGCCTGGCACGCTGCGGGCGTTGCGGCTGGCGGTACGACTTGCGAAGATCCGCCAGGCATTCGCGAGTCCGGCTTTGGCCCGCTTTATCTGGCCTATCTGCGCGATCCGTCCGGGAACAAGCTCTGCGCGATGCACCGCGCCGGTTAAGCGAAACGGGCGCTCCGCTGCGATCCCACTTCACAGGCCTCAATTCCGGTGCTGGCCTGCTATTCCGCGTCAGGCCAGCCCGTTGACGGGGACGGGCTGCACCCCGTCCGCCTCGAAACTGGCGATCGCATAGGCGCAATAATCTGCGGCATAATAGGCGCTGGGGCGGTGATTGCCCGACGCGCCCAGGCCGCCAAAGGGCATGTTGCCCGCCGCGCCCGTGGTTGGCCGGTTACGATTGACCACGCCCGCGCGGCTTTCTTCCACCATCCGCTCCCACAGGGTCGCGTCCTGAGAGATTAATCCGGCGGACAGGCCAAAGGCGGTGGCGTTGGCGACCTTAATCGCCGCGTCGAAATCCCGCACCCGGATCACCGACAGCAAGGGCGCGAAAATTTCTGCATCGGGTCCGTCCACGCCGGTCATGTCGATGATGCCCGGTGTAACAAAGGCGGCGCTGCGCCCGTCAATTGCTGCGAAGGGCCGGATGACCCGCGCGCCCCGTGCGATCAGGTCGCTGACGGCGCGATGGGCCGCAGCGGCGGCCTGATCGGACACAAGTGGTCCCATGAAGGCATCGCCCGGCTCGTTCCATGCCGCGATCGGCAGGCGCGCCGCCAACCCATCCGCGGCAGCGACAATCCGATCGCCAACCGCGCCTTCCGGCACGATCAGCCGCCTTGCGCAGGAACAGCGCTGGCCAGTGGTGATGAAGGCGGAATTGATGATGATCGACGCGGCTTCGTCCGGGCTATCCCATGCAATCAGCGGATTATTGCCGCCCAGTTCCAGCGCCATGATGACATGGGGCCGGTCCACCAGCGCCCGCCTGAGCGCCGCGCCAGCACCGGCCGATCCGGTAAAGAGCAGCCCGTCAATGTTACCGGCTACCAACGCCTCTCCGGTCGCCCGGCCGCCCTGCACGACGTTGAGCAGTCCGTCGGGCAGCCCCGCTGCGGCCCAGGCGTCAGCCATCGCTGCGCCCGTGGCAGGCGCGATTTCCGATGGCTTGAATACCACCGCATTGCCGGCGATCAGGGCGGGGACGATATGGCCGTTGGGCAAATGGCCCGGGAAATTATACGGACCCAGCACCGCCATCACGCCATGCCCGCGATGGCGCAACACCGCCCGGCCAAAGTTCATGGCGGCGGTGCGTTCACCAGTGCGTTCGGCATGGGCAGCGATCGACACCTCGACCTTGGCGATCATGGACCCGATTTCGGCGTCGCTCTCCCACAGCAATTTGCCGGTCTCGCGCGAAATCAGCTCTGCAAGCGCTGCCCGCCTTTCTTCCAGCACCAACGCATAGCGCCGCGCGATGGCGATCCGCTCCTCCACGGCGCGCGCGCGCCAGCCGGGCAGGGCGGCGCGGGCTGTGGCGATCGCCCGGTTGCAGGCCGCGGCATCGGCGACTGGGCCTTCCCATATCAATGCGCGTGAGGCGGGGTCGAAGGATTGCAGCATCATGCACTTGCGCCCGCGCTGGTCATGGCGAAAATGCCGGTGGCGTTGCCCGTGTCAAAGGCAAGGTCCAGCCTGCCTGTCGCCGGATCAACATCCCGACTGATAAATTCGTAGAAGGAACCCGGCACGTTGCGCAACGCCCCTTCGTCGAATAGCCGTTCGACGCTATCGGCCCTGAATGCGGTCTGCCGCACCCGGCCGGTTGCGGAAATCTCCAGCCGTTCCTTGATCGGCTGACCTTCCGCCTTCAGCCGATCCGCCAATGCGGCGACATCGGCCACACGGTCGGTCGCATGGTTGAAGGCGTTACCTTCGGTCGCGATCCAGGCCGCCTCGTTGGACCGGGACAGGAGCAGCTGATAATCGGCAAAGCTGGGCATCTCATGCTGCCGGTCGAACGCGGCGACGATCCCCGGCAATGCCGCTACTGCCTCATCCAGCGCGACTGGTTCGCCAGCGCCATAGCGCGCCAGCACGGCTTGCTCCGCCTCACCCAAAGGATCGCGCGAGGTGCCGAATATCCGCGCGGCAACCGCGCCGAATTCCGCGTCGAACCGGTCGACATGCAGTTCGGACAGGAAGAATTGCGGGATGGCTTCGGGCCGGTCGGCATGCACATAGGCGCGCCCAGTCATGCGCAGCCGGTCGAGCGGATAGATGGCCGCCATCTGATAGCCCAGCGGCTGCAATATCCGGGTGAATGCGTCCTCGCCGCCTGGCAGCGCGCCGGTCGGACCATGCGGCAGGCGGATCGTCCGCAGCGCGCCATGGTCGAACGTCACCCTGCCGCCACGCGCGACAGTATCGGCGACATAGGCCGCGCCGCTGCGCACCCTTTTCAGCAGATCATCGAACAGGGCGATATTCATCGCCATCGCAAAGGCCGCGCGCGACACTGTAGCGCCTTGCTCCGCCAGCAACGCAGGATCGATCGACAGCGCATCGAGCGTCCGCCGTCCCGCCACTTCGCCCAGCGTCGCCAGCGTTAGTGCGACGACATGGCCATCATTCTCGTTCGACATAGATTGCTCCCGGTGACAGCTACCTTATCTCAGCCTATGTCGTATTTTCCAAATGGTGACCTGTCATCTGTTGATGCGAGAATGGAATGAATGACGATCGCAAATGGCTGCCATCCATGACCGCGCTGACCAGTTTCGAGGCGGCGGTGCGTCATGGCGGCTTTTCGCGTGCTGGCGAAGCGATCGGCCTGACGCAAAGCGCGGTCAGTCGTCAGATCGCGCAATTGGAGGACTGGCTGGAAACGCCCTTGTTCGACCGGGTCGGTCGGCGGGTGCGGCTCAACGAAGCAGGCCGTATCTATGCCGATGACTTGCTGCCAGCGCTGGACCGCATTCGTCGGGCGACGGCGCGCATGACCATGCGCCGCTCGCCGGGGGCGCTGCGGATAGCGACCCTGCCCAGTTTCGGCATGCGCTGGCTTGCGCCGCGCCTGCCGCATCTGAGCGCCCTGCATCCCCAACTGGTGGTGGATTTCGCCGCGCGGTCGCAGCCGTTCGATTTCGCGCAGGAGGAATTTGATGCCGCCATCCATTTCGGCACACCCGACGAATGGCCGGGCGCAGCGATGGATTTCCTGTTTCGCGAAGAGGCGGTGCCGGTCTGCGCGCCGGGCTGGTTGGCCGCGCACCCCTTGCGACAGCCTGCCGATCTGCTGACGGCTCCGTTGCTCAGTCAGAGTTCGCGGCGCGATGCCTGGGCGCGCTGGTTCGCATCGGCGGGCGTGGAGGCCGGGACGCTGCTGCCCGGTCCGGCGTTCGAACATTTCCTGATGCTGGCGCAGGCGGCTGCGGCGGGGGCAGGGGTGGCGCTGATCCCCAGCTTCCTGATCCAGCCAGAACTGGATGCCGGCACTTTGGTCATCCCGTTCGCCCGGCCATTGTCGAGCGAGCGAGCCTATTATCTTGCTCGCCCGCTGGACGCACCTGTCCATCCGGCGCTCAGCCAGTTTGGCGACTGGATCGTGGATCAGGCCAGGACGGCCTGATGCTCACATCTTCTTGGGAATGCAGTCTGCGCCAGCCGCCTTTATCCGGCTGCACAGGCGGCTGGCGTCATTGCTGCTGGCAACCGGCCCGGCTTGCAGCCGTGTCACCGCGCCAGCCTTGACCAGATAGGGTTGATAGGCGGACAGGCCGCTGACCTTGCCTGTCAACTGGCCCCACAAAGCACGAGCGCGCCCGTCTTCGCTGAACGCACCCAGTTGCACGCGCCAGCCGCCCGATGCGGCGGGCGCAGGGACCGGGTTGGCGGGACGGGGTGCCGGCGGTGTCGGCTTGGGCTTGGCAACCGCGATCTGCGGCGCAGGCTTGGGCGTAACCGGGGCCGGCTTGGGCGCTGGCGGGGTGACGACGGGCTGTGCGACGGGTTGGGCGACGGTCGATGGCGGCAAATCGGTCTTGCGTATGCCGGATGGCGCGGGCCGGACCGGGGCCGGACTGGCCGACGCCAGCGCGCCACCCTTTTCGGACTGTTCCAGCGTCGCCGCCAGAGCCAGACCCTGTTTGCGCTGATCTTCCGGGATGAACTTGTCCATCTGCTCCAGGCTGGTGGTCGCCTGCGCCAGTCCGGACGTGGAGGCGCGGGTCATCAGCGCATAGGCGCGTACCCAGTCCTTGCCGATCAGATCGCCGTTGAACAGCGCCGTGCCGACAATATATTGCGCGCGCGGTTCGCCCCGCGTGGAGGCCCGCTGGAGGTAAGGCATCGCCCCCGCACGGTCGCCCTGCTGGAACATCAACAGGCCCAGATTATCCTCCGCCCGCAAATGCCCCTGCGCCGCGGCTTTCCGATACCAGTCCATCGCGGCGTTGAGATCCGGCTGCACGCCGCGACCCAGCTTATAGGCCTGGCCCAGATTGAATTGCGCGTCAGGATCGCCATTTTGGGCCAGCGGCCGCCATTCGCCGATCGCCTTGGCATAGTCGCCCTGCTGCCAGGCATCGACGCCGGTTTTCACATCGGCCATGGCTGGCGCCGCGATGCCGATCATGGCGCCGACAGCGACAGTTCCCCATATACGCTTCATATGCACATGCTCCTGCGCCAATAGATTTGCAGTGGCTATGATGAAACAAGGTTAATGTCTGATTATCACAGGCCCCTCATGCCTGAAACGACCTTAACCCTGTTGACCTTTCGTCAATCAAACTTCCTCGCCCATTAACCGAATTTTAGGCGCGGTCATGGCAAATCCTGAACGGAACTCGATTTCTGGGGGGATTTGCGTGCGGATTTTGGCTTTGGCATCGCAGAAGGGCGGATCGGGCAAGACCACCCTGTCTGGCCATCTGGCCGTGCAGGCGCAGAACGCGGGTGCGGGTCCAGTCGTGCTGATCGACATTGATCCGCAAGGATCGCTGGCCGATTGGTGGAATGAGCGCGAAGCCGAATTTCCCGCTTTTGCCCAGACGACCGTGGCGCGGCTGGCCGCCGACCTGGAAATCCTGCGGCAGCAGGGCTTCAAACTCGCCGTCATCGACACGCCGCCCGCCATCACCATGGCAATCCAGAGCGTCATTTCCGTCGCCGAACTGATCGTCGTGCCGACCCGTCCCAGCCCCCATGACCTGCGCGCCGTCGGCGCAACGGTCGATCTGTGCGAGCGTGCGGGCAAGCCGCTGATCTTTGTCGTGAACGGCGCAACGCCCAAGGCGCGGATCACGTCGGAAGCCGCCGTTGCCCTGTCGCAGCATGGCACCGTTGCCCCCATCACCCTGCATCACCGCACCGATTTCGCGGCATCCATGATCGACGGTCGCACCGTGATGGAAGTGGACCCCAAGGGACGGTCTGCGGCGGAGGTCGTGGCGCTATGGTCCTATATCTCCGACCGGCTTGAAAAGAATTTCCGCCGCACGGTCTTTTCCGTGCCCCAGGGCAGCGTCGGTACCGTCGCAAGCCGTCCGGTCGGCGGGGGCTTCGGTCGCCGCGTGATCGGCCAGTAAGGGGACGCATCATGGGTGAACCCAAACCTCTCGCATCGCTCACCTCCGGTCTGCTCGCCCGCAAGGGCGCGGCCCAGCCTGCCATGCGCCGCCCGATGCTCGGCTTTGGCCGCTCGGCTGGCGTTGCCCTTCAGCAGGATGATCTGGGCTGGAATGACATGGGTTTCGACGTCGAACCAGCGCCGTTGCCGACGGATGAGCCGCCGGTTGCGATCGGCCTGACGCCGATGCCTACAGCGCTCCCCGTTTCAGCCCCGATCCCGCCCGTCGTCATCGAGCGCGAGGAACTGGTCGAACGTTTGGCGGGCAAGCCTGCGCCGCGCAAAGCGGCGGCCAAGGCAAGCGCGAAAGCCAAGGCCAGCCGCAAGGCGGCCTTCACGTTGCGGATCGACGCGGATCGTCATCTCAAACTGCGGCTCGCCTGCGCCATCACCGGCCGCTCGGCACAGCAGATCATTACCGAATCTCTCGACAATTTTCTCAACGACCTGCCGGAAATTGACCGGCTGACACAGCAGTTGCCGCACATGCGCGGCAACCAGTGAAAGAAGGGTGGGTAGGACTATGAAGCGCAACACATTTGCAAAGGCGGCGATTTCATCGTTGCTGGTCGCCACGACGATGGTTGGCTGCACCGGGGCGGCCTTCCGTCCTTCTGCATCGGCTGTCCAGCAAAAGGGCAATCCGGCAAAGCTCGCCATCGCCGCCGAAAAGGCGCTGGCCGATCGCAACGGTGACAAGGCGATCGCGGCGGCAGAGGCCGCGGTGCAGCTCGCGCCGCAAAATGCCGCCTATCGGCAGATTTTGGGCCGCGCCTATGTGCTGGCCGGACGTTTCGCATCCGCCGAAGCCGCGCTGACCGACGCGATGACGCTGGGTGACAACGATGCGCGCACGATCGTCAGCCTGGCGCTGGTGCAGGTCGCGCAGGGTCGCGCCGATAGCGCGCGCAGCCTGTTGCTGGCCCATGCCGATACGGTGCCTGCGGGCGATTATGGTCTGGCGATGGCCATGGCTGGCGACGCGCCCGAAGGCGTGCGTGTCCTGTCCGAAGCCATTCACGACCCGTCCGCCACTGCCCGGACCCGCCAGAATCTGGCCTATGCCTATGCGCTGGCTGGCCGCTGGAAGGATGCCCGCATGATCGTGGGCATGGACCTTGATCCATTGGCCGCGAACAAGCGTATTTCTGACTGGGCGCAGATTGCCGAACCCTCGCTCGCGCCGCAGCGCGTCGCCGCGCTGATGGGCGTCACGATTGATGCCGCTGATGCTGGCCAGCCTGTCGCTCTCGCGCTCGCGCCAGCCGGTCCCGCGCCGGTCGAAATGGCCGCTGCGCCGTCCGATGTTGCGCCACCCTTGGCAGAGCAACCGGAAGCGCCGGTGCAGACCGCCATGGTCGAGACCGCTCCACCTGTCGTCGAAGCCGCGCCGGTCGTCCAGCCCGCGCCTGTGCGCGTCGCGGCCCGCGACTTCATCATCGAAGATCATCGGGCCAAGCCAGTGGGCGCAAAGGCTCGTGCCAAGGCGCAGAACGCGGGCGCGTCCGCGACGCAGCCAGCCGCGCGGATGCAGCAGGTCGCCTTCATCAAGCCGGTCAGTGCTGGCGCCAGCAATTGGGTCGTCCAGTTGGGCGCCTATGATACGGCGGCGATCGCCAAGGAAAAATGGATGAACATGGCTGGCCGCAGCAGCGCGCTGGCCGCTTTCCCGGTCCTTACCAGCCAGGCAACGGTCAAGGGCAAGTCCTTCCACCGCCTCGCCATCAGCGGCTTTGGCAGCCGGGCCGACGCGGTAACCGCCTGCCGCACCATTCAGTCGCAGCACGGCCAGTGTTTCGTGCGTGAAGGCGCGCCGGGCGCGACGCCGCAGCGCTGGGCCATCGCGACCAAGGGCCGCCAATTCGCTTCGCGCTAAACTCCCTCTTCCATAGCGCAACCTTGAAGCGCGCGAGGCCATGGCTTCGCGCGCTTTTTCTTGCGGATTTGCGACCGATCCCGATTGACTGACAGGCTGACGGGAAGAGACTGGATCAGCCCGGTGGGCCGCAAAACGGTCAACGCGCAGCGTCGCTGAGTAGCGTTGCGGCGACCTGTTATCAGCTTGCGATAAGTTGCAAGGTTTGACAGACTAGTTAGGTTGATTCGAAGATAACTATGCCGCGCAAATCAGCGGTCAGATTTATAAGAAAAAGTCGGAAATAAGCGGGTCGCGTCGCTCACGTTCTAGTCATCCCGGTTCAAACTGCCGGTGTGACATGAACGGTCGTCCGCGTTGCCGGTTCCGCTGTTCGACGGTCCGACCGGTTCAACGGAGGGAATGTTCGACCCTCTTGTCCCAAAGCAGGACAACAGACGATTCTGTCAGTCTGGATGCCGTTTTGGGGGGGCTATGGAGCACGACGTAAAAGCACTTCGCAAGCTGGGCGAATTGCTAGCCCGCGGGCGGCGCTCTTTGGATCGATTGCCCGGTGATTGGCGTATGCGTCGCCGCACAGCCTTGCGAAACTCCTCCAGTCTGGCGAACCGGCTCCATTTCGAAGCGGTGGAACCGCGCCTGCTGCTGGCGGCCGACGTGCCTCCGGTCATGGGCACGATCGAGGTGCCGGGCGAAACCGACCGCTTCGCGTTCACGCTGACCGAACCCAAAAAGGTCGTGTTCGATTCGCTCACCGCCACCAACAACATGTTCTGGGCGTTGGCCGACCAGAAGGGCAGCATCGTTTCGAACCGCAATCTGGCCCAGTCGGATTCCTATGATTTTTCGGGCGGCAACGTTCTGGACCTGCAAGCGGGCGAATATACGCTCAGCATCGATGGGCGAGGCGACGCGACAGGCAATTACGCCTTCCGCCTGCTTGACGTCGCCAATGCCGATGCGTTCACGCCCGGTGATGTCGTCAACGGACAGCATAAGGCGAACGAAACCGCGCTCTACAAGTTCGACGCGCTGGCCGAGGACAGTTTCTTCTTCGATGCGCACAGCTACCCAGCTGAATCCACGGCATGGCGGCTCATCGGTCCCGATGGCGAATATGTTACGGGGCCAAATTCCTTCGATGATTCCGGCGCCTATCTGCTGAACCGCAGCGGCACCTACATGATGGAGATTGAAGGGCGGGTTTATAATTCTGCCACCAACGACATCAGCTACGCCTTCACCTTCGGCAAGATCACGAAGACCAGCGCCGCGCTGACGATCAATGAACGGACGCAGGGCCGCCTGGCTACCGCGGGCAGCAGCACGGTGTTCGATTTCGATCTCGCCAGTGACAGTAAGTTGCTGTTCGACAATCTGATACGCCGTGACAGCCTCAAATGGTCGCTCAGCGGGCCGCGCGGTCAGGTGGTCAACAACCGCAGCATGAACAGTTCGGATTCCTTCAATGGCGATCCGCTGCTCAATCTTGTCGCGGGACATTATGAGTTGACGGTGTTCGCCGATGGCGATGCGACCGGAGATTTTGCCTTCCGCCTGCTCGATTTTTCGACGACTGCCATGGCGATCAGCGCGGGGGATGAGTTTGGCGCGACGATCGAGGATGGCGGCGCGCTGGCCAACATCGCCCACGCGGCTGGCGCGCCGCTCGACTATTCGGGGCAGGGCGGAACGGTCAACCGCAGCTGGGACGTCGCGACGCTTGGGGAGCTTGAAGTCGCCAACGACGCGGCGCTCAACCCGGCTGCGATCACGGTCGAGGCTTGGGTCAACGCACGCAGCGGCGGCGGCTTCTATCAGGGTATCGTCAGCAAGGTGAACGATACCGGATGGAGCAATGGTTATGGGCTGATGCGTGTCGGCGGCAATGTCCGCTTCTTCGTCAACAATTGGAACGACGGCTTTGTCGAGGCGTCGCTTTCGACCGATCAATGGAAGCATGTCGCCGGCGTTTATGACGGCACGAAATTGCAACTATATATCGATGGCGCGCTGGTTGCCGAGAAGGCCTATGACGCAGCCATCAACCACAGCGGCAATGCGCTCAACTTCGGTGCGGCGCCAACCGGCAATTATCAGTTCGACGGGCAGATTGACGATATACGCCTGTGGGGCATGGCGCGCAGCGCGGCCGACATCGCCAGCGGTTACCAACGCCCGCTAACGGGCAGCGAAAGCGGCCTAGCGGGCTATTGGCGTTTTGACGAGGCGACGGGGCAAACCGCTGCCGACCTTGCGCCGGGCGCTCTGGTCGCCAGTGGCGTCCTGCGCCGGGGGACCGAAACAAAGCTGTTTCGGTTCGACGGCGTGAAGGATGACCATTATTTCCTCAACCTGCTGAGCGCGAGCAACAATCAATATATACGGATATACCGCCCCAATGGAGCATTGCTGCTCAGCGGTTCGGGACTGGGCGACATCGACCTTGGCGCACTGCCCGAAACGGGCGAATATCTTATCGCGATCGAAGGCTATCTCTTCAATCAGGGCAGCGCCGCCTTTACCGCCGAACTGCTCAAGGTGTTGGACGACACGAGCGCTCTGACGCTGAACGCGCTGACTAGCGGACGGATCGATGCAGGCGAAGCCGATCGCTTCACGTTCACGCTGAGCGAAGCGACGAAGCTGGCCTTTGACTCGCTGACGGCGAACTCTGCATTGAGCTGGTCGCTGACAGGGCCGTTTGGCGCGGAGATCACCAATCGCAATTTCTATTATGCCGATTCCGCGGAAATCGACACCAACAGCAATTTGCTGCTCAACCTGGCGCCGGGCACCTACACGCTGACCGTCGACGGTGCAGGCGATGTTGCAGCCGATTATCACTTCCGTCTGCTGGCCCTTGCCAGCGCAACGCCACTGACCCTTGGCGCGGAGACCAGCGGCAGGCTGGAGCCGGGCAATGAGACCGACATGTTCGCGTTCACCGCGCAAGAGGGCGACGCGATCACGATCGAACGGATATCCAGCACCAACCTCAATGCGTACTGGCGGCTATATGATCCGCTCGGCCGTCTCGTCACATCCGCGCGCCAGTTCAATGATTCGGTTCCGCTTAGCCTTGACTATGACGGCACCTATGTCCTGATGCTCGAAGGACGGGTGTGGGAAGGCGCGCCGGTCGACTATGTGCTCAAGGTCAGCAGCACCGGCAACACACCGCCGCCGGACAGGGGAACGGGCACCGTATTCACCCTTGGCGCGGCAGTCAGCGACACGTTGAGCGCGGCGGATGAAATCGATCTCCACAGCTTTACCATTGCGGGACCCACCAGGGTCTATTTCGACAGTCTGACGCCCGCCACGGACAAGAGCTGGGCGCTGTTCGGTCCGTCGGGGCGCATCACGCCGGATCGCGCTTTCTATTACACCGACAGTTTCGAGAATAGCGCCAATACGTTCATCGATCTGACCCAGTCGGGCGACTATCAGATCCGGGTGCAGGGCAGCACGGGGGCCTATGGTTTCCGCCTGCTCGATTTCGCAGGCGCCACGCCTGTCGCGGCAGATGGCAGCGTCACCGCGTCCACGCTCACGCCCGCGCGCGCGACGAACATTTTCAGCTTTACCGCGAGCGCTGGCGAGAAAATCATTCTCGACGTGCGCGACTATCCCAGCAATGCAAGTTGGCGCATCTTTTCGAGCAACGGGCGTCAATTGTTCGGTCCGGCCAGTTTCGACTATCGCGAACTCATTCTGCCGGTTTCGGACACATATTATTTTGTCGTAGAGGGCCGGGTCTGGGATAACCGGGCGTCCGACGACTATGCCTTCATCCTCAATCGCCCGGCTGATCCCGCGCCTGTCGATCTGGCGTTGAACGACATAGTGGAAGGCACGATCGCCAAGACCGGCGATGTCCAGCGCTATCAGTTCACCGTCGATACGCAGAAGCTGGTAATTTTCGACAGCTACAGCCCATCGGTCTATCTCGAATGGGCGCTCAACGGGCCGAAGACGTCACTTGGCAACCGTTTCTATTATTCCGACAGCTACGAACAGCAGAACCGCACGCCGATGCTGCTCGAACCGGGCGATTATGAACTGGTGGTCCGGGGATCGCAGCAGGTGGAAACCGGCGGCGGGACGCTGGGCGACTACAAGTTCCGCCTGCTGGACGCCGCCGCCGGAACAATGCTGGCTGTCGATGGCTCCACTACGTCCGGCACGCTCGATCCGGGCAGGGAAACCGATGTCTATCGCTTCACTGCGACGGAGGGCGAAAAGGTCTTTTTCGATGGCATCCAGGGGGCGGGCAGTGGATCGCTCAAGATCCTCGATGCCTTTGGCCAGATCGTTTACGGCCCCATCGACTTCCGTGATGCCGCCATCACCATGCCGCGCACCGGCACCTATACATTGCTGGTCGAAGGGCGCCCGTGGGACAATGCCGCGACGATCAATTATCAGTTCGCACTGTCAAGGATCGAGGCGGACCCGGCCCCCATTGCGCTCAATTTTGGCGAGCGGACAACTGCGACGATCGCCAAGCCGACGCAGAAGCAGCGTTATACGTTTACGCTGACCGCGCCCAAATCCTTCTATTTCGACAGCTTTACGCCGGATTCCGAGATTTCATGGGCGATTTCAAGCGCTGGTCTCAATCTGGTCGGCAGCAATTTTTACAACAGCGATTCCTACGAAAATAGCGGCGAGCGCATTTTCACGCTTCCCGCTGGCGACTATAATCTGGATGTTTCCGCCAATGCCGGAAAGACGGGCAGCGCCGAATTTCGCCTGATCGACACCGCATCAGCAACGGCGCTGACCTTTGGCCAGCCGGTTCGTTCCGACCTGACGCCGTTGCGCGAAACCGATCTCTACAGTTTTGAGGGGACGGCGGGCGAAACGATCTTCTACCAGAATCTGCAAAACCAGCCCAACGCCTCCTTGCGGATTATCGATCCTGACGGGCTTCAATTCGTCGGCCCGACGAACATGGACAATCGCGAGATCGTGCTGCCCAAGACGGGACGCTATCTGGTCCTGCTGGAAGGACGGGTGTGGGACGCCAGCGCCAGCCAGAGCTATGGCTTTACCCTGCAAAAGCCGACCAATCCGACCCAGACCATCGCCATTGACGGCACGACCAACGGAGTACTGACGCGGCCGGGCAAGGTCGGCAACGCCCTTGCCTTGTCAGCCCATGAGCAGATCCAGATCGTCGATCCTGCACTCGACCTGCGGCAGGATGTGACGATTGAATTCTGGATCAATCCCGATCGACAGGCGGATGCATGGTCGCCGATCGTGTACAAGGCCAATGAGGCGGGACAGCGCGACTATTCCGTGTGGTTCAACTCCAGCGGCTTCATTCATTTCTCGACGATGCGGGGTACGGCGAACGACACGCTGGAGACCGCGAGCAACTCGGTTCCCTATGGCGAATGGAGTCATGTCGCCGCGGTGCTGGAGCGCAGCACCGGCACGATGAAAATCTATGTCAACGGCGTGCTGGCCGCATCCCGATCGGTCAGTACGGCGCTGTCGAACGGTTCGCCCGATACGCCTTTGATCATCAGCGGCACCAGCGAATATAACGAAGCCTACCGCAAGTTCGAGGGCGGCCTCGACGAAGTGCGCGTCTGGAGCGGGGGACGCACGGAAACGCAGATCGTCGACAATATGAATGCCGGCGCGCCGGCCGACAGCGCAGGTCTGGTACTGCGACTGGGGCTGGATAGCGCGACTGCGAACGCCGTGACGAACAGCGTCAACGGCGCGACGATCCCGGTCCTGCGCGACCTTGCCAATGTGAAGGGCGTGGTGGAAGGGCGTCTGGACACGCCGGGCGACAAGCGGACCTACACGTTCACCGTTGCCGAACGCACGATGATGGCGTTCGACAGTCTGCACGACAATGACCAGATGGTCGTTTCCGTAACCGGGCCGGGTGGCTTTTCGATATCGAAAAATCTGCGCAACGGCGACAGTTATGAACTGGGCGGGAGCAACCCCGTTTTCACCGTCGAGCCGGGCACCTATACGATCGTGGTCGACGGCACAGGGGCTGCGACCGGCGCTTTTGCCTTCCGCTTGCTTAACCTGTCGGCGGCGCCGCTGATGCCGTTCGATACCGCGATTTCGCAGACGGCGAGCGGCTCTTCGGAAAGCTATGCCTATCGGCTGGACGTCAATCCCGGCGACAATCTGCTGTTCGATGTCCAGCAATTGACCAATTCGAGCAGCCGGGTGTCGTATCGGCTGATCGATCCCTATGGCCGTCAGATCTTCGGCCCCGTCGATTTTTCGTCGCGCGAAACCGGGGCACTGGCGATCGGCGGCGTCTATACGCTGATCGTCGAACCGCGGGTCTGGCGCGAATGGCCGGTCGATTTCCGCTTCGCGGCATATAAGGTCGCGGCCACGCCGCCCGCAGCGATCACGCTGGACGGACCCAATCCCCAGGCGCCGCAGGTTCAGCCCGGAAAGAGCGGCAATGCACTGACGCTGCGCGGGGTCGACTATGTCGAAGTGCCAAGCAGCCCGGCAGTGTCGCCCAGCCGCAACCTGACGGTCGAAGGCTGGTTCAAGCTGGATCGCTTCACCAACAGCTGGACATCGCTGGTCGCCAAATCAACCCATGGCACGTCACCCTATCGGATCGCGGTCAACGCCAACGGCTCGGTCTGGGCGGCGGTGCGCGATGCATCCGGGGTGCAATCGATCCAGACCGGGGGCGGCCTGATCGCGGCGGGCGAATGGGCGCATATCGCGCTGGTCGCCGACCGTGATGGCGGCGCGATGAAGATCCTTGTCAACGGCGTGGAGCAGGCATCCGGAACCATCAGGATCAACAATAATGCCGATGCGGGCGAACCGCTGCTGATCGGTCAATATGAGGAAGTCGAGACCAGTTACGGTCAGTGGGAAGGTGCCGTCGACAGCTTCCGCATCTGGGATATTGCGCGCAGCGAGGCTGATGTCGCCGCCGGCATGACCAATCCGCCCGCGTCGGGGACCAGCGGCCTGCTCTATGCGCTGGATTTCGAGAGCACGGCATTGAGCGATGGCGCGCTGTTGCGCACAACCAACGCGAATGGCGTTTCCGGCCGCATCGCGCAGCCGGGCGAAAGCGACGTCTACAGCTTCAGCCTGACGGCCGAAACACTTGTCATGCTGGACAGCCTGACAAATTCGGCTGACATCAACTGGACGCTGACTGGTCCGCAAGGCGAAATTGTGAGCGCCCGGCGCTTCAGTGACACCGATTCCGCCGATTTCAGCGCCTCGCCCGTCCTGAGGCTGGGCGCGGGCGATTATACGCTGAAGATCGACGCGACCGGCAGCGTGACAGGCCATTACAATTTCCGCCTGCGCGATCTCTCGCTCGGCACGCCGCTTACGCTCGGTTCGCCGGTTTCGGGAACGCTCACCCCGACGAGCGAGACGGACATCTATCGCTTCGCTGCGAATGCGGGTGAAAAATTCTTCTTCGATGGCGGCACGGTGCATAACGACATGCGCTGGCGGCTGATCGATCCGTTCGGCAACGAAGTGTTCGGCCCCAATGCGATCGGCAATATCGAAGGGCAGGAGCTTGCCATTAGCGGCGTCTATTCGCTGCTTATCGAGGGGCGCGTCTATACCGCGACGGTCGCCGACTATCAATTTGGCGTCTATCCCATCACCACGCAGACGGCGGCGCTGACCATCGGATCGCGTGTGGACGGGGCGATCGGCGCGGTGGGCGAAAGCGACGCCTACAGCTTCACGCTGAGCGAAGCGACGAAGCTGGTGTTCGACGCGCTGACGACTGCGACCATATTCAACTGGACGTTGCGCGGTCCCGATGGCGTTGAAGTCGACAGTCGCAACGTGCATGATTCCGACGGGTTTGATTTTGGCGGCAATCCCGTCCTCAACCTTGGCGCGGGCAGCTATACGCTGACGATCGACGCGACAGCCGAAAATACGGGCGACTATAGTTTCCGCCTGCTCGACCTTGCGTCCGCCGAGGAACTGGCGCCCGACGGGACATTCAATCGCACGATCGGCCAGAATGGGCGGGAAACGGACATGTTCCGCTTTACCGCGACGCCCGGCATGCGCTTCGGCTTCGACGTGATCAGCAATTCCTCCGGCAATAATAGCTGGCGTCTGATCGACCCGATGGGGCAGGTGATTTTCGGCCCCGTGGGGCTGAACGATACGGACCTGATGACGGCGGCGATGGCCGGCACCTACACCTTGCTGGTGGAAGGTCGGCGTTCCGCCACGACGGACGGCAGCTACAGCTTCATCTACAATCAGCCGACCATCCTGCCTGCTGGTGGCCAGACCAGCCAGGATTTCGACGTTGCGGGCCTGCCCTATGTCTTGGGCAATCATCGTGGAGCGGCCGCGCAGATATTGTCCGACGGCGGGGACAACGTCATCAGACTGACAGACTCGCTGCAAGTGAACAGCCAGAATTCGATTGCCTTTTCCGCCACGGGCAGCGGGCGGCAGGACGCTGTCGACATCGGGTTCGATTTCCGCCTGACCCGACGCGCTGGCCAGGCGAGCGATGCCGACGGCTTCGGCCTGCTCTATCTGCCGGTCAGCCAATATGGCAATGGCGGGCCAGGGCTGCTGGTGACGCCGGAGGCCAATCTGGCTGGTGCGCTGGGCATTGGTTTCGACACGCTGAGCAATGGCGAAGTCAATGCCAATCATATTTCCATCCATTATAACGGCGTCAAGCTGACCGACATCGCCGATCCCGGCCTGACGCTGGCCAGCGGCGATTGGGCGCGGGCGCGTATCCTTGTGGAACGCACCGATGGCGGGTCGCTGCTGACGATCGAACTGACGCCGCAGGGCGGGGCAACCGTCGCTGCCGTCACCGATTTCTTCGTCCCCGGCATGGAGTTGGAGGCGGGACGTCTGGTACTGGGCGCCAGCCAGGGCAGTGCGACAGCCGATCAGGATTTCGACAATTTCGCCATCGCCATGACCGCCGCGGCGCAACCGATGACGCCCCTTGCGCTCAACGACGCGGTCAGTGGCTCGATTGCCTTGGCTGGCGCTGTGCAGCGCTACGAATTTACCCTGACGGAAGAAACCGCCGTCATTTTCGACGCACTGACCAACAACAGCGCGCTGCGCTGGCAGATTAGCGGCCCGACACAGACTCCGGCCGTGCGTAGTTTCAACAGCACCGATTCCGCCGAATTTTCCGGCAATCCGGTCATGACGCTGGCGCCGGGCACCTATAGCGTCGCCATTTCAGCCACCGGCGCCAATACCGGCAGCTATTCATTCCGCCTTGCGTCGCTGGCAGATGGCACGGCGATCAATCTCAACGAAACGCAGGATCTTACCCTCACACCCGGCAATCTGACCGCGATATACCGGTTCGATGCCGCCGCCGGGCAAGCTCTGTTCCTCGACCTGATCAGCGGGTCGAACGATCCCTTCTGGCGGCTGATCGACCCGGCCGGCAATCTGGTGTTCGACACGCGGCGTCTCGGCGATCTTGAGGAGCCTGTGTTGCCGCTCGACGGCACCTATACGCTGCTGATCGAAGGGCGCGTCGGCACCTCAGCGCCCCAGACGCTCAGTTTCCGCGTAGTTGACATGGTCGACAGCACCGCGCCGCTGACGATCGGCGAGACCATAAACGGCACCATCGCGGCACCAGGGGCCAAGGCGCGCTACAGCTTCAGCGTCAGCGAACCGCAATATCTGATATTCGACAGCCTGATCAACACGACCCAGTTCGGATGGACGCTGGCAGGTCCGTCCGGCACGATCCTGTCGCGCAATTTCCAGAATTCCGACGCCCATTCCAGCGCATCCCCAGGCGTCATGTTTTTCGAACCGGGCGATTATACGATCACGGTCGATGCCAATGATGACCTGACCGGCGATTTTGCTTTCCGCCTGCTCGATACCGCGCTGGCGAGCGATCTGGTGCTGAACGCGCCGACCACGGGCCGACTGGAGCCGGGCAACAGCAGCAATCTCTACAAGTTCACCGGCGCTGTTGGTGACGAGATATTCTTTGATTTCATCGCCAGCGCCGGATCGGGCCAGTGGCGGCTGTTCGATCCCGATGGCCGGGTCGCGATGAGCGCCAATTACCGCACGGATACCGGCTTCATCACGCTTGAAAAGTCAGGGATCTATACGCTCGCCTATGAAGGCCAGATCGGTGAAGGCGGCCCGGTCGACTATCAGTTCCAGGTCGACAAGGTGGTGCATAAGAGCCGCACGATCGATCTGGGCGAGACGATCAGTTCGACGCTCGATCAACCTGGTCAAAAGGAAGACCTGCTTTTCACCCTGACCGAGGAAACGCTGGTCTATGTCGACGCGCTGGCACCGCTTGGCGATGTCAGCTGGCGGCTGACCGGCCCGGCTGGTGATTTTGCTGCGCTGCCCTTCACCCAGACGGACAGTTACGACCGATCCAACGCGCAGGTGGTTTATCGTTTGCCAGCGGGCGATCATGTCCTGCGGATCGAAAGCAACACGACGGCGGACCGGGACTATTCCATCCGGTTGCAAAAGCTTGCCGATGCGCTGCCCATAACGCCTGGCGTTCCGGTAAATGGAACACTCAGCCCCGGTTCCGAAACCGATATGTACCGCTTCGATGGTGAAGCGGGCGACCGTTTCTATTTCGACAGGCTCAGCTATGCGGGCGTGTCCACCCATTGGCGGTTGATCGCGCCCAATGGTCGGCAGCTATTTGCCGGCGACATGAACGATGTCGATACGCTGGTTCTTCCCGACAGCGGCACCTACACGCTGCTGATCGAAGGCTATGTGCCACAGGCGGCATCGGTCGGAACATATAGTTTCAACGTGATCGAAAATACCTTGATCGCGCCTATCCGCATTTCCTCGCTGGAAGTGCGTCCATCGCCCGACCTGATCCCGATCGCCCTGGCGGTCAGCAGCAGCGGCACGATCAGTTCCGGCAGCGAGATCACCATCAGCTGGAAAACCCGTAATCAGGGCACGCTTCCGACCGATGGAGCGTGGCAGGACCGGGTGCTGCTGCGCAATCTGGATACCAACGAGATTATCGGCAACATCCTGCTGGATGACAGCGGCACGGTGATCAGTCCGGAAGGGGAACGGCAGCGGCAGACCACGCTGACATTGCCGACGGGCAATCGCGGCGTTGGCCGGATTGGCGTGACGGTGACGAACGACGTCGCCAACACGATCAATGAAGAAAATATCCTTGGCACGGCGGAAACCAACAACGCCGCGACGCTGGAGTTCACGTCGCAACTGGCCCCGTTCCGCGACCTCGTCGTTTCCGACGTCTCTGCTGACCCGGCTGGCGGCTGGAACCCCGGCGATACCGTGACCGTCAACTGGACCACGACCAACGCAGGCAATAGCGCGACGACGGCGGACTTTAGCGAACGGCTGTTCGTGCGCAACGTCATGACCGGCCAGCAGGTCCAGGTCGCGACCGTGGCATTCACAGGAGCGCTGGGCGCGGACGAGGCCGCGCAACGTTCGACGCAGATAGTCTGGCCCACCGGCATATTGGGTCAGGGCATTTTCGAATTTTCGGTGGTCACCGATATTTTCGATCAGGTGGCCGAAGCGAACACTGCGGCGACGGGTGAGACCAACAACAGCACAGCGGTATCGATCACCTCCGCGCC
>NZ_BARE01000025.1 GCF_000367345.1 Sphingobium xenophagum NBRC 107872
GCCATCGCTCGTCACGCTTGCGCCTGCCGGACCGCTGACCAGCGAATAGACGAGTTGCGCTGCGCCATGGTTGCTGTCAGCGGCCGCAAGCGTGATCGCGACATTGCCGCCCGTCTGTACCGAGCGATCGGCGATCGGTGCGAATATAGGTGCGGGGTTGGAGACCTCGATCGCAAAGCTGCGCTCGGCAATCAGCCCGCCAGTATCCGTGACGCGCACTGTCACGGTCTGGGAGCCGGTTCCGGTCGCGACCCATCGCAATTCGCCCGTGGGTGACAGCGTTGCGCCGCTTGGACCAGCGATCAATGTATAGGTCAGGTCCGCCGCCGCATCCTCGGTATCGCTGGCGACCAGCTGCAACGAAAGCATGCTGCCTTCATTCACCGTGACCGGGCCAACAGCCGCCAGCACCGGCGCGACGTTTGTGACTTCGATGTTGAAGGACGTCTCCGCAAACGCCCCCAGCGGATCGGTCACGCGAACCACGACCGGCTGAGCGCCAAGCCCGGCGGCTGTCCAGCTGAACTGGCCATCGCTCGTCACACTTGCGCCTGCCGGACCGCTGACCAGCGAATAGACGAGCTGCGCTGCGCCATGGTTGCTGTCGGTGGCCGAAAGCGTGATCGCGACAGTGCCGCCTGTCGATACCGAGCGATCGGCGATCGGCGCGAAATTAGGCGCGGGGTTGGAGACCTGGATCGCAAAGCTGCGCTCGGCAATCAGCCCACCGGTATCCGTGACGCGCACTGTCACGGTCTGGGAGCCGGGATTGCCCGCCTGCCAGCTGAACAGGCCGCTGGCCGATATGGCCGCGCCATCGGGGCCGCTGACCAGCGAATAGGTCAGCGCTTCGGCGACATCCTCATTGTCGCTGGCGGTGATCGGCAGGATCAGGAGCTTGCCGCTTTCAACCGCGACATCGCCAAGAACAGGTAGCGTCGGTGCGGTGTTGCCAATGACCGGCACGACATTCAGGGCGAAACTCCGCTGGTCGAACGCGCCTTTGGGATCGGTCACGCGGACCGTTACCTGACGGGGACCGCTTCCCGTCGCTACCCATCGCAATTCGCCGGCGGGCGATAGCGTCGCGCCGCTTGGGCCAGCGATCAGCGTATAAGTCAGATCCGCCGCGGCATCATCGTCATCGCTTGCGGCCAGCTGGAGCGTGAACAGCGATCCCGCATTGACATCCCGATCCGGCAGCGCGGCAAAGACAGGTGCTTCGTTGCCCGGCGCGACGACGGTGATCGCAAAACTGCGTTCGGCAATTCCACCATCGCTGTCAGTGACGCGCACGGTGAAATTCTCGATGCCCGGCAGACCCGCTGTCCAGCTCAACAGGCCCGACGGGTTGACGCTGGCACCGGCTGGGCCGGAGACGAGCGCGTAGGTCAGGCCCGATGCGACATCCTCTACGTCGCTTCCCAGCAGATTGAGCGTGACGAAGCTGCCCTGTACCGCGCTGCGATCCTGCACCACGGCCAGTTCCGGCAGATCGTTCACCGCGTTCACGGTGATGGCGACACTGGCCGACACCGGCGCGCTCAGCCCGTCGGTGATGCTGTAGGTGAAGCTGTCCGCTCCCGCGAAATTCGCATCCGGGCGATAGGTCCACGCTCCGCCCGTCACGGTTGGCGGGATGAGCGTGCCATTTGCCGGACCGCTCAGGATCGCAATGCTCAGCAGATCGCCATCGGCGTCGCTGTCATTGGCGAGAAGATCGATGAGGATGTCCTGATCTTCATCGCCGCTGCCGCTGTCATTGGTTGCGACTGGCGCGTTATTCGCCACCGCGACGAACGCGACATTGTCGATGGTCACGCGGCTGTCGAGGTCACCCATCGCAATCAGGTCGAACGAGAGCAACGCGCCGTTGCTGCGGTCGACCCCTGCAAGCGAAACGGTCACCGTCGCGCTGCCCGTCAATGGATTGCCGGTCACGGTCACGCCGGGAGCAAGGTAGAGCGATCCATCAGCCTGAAGGTTGAGCAGGGCGTCGGACAGGTCCAGCCCGTCCAGATCGCCCAGCAGCGACTGGCCCGTGACCGGATCAAGCAGCGCCACTTCAAAAGCATCAGGCGGCAGCGCATTGTTCGCCCCCAGCACCGCAGACCGGATCTGGAAACTGATTTCCGTTGCGCCATTGGGCAGGACGAACTTCTGATTGAGCGAGGACAGGAAGCGGCTGTCCTCGGCAAGGACGCCCACCCCGCCGGACACGACGCCGCCACCCACTGGCGACCAGCCCGTCGCCGTACCAAAATCGCCATTCTGGAAAGGCGCGGTCGCTGGCGTCCCCGAAGGCAGCAAGGCGAACGGCGCAGCCGCCACGGCAGCCAATGCCGAATTGCCTGTCCCCTTCAGCGTGACGGTGCGAACGGCACCCGCGACTGGCGCTGCGACCGGCACGACCGGCAGGTCAGCCAGACCTGGCAAGCGCCGTTCGCCCAGCCCCAGCGCTTCATTCATCACCCGGCCAATGGTCGTGGTCGGCAACTCCGACAGGCCAAGTTCATGCCCCATTTCATGGATGAGCACGGTGAGCAGGTCGTAGCGGCCTGCCGCCGCGCTACCGTCGATCGCGAGCATCCGTCCGCCCGACGTCAGGAACTCGCTCGATCCGTCCGGCGTAATATCGATGAACCAGCCATGCCCGGCGCCATCCGCATCAATGGTGATGACATGGCCCGAATGAACCGCCAGCGCCGCACCCTGATGATCGGTCACGGCAAATTCAAGGTCGGCCAATTTCTGCGCATCGCTGTCGCTGATCCCCGCTGCGATCCACGCAAGGCGCGCGTCATCGACGAGGCTGGCCAATTGTTCCAGCGTGACGGCTGGAGCGGCGGGCGTGATCGCGACACCTTCGACTGCGACCTGCGGCGAACCGGGCATGACCCCGTTGATCGCGGCGACCGTCGTGAAGCGCAGATCGTCGAGCAGATAGATCTGGCTAACGGCCGTGCCCAGATCCTTGGCAGCATCGGTGATCGCATCGATGAACGCCGCGTCCTCCAGATCCTGCTTGTCTTCCTCCGTCGGCGCCATGTTTTCATGGGTGATGGTGATGGTCGCCGAACGGCCCTTATATTCGTCGGGAACGATGACGGAGAACTCGCTGGACGTGAACATGCCGGTGCCCAGATCGACCTGGCGCGCGCCCGCTTCCTGATTGGCGACCAGCGCATCGATGGTGGGCAGCCCCGCTCCTTCGAACCGCACGCGGATTTTTGCGCCGGGTTGCAGCATATAGGGCTTGTAGATCTTGAAGGTCAGATAGGGCTCGTCCTTGGGCACATAGACGAAATTGTGGGTGATCGAATCCAGACCCGGCAGGATACGCCGTGTCTCCATCTTGATCGCTTCCCAGATGTCGCCATCGGGCAGGAAGGAGTCGATGATCTTTGTGAGCGCCGCGCTGGCCCCCATGATCAGCGAATAATTGTCCTGGTTGGGGAACAGCTTGTCGAAGCCGTTTTCGATTGCATTGGAGACATAGGCTTTCAGCCGCTCCAGACCCGCTTCATCCTTCGTATCGGCGCCCAGCGACATGGTCACGCCGGTGCTTTCGACCAGCGTGTTCAGACCATCGTTCAGCGCTTCCGTCGCAATGCCGGCAGCCTTGAATACCTTGTTGGTCGCCTTGAAATATTTGTTGACCATGTCGATTTTCTTGCCGGCATCGAAACCGGCCCAGCCGACCACCTTGGCGGCCAGCTTCGCTTCGACAAAGTTCAGCGTCGGCAGCTTGAAATTGCCGATCGTAATCTGGTTGGCCAGGTTGACCTGACTGTCGAAAAAGTCCTCCCAGATCTTGACCAGCACCTTCTTGACCAGCGCCTGGGGATTGGTGTTGACCATGAACAGCGCGGCGACATCGATGTTGCCGATGGCGTCGGCGTCGGGCAGGCCGAGCAGGTCGAGCTTGAACCCCTGCCCGCCATGAAATGCGAAGCCCGGAATTTCGTAGGAAATCGGGAAGCGCCCGGCATCGTCATCGAGTTCGCCGGTCGCAATGCGTTCAAGATGGACGTTGAGGGATTCGCGCGTGCCCTGTTCGAAATTGCCGTTGAAGATGCTCTGGACGGCAGAACCGCCGGGATTAGGCGCTTCGCTATTGTCGGTGGTGACGTCCACCTCGCCGCCGCTGATAATCGGCCGGAAGTCCGCCCCGCCGCCTGCGACGGAATAGAACCATCCGGTGCCGACGCCGTCGGTGATGTTGAAATGGGTCGTGGACGTCGTATTGCCGGTAACCATCTGGTTCGCCGCACCGATCCGCACCGACATGCTGGAACTGGTGACCTTGCCCGGATCGACAAAGTACCAAGGTTCCATATTCCATTGATCGAGCGAGGGTATGCCGAACACTTTGGGCCGGATGCCATCGTCGGTGATGCGCCGATAGATATCCAGACCCTGGAACTTGGTCATGTTCGTGTCGATCGTACCGGCATACCATTGCCAGACGCGACTATGCGGGCCGCCTGCCCCCAATCCGGCGAAATCGTCCAGATTGAAACCGGATACACCCGGCACCACGCCACCCAGATAGCGGGATATATCCGTTGGGCCGATGTCGCGCCCGTTGGGTGTCGCCGTCGTGAAGGTCTGCGACGCCGCATCCTGATAATAATTGTCGCTGAAACTGACATTCGACCACAATTTGACGTCGGGATCGAGGAAATCGCCGAACTTCACCGGGTCGAGCTGTATGCCCAATGTCTGCGCCAGATCCTGGAACTTCTGGATACGGAACGCCATCTTGGCGGCGCCTGCCGCTTCGACCATGCCCTTGCCGACGCCGCCCAGGATCGCGCCCGTCGCCACCAGTGTCAGGCCACCGGAGCCGACCGCCGAACCGACCGCCCCCACCGCGGTAGCGACCGACCGCACGGCAAGCGCCAGCGATTTGAAGCTGCTATAGGCCTTGGCAATGTTGAGCAGGGTGTTGACCGGAATATCCAGCGAATCCTGCACGAAATCATGCGGGTCCAGCGTGGTCATGTGAATGCCGCTCGTGACCCGGCCATAATAGCCCAGGCGCTGGATGATCTCGCTATTGACCACCGTGCCGCGCGAATGGCCGATGAAATGCAATGGCGAACTGAGCAACGTGTTGTTCGATTCAGCGTCCAGATCCATGAGCGCGGCGAACAGCGAGTCGGCGGCAGCTTCGGAGAAGCCCGCTTCGGCATGGGCGGATTCGCGGACCCAATCGGAAATCAGCACGACAGGCTTGCCCGCATAGGCGGCCAGCATATCACCGGTGACAACCCTGGTGGGGTCGCTCATGTCCGCCCATGTGCCTTCATTCTTGTCATAGAGCAGGACGATACCGCCCCCGCCCAGGCGTGAAATCATCTCCCCCATTTCCTGAAACGCGGCAGGTTGGTGGAAGGAATCATTGTCGGTCCAGATGCCGTCCAGCTGGAATCCGTGGGTCAGGACGGTCACGCCGTTGAAGGTGCCGGCTGGCGCCTTATCGGGCAGAACGGTAAACTGCCGGAAATCACGAATTCCAAATTCGGTTGACCGCACGCCCCAGAAATAGGTCTGCCCGCCGGTCAGAACCCGCGCGAACTCCGGATCGAAGGTCAGTTCAAACTTGCCGGGCGGCAATTCCCCGTCCGGCACCACTTCGCCGCTCGCCAGAACCCGCCATTTGCCCGCTTCCAGATTCACCTTGGTGAAGATGCGGCTGGGATGCTTGTCGGCACCCTGCCAGTCGGGCTGTTGCAACACGCCCCGTTCACGGATGGGATCGTCGGGCCACAACCCGTCACCAGGCGCCAGCGAACTGAGATAGAAGCTGGTCTTCATCACCGATCCGGCTGGCATCAGCGTCGGATCAAATTCCCATTTGAACGTCAGAGGCGGCGGATTGTCGCCGTGAATATCCAGTTCGGTCGTCGGAGTGATCAGGTTGAGCGCCTGGATCGCATTGAGCGCCAGCCCGCGGCCATGACGGGTGACATCCACGGCACCTTGTCCGGTGGATTCATTATAGATGTCGAACGGATAGTTGGGATTGTCGATCGCCTTGTCCTGGAATTCGACCAGCAGCTTGTCGAAATCGCTACGCTTGGCGATGTCGCGGACCTTGTTGATGTCCATGATGACGATGTTACCGGCACCCCGGTAATTGGCATAAAGCTTGGTGCCGGAACTATCGACGCGCAGTTCTTCCAGGAACGCGAAGGGCACGGGCGTCGTCGCGCCGACAAGCTGGCGGTTCGGTCCGAAGGGATCCTTGATCACAAGGATTTTGGACCCGACCCGATAAAATTCGTCGACCAGCTGCGAATAATCGAGGTCGCGATACCAATAGAGGGTCGGAACGCCCCAATCGGCGACGAACATATATTCCAGGTCCGGCGTGACCGCGATGCCCGACGCATTATGGACGTTCAGGTCCGGCACCCGGCCAATCGAAAACCGGCCTTCATCCGTGCTGCGCTTCTTGTCCACGCTGACGACCAGCCCGCCGATGGTGAACGGTTGTTCGAACACGCCGATTTCCTGACCCATGGTCAGGGTGCCGATCTGGGTAACGATATGCGTGCCGGCTGGCGTATATTCCAGCAATTTGGCACCGCGATTGCGATCGCCACGGGCCACGAACACCATCTTGTTCGGATCGACCGTCGGCTGGATATCGAACACTTCGATACCCGACGCCACCTTGTCGACGACCGTACGCCAGCCATGGATATTGGCCTCACCCTCGACCGGGCGCTGTTCTTCATTGACGTTGACGACCATGATCAGGCCGGGGTCGCTGTTCTGATTGTTGATCCAGGGGCGCTGACCGAACATTTCGGACACCGGCAGGCCGACATAGAGGCGGGTGCCGTCGGCGTTCAATGCCATGCTGGTGATATGGCCAAACTGTTCACCCCGGCTGGTGATTTCCATGTTCAGCGTATGTTGCGGATCGCCAACGACCTTCAGATAATTGTCCCGGCCCGGATCGATGTTGATGACATAGACCTTGCCCAGCCCGGCCGCGTAGAGATAGCCATTCTCCGTATCGACCGCGAGCGCCGTGACAACGCCGCCTTCGACCTTGATGAAATCATCGTTGCTGTTGGGGTTGAGGTCATATTGGCGCAGCGTCAGCGTGTCGATGACGGCAATGCCCTTTTCCGTCGCGACAAATGCCGCGCCCAGATCGCCGGTCACGACGATTTCCCTGACCGGCGCGCCCAGATCTATGCGCGCGATCAATTCGTCATTGGGCTGGGATTCTTCGAAAGAGAGCTTGCGATCGATGATCTGAACGCCGTTCGCATCGCCGACAAAGGCATATCCCGCCTTGTTGTCGATCTTGACGACCGCGCTTTCCACCAATTCCGTGAAATCATTGGGTTCACCGCTCGCCGAACCGAACGAGCCGACTGCCGGGCGCACGATCGTGACATCGCTGGCCCCCAGCAGGACAGTGGGCGGCGCGGTGAATTTGAGTTGCTGCACCCCGCCAACTTCGCCCGTTATCACCGCATCGGATATGACGACGCGCTTTGATCCATGGGTCAGGACGACGCGGACATTGTCTCTCTTGGCGCTGATCGACCCGGCTTCGCCATCGATGAAGTCAAGGCCGGTTATCGTGACGGCCGTGCTCCCGTCATTGGCGACCAGCGTCGACACGCTGGAGACCACAGGCCCCTTGTCGGACTGGAAGGCTTGCGGCGGGAAGTTGGCGACGATCGTCTTGCCGTCGTTGAGTTCCGCTTGCGTGAATTCGGGCGACAGGTCGATACGGCGGACGGCTGCCTGGTCTTTCGCCAGATCGGCGTAAATCTGGATTTCCTTGAGCTGCGCAAACAATGGCAGCGCCACCGATCCAAGCGCGGCGCCAGCCAGACCCAGAGCGACCGTCGCGCCAGCCAGGCCACCAACGGCGGCAATGCCGATCGCGGGCGCGAATACCAGCGCATTGAGCGCCGTGAAGCCGACGTTCAGCCGCAGGATCGGCAGCGGTTTGGCCGCCCCCGCCACCAGGACGGCCCCGCGCCTGCTGAGGCCCGGGAATGGCGGCGATTTCGCGCGCGCCATCCCGTCAGCATCGATCACACCTGAATCGATCACCGTCCAGACAGGGATAGTCTCGCCATTCGGGCCAAGCGGCAAATCAACGCTGGCGAAGAACCAGACCTGATCGCCCACATTGCCCGCTACCGGCACGGCGATCTGCACGGTATCGTTGAATTCCGCGCCATCGACCTGAAGATCGAACGCGCTCAGGAAATGAAATGCATCGGTCGCCGGCATGACGATGGGCAGTTCAGCCTCCGTCAGCGTATCGATCGTCACCGTGGCATCGCCGCTCAGCGCCCCTGGGCCAAAGGCGATCTGGACGCCATCGGCATTCTGCACAATCGCGCCAGCAGCGCCGTTGACCGCGACATCGTCGCCAATGACCGGCGGTGCGACGGACACCATCACCCGGTCCTCGCTGAACCCGTTGATCACCGTGACAAAGGTCGATCCGGCACCCACACCGCGCATCAGGCCGTTTTCATCCACGGTCACGATCGCGCTGTCGGCCGACACATAGACGGTCCCCGCCGCCGCCCCGTTGGCGAAGGTTTCCTCCGTCACGTCAAGGCTGGTGATGATCGCGCGCGAACCACCGTCGGGCAACAGGGTCACGCTATCTGGATAGGCGTTGATCCCGTAAATCTGCGTCATCAACTCACGCACGCTATTGGGATCGCCCACCGTCAGGGACGTGGCCGCCGCAATGTTGCCGCGTGAAACCTTCAAATAGGTCGCGCCCTGGGCCAGAGCCAATAATGTCCCGTCGGATCCCAGGCGCACGATGTCGGGATGGCCGACGCTCGCCGTCACATAGGAATAGGGGAGCGCAACATCGGCCTGATCGGCGAATTGACCGATAAGGGCCACGCCGCCGCTTTCGCCAGCGGCCGCAAAGGCAGGCTGGCGCTGCGCGAAATTCAACGACAGCAAGGCCGCGTCGGAAACATTGATGTCGATGACACCTTCCGCCGAACTGCCAAAGCCGTCATCGGCCGAAAAGCGGATCGAAGCCGCGCCAGAATAGCCAGCGGTCGGCGTGAACAGGACGCCACGCCCGTCAGCGGCAAGAGCCGCCGATCCGCCGGTTGCCCCGACGACCCGGAAATAGAGACGGTCTCCATCGGGATCGGTCGCCAGCTTGGTCAGGTCGACATAGCGCTGCAAGTCGACATGGGTTTTTTCCGTCGGAATGGTGGGGGCGATCAGGGGCGACTGGTTCGCCCGGAACCCATAATTGGCAGCGACGATCTGCGTGTCGGTCGCGTTCGTCACGCCATCGCCACTGATGTCCGATCCGGCCAGGGCCGCGACCACGGCGGCGCTGTCCAGTCCGTCGACCTTCGCATCGCCATTAATGTCGCCCGCAGCGCGAATCTCGAAGGCGTACACGCCGCTGCCGGCAATCCGCAATTCGTGCAGGCCCGATGTGGGCAGCGCAAACAGCGTCACGACCTTGCCGCCCGCCTGCGCGCTGGCCAGGGGGGATAGCCCCGCAATCTGCGGCGTGACCGAACCTGTCGTCTCTACCCTCAGAATGACGAAGGCATTGGGCAATCCTTCCAGTTCGGTTTCACGCAGGGTGAAGGCGAAACTTTCAGCCCCGCCTGCGCCAAGATCGCCCGATATCGTCTGGCCAGTGAACTTTGCCGGAGTAGCCAGATCAGCGACAATCGCTTCGGTCGCGACTGTGCCGTCGGCAGCATAGACGATCCGCTTGCCAGTCCCAGACGAAGGCACTTCGAGCGCCAGCCGCCCATCGACATAGCCGTAACGGATGCCAGCGCCGGTCACGAGGTCGCGCAATGCGGTCAGCCGGTTATCCTCGTCCCAGCTATAGATGCTGGCCTTGCCCGACGCATCGGTGACCTGGGTGACATTGCCGCGCGCATCCTGCAGGAAACGCAGCGCATCGCCGCCCAGTGCGGTGACGCCGCTGTCGCCGATCAGCAGCTTGCCTTCCGCCTTCTGGATTTCGACCGTGCCGCGCTGGCTATCGAGGATGTAGATCGTGCCATCAGGCGCGCGCAGGGCGTAGTCCCGGTCGCCAAATGACGGCGAACCCGGATTATAGGCCGCCCCGCTATCCACATCGTAGAATTTGCCGCCAATCTTGCGAAGCTGCACATCGATCGAGCTGAACTGCCAGCCATGCGCGCCATCGGCTATCCAGGCGGGGCGGTAGAAAGTCTGTCCGCCAATAACCTCTTCGACAGGGTTGAAGGTAAAGCCCGCCCGCTCGCCGGTGGGCAGGGTCAGGAACAGCCGCGTGCCAATCTCGAACGCGGGCAGCGCGCCGCCCGCATTGGGCTGGGTGCCGACGCTGGTCACAATATCGGCGTCGATCCCAAGGAACGTCCATTTGCCCGTGATACTGTCATAGGCGCGGACGAGATCGAACGGCACGCCGCCCAGCACGGTCGATATATCGTCATGCTGCGTCGTATAGCGGGACAATTTGTCAGCGCCGGTGCGCAGTTCGATCATCGCCGTGTCGACACTGGTGCGACCGGAAATGTCGGTAGCGGTCAACCGCAGGCGATAGAATCCATCCGCCAGACTGCGCCCGTCAAGCGTCGCGAGCGTGCCTGTCAGATTGGAACCGCCTTCGCCCAGCAGGGTGACATCGCCCTGCCCGTCGATCAGTTGCAGCGTCCAGCGGTCGAGATTGCTGTCGTCGACGGTCCCGGCAATCGCGAGGGTCGAGGTAACGATAGCGTCATCGATCGCGCCGTCGAACAAGACGCTGGGCGCATTCTTGTCCAGCGGATCGCGGACCTTGAAGCTTTGCGTGATGGTCTTTTCACCACCATCTGCATCCCGCGCGGTGACGGTGAAGACATATTTGCCTGGTGCCCCGGCAACCACGGTCGCCCGACCATTGGCGTCGAGCAGCACGTCCTGACCGTCAAGCTGAACGCGCAGGGATGTGATGTCCGCCAGACTGTCGGCCACGGCATGGATCAGCACATTCTGACCCGGCGCCGCCGGGAAACTGGGCGTCAGTTCCAGGCGGACCACGGGCGGCACCGGCTCGATCGTGGCGCGCAGCAATATGGTCTGCCGGACCTTTGCCCGCCCGTCATCGGCGATCAGCGTGACGGCATAATCGCCCGCCTGGCCGGGACCGGGGATCCAGACAAATTCGCCGGTGACAGCATCGAAGGTTGCCCCTTCAGGCAAATCCTCCGCGGAGAATGTCAGGACATCTTCGCTGTCCGGATCGCTCGCCCGGACGGTGAACCGCTTTTCTTCCCCGATCAGGAAGGCGTGGAAGCCTTCGTCGAGCACCGGCAGGCGGTTGACATTGGCCACCCTGACCGTGACGTCGATCGTATCGACAGCGCCCAGCGGGTCAGTCGCGGTGAAGCGCAGGATATGATCACCGGCCTGCGCATAGCCCGGCGTCCATTGAATTTCGCCCCGCGCGGGGATGAACAGCATGCCTTCGGGCAAGCCGTTGGGTGCCTGATAGATGACGGGATCGGCATCGGGGTCGCCCGCGATGATGCGGAACACCATCGGCGCGCCTTCCCGCGCCAGTTGCAGGCCCATCGGCACGAACACCGGGGCCTGATTGGCATTGGCGACCGTCAATATGATCGTTTCGCTGCTGCTTGAATGGCCGTCGCTGACGGAGAAGGTGATGCTATATTCGCCGCTGGAATTGAGCGGCGGCGTCCACACAAATGCGCCGGTAGCCGGATCGAGCGAGGCCGTATCGGGCGCGCCGCTCATCGTGAAGGTCAGGCTGTCATTGTCCGCGTCAGCACCGCCCAGGGTGAATGAGAGCGTTTCGCCTTCCGTGATGCTATGATTGCCGACCGGAGCAAGCTGCGGGGCCGTATTGGTCGCGCGCACCACCACCTTGAACGCGGCGGTGTCGCTTACCGGCGTAACCGCGCCGCTACCGGAATCGGTTACGGTGACCAGAGCATCATGCGTGCCCGCCTGCGCCAGTGTCGGCGTCCACTCGATCAGCGCCCTGCCATAAACGCTGGTCGGCGTGATCGTTGCGCCCGGCAGTCCGGCAACCGCATAGGTCAGCGCATCCTGATCCATGTCGGTGACATTGACGATGACCTTCATCGTCTCGCCAATCACGGCCACGACATCGCCAATATAGCCGATTTCCGGTGCCTCGTTGGGGCTGGTGACCTTGATCGTGAAGGCATAGCCGCCCGCCAGCGGTTCACCCGTTCCGTCCCCGTCATCGGTCGCCGTGAGGATGACGACATGATCCCCCCGTGCATTGGCGCCGGGCGCAACGCGGATCTTGCCGGTGCCGTCGCCATTGTCGACGAAGGTTATGAAATCGGGCAGCGGACGGAAGGGGCTTTCGTTCCGCAGGGCCAGGACGAGCGGATTGCCATCCGCATCCGTGGCACTGACGGGAATTTCCAAGACGGCGTCCTTGGCGACCGTCGCATTTTCGATCGGGCTTACCACCGGACGACGGTTCTGGTTGAACACGCTGATGGGGACGATGATGTCCGTGGTCAGCGGAACGCCCGTGCCATTGCCGTCATCGGTCGCACGGAAACGCACCACATGATCGCCAGCCTGCACATTGGTCGGCGTCCAGGTGAAATCATAGGTGTCCGGATCAAAAGTCGCGCCGGGCGGCAAATCGCCGATCAACTCGACGGTGACGGTCCGGGACGTTTCGCTGGTCTCGACCGCCTCGCCCGTTTCGCCGTTGCGAAGGGCTGGGGTATAATAGGGGTTGTCGGGATCAAAGGCGAATATGTTGAAGGCAAGCTGTTGCCCTTCCAGCACCTGCCATCCGTCAAGCTGGTCGAACACGGGTGCGGCATTGGCATTTTCGACGGTGATTTTCGTGACGAACCGGACCAGCGTTTCGCCGTCCGTGACGAAGAAGGCAATGTCATAGACGCCGTTCTGGATATAGTTGGGCGTCCAGGAAAATTCGCCGGTCGTCGGGTTCAGCGTCGCGCCAAAGGGCAGCGTTTCCGCGCCATAGGATAGTTCGCGGTCGCTGCGCGAACTGGCGTTGATCCGGAAATTGACGAAGTCGCCTTCACGCGCGATCCTGTCGGCAACGGGCACCACCTGCGGCGGCTCGTTCCGTTCGGCGACGAACAGGGTGACGACCACTTCGTCACGCGACAGTCCGTCGGTGACGAAGAAGCGGACATCATATGTCCCCGCCGATTCATAGCCTGGCAACCAGGAAAATGCCCGTGTCGCCGGATCGAAGGTCGCCCCGGCAGGCAGACCATCCGCCCAATAGGTCAGCGGCTGCGATTCAGGGTCGACTGCAGCCAGTTCGAATTCGAACAACTGCCCTTCCCCGCTCGACACGGCGGAAAGGGACGAGACAAATTCCGGCGCACGATTGCCCCCGGTAATCGCCAGCACGAAGCGTTGCAGCGACACGGCGCTGCGTGAATCGAAAGCCTCTATCACCACCGGCGCGAGCGATGCCGTCCCCGCGGGCGGCGTCCATTCCAGCAGGCCGGTTGTCGAGTCGATCGTCATGCCCGCAGGCGCGGTCAGCAATCCGAAGGACACCGCCTGCCCTTCCGCGTCGTTCGTCACCACCTGATAGCGGAGCGGCGTGCCGACGGTCGCCGATTGCGGCGGCACGCTGACGAAGGACGGCGCCGTGTTGGGAACCGCGTTCGCGACGATACCGGTCACGAAATCAAGCCGTCGATTGGCCGAGGTCGTGATCGAAACCGTACGCCCAGACGTGCTTTCCCCTGCCTCCAGCACGCCATCGGCGGGCAATGCGCCCGACAGGTCGATCAGGAAGCGGCCATCGTCGGTCTGGCCGGTCGCGCCCTGCGGAATGCCGGGGAAGCCGCCAAGCGGGTCGATCGTCAACAAGGCCGGCAGGGTGATTGGTCCGTCAGTCTTGTTGGTGATCGTGACCTTGTAGGAAATGGTGCCCGTCGCACGGTCCAGCCTCGTATCCTCGAACAGGATGTCGACAAGCGTGGAAATATCCTCGAACGCGGAAAATCCGGTTTGATAATTTACGCCCATGCGCTGGCCATTGGCCGATGTCAGCGGTGCGCCGATGGTCAGTATATAGTCGCCCGCCGGGATATTGCCGACGTTCAGATACGCGGTCCGGCTGGCCGCATCATAAGTGACGGCGCGGATTTGCTGAACGCCCAGGGTAGCGTGGTTGAGCGTGTAATATTCCGCATTGGTCACTGATCCGGCCTGACTGGCCGAACCGGCGAACATATCCTGATCGAAGGTGACCGACAGGAAAGCCTGGGGCAGCGCAATCTGCGCATCGGGAGACGGATTCGTGGCGACGACAACGGGCGCGGTCGCGGGCGCCACGATGTCGACCTGATTGCTCTGGCTCACCAGCACACGACCATCGCTCGTGGTGATGACGACATCGCCGCGCGAGCCGCCCTTGGCCACGTCGATCCGACGCAGGGTCGCGCTATCCACCATGGTCAGCGCGCCGCCCGGTTCGGCCAGCCCCGCATCGTCCACCGTTCCGGCGGTGTGCGTGACGAACAGCAATCCTTCGAGCCGCGTCCCGGCCTTGCCGAACGCCAGCGAATCTGCGGGCGCATCGAAGGTGAGCATTGTTTCCGCCCGCGCGCGATCGGTGAAACGCACCACCTGCTTGCGGTCGGGCCAGGTCACCGCCCACAATGCACCGTCATTGTCGAAGGCAAGACTGCCGACGCGCAGATTTTCGTCCCTGCTCCACTGGGTGAAGCTGCCATCGTCGGGATCGAAGATCGACACACCGCTGTTGGTCGACACATAGATTTTGCCGGTCGTGGGATGCACCGCCAGCGCGATGGTGACGCCATCGCCGAACCGGTCCAGAATGGCCCCGGTCTGCGGATCGAGGCGCAGCAGCGGCCCACCGCCCGTGGTCGCCCACAGGCCGCCCTCGGCATCGAACGCCATGTTGAAAATGGGCGTGTCCAGCTCCGCAAACGGCGTCGCCGCCGCGCCGCCCTGCCCGCTGAACTTCCAGATCGTTCCGCGATTGGTGCCGCCGGAAACAAGGAAGTCGCCGTCCGGCGTCTCCACGATCGCCATCGGGCCGATTTCGGTCGTGCTGCGCGTGATGCCGGTGGCGAAAGCGCGGGCGACAAAGGGGCTGAGGACGGAATCAAATTCGCTCGGCGCGCTCAGCGGAGCCGCAGCAGGAACCAGCGCTTCGGCCTGGGTGAATAGCGCGTTGGTCGAGGGTTCCGGCGTGGGCGCTGGCGGCTGCCCGAAATTGGGCGCCGTCGTGTCGGGCACGGTGGGCACGCCGCCCAGATTGACGCTGGACCCGTCGGAAATGGCGTTGACGCCGGGCTTGGGCACTTCGCGATTGCCCGCAATGTCCGTCGCCAGCGCCAGGAATTCATAACTTTTGCCAGCCTCCCCTTCAAAGACCAGCATGCCGCTCGCGTCGGACAACATGCGTTGCCAGATCTTGAAATCGCCGCCATTTTCAGCGGTGTAAAGCGTCACATGCTTGACGCCGGAACCGCCGACATCGTCCAGAACGCGCCAGTTCACCTCGAAATTGGCTGTCGTGCCCACGCGTTTGGCGGTGAGCGTGCTGGTCGGCGCGACGGCATCGACCATCTGGCTGAGGACAATGGTGTCTTCTGGCGCAAAGCCATCCATCAGCACCCGTGCGGAGGCGGAAATGCGCTCGCCGGTCGCCACATCGTCGCCCGGCACCACCGTGTAACTGACAAAGCCCGCGCCCGTCCCGCTGGCATCATTGGGCGCCAGCAAACCGCGGGTCGCGTCCTGCAACACTTCGCCGGTCAGCGGGTCGATCGCCTGGATGAGCCAGCTCGCACTTGCCGGTTGCTGGAACAGGTCCAGCACCGCGCTGACCCGCAGGATGAAACCGCGCGTGGCGGTGAAATCAATCTCCGCGTCGAAGCTGGTGCGGCCATCAGGCACGTCGATGGTGATGTCGCCAATCTTGATATCGCCGAGCCGGAAGCTGCGCGGATCAAGATCGGGATCGAACGTGGTGACGATCTGGACTTCATTGGTATAGCGCGCTGAACCAGCGGCATTTTCGAAAGCGACGGTATAGGGCAGTTCCGCCGCTCCCGGTAGCCAGCCCTGCGTGTCGAGCGTCTGTGGCCCGGTGATCGACGCCAGCCGGTTCACCTGTCCTTCGCTGGCGAAAAAGCGCGAGAAATCCAGCTGGGCAAATTCCTGGCCGTCGACCGGCTCTGGCCCATTGATCTGGAAATCGGCGGGCAGCCCGGCACCGCGCTGGTCGAATGGCACCCATGGCACGAAAATCCGGAACGCTTCGAAATGCGTAGGCGTGGACAAGCCCAGATCATAGTCGGCCCGTTCCGGCAGCGCCGGCACCGGCACCTCGCCATCATATTTTTCGCTATGGCGCGGGTCCATATATTCGATGGCGGCCATCAGCCCGTCTTCATGCCCGTAATAGGCGCGGACCTGATCGAAGAAGGTAAGCAGATCGCCAGTGGAGCGTACCGACGAACCGCCGGGGCCGAACAAGATGCCCGATGCCAACGTGGTCATCAGGCTGACGATATGCTGTTTCGTCCGGATCGGCGGCACGTCCTGCTCGTCGCGCAACAGCCCGGCCTGTTCGAGCGCGGCGAGATACAGTTCCGTCCACTGCCCTTCATCGGCGGCAAGCGCCAGCAATGGCGCGGGGGCGTCATTCGCCTCCAATATGGCGGTGCGCAAATCGCGCGCCTGCTTCGACTGGAATTCGACAAATTCGGCCCGCGTCATGGTCGTGGCGGCAGCGACGATATGGAAGCGGAACGGGATGAACGGGATCTCGTCCTTGCTCGGTACGGCGCTATTCTGCTGGTAAAGGCCGACAAAATCGAGCTGGTCGAGCGTGCTGCGCGCGGCAGGCATGATCTCGCTCACCTTGTCCTTCACCGCTTCCCACCATTCGCCCAGTCCGCCCTCTCCTCCATCGAGGAGTGGCGCGAGGTCGGGGAACTGGTTGTTCATCCTGTCCTGAAACGCGCTGAAGGCACGATCCGCCATTTCCTTGAGGCCAGGATAGGTGCGGACGTTGACGGTGAAGCCGCCAAAGCCGTCAGCGGGCTGATCGAAAAGGAAGCCCGATGTCAGCAATTGCCCGTTGGTATTGGTGATCGATTCCAGGTTGATGAAGGGCACGCTGGCGTTGTCGCTGCCCTCCGCCCCCTCCGGAATACCCCGCACATTGGTGAAGAATTCGAGGAATTTGAGGCCATAGACATATTGGTTGTAATTGAGTTCCGGCACGCCGACCTGGAAATAGGTATAGGGCGCGTCGAGGTTCGAGATATTCTTGAGCGCGATGGAATAGGTCGCCTGATCGCCCGCCAATATGACACGCGGCCCACCCACGCCGATCGTGACTTCCGGTTCGATGCCCCGTTCGATGAGGAAACGATAGGGTTCGACCGTCTGCGCCCCATCGGGATTGGTGACCTTCAGATCGTAAAGGCCGTGCGCCGCGCCCGTAAAATCGAAGGTCGCGATGATCGTGCTGCTGTCGATCACCTTCCAAGTCACCGGCTCGAATTCGGCAATCCCCGGCCGGGACAGTTTGAGGATAGCATTCTCGTGGAAGCGGGCGCCCTTGATCGTGGTCGTCACATAGCGGCTGTCGCCCCCGGTATCAGTCTCTATGCTGGTGATCACCATCGGCATCAGATCGGCGATCAGCCGTACCGTGCTGCCGTCATCCGGGCCGCTATAGCCCCGCACCATCACATAATAGACGCCCGGCTCCGTATCCGGAACGATCGCGGTCAGTTCCTGCGCCAATGGTCCGGTATAGGTCGCATCGAACAGCGCCGATGTCGGCACATCGTCATGCCGCACGAACACTTCGTTGATCGCCCGCTCGTCATCGGAGGCTACGCGCAACCGCAAGGTCTGTTCGGCGGGGACGACGATACGGTAGAGCCGCTCCTGCCCTGGCTTCAGATTGACCGACAAGGGGATTCCGAGCGTCAGCGTCTCAATCGAGATGCTGGTGGCGTTGGGGGCGGCGGTGATGTTGTTCGCCTCGCCCACATCCTCGAACAACTGGTTGCGCGCGTCGGCCCGCACGATGATGCGATAGTCGCCCGCCGCCGCACCGGGTAGCGTCGTATCCAGGCTCAGCGTATAGCTCTGGTCCGCCAGCAGGGAGCCTGCGAAATTGGCGCGTCCCAACAGCTTGTCGCCTACGTCCCAGGTCGCATCGCGCGAGAGATAGACGGCATCGCTCCAGCTGCCCGACGCGGTCACTGTGCTCTTGTTCGTTACCGTCCAGCTGATCGTGACGGGATCGCCCGCCTGCTTGTTGTCGGGCGCGACAATATCGGTGACCTGTATGTCGGTGGGCGGCGGCAACTCGATAACCATCGGCACGTCGCTGCCGCGGATATTGTTGCGCTCGTCGGCTTCAAACAGACTGCCCGTGGCGTCATAGCGCGCCGGATCGGTCACGACGAAAACATAATAGGCTTCGGTGCCCAGGTCGCCCGGCACAACGAAATCCTTGACGACGGAATAGGTGCCGCCTGCGTCCAGCCCCCCTGTGTGGCGGATCGAGCCCAGGAAACGATCCGATGTCAGGTCAAGAAACGGATCGCGAGAAAGATAGACAAGGTCGTCCCACTGCGGCTGCAGGGCCGGGGTCGCGCCGCCCGCATTGGTGACGCTATATTCCACGCGGAACGGCTGGCCACGGGTCGCGCGCAGGGGTACGCCGAGCGAGACAACCTGAAGGTCTGGCGGGGTGTAGGGCGTGAGCGTAACCGGCTGCACGGTGAGGTTGTTGCCCTCCCCTGCATATTCCTTGACCTTGCCGTTGACCTGCCCGCGCACGCCGGACAGACGCGGCGACAGCGTGCTATTGGCGTAGCCCGACTGCTCCAGGCCCGAATCCGCAGCCGCAATGACATTGAATTCGCCCTCCAGCTCGAACGGCAGGCTGACGGTGACCTTCGCAATATAGGATTCGCCGGGATTGAGTATGCCGACATGCGCGTTTTCGGCGCGGACGATGACGCCCGGCGACGCTTCCCGCGACATCAGCCAGTCACCTTCATCCAGCGAAGCGTCGAGCGACAGATAGACGCGGTCGACCCAGCTATCCTCGCGCGTCGCGCGGGTGCCGACATTTTCGACACGGAAGCTGATTTCGACCGTGCCGCCTGCGGGCAGCGTGTCCGGCAGCGTCAGTTCGGTAACCTTGAGGTCCGCTTCGCGATAGACGACCGGGAACTGCGCCTGCTTAACCGTCCCGGCGGGCAGCTCGAATACGAAATTCCGGAAAGCTTGGTCCCTCAGCGAATCATTATCGCCCGACCGGACGATATCGCTGGGCACCACGGGCCGCCTTGGCGTGTTGGTGAACACATAGACATAATATTCGCCGTCGACGCCCGGCGGCATGTCGAATTCCAGCGTGTTGGTGTAGCTCTGCCCCGTGCCCAGCCCTTCATTGGCCTGCGTGACCGATCCGACATAGGTTGCGCGGTTTTCGATGAATGTAGGGTCCTTCGACACCCACACCTGATCGGTCCAATATTGCGTGCCCGACCAGACCGGCGCGCCCTTATTCTCCACGGTATAGGTAACGCTTGTCCGCTCGCCGGAATAAGCGACGACGCCCGGCGCGGCAGGCACCACGCTGACAACCTGCAGGTCGGCCGGTGCGTTCGTCACGCTGGTGCTGGCGAATTTTGCGTTGTCGAGCGTGTTGGGATCGCCGCCCAGCTGCGATTTGACGATGACATAGAGCCCGGCCGCGGCGGGATTGAGCTTGAACGTCGCGCTGTTGGTATAGCTCGCACCCGGATCGAGGGGCGACAGATTGTCGAAACTGCCCAGATTGAATATGTTGCGTGCATTCTCCAGCAACGGTGCGTCGGCCAGATAGACTTGATCGGTCCAGCCAGTCGCCCTGGCGTCCCCGGTCGACCGCACTGTCCAACTGACGGTGAAGTCGTCGCCGCCCTTGGCCTCCGCCGGGGCGGTCACGTCCGTCACCGCAATGGCGCGCGTGCTGGACACGGGCGGGGTGCCAACGATCTGGATCGCGCGGGCGCGATAGTTGCTGCTCTGAATTTCGGCCGGATCGTCGGGATTGACGTTGATGGCCAGCGAATCCTCCAGCAGCGTCGCGTAGGGATCGACCCAGGGCATGATATAATAGGTGCCCGAAACCACGCTTGCGGGCAGGGTCACGGTCAGTTCGCGGTCATAGCCCTGTCCGACTTCCAGCGGGCCGCCGGTGTAGGTCAGGCTGGTCAGCAATATATCGCCAAGGCCGGGGTGCGGCCGGTTCTTGTCCTTCGTCAACCAGACCTGCTCGGTCCATTGACCCAGGTTGCTGGTGCCCGCGCCACGATTGGTCACGGTATAGCGCACCGGCACGCTGTTGCCCTCGAACGCCTGGGCATTGGTGACGACATTGTCGACGACCAGATCGGCAAAGGGCACGGGTTCGACATAAATCTGCTGCGCGCGCACGTTGCTGGCAGTCGTGTCGTTCGGCCATTCGTCGATGGCGTTGCCGCTATCGGTCGCCACCAGCACGAACACATTGCCCCGGAACCGCAATGGCACGGTGAAAGTGGCGGAGCTCGATTCATAGCTTTCCAGCGAACCGAGCGCGATCGGGTTGGCTAGGCGCGACACCAGAATGTCGTCGCCGCTAATCTTGTCGTCCAGCGACAGCCAGACCTGATCGGTCCAGTTGCCATTGGCTTCCACCAGCCCCTGGTTGATGACGGTGAAATCGACCGACGCGGTCGCCCCCGCCGTCACCCGGTCAGGCGCGATGATTTCGCTGATCTGCAAATCGGGGCGCGGCAACACCGATACCAGGATGGATTCGTCATCGACCGAGCGGTTGTTCGTTTCCGCCGTATGTTCATATACCGCGTCTGCGGCGTCAGTGACGACGATCACCTCGAACCGGTCGCTGGTCTTGGCGGGCAGGCGCATTTCCTCGCGCCGCGTATAGCTGGTGCCCGCCGCCAGCGGGCCGGTATAGCTGTAGGTGCCGATCAGCGTGCCAGCGCCACTGTCGCCCGCCTTGCGCAGATAGACCCTGTCCACCCAACTGCCTTCGGCCGCGCTCAGCCCTTCATTCTTGACCGTCCAGCTAATGTCGACGACGCCGCCCTCGACGCCGTTTGTCGGCGCAGAGATGGCCGTGACGCGAAGATCGGGTGGCGGCGCCAGCGAGATGCTGATCGGGGCAGACGTGCCGCTATTGTTGCCGGTAAAGGCAAATTCATAGGGTGTGGCATTGGGATTGTCGGAACCCGGCGCGATCACGACGATGCGATACTCTCCCGCTATCCCGTCAGGCAGCGTGAAATTGGCCGTGCGTTCGTAGCTGTCCCCTACCCCCAGGAAACCGAGATGGTTGACCGAGCCGAGCAATATCCGGCCGCTGCCGTCGGTCCTTTCCAGATAGACGCTGTCGAACCATTCGCCCGTGTTGGTGAGGCCGATGCCCTGATTGCTTTCCTGCCATGTCACATCGATGGATGTGCCCGATTGCGCCACTGTGGGCGCAACGACGCTATCAATCTGCAAATCGGCCCAGGCGATCGGCGACACGTCGAAAAAGCCAGCCAGCGCGGTCCTGTTCGCATCCGCGCCATTTTCGAACACCGCATCCGTCGCGTCCGAACGGACGAACAACGTATAGCGCCCGTAGAATCCGGCAGGCAGGATCAGGTCGAGATTGGCGTCATAGCTTTCGCCCACCGCCACGCTGCCCGAATGCACCAGTTCGCCCAGCAATATGTCATCAGCGTCGCCGAATATGTCATCGCGCGACACATAGACGCGATCGGTCCAGCTATCGACCGTTCCCAGCCCCGTGCCGATATTGGTGACGGTCCAGCCGATGCTGACACGCGCGGGATCATTGATCGTGCGGGCTGGCGCGGTGACGTTGCTGACGTCCAGGTCAGCATAGGGAGCGAGCGCGACGGTGAGCGCGACAAAGGCGCTGTTATTGGCTTCACCCGCGCTGGTTTCCGGCACGGCGGCGGCGCTGTCGCTCTGCACGATGATGCGATAATCGCCCGATGCATCGATGGGCAGCCGAACGGTGAGCGCGCCGTCATAAACCTCGCCAACGCCAAGGCTAGATCCGCGCACGACTTCGCCCAGCTTGATGTCGCCGGCGCCGACCGTGCCGTCGCGCGAAAGCCAGAGGCTGTCGGTCCAGCCGCCGATGCTGGCCCCGGTGCCATCGTTGCGCACCTGCCATGTCACCGCAATGTCGCTATTCGATTGCGGATTGACGCCGCCGGGCAGCGTGACGTTGAGCGGCACCAGATCGGGATGGGTCAGGACCAGCGCGTCCGAAGCGCCGTCATTGTCCGCCTCTATGCCGCCTTCAAACACTTGCTGGCCGACATCGGCGCGGACAAGGATGCTATAGGAACCATCGGCCAGGTTTACCGGCAGTGTGACCGTCTGATGCACCTCATAGGCTTCACCGGGCGCAATATCGAATGTGCGCGCGATGTTGGCCAGGGTCGTCGCGCCCGAAACAGTCGTGTCGTCATCCACATAGATGCGGTCGGTCCAGGGCGCACTCGCGGCCACCGTGCCGCTGTTGCGGACGATATAGCTGACCTCTACCGTTTCGCCCGGCCGCGCGCCGGCAGGTGCGGTGACGCTTTCGACGACCAAATTACCGGAGGGCGCGACAGCGAAGCGGACAGGCGTAGAAACGCCCGCATTGTCGCCTTCAAGCCCGTTTTCGAACACCGTGCTTCCGGCGTCGGTGACCAGTATCAGGCGGTAATCGCCGCTGCGCCCGTCCTGCACGCGCGCCTGGACGGACACCGTATAGCTGTCGCCGATCGCCAGCCCCGCCTCGCGAGGCACTTCGGCCAGCAGCAGGTCGCCTGCATCGGCGACACCATCAGCCGACAATAGCAGCCGGTCGACATGCCCGCCCGCAGCGGCAGCGTCGCCAGTGTTGCGCACGCGCCATGACACCGTGAAGGGATCGCCGCCGAGCACGGTGGCCGTCGGACCGGATATCGCCTCTGCCACCAGATTGGGCGCGCGGCTGGTAATCGCGACATTTGCGGGGCCACCGACATTGTCGGCCCGCGTATCGGGTTCGACGATGTCCTGCGCGGCATCGGCCACGACATAGATGCGATAGTCGCCGGAGTTGATGTTGGGCAGGGCCAGCGTGCCCGAACCATTATAGCTGCCACCCGCAGCCAGCCCGCCGGTCCTGGCGATATTGCCGAGTATGACATCGTCGGCATTTCCGATGACGGCGTCGCTGCTCAATATCACCCGGTCCGACCAGTTGACGCCGTCCGCTATGGCCACGCCAGCGTTCGTCACGGTCCAGCTGACCGTGATGTTGCCCCCGCCCAGCCCATTGGCGGGCGCACTGACATTGCTGACGCGCAGATCCGCATATTGCCGCGCGGTGACGGCGATCGCGGCCTGAGCGCTGTTATTCCCCTCGGCAGCGACCCCGGCGGCGGCCTCGCGCACGCTGGTCTGCCCATTTGCGTTACTGTCGGCAATGATGGTGACGCGGATGTCGCCGACTGCGCGTTGCCCTTCCGGCAGCGTGAAACTGGCCGTACGGGCGCGGCTTTCCCCAGCCGCCAGAGCGCTGGTCGTCACAATCGTGCTGTTGAGCAGCGTTTCGCCAGTGGTCAGATTCTGCACCAGCAGGCGATTGTCGAACCCTGCAAGGGTGCCGACATTGCCCAGATTGCTTTCATCCCAAGTCAGCGTGATGACATCGCCCGATGCGGGCGCGCTGTTGGTGATCGCCAGATTGCGGATCTGAAGGTCGGGCGCGGAGGTGATCGATACCGCTGTGCTGTTGTTGGTCTCACCCGTCGCCGCAGTGTTCGCTTCGGCCACCTGA
>NZ_BARE01000024.1 GCF_000367345.1 Sphingobium xenophagum NBRC 107872
AGCCCGCGGCGGTGATCGCGGGTAGCAAGGCAGTGATCGTCTTGCCCTCCCCCGTCGCCATTTCGGCCAGCCCGCCATCCAGCATCACCAGCCCGGCGGCCAATTGCACAGGAAAATGGCGCAGGCCCAGTTCCCGACCGCTCACTTCGCGGATCAGGGCGAAGGCTTCATCCACCACCGCTTGGCCCAGCCGTTCGCGGACCAGCCGGGCGCGGATTTCCCGGCAGGCAGCGTCAAGCGCCTCATCGGACAGATCGGCCAGTTCCTCGCAACGCTGGACGATATGCTGCGCCCGATCGAGCAGGCCGGGCGCGCCCCGCTGCGCGGCGAGCATGACGCGGCCAAGCAGGAGCGCGAGTGGCCGGTCCCATTTCCATGACGGTGCTGACCCGCGCTCTGCATAGGGCGCAATGACCGGGCGGGCGTCGCTGCGCGCCTCATGCCAGAAATGGCGGGCCTTTTCGCGCACCTTCCCACTGAGCGCGCCCCAGCGCGAAAGCGTCGCGTCAGTCATTGAATTGCGTCAGGAAAAGCTGGCGCAGACGGCGCATGAATTGCCAGCCGACCGGCTCCCACCCCAATTGCAGACGGACATGAACGCGGGTGCCAAACCGGGCATCGCGCAATTGCTGTGGCAGCGACACATCAAACAGGAACACGCGGTTGAGCGCCGTCAGCCCCTTCTCATCGCCCGGATCGGTGGGGATGCTTCCGCCGTGCGTGGTGGAAAGCGCCTCGCTCGGCAGTTCGAAGGTGCCGCCCGGTATCGCACGGGCAATGCTCCCATCCCAGCTTTTGCCCGGTTCGGACCCCAGCCAGAAACGCACGCCGCGCAGTCGCGCCCGCACCAGTTCGATATCGTCCTGCGGCACGACGACACGGGCCACCGCCGCATAGCCGGGCGTCACATAGCCAAGCAGCGTCCCCTTTTGCACATAGCGACCAGGCAAATCCTGCGCCGGGGCCTGGGTGAGAATGAACGTGCCATCTGTCCCCGCCGTCAGACCCAGATCCCCCAGCCGCTGTTCCTGCACGACCAGTCGGCGGGAATATTCGCGCCATGCGTCCTGGCTGATCTGCCGCTTGACCAGATCGCCGGCCAGTTCGGCATCCGCTTCCGCCTCCAGTTCGCGCAAGCGCCAGCGTATCTGCTCGACTTCGGCCTCCAGCACCGGATTTTCCGCCTGCATCAGCAGCGCACCCTTCTTGACCGGCGTGCCGTCGGACGCCGCCAGCCGGGTGATGACGCCATCGGCGCCAGCGCGCACATGCGCTTCCTCCGGCAACCAGACGATCCCCTGCGCATTGACGTGCAGCGGCAGCGGAACAGCAAACAGCGCCAGCAAGAGTGCGCCGACGACGCCGAGCGTGATCCTGACCGCCCGTTTCCGGTTGCCATGCAGTTGCGGGCTGGAAACCACATGCGCAAACATCTTCCAGACCGGCAGGCCCAGCCCGCTCCACAATGACCAGAGCGCTATCAGCACGCCGACCACGAAATATTTCTGGGCCACGAACAGAGCGATGGCGATCAGCATCGTCATGCGGGCGATCAGCGCAGCCGGGGCAAAGAAAAGGAACCAGCGCTTTTCGCCCGGCGTCGCGTCGAACGGGAGCACGCCGGGGGTGCGGAATATATATTTGTCGACCAAATGCGCCCAGAACCTGTTGGCGCGACTGCCCAGATTGGGAATCTCGATCAGGTCCGACAGGATATAATAGCCATCGAACCGCAAAAAGGGATTGCCGTTGACCAGCACAGTCGACACCCCGGCGATCAGCATGATGTTGAAGGCGATAGCCCGCGCGAGCCCCGGTTCCATCAACACCCAGGCAAAGGTCGCGAGCGCGGCGATAAACACTTCGGCGATCATGCCAGCCGCGCCGACCAGCGCCCGCTGCCATTTGTTGGCAAGGATGCTGACATGCGAGGCATCGACATAGGGTACGGGCACGAGGATCAGCAGCATCACGCCCATTTCCCGCACTTCGCGCCCGAAATTCTTGGCGGCGAAGCCATGGCCCAGTTCATGGATGCATTTGACCAGCGGATATATGAGCGCGATGAGCAGCAGATTGTCGGCTGCCAATACCCGATCGGCCAGATTGCCGGTCATCGCGTTCCAGTGAGTGCCGACCAGCAGCAGCGCGGGCACGACCACGCACAGCCACAGAAAGACCCCGGCGACACTGAACAGCGGCGCGACCAGGTTCATGTGGCGGGTGAGGAAGCGATCCGGGTCGACAAGATTGATCCGCACCGACATCGGGCTTTTGAGATTTTGCAACCAGCGCTGGCGACGCTCCTTCTTGAGCCGCTCATAGGCTTCGCCGGTGTCAGGCAATGTATCGCTGGCAAGCAGGTCGGCCGCGTGCAGTTGCCCCAGCGCGGCGATGACGTCATCCTGACTGGGTGCGTCCTCGCCCAGACGTTCCACCAGCAATTCCCAAAGCGCTTCGACCGTCGTCGTTCCGTCAAGACGGCCTGCCAGTTCATAGGCGCCCTTGGGGAAGCGATGCGCCTTGCCGGAGGCGCCATCGTCGATCACATACCAGACCTGCCCGCGATAGCGGTGCCTGCGCACCCGCACATGCCCCTTGAGCCGGGGGCGGAGCCGCGCGACCTGAAACCATGACGAGCTGTGGAACGGATTGGCCATGATGCGCTCAGGGAATCCACTTCCAGAAGAAGAGCTGGAGCCAGTTGCGCAGTCCGCGCGTCCATATCCATAGATTGGACCGGCGGTCGATCGTCACCTTGGCAATGCCCTCCATGCCCGGACGCAGCGTCCGTGGCGCGCCGCTGTCCAGTTCTGCCTCGACCCGGAAGGTGTTCTTGCCGTCCTGCGTCCCGGTCACGGAGGAGATGCGGGTAACGACGAACGGCACGGTTCCCCCGGCAAGGCCGGTTGGGGCAAAGCGCCCCTTTTGTCCCGGCCGCAGATAGGTGATGTCCGCCTCCTCGACATGCAGGACGACGCGAAAATCGTCGAGCGGCGCGACCTCGAAGAGGATTTCGCCTTCCTTGACAGGGGTGCCTACGAGCTGGCTGACATCGCCGGAAACCAGCACGCCGGAAAGCGGCGCGAGAATGTTCGTCCGCGCAAGCTTATATTCGATAAGGCGCAGTTGTGCTTCGGCCTGACGCAGTTTGGCGCCGTCGAGATTCATGTTCGATCGCTCGTGTTTGGCGAGCGATTCGCGATACTCCCGATCAAGCTGCTGCACTTCGCTCACCGAACGGGCATGATCGATCTGCAAATCCCGATCATCGAGCGTGGCGAGCAATTGGCCCTGTTTAACCACATCCCCCGCGCGGGCATGGGACTGGGCGATGAACCCGGAAAAGGGCACTGCGGCGGCACGTTGCACCCGCCCTTCCAGCGCAGCGTCGGCACTGACGCGGAACTGGGCAAGCGGCACGAGCAGGACCAGCAGCAACACCAGAGCGGCAACGCCAAGCGCCTTGGCAAGCGGACGGCGTGGGCCGAACAGGGCACGCGCGCCATCCATCATATGCCGCCGGGCGCGGCCACCGAACCAGCGTTCCTCCCGCAGTTTGAATGCCAGCAATTGCGCCGTCAGGCTCGCCACGCTCTGCGCGAACAGCAGGTCGCGGGGGGCGAAGGGCGCGCCTTCCGCATCGCGCTCCAGCGTGATGACGCCCACCGGCAGTCCGCGATCCAGCACCGGCACGGACGCGACCGCCATCAATCCGCCGCTGGCAGCCAGACGGACCTGTTGCAGCGTGATGAGACGGTTGCCCTCCGACGAGGGAACACTGAGTGTGACGCCCTGATCCAGCGCTTCGTCCATCGCCGCCTCGATCGCTTCGGCGGTATCGGATTTCTTGCGAAACCATGCACCATGCGACATGGCGGCAAGCGAGACCTTGTCCTTGTAAACCTTGCCGAAGCTGACCCGTGAACATTCAAGCGCGACCGCCAGGGCATTGCACAGGCTGACGGCGGATTCATCGAAGCTCTCATGTTCTTCGACCGCGGCCAGCACATCCAGTGCGGCGATGGACGCGGCGTTTCTGTCGGCCTGTTCGTTGGCTTGATGCTGCCATACGATCGACAATATCCAGCCCACGCCCCAATGGAGTTCGCGCAATATCGGCTGCAATCGCTCCGCCGTGGCGCCTGCGATGACGAGCACGACCGCGCCATAGGTCCGCCCGCCCGCCGCGATGGGATAGGCGATGCCGGTATGTGCAGGATGATCGGGGTCATTTTCAACGACCGCCTGACCGCTGGTCAGGGTCTGCTCAGCCACTTTGCGTAAATGGGGAATATCCTGCGGCCCTGCTGGCCAGGAAGCCGCCGGGGCAAAGCTGTTCTCCTCCCCTTCCAGCACGACAAGGCCCGCAATCGCCCCCGGCGTACGCGCGCATTGCAGATCGAGCCAGGCGCGGCAGAACGCCCCGGCATCGCGCGCGCTGGCCATCGACGCCCATAGCCGGGCATCATCGGCCGGTTCGGATGTGGAGGGCATGGCTCTCAATTTATCATGGCCCCTGAAATTATCGCCCGGCTGATCATCTCGTGCCTTTGCCCCCATTGGCGAACCATGCTGAAGCCACCCCAATCGACGCAGAAAGCAAATCTACGCGCCATCAGCGTCCTACAACATCGACCTCAGGCGAGTTTGCCATATCTTGTTTCATAGTCACGCACGAGTTGCGAGAGCGCCTCGCTCAACCGCTTGGCGGCAAAGGGGCTGAGGATGATCCGATGTTGCAGATCAACCTCCAGTTCCGCGGGCGTAGTGCTGGGCTGGTCCCAATTCTGGTTCACCCCGAAATTGAGCACCACTTCCTCCCGCGTGCTGGTGGCGTTGCACATGTTGCAATAGCTGCTTTTGACATTGGCACTGTTGAACCGAAGCTTCTGCTGGCGCGGCGCGGCCTGTCCCTTGGCCGTCGCGGACTTGTCATTCATTCGCTTTTCTCCAGTTCGCCCGAAGGCCCTTCACTTGTGCGCATGGCATCCCTGCGGCGCTTGTCGCCCGCCTTCTCTCTCGGCTGATTGAGACCGGGAATGAGAATGGGGAGGAAATCATCAGTCGTGGAACATGCAGGGCTATCGCCATTGTCGAGCAGGAAGCGCGACAGCCATGTCGCGCACTGATCATCCGCGTCCGTCATCGCGGCTATCATCCGGCTGGCGACCGGCTGCGCGTTCATGTTGATTTTCGGCTGTACGGGCGCGGCCCCGGCGACAGCCGCTGCCGTGACCGCGTCATCCACCGGGCCCGACGCTGTCGGCACTGGCGCAACGGGCGCTGGTGTCGACGCCGGGGATGGTGGCGTGTCGGAACCTGTTGCCGGGGCTGGAGCAGCCGCGTCGGACTGATCCTGCTTTTTGCCATCCATCCCCACTTCATACCATGCCGAATCCGTCGCTCGAATATCTTGCGCCCAGCGATCCACCGCATCGTAAAATCCGTAGGTGATCGGACCGAAATCGGCGGGAAGCACGACCTGCGATTGCCACAATGGCGCTGGTTTGACCGGGATAGATTCGATGTCCGGCAGCAGCGGGTTCGCCAATGGGCGATGGTCGCGAATGTCAGCGACCAGCGCAGGCGGCGCGTCACCCCATGCCGCAAAGCCCTTGTCGATGTTCAGCGCCACCCGTGTCGCCAGCCACAGATCCGCCATGGTCTGGCGACGATCTGCATTGGCATCCCCATAATAGCCGACCAGTTGCAGCGCCTGATCATCCTCGGTTGCGGAGGGCGCAGTGGCATTGATCGCTTCGACCTTCACTTCCAGCACTTCGCTCGACCCGTAAGGGGCCGTGTCTGGCACGGTCGCGTCCAGGCTGAGTATCCAGCGGTCGCCCGCAGCGATCGGCGTATCGCTGCTGACGCTGATCCGGGCCAGACGCTTGCCGCCAGCGGCCGCCTCCGTCACGAAGCCGAGGCTCGCGCCCGCGGGCAGATCGGCGCCCGGCAACACGCCATCGACCCGCAACAGGGCGGGATCGTACAAAACCGTGAATGTCATGGTCTTGACGCCGCCCTGGCCGGCGAAGCTGACTTTCAGCCCGGCATTATCGGCAAGCGGCACGTCCACATGCTCACCCGGCCCGCGCATGAAGTCGGGCAGGCGCGCGCTGCCCGCCATGGACTGGCTGAAGGTCAGACGCGTGCGATAGACGCCACCGACCAGGCCGTTATTATCGCCGTCCAGCACCGAACCATCCGCGCTGATGAATGCGCCGTCGGCAATGACCAGATCATAGCTGCCATATTGCAGCGGCTTGCCGTCGGCGCGCGTGAGCGTGAAGCCCAGCCCGTCCGTCGCGAGGCCGAGCGTGAGTGCGAGCGAATTGCCGCTGCCGTCGGTGAGTTGCACCGCCTGGCTGCCTGCCAGAGCATCCAGCGGTTCGGAAACACGCACGACCAGCCCGCCTTCGGTAAAGCCCGCCTGCGTCAACCGCAGCAATGGCGGATCATTGACGACGACGCCGAGCGGTGTCGCCGAGAAGCTGCCATCGTCATTGCGCAAGCGCGCGCTGACCAGGAAATTGCCATCGTCTGCGTAGATGTGGCTTGCCGCGCTGGCGCTGCCTTCCACCGATGTGGGCGTTGTGCCATCACCCCAGTCGATGACCCATTCGATCGGCCGGTCGTCGCCCGGATCGCTCGAACCCAGCGCGATCGTATAGGTTTTGCCGGTCAATATCGTGGTCAGGCCAAACACGCTGAGGACCGGCGCGACATCGGCCACGGCGACGTTGAAGCTCTGTTCCGCCTGAGCGCCATGGGGATCGGTCACGCGGACGGTAAAGGCCGCCTCTGCCCCGCCGTCGGCAGGGCGCCAGTTCAGCAGCCCGCCAGCCGTCAGCGTCGCGCCCGCTGGTCCGGAGACGAGCGAGAATAGCAGGTCGCCAGTCGCATCATCGGCATCGCTGGCGACCAGCTGCAACGAAAGCATGCTGCCTTCATTCA
>NZ_BARE01000023.1 GCF_000367345.1 Sphingobium xenophagum NBRC 107872
CGGCAGGAGGTAGCGGCTTGAGCGACGAAACCAGCGAAAAGCCCAAAATGGCCAAGCGCCCGCACGGGCTGGGCCGTGGCCTGTCCGCGCTGCTTGGCGATGTCGCGCGCGAAGAACCTGTCGCGGCGGTCGCGCCATCGCCATCGGGCAAGGCGATCCAGTCCATAGAGGTCGCGCTGATCCAGCCGCACCCGGAACAGCCGCGTCGCCATTTCGACGAAGGCGCGTTGCAGGAACTGGCCGAAAGCATCGGCAAACGCGGCGTGATCCAGCCGATCATCGTCCGGCCCCATGGTGGCGGCTTCCAGATCGTCGCGGGCGAACGCCGCTGGCGCGCGGCGCAGCGCGCCCATCTGCACCGCATCCCCGCGATCGTGCGCGATTTCGATGAGGCCGAAACGCTCGAAATCGCGCTGATCGAGAATATCCAGCGTGAAGATCTTAACCCGATCGAAGAGGCGGAAGCCTATCGCAAGCTGATCGCCGAATTCAGCCATAGCCAGGAAGCGCTCGGCCGCCTGGTCGGCAAATCGCGCAGCCATGTCGCCAATCTCATGCGCCTGCTCGATCTGCCAGCAACGGTGCAGCAGCAGGTGGTCGAACAGAAAATCAGCATGGGCCATGCCCGCGCGCTGATTGGCGCGCCCGATTGCGAGGCGCTGGCGCGGCAGGTCGAACAAAAGGGGCTGTCCGTCCGTGATACCGAACAGCTGGTTCGCCGGGTCAAGAAGGGCGAGGACGCACCGGCCGCACGGCGCGGCGGCGGTTCGGGCGACAAGGATGCGGATATTGCCGCGCTGGAGCAGCATCTGGCCGACATATTGGGGCTGAAGGTCGATATCGATCATGCCAGCGGCGCGGGCGGCACGCTGTCGCTGCGCTATTCGACGCTCGACCAGCTCGATATGCTGTGCCAGCGTCTGTCGGGCGAACGCATTTAGGCGACCATGGGGTAGCGCGCTGCCGACCGTGAATCGCCATATGCGACATGGGCGAAGTTTGAAGAGTTTGAACCAAAGCAGACTGGTCTTTTACCCACCCGCTCCCTAGGTTGCGGGCATGGCCGACATGCAAAGCTCTACCGCCGCTCCCACGATCATCCGCCGCTCGGATTATCGCCCGCCCGACTGGCTGGTCCCCGCCATCGCGCTGGATTTTGATCTCGACCCGGCGCTGACGATCGTTCGCGCAACGCTGTCGGTCACGCGCAATGGCGATCATGATCGACCGCTGCGCCTCGATGGCGACGGGTTGGTGCCGCTGGAGGTGAAGGTCGACGGCACGGCGCTGGCTGCGGATGACTGGCATATGGAGGCCGGGTCGCTGATCATCGCGTTGTCCGGCGCGGCGCACAGCATCGAAACGCTCGTCGAACTGGCCCCGGAAAGCAACAGCAAGCTGATGGGCCTCTACGCCAGCGGCGGCCTGCTCTGCACCCAGTGCGAGGCGGAAGGATTCCGGCGCATCACCTTCTTCCCCGATCGGCCCGACGTCCTGTCGTGCTACAGCGTCCGGCTGACCGCTGACAAGGCGCGCTTTCCCATCCTGCTGGCCAATGGCGATCCGGTCGACCAGGGCGTGCTGGATGATGATCGCCATTGGGCGCTCTGGAACGATCCCTTTCCCAAGCCCTGTTATCTGTTCGCGCTGGTTGCCGGTGACCTGGCCTGCAACGCCGATCGCTTCGTGACGATGAGCGGACGGGAGGTGCAGTTGGGTATATGGGTGCGCGAAGCCGATCTGCTCCGCACCGCGCACGCCATGCAGGCGCTCAAGAACAGCATGGCGTGGGACGAGCGCGTCTATGGCCGCGAATATGATCTGGACGTGTTCAACATCGTCGCCGTGGCCGATTTCAATTTTGGCGCGATGGAGAATAAAGGCCTTAACATCTTCAATTCGCGCTACATATTGGCCGATCCCGAAACCGCGACCGACATTGATTATGACGGGGTCGAAGGCGTCGTCGCGCACGAATATTTCCACAACTGGTCGGGCAACCGCGTCACCTGCCGCGACTGGTTCCAGTTGAGCCTGAAGGAAGGATTCACGGTCTTTCGCGACCAGAATTTTTCCGCCGACATGGGTAGTCACGCGGTCAAGCGAATCGAGGACGTCCGCATCTTGCGCGCCGCCCAGTTCCAGGAGGATAGCGGCCCGCTCGCGCACCCGATCCGTCCTGAATCCTATATGGAAATCAGCAACTTCTACACCGCGACCATCTATAATAAGGGGGCGGAGATCATCCGCATGATGGCGCTGATGCTGGGTGCTGAACGCTTCCGCGCCGGCAGCGATCTCTATTTCGACCGGCATGACGGGCAGGCCGCGACCTGCGAGGATTTCGTGGTCGCGATGGAAGAGGGCGGAGGCATAGACCTGACCCAGTTCCGCCGCTGGTATGAGCAGGCGGGCACACCGCATGTCCGCGCGCTGCTGCGCCATGACGTAGCGACCGGCACGGTTGACCTCCATCTGCAACAGAGCATCCCGCCAACCCCCGGCCAGCCCGAAAAGCAGCCCATGGCAATTCCGCTGCGGGTCGCCTTGTTCGATCCCGCTACCGGCACGCATCATGGCGATGAATTGCTGATGCTGACGGAGGTGCAGCAGAATGTTCGTTTCGAAGGTTTCGCTGCCCCGCCGATCCTGTCGATCAACCGCGGCTTTTCCGCCCCGGTGATCGTGGAAACCAACCGCAGCCAGGATGACCTCGCCTTTCTGTCGGCGCGGGACGACGATCCGTTCGCGCGCTATGAAGCGATGCAGCAGCTGATGGTCAACGTTCTGGTCGGCGCGATCGCGGGGCAGCCAGTCGATGACGCCGCCGTCGTCGCAGCGGTGCGCAATACGATCAGCGATCCGCTGCTGAACCCTGCCTTCGTCGCCGAAGCCATCCGTCTGCCCAGCGAAGCCTATCTGGGCGACCAGATGGCGGTGGTCGACCCCGATGCCATCCATGCAGCGCGGGAATCGCTGCAACGGCGGATCGGCGCGGATCTGGCGCCGCTATGGCGCGACATTCACAGCCGCACCAAAGCGAACGGCTTTTCGCTGTCGCCGGCGGCCAAAGGTGCGCGCAAGCTGCGCAACGCAGCGCTGCATTATCTGGTGGCGTCGGGCGCGGAGGATGGCCCCGCCATTGCCTTCGCCCAGTTCCACGAGGCGGACAATATGACCGAGCGGCAGGCAGCGCTCGCCACGCTGGCCAATGGGACCAGCATGGAACGCGACGCGGCGATCGACATATTCTACAACCGCTACGGCCATGACGCGCTGACGCTCGACAAATGGTTCCAGACCCAGGCGTTCGCGCTGCATCCCGATACGGTCGATCAGGTCGAGGAACTGGGAAGGCACAAGGCCTTCACTCTGTCCAATCCAAACCGGGTGCGGTCCCTCTATGGCGCATTTTCGGGCAACCAATGGGCGTTCCACCATCGATCGGGCAAAGGGTATCAACTGGTGGCCGACTGCATCATCGCGCTCGACAAGCGCAATCCGCAGACCGCGGCACGGCTGGTCCCGCCCCTGGGGCGTTGGAAGCGTTTCGATGCTGATCGGGCCGGGTTGATGCGTGCGCAATTGTCACGCATCCTGGCGCAGCCGGGCCTGTCGAAGGATGTCACCGAACAGGCCAGCAAAAGCCTGGAGTGAGGGGCAGGCTGGCTTAGCTGCCGTTCGGGCCGCCGCCCGGACCGCTGCCGCCGGCATTGCCGCCCATGCCGCCAGCGCCGACCGCACCGATATTGCCGAATATCTCGTCAAACAGGCTGCGGTTGCGACCCAGCGTCGGCGTCTTGTCGCCCATGGGCGAAATATGGGCGACCTGTTCCAGCCCCATGCGATCCACCGCTGCAACATTGCCCGCTGCGTCGAAATGGACGCGCAGCACCGTCTGGGCGACGGGCTTGGGGTTGGAGAAGGCCAGCGCGCGCATGTCGCGCGATACATAATACCAGTCCTGCTCGCCAAATTGCGAGACGAAGCTGGGACGACCCAGCGTGCCTTCCACCGATGCGCGATTGTCGATGCCCGGCTGGACCGAATCGACCAGCAGCTTGTCGACCTGATAGCCCTGATGGGTGCGGATGCGGGTGCAGCCCGATGCTCCCAGCACCAGCGCGCCCAGGCCAAGAGCCAACAGGACACGCCCGCGTGTGGAATGACGGCTGAACTGACGCATGGACTTCTCCTGGCGGAACGCTCCCGCGAACCCAATAAACATGACGCCGCCATTGCATTGGGCAGCGGCTCGATCAATATGGAAATGCGTCGCTCCCGGCAAGGGGCGACACTTGGCAAGACGGTGCTCCGTCGAACGATCCATCTTAAAAAAGCATAGTCCCCATGTCCACAGCCTCCCCTTCCTTCCTCCAGCGCCTGTTTGGCCGCACCGATCCCAAGGATGGACTGCTGCCGCTCTACAATGTCATCGTCGCGCAGGGGCGGCAGCCGCACTGGTATATCGACGGCGCGGTGCCCGACACGCTGGACGGACGATTCGACATGATCGTCGCGGTCCTGGCGCAGGTGCTGATGCGGCTGGAGCAGCAGGGCGCAACGCAGGAAAGCGTCTGGCTGACCGAATTGTTCGTCGACGACATGGACGGCCAGTTGCGCCAGGAAGGCATAGGCGATGTCGTGGTCGGCAAGCATATCGGCCGGATGGTGAGCGCGCTGGGCGGCCGGATCAGCGCCTATCGTGCCGCGCTGGCCGGGGAAGCCGACATGGCCGACGCGCTGCGCCGCAACCTCTATCGCGGCGCACCGGTGAGCGACGCCGCGCTGGCCCATGTTGAAGGCGCGTTGCGGGAACGCTGGACGCGGCTGGGCTGCCTGACCCGCGATGCGATGCTGGCGGGGGACCTGGGATGAGCGCGCTGCCGACGCCCGAATTTTCGCGCCCCGTCCGGCTGGACCAGATCGGCCATATCAGCGGCAGCACCAGCATCGTCGCCGACGCGACCGAGCGGGAAGCGCTGATGCGCCGGTTCGGCCTGCTGGCGCTCGATGCGCTGGAGGCGGACTATCGAATCAGTGAGGAGAATGGCAGCATCTTCGCACGCGGTCGGGTGCGGGCCAGCCTGGCGCAGGCCTGTGTCGCAACAGGCCAGCCGGTGGCAGAAACCATCGACACAGATTTCCTGCTCCGCTTCGTTCCTGACGATGAGGATGTCGTCGAAGGCGCTGAAATGGAGCTGGACGCCGAAGATTGCGACACGATCGGCTATAGCGGCAACAGCATCGACATGGGCGAAGCCGTCGCCGAGACAGTGGCGCTGGCGATGGCGCCCTATCCCCGCGCGCCCGATGCCGACGCCATTTTGCGCGAAGCAGGCGTGTTGCAGGAGGATCAGGCCGGTCCCTTTGCCGCTTTGCTGGCACTCAAGGGCAAGGAATAAGTCGCGGTCGCGGCTACGCTGTTTTCCTTTCGTTCCTGTCATGGCATAAGATCGGGCCATGGACGCCCCGCCGCCATCGCTGCGCAAGATCATCCATATCGACATGGACGCTTTCTATGCGTCGGTGGAACAGCGGGACAATCCCGCGCTGCGCGGCCAGCCGATCGCGGTCGGCGGGGGCGGCCCGCGCGGGGTGGTCGCCACGGCCAGCTATGAGGCGCGGGCGTTCGGGGTGAAGTCTGCCATGCCCGGGGCACGGGCGCGGCGGCTCTGCCCCGACCTCATCTTCGTGCCGCCGCGATTCGACGCCTATCGCGCGGTGTCCGGGCAGATCCGGGCGATCTTCGCGCGCTTTACCGACATGATCCAGCCGCTCTCGCTCGACGAAGCCTATCTGGACGTCACCGTGAACAAGCCGGGCATCGCGTCCGCGACGCAGGTGGCGGCGGAGATTCGCGCGCTGATTCGCGCGGAAACCGGGCTCACCGCCTCGGCCGGCGTGTCTTATAACAAGCTGATCGCCAAGCTGGCGTCGGACCAGAACAAGCCCGACGGAATATGCGTCGTGCGGCCAAGCGAAGGCCCGGCCTTTATCGCCGCCATGCCGGTGCGGCGCATTCACGGCGTGGGGCCAGTGACGGCGGCGCGGATGCACGCGCTGGGGATCGAGACGGGGGCAGACCTGCGCGCGCGCGACCTGCCCTTCCTTCAGGCGCATTTCGGCAACGCCGCCCAATATTATTACCGGGCCGCCCGCGGGCAGGACGACCGGCCAGTGCGCGAACGCGAGCAGCGCAAGTCAGTGAGTGTCGAGGACACATTTTTTGACGACCTGACCGATCGGGATCGGCTGGTGGCGGAGATAGAGCGAATCGCCACCAGCCTGTGGGGCCGGATCGAAAAGGCGCAGGCCTGGGGCCGGACGGTGACGCTCAAGATCAAATTCGCCGACTTCCGTATCATCACCCGATCGCGCAGCTTTGCAACGCCGGTGCGCTCCCCCGACTTGCTGGCGCAAGCGGCGCGGGACTTGCTGCTGGCCCAGCTACCGCTGCGCATGGGCGCGCGGTTGTTGGGACTGGGGGTGCATAATCTGGAAGTGGAGGAGGAAGCGGGGCAGGGCGATCAACTGGCGCTGGGGTTATAATCCCCAGCCGTCAGTCCGCACGCCGATGATCGCCCCTTAAAATGGCAGCCAGGTCCGCTTTTCGCTGAACTTCATGTAACCGGCATTGACGCCCAGCCGATAGCCGACGCCAAGACGGATCGGGATCAGTACGACATTGCCCCAGCGCAGATAGCTGGCTGTGAAACCGCCCACCAGATAGGCGGTGCCTTCGGCCGCCGGGAAGCGGTGATAAAGATCCTGCGTGTCGTATAGATTGTAGACCAGCACGAAGGTGTTGGCCGCATTGCCGCCGACATCGAAGCCGATCGATGGCCCTGTCCAATAGACTTCGCGCTTGCCCTCAACCTTGTGATTGAGCGTGCCGGACCCATAGCGCAGGCCGACAACGAAAGCGCCCGACGCCTCACGCCCGGCGATATAGGCGTTCGGGCGACCCTGATCCTTCAATATTTTTTCGATAAGGCCAGCCAGCCCTTCCGCGCCCTTGCCGAACACGCCTTCCGCCGCGCCGATCAGATCGTCCTGCTGATAGGAATCGCTGGGCGCGATGGCGGCAGGCGGGGATGATTCCGTAACGGGCGCGCCGGTTGCGGTGGTGCCGGACGTGACGGCGCTGTTGGCCGGGCTGTCATTATAGACGCTGGGATCGACGCCGGGTTCTGTAGGGGCAGGGCGCGCGGGTGGCGGCGGCGCGAGATCGGCGTCGATCGCGGTGTTGGGATCGATGGTGCGCACCTGGGCAGACGCCACCGGGCTGAGCGCCAGCCCCGCCAGCGCCACGACCAGCGCGCCTGCGCTTGCCAGGCGGGCGCCCTTCCGTCCCATAATCCCGATCATGCCCGATGCTCCCCGCAAATTTCCATCTTAACCATCCCCCAGACTATCGGCTTTCAACCTGAAACGACAATGAACGAACGTCCACCTGAGTCGATTCCGGGCCGGAACGATTTACAGGCATGACATTAGCGCAAAAAATCCCCGAACAGGACCGTTGCCATGCGCCAAAGCCGTCGCTATAGGACACGTCGCCTAGCCGCAGCCCCGCCCCAAGCGGGCGTTCAGGCCATGTTTGGAGACGTGGGTGAGTGGCTGAAACCAACGGTTTGCTAAACCGTCGTAGGGATAACTCCTTACCGAGGGTTCGAATCCCTCCGTCTCCGCCACCCTTTTTTCGGACTGAACCGATGATCCGCGCCCGTTTCGGCACTTTGCGCGGCCTGGTCCGCCTGATCTTGTCCTATCCGCAACTGGCGCTGGGCTTGTCCGCAAGTCGCTCGCCTGATCCCGCGCAGGTGCGGCGGCTGGTGTTCGTGTGTCAGGGCAATATCTGCCGCAGCGCCTTTGCCGATGTCGTGGCGCGCAGGGTGGGGCTGCGGTCCGCGTCTTTCGGGCTGTCGACCACCACGGGGCGGGCCGCGCATGATCCCGCCATCGCCGCCGCCCGTGCCTTGGGTCATGATCTGGCGCAGCATCGTGCGGTCGACATGGCGGATTATGTGCCGCTGGCGGGCGACCTGCTGCTGGCGATGGAGGTGCGGCAATTGCACCGGCTGGCCGCCGATCCGCGCCTCAACCATCTGCCGCGGACGTTGCTTGGGCGGTGGACGGTGCCGGTGCTGCCGCATCTGCACGATCCCTATGGGTTGGACGACCTTTATATGGCGACCTGCCTTGCCCGAATCGAACAGGCGGTCGAGCGGCTGGTCAGCGCTTTCCCCCACGCACGGCTTTTCTGAACATCTGCGCCATATCCCGCATCCAGGGGCGGGGATCGGACAGCGTCAGCACATAATAGCGGGTTGCCGGGTCGAAAAAGCCCAGCACATAGCCGAACAGATCCCTGACTGGCCGCCGTTTGAAGAACGGATCGCTGATGCGTCCCGGCGCAATCCACAGGCGTATGAGACGCTTGGTTTCCGGCACCATATAGCGCGCGCGCAGATCATCGCGCGGCGGTGGCGCCGGGTCACGCTGGCCCAGCACGGTACGGCGATAGGCTTCCCAGGCGAAATGCGCGCCACAATGGCGGGCCAGCGGCAAGCTGCCCCAGAAACGGCCATTGACCTCCATCAGCCAATAGCGTCCGCTGTCCGGCTCATAGCGATATTCGACCATCGCCTGCCCGTCCCAGTCGAGCGCGCGCAACAATTGTTCGGACAGCGCCATCTGATCGCCATGCAGGTCCGCCGGTTCGGCCCGGCACAGCGTGGATACGCCTCCTTCGGGGGGCCATTCGTGCAGGCGGCGATGCTGGAAGCGCAGCGTCGCCTGTCCCTGTTCCATGTAGAGCATCTGCCCCAGGCCGACGCCCCGGCAATATTGCTGGATCAACGGCCAAAGGCCTACAGGCGCGTAGCGGTCCAGCAGTCCGACCAGCTCTTGCGGCGTGTGGACATATTCGGTCTTGAGCCATTCAAGCCCGGCCTGCTCCAAGATTGGCATGATCGCGGGCGGATTGGCCCATTTGGCGACCAGCGGATAATGCATCGTCGCGACACGGGCGGCAAAATCCTCGCCGATCTGCGGTTGCCAGGTCTGCGGGACGCGCAGGCCAGCCTTTTCGGCAATGTCCAGCGTTCGGAATTTGTCGATGACCTTGGCCAGCCGGTCGGGCCGGGGCACCAATATGTGGCAATCGCCGATCGTGGGTGGCAGTTCCGCCAGTTCCAGCAGGTCTGATTCGGACACGGCCAGCACCGCGCCCGCGCCGGTGCGGGCGATCATGTCCGGCAGCCAGAGCGCGGCAGGGCCGTCGGGGCGCAAGTGCGACCGGGTGCAGTGGCGAGAGGCCGCGCCCACGCTGTCCGCATCGCCCGCGACGCCGTGCACGGGCACGCCATGCTCGCCCAGTTCACGCACGACCGTCAGGCCGATGGCGTTTTCCAGACCCAGGACGATGGCGCCGGGCAGGGCTGTCACGCAGGCACCAGCCGATGTTCGTAGCGCCATGTCGACCAGGCCTGCTGGGCAATCCGCAACCCGGTGCGCAGACGACTGGGCGGCACGCGGGTCAGGCTGCGGCCAGCGCGATCGGCCAGATCGCCGGGCAGGTCGTGGAAGCCTGCGCCACGGATCTGCGGTAGGCGGGCCGCCTCCCGGCAGAGCGCGACGAACCGCGCCTTGACCGCGCCATTGGGGCGTTGCCGGTCGCGGGACAGCATTTCGAAACTATGGGTGACAATGACGAAGGCATCATGGCCTTCCTGTGCAGCATGGCGCAGCCCCGCGCGCATTTCGGCGGCGGACATGGCGCAGATTTGCGCCGGACGAAAGCGGCCGGGCCGGTCGGATATGCCCGATACCGGCAATTCACTGATACCGTGCAGGCGGCTTGCGCCTATCTCGCCCGGATCGGCATCGATATGGCAGTCATGGCCCAGATAGGCGGGATTGACGCTGCTGTCCCAGGACAGGCCGATTGCCGCAAGGGCGCGCAGCGTGTCGTCATTGGCCCCGAAATTACCCGCGCGAAAGGCGGTGATGGCGGGCGCCCCGGCCTGTTCCAGCAGCTGCCTGGCCAAGCCCAGCAGGACGATCTGGTCCGCCAGCGTGAAATCGCCGATGTTGCGGCCCTGTCGTCCACCGACCGGCGATTCCTTCGCCCAGGCGAGCCATTCGGTGTGGACGTGCATCTGCACTTCATGGCCGCGCTCCACGATCGCGGTGACGATCGGGGTCAGAAAATCGGCGCCGTGGACCAGCGCGGGCAGGGGATCGAGGAAGAACACGCCTTTCAGGCCATGGCGGTCGAGCATGTCCATCTGCCAGCCTATGCCATGCGCCTGCCCCTGCGCTTCGGCCCAGATCGAACGGCGGATATTGTCATCCAGGTCGACGCCGCGCTGCTGGAGCGAGGCGGACAGTTCCGTATCGACGGTGATGAGCAGCGCGGTCATGGGCGATCCGGTCGTGGGGAGGCAATTGGACAGCAATAGGGATCAGGAGTTAAGGACCGGTGATATGTCCCCAATATGTCCTCTGGTCCACATATTGGAAAGATAGCATCGGGCCGTCAATCCGCCGCCATCCCTATCCGACGCTGCGACAATGCCCGCCCCGTCACGCGAGCAGCGAAAATTCCCCGTAATTGCCCTGAAAGAACAGCAAGGGGCTTTCAGGCCGGTCGACTTCCAGCGCGATGACCTTGCCCAGCACGATATAATGGTCGCCCGCCTCATGCACCGCGTCCAGCGTGCAGTCGATCCAGGCGACGACATTGTCCAATATCGGTGATCCATTGGCCGATACACGGTGCGAGACGCCGGCAAACTTGTCCTCGCCGCGCCCGGACAATTGGCGGCACAGTGCCTGCTGGTCGCTGGCCAGCACATTGACGCAGAATTTGCCGACCGCAGCCAGACGTGGCCAGCTTTGCGATGTTTTGGCCGGGAAGAAGGCGACCAGCGGCGGATCAAGCGAGACGGAGGTGAAGGAGCCGACAACCATGCCGACGGGTGCGCCGTCCGCCTCTACGGCGGTGACGACGCATACGCCGGTGGGATAATGGCCCAGCACCCGGCGGAAGGTTGCGCTGTCGAAACTGATAACGTCACTCATGCGGACTCTCCCCTGCACCCCATCATGTTTCCTTGCTGCCACAGGATGGGGTGCGATTTTATGTCGATCAAAGCGCAATCCCGCCCGCCGCCAGCACTGCCAGCGTCAGCAGTTCCGATGCGTTGGACGCCATCGTCGCAATCTGTACCGATTTTTCCATGCCCACCAGCACCGGGCCGATCATCGACGTGCCGCCCAGTTCGCGCAGCAGCTTGGCCGAGATATTGGCCGATTGCAGGCCGGGCATCACCAGCACATTGGCGGGACCGGACAGGCGGCTGAACGGATAGCTCTTCATGACCGCCGGGTTGAGCGCCACATCGGCGGTCATTTCGCCTTCATATTCGAAATCGACGCCGCGTTCGTCGAGCAATTTCACCGCGCCGCGCACATTTTCCAGAAACGCGCCGGGCGGGTTGCCGAAATTGGAGTAGGAGAGGAAGGCGACGCGCGGATCATGGCCCATGCGGCGGGCCACGGCGACGGTGCCTTCTGCTATATCGGCCAGTTCGTTCGCCGTCGGGCGCTCGTTGACGGTGGTGTCGGCCAGGAACACGGTCTTGTCCTTGGCCACCATGACATGGATGCCGAACGGGGTGCGTCCTGCCGCCGGGTCCATCACCCGCTTCACCTCCCGCAATGTCTGCGCATAGGGGCGGGTCATGCCGGTGATCATCGCATCGGCCACGCCCATCCGGACCAGCAATGTGCCGAAAATATTGCGATCGCGGTTCACCATCCGCTCGCAATCGCGGCGCAGATAGCCGCGCCGTTGCAGGCGCGCATAGAGCAGGTCGACCATTTGCGGGACCAGCGGCGAATTGACGCTGTTGTGCAGTTCGAAACTGTCGGGATCGCGCACGCCCAGCGCCTTAAGCTTGTCGACCACATCGCCGCGACCGACCAGCACCGGGATGCCATAGCCCAGGTCGCGGAACTGGATCGCCGCGCGCAACACCACTTCCTCTTCCGCTTCGGCAAAGACGACGCGCTTGGGATTGGCCTTGGCCACTTCATAGGCCGTGGTCAGGACCGATGTGGTCGGGTTCAGCCGGCCCTTCAACGACTGGCGATAGGCGGCCATGTCGGCGATCGGCTTTTGCGCCACGCCGCTGTCCATCGCCGCCTGCGCGACGGCGGACGGCACCACTTCCATCAGGCGCGGGTCGAACGGGGCGGGGATGATATAGTCGGGTCCGAAACTGTGCGAACGGCCATAGGCCTTGGCCACTTCCTCCGGCACCTGTTCGCGCGCCAGTTCGGCGATGGCATGGGCGGCGGCGACCTTCATCGCTTCGTTGATCGTCGTCGCCCGCACGTCCAGCGCGCCGCGGAAGATGAAGGGGAAGCCGATGACATTGTTGACCTGGTTGGGATAGTCCGACCGGCCCGTCGCCACGATCGCTTCGGGGCGCACCGCCTTCGCATCGGGCGGGGTGATTTCCGGGTCGGGATTGGCCATCGCAAAGATGATCGGCTTTTCGCCCATATCCTTGACCATGTCCGGCGTCACCGCGCCCTTGACCGACAGACCAAGGAATACGTCCGCGCCCTTCATCGCTTCCTTCAGCGTGCGCGCGTCGGTCCTGACTGCATGGGCCGATTTCCACTGGTTCATGCCTTCGGTGCGACCCTGGTAGATCACGCCCTTGCTGTCGCACATGATGACATTGTCACCCGCCACGCCCAGCGCCTTGATCAGTTCGGTGCAGGCGATCGAGGCCGCGCCCGCGCCATTGACCACGACTTTCAGGTCTTTCAATTCGCGCCCGGTCAGCATCGCGGCGTTGATGACGCCTGCGGCCGCGATGATCGCGGTGCCATGCTGGTCGTCATGAAATACCGGAATGTTCATCCGCTCCTTGAGCGCCTGTTCGATGATGAAACATTCGGGCGCCTTGATATCCTCAAGGTTGATGCCGCCGAATGTCGGTTCCATCAGTTCCACCGCCTCGATGAAGCGGTCGACATCCTCGGTCTTGAGTTCAATGTCGATGCTGTCCACGTCGGCAAAGCGCTTGAAGAGCACCGCCTTGCCCTCCATCACCGGCTTGGATGCGAGCGCGCCGAGGTTGCCAAGGCCCAGAATCGCCGTGCCGTTGGTGATGACGGCGACCAGATTGCCCTTGGCGGTATAATCATAGGCGGTGGCGGGGTCCGCCGCGATGGCCAGCACGGGCACCGCAACGCCGGGGGAATAGGCCAGCGACAGGTCGCGCTGGGTCGCCATGGGTTTGGACGCGATGATCTCGATCTTGCCGGGGCGTCCGGTCGAATGGAAAAACAGCGCCTCGCGCTCGGAAAATTCCACATTCGACTTGTCGGTCATCACTCATCCGCCCTTTGCTGTCCGTTGCGTCGGCCCTAGCGGCAAGCGCGCCTTGTGGGCAAGTGCGAGAAGGCTTCTTTCCTGCTGTGCCGCTTGGCGCTATCCGGGCTTCATGCCCAGCGCCCCGAACGACATCGCGATCCAGCCCGCCCCTACGCCCATGATGGCGCAATATCTGGCGCTCAAGGCTCAGGCGAATGACTGCCTGCTCTTCTACCGCATGGGGGATTTCTTCGAACTATTCTTCGACGATGCGAAGGCAGCGGCCGCGACGCTCGACATCGCGCTGACCAGTCGGGGCGAACATGGCGGGGTGCCGATCCCGATGTGCGGCGTGCCGGTGCACAGCGCGGAAGGCTATCTGGCCCGGTTGATCAAGGCGGGCCACCGGGTCGCCATCGCCGAACAGACCGAAACGCCGGCGCAGGCCAAGGCGCGCGGCGGCAAGACGCTCGTGGCGCGGGACATCGTCCGCTATGTAACGGCGGGCACGCTGACCGAGGAAACATTGCTCGATTCCCGTCGCGACAACATGCTGGTCGCGCTGGCGCAGGTGGGCGGAGAGGGCGAGGTCGGCCTGGCCGCCGCCGACATCTCGACCGGCCGGTTCGAAACGATGACCTGCCGACCCGCCGATCTGCCCGCCGAACTCGCCCGCCTGCGCCCCAGCGAGACGGTGGTGGCAGAAGGGGCGACGCTCGACATAGCCGACGCGCATATGTTCGATCGCGCCGCCTTTTCCAGCAGCCGCGCCGAAACCGCGCTCAAACGGCTGTTCGGGGTCGCGACACTGGACGGGTTCGGGCAGTTCAGCCGCGCTGAACTGGCGGCGATGGGCGGGTTGATCGGCTATCTCGACCATGCGGGCAAGGGGACATTACCCTTCCTTGCGCCACCCCTGCGCCAGACGAGCGGCGGCCATGTCGCCATCGATGCGGCGACGCGCGAGAGCCTGGAAATTGTCGCGACGATGAATGGCGCGCGGGCGGGCAGCCTGCTGGGCGCGGTCGATCGCACCGTGACGGGGGCGGGGGCGCGGCTGTTGGCGCAGGATCTGTCTGCGCCGCTGATGGATATGGGCCTGATCGATGCGCGGCTGGGGCTGGTACAATTGTTCCATGACGATGCGGGGCTGCGCGACCAGTTGCGTGGCGCTTTGCGCGCGCTGCCGGACATTGGCCGGGCGCTGGGCCGGGTCGCGGTGGGCCGGGGCAGCCCGCGCGACCTTGGCCAGTTGCGCGATGGCCTTGGCGAAGCGCGCCTGTTGCGGGAGCGGCTGGGGCGTCTGCCCGACCAGCCGCTGCTGCTCGCCCGCCTGCTGCCCGCGCTCGATGGCCATGGCGCGCTGGTCGATAATCTGGCGCGCGCGCTGGTGCCTGCCCCGCCGACCGAAACGGCGAGCGGCGGCTATATTGCCGATGGCTATGATCCGGCGCTGGATGAATTGCGCCGCATGGCGGGCGATGGTCGCCGGGCGATCGCCGCGCTGGAGGCCAAATATCGCGCACAAACCGGCATCTCCGCCCTCAAGATCCGCCATAATGGCGTGCTGGGCTATCATGTCGAAGTCCCCGCCCGCGCCGCCGACACGCTGATGCAACCCGACAGCGGCTTTACCCATCGCCAGACACTGGCGGGCGTCGTGCGCTTCAACTCGGTCGATCTGCATGAGGAAGCCGGGCGCGTCGCGCAGGCGGGGGGACATGCGCTGGTCGCCGAAGCGGCCCATCTGGAAGACCTGATCGCCGCCGTCCTGGATCGCAAGGCGGACATTGCGCGCGCCGCCCAGGCCCTGGCCCGGCTGGATGTCGCCGCAGCGCTCGCCGAACGGGCGGCGGAGGGCGGCTGGCAGCGGCCCCATTTCGTGGTGGCGGACGGCGCCGGGCCATGCCTGGACATAGTCGGCGGCCGGCATCCGGTGGTGGAGGATGCGCTGCGGCGCGAAGGGCAACCCTTCGTCGCCAATGATTGCCGTCTGGTGCAGGACGACCGGCTCTGGCTGGTCACTGGCCCCAATATGGGCGGTAAATCCACTTTCCTGCGGCAAAATGCGCTGATCGTCATATTGGCGCAGGCAGGCGCCTATGTCCCGGCGCAGGCCGCGACGCTCAGTCTGGTCGACCGGCTGTTCAGCCGGGTCGGCGCGTCCGACAATCTGGCGCGGGGCCGCTCCACCTTCATGGTCGAGATGGTGGAAACCGCCGCGATCCTGGCGCAGGCGACCGCCGACAGCTTCGTCATTCTGGACGAGGTCGGGCGCGGCACATCCACCTATGACGGGCTTGCGCTCGCATGGGCGGTGGTGGAGGCGGTGCATGAGGTCAATCGCTGCCGCTGCCTGTTTGCCACCCATTATCATGAACTGACCCGGCTGGCGGAAAGCCTGTCCTCGCTCTCGCTCCATCATGTGCGTGCACGCGAGTGGAAGGGCGATCTGGTGCTGCTGCATGAACTGGCCGACGGGCCGGCCGATCGCAGCTATGGCCTAGCCGTCGCGCGGCTGGCGGGCCTGCCGGCCGCGGTCCTCAAGCGTGCCAAGGACGTGCTGGCCCGGCTGGAAGCGGGCAAGGCCAGGACGGGCGGCATCGCGGCGGGACTGGACGACCTGCCGCTGTTCGCCGCCGTCGCCGCCCAGCCCGAACCGCTGGTCGATCCGCTGCGCGCCGCGCTTGATGGCATTGATGCCGACGCATTGTCGCCGCGCGAAGCGCTCGATCACATATATCGGCTGAAACAACTGGCCGCGACCAGCGAGCAAGACTAGATAGCCATCATGGTCATGCAATTTCCCGCGCTGGGATCGCGCCGCGCGATCATCGATCGGCGTGCGATTTCCGACAATATCACCGCACAGGCGCAACTGCACCGGAGCGATCCGATGCTGCTGCGCGGCGTGATCGTCAAGGAATTGAAGGCGGCACTGGACGACGGCCGGGCCGAAATCGCCCGGCGGCTGCATGCCAAGCCCACGCGCGGTCGGGAGTCGGTGACGGCCTTTGCCTTCCTGATCGACCAGATTTTGCGCCTGCTCTATGACGCGACGACGCATCATCTCTACCCGTCGGGCAATCGCAGCACGGGCGAACGGATCGCCCTGATCGCGGTCGGCGGCTATGGCCGGGGCGAAATGGCGCCGCATAGCGATGTCGACATCGGCTTCATCACCCCATGGAAACCGACCGGCTGGACCGAGCAGGTCATCGAATCCATGCTCTATTCGCTCTGGGATCTTGGTCTGAAAGTCGGACACTCCAGCCGCTCGATTGACGAGACGATGCGGATGGCCAAGGCCGACCTCACGGTCCGCACCGCCCTGCTGGAGGCGCGCTATGTCTGGGGCGACCGGGCGCTGTATGAGGAAACATCAACCCGCTTCGACGCGGAAGTGATGCAGGGCACCGCGCGCGCCTTTGTCACCGACAAGCTGGCCGAGCGTGACGAGCGCCACAAAAGGATGGGCGACAGCCGCTATGTCGTCGAACCCAATGTGAAGGAGGGCAAGGGCGGCCTGCGCGACCTGCACACATTGTTCTGGATCGGCAAATATGTGAACCGGGTGCGCTCGGTGGCCGAACTGGTGGATGTCGGGCTGCTGACCCAGCTGGAACTGCGCCAGTTTCAGAAGGCGGAGGATTTCCTGTGGGCGGTGCGTTGCCACCTGCACACCATCACTGGCCGGGCGGAGGATCGGCTGACCTTCGACCTCCAGCTGGAAACCGCGACGCGGATGCGCTTTACCGGGCGGCATGGCCGGTCGGGGGTGGAGCGCTTCATGCGCTATTATTTCCTGAACGCCAAGATCGTGGGCGACCTGACGGCCATGTTCCTGGCCCATCTGGACGATCAGTTGGGGGCCAGGGGGCGGCGCTACATTCCCGCCCTGTTTCGCCGACCCAAGAAGCTGGACGGCTTCGTCCTGGAACGCGGTCGGCTGTCGCTGCCCAGCGATGATTTCTTTCAGGTCGATCCGGTCCGGCTCCTGGAAATCTTCGCCGTTGCCGACCGCCATGGCCTGGCCATCCACCCCGGCGCAATCCGCGCGGCCAGCCGCGACGCCGGGCTGATCACCGCCAAGGTGCGCAAGGATCCGCGCGCCAATGCGGCCTTCATGGATGTGCTCACATCCCCGCGCGATCCCGAAACCGTGTTGCGCTGGATGAACGAATCGACCGTTTTCGGGCGCTTCATCCCCGATTTCCGCCGCGTCGTGGCGCAGATGCAGTTCGACATGTACCACCATTATACGGTGGACGAACATACGATCCGCGCCGTTGGCCTGCTGGCCCGGATCGAAAAGGGCGACCTGCCCGGCGATCATCCGCTAGCGACCGAACTGATGGGCAAGCTGCTGTCGCGCCGCGTCCTGTACGTTGCAGTGCTGCTGCATGACATTGCGAAGGGACGGGGCGGGGACCATAGTATCCTGGGCGCGGACGTCGCCAAACAGCTGTGCCCGCGGCTGGGCCTGACCCCGGCGGAGACGGAAACGGTCGCCTGGCTGGTGCGCTATCATCTGCTGATGTCGGCCACCGCCTTCAAGCGCGACCTGGCCGATTACAAGACGATCCTGGATTTCGTCGATGTCGTACAAAGCCCGGAGCGGCTGCGCCTGCTACTCTGCCTGACCGTGGTGGATATTCGCGCAGTCGGGCCGGGGGTGTGGAACAGCTGGAAACGGCAGTTGCTGGGCGACCTGTACGAGGCCGCCGAAGAATTGCTGCGGCTGGGTCACAAGCAGAAGGGGCGCAGCGAGCGGGTCGCGGCCAAGCAGGAAGCGACGCGGCAGGCGTTGGGTCTGCCTGATGCGGAATTTGAACGGCTGCGTCGTCGGCTGCCCGAATCCTACTGGATCGCCGAGCCAGAGGATATTCTGATCCACAATGCGCAGCACATCCTGGCTTCTGCCGATGCGCCCCTGTCGATCGCCGCCCATTATTATCCGCAGCGCGGCGCGACGCTGGTGACGGTCTATGCCACCGACCATCCGGGGCTGTTCTATCGCATCGCGGGCGCCATCCATCTGGCGGGCGGCAACATCATCGACGCGCGCATCCACACGACGCGCGACGGCGTGGCGATCGACAATTTTCTGGTGCAGGACCCGTTCGGCGGCGCCTTTCATGATCCCGACCAGCTGACCCGCATCCGCAACGCGATCGAGGATTCGCTGTCCAATCGCCACCGGATGATTACCAAATTGTCGGCGCGCCCGCTGACCCGGACCCGTGCCGAAGCGTTCCGCATCGTCCCCAACGTGCTGATCGACAACAAGGCGTCGAACCGCTTCACCGTGGTGGAAATCAACGCTGCCGACCGGCCAGCCCTGCTGTTCAGCCTGGCCAATGCGTTGTTCCAGTCGAAGGTCACCGTCCATAGCGCCCATGTCGCCACCTATGGCGAACGCGCGGTCGACACATTCTATGTCACCGACCTGCTCGGCGGCAAGATCGAGAGCAAGGCGCGGTTGCAAACGCTTGAGCGCCGCCTGCTCGAAGCGGCAGGCGGCGAGGTGAATGAAGCGCTGGAGCGGGCTTAACCCGGCTGCGTTGCCAGCCAGGCCGCGACATCCGCCGCGACCTTGTTCGCTGCGGTATTGAGCGGCACGCCGATCGTGCCTGCCTCGATCTTGGCGCCGACCGGCACGGTGGCGGTAAAGCGCTGCCGCGCGATCACGGTGCCGCTGCCCTTGGTCAATATCGCGTCATAGGTCACGACCGCGCTGTTGCCCGGCGCATCCAGGCCAAAGGCGACGAGTTCGCCCATCAGCCGCTGGCCAGCGTCGCCCGCATATTGGCCTGGGTCCAGAACGATGCGGTTGCTGGTCGCGGCAATCGTCTCCGCCAGCAGTTTCTGGAACAGGTGGCGGGGCGTGTCGGCCCATTGCACCTTGGTCACATAGGCGATCGAGGTGGGCGACAGCTTCACCGGCACCCGCACCGTATCGAGCGTCTTGGGCGCTTCGGGATCGGCCACGGTCAGGCTTGGTCCCTGCGCGCCAGTCAGCAGGCGTCCCGGCGCGACGGTCTGCGTGGCGCTCAGCGCCAGCAATTGTTCTGGCGGCTTGGCGCCGAAGGAGACGCAGCCAGCCAACAGGAAGGCTGCGGTGAGCGCAACCGTGGCGCTGCGCGTTTGGCGGTTGAACATACGCCTTGTCCCTCTCATCATGGCTTGTAATCCGGCAATTTGGGCGATCCTACGAGCGAACCAGCGCCTTGCTGGTCCAGCTTTTCGGCCACGCCGCGGAAGGCGCGCGACATTTCACGCAGGTCTCGGACCAGCTGGTTGACCTCCGGCATGGTCTGGTTGCTGAAGGCGCGCACGCCCGGCTGGGCTTCGGCAATCGTCTTGTCTAGCGTGTCGATGCTGCGCGTCGCCGACTGGACGCTCTTGCGCAGGTCGGCCATCAGCGGCTTGCCTTCGTCGGTCAGCAGCGAATCGGTCGTCGCGGCCAGCTTGCCAATCTGTTCGGCCGCAACCCCGGTGCGCTGCACCGCGATGCGCGCTTCGGCCAGCGTGGCGGAGATTTCCGGGCTGCGATCCGCCAGCGAACTCGAAATACGCTCGACGTTGGCTAGGATGCCGGCGATCGACTGCTGATTCTTGTCGTTCAGCAATTCGGTCAGCCGCTCGGTCAGGGTCGACAGCCGTTCCAGCAGTTGCGGCGCATTGTTGAGCAATTCGCCCAGTGCGCCCGGCTTGGTCGGGATCACCGGCACGCCATCGGGGCAAACCGTCAACGGATTGTTGGCCGGGCAAATGATCGGCGGTGCGCCCTTGACCGCGCCATCCAGCACGATTTCGCTGACGCCGGTAAAGCCCACACCCGCGATCGTCGCGGTCGTGCCTTGCAGGACGGGGGTGCCGTCCTTCACCGAAATGCGGACCTTCACAAATCCGGGATCGCGCTTCCACAGTTCGATCTTTTCGACCTGGCCGGACGGCACGCCCGAATAATTGACGCTCGATCCCTTCGCCAGGCCGTTGACCGACTGTTTGAAGAAGATGTCATATTCCTTATTCTCGCCATCGGACAGGCGCGAAAACCAGAAGGCGGCACCGATGATCGCCGCCAGCAGCAGCAGCGTGACCGTGCCCACAAGCACATGGTTGGACCGGGTTTCCATATCCTATTGCCTTCCATCGGGCGACGTCTGGGCCACCCTATCCTGTTCGCGGTCATGTTGACGGGTAACCGCCGCCGTCGCGGCGCGGCCGCGCGGGCCGTTGAAATATTCCTGAATCCACGGATGATCGGTGGCCAGCAATTCGTCGATCGTGCCGACGGCAATCACCTTCTTGTCGGCCAGAACGGCGACCCGGTCGCAGATCGAATAGAGCGTATCAAGGTCATGGGTGATCAGGAACACCGTCAACCCCAGCGTCTGTTGCAACTGGCGGGTCTGTTCGTCGAACGCAGCCGCGCCGATCGGGTCCAGCCCGGCCGTCGGCTCGTCCAGAAACAACAGGTCCGGGTCCAGCGCCAGCGCGCGCGCCAGCCCCGCCCGCTTCTTCATCCCGCCCGACAGTTCCGACGGATATTTGGGACCAGCCTCGGCAGGGAGACCAGTCATCCGGATCTTGTAGGCGGCGATTTCGTCGCGCAGTTCCGCGCCGATATTGGGATAATATTCGCGGATCGGCACTTCGACATTTTCCGCGACGGTCAGTGTGGAAAACAGCGCGCCGCCCTGAAACAGCACGCCCCAACGCTTGCGGATCGCCAGCGCCTCATCGTCGGAACGGCCGATCATCGATTCGCCAAAGACGTGGATTTCCCCCTCGTCCGGGGTCTGCAGGCCGATGATCGCCCGCATCAGCACCGATTTGCCGGTGCCGGACCCGCCGACAACGCCCATGATCTCGCCCTTGCGCACGTCCAGGTCCAGCCCGTCATGCACCACCTGATCGCCAAAACTGTTGCGGATGCCGCGCACGGAAATCGCGATGTCGCTTTGCTCCATCACGGTTTCGATCCGCTCTTCCTCGGCGACGATGTCGTCATGCTCGGCCATCAGTTCCACCCTACCCAGGTAAAGAACACGGCGAAAATCGCGTCCAGAACGATGACCAGGAAGATGGCCTGCACGACAGCAGCTGTGGTGCGCAGCCCCACTTCCTCCGCATTGCCCTTGACCTGCATCCCCTGGAAACAGCCGGAAATGGCGATGATCAAGCCGAATACCGGGGCCTTGATCAGCCCCACCCACAGGTCGGTGATCGGCACGACTTCGCGCAGGCGCTGGACGAAGGTGATCGGGGGTATGTCGAGCGCGATGGCGCAGAGGAAACCGCCGCCGATAACCGCCATGATCGACGCGTAAAAGCCCAGCAGCGGCATCATGACGACGACCGCCAGCGTGCGCGGCAGCACCAGCGCCTCCATCGGCGATACGCCGATCGTGCGCATCGCATCGACTTCCTCGGTCAGCTTCATCGTGCCAAGTTGCGCGGCGAAGGCGGATCCGGACCGGCCCGCGACCATGATCGCGGTCATCAGCACGCCCAGTTCGCGGAAGGTCAGCCGACCCACCAGATTGATCGTCAGCATCTCCATGCCGAACTGGCGCAACTGCACCGATCCCTGCTGCGCGATGACGATGCCGATCAGGAAACTCATCAGGCCGATAATGCCCAGCGCCGACACGCCGACAACCTCGAACCGCTGGACCACGGCATTGACGCGGAACCGGCTGGGGTGGCGGATGATGTTCCACGTCGCGACCAGCGTGCCGCCGAAAAAGCCCAGCAGGCCCAGCATGGTCGATCCCGCCATGCTGACCGCCTCGCCGATCTGGCCGACGACGCGGCGGATCGCCGGGACATGATCGGGCCGGATCGATACAGGTTCGTCCAGCGCCCCGACCGCGTCGATCAACCGCATCGTATCGTCGCGCCCGCCGGTGATCGGGGCGCTCAGCCGCCTGGCCGTGCGATGCACGGTCCATGCGCCGATCGTGTCGATATGGTCGACCTCCGACAGATCGATCGCGCTGACAGGGCCCTGCACCGCATCCAGCCGACCGGGCAGGTCATGCAGGCAGGCAACGGCCAGCGATCCGGAAAGTCGGATCACTGTGCCGTCGTCACGCATTTCTTCGGCAAGATCGGCGGCTTTGTTCATGCGATGGGATTACTGGTCCAATATCGGTTGCGCGGCAAGCCGAAACGGCCCAACTGCAAGTCAGAACGAAGGACAAGGGCAAAAGTTTCGGACACGGCATGACGCACCGTCTGGCAATTTACGACATGGACCGCACGGTGACGTTCAGCGGCACCTATACCGGCTTCCTCATTCACATGGCGCGCGCCATGGCCCCGTGGCGGCTGGCGCTGCTCCCCTGCGTCGGATTGCTGATGCTCGCTTATGTGGTCAAGCTGATCACGCGCCAGCGGTTGAAAGAGCTTAATCAGGCGCTGATGATCGGCTTCAATGTCGAGCGTGCGCGGCTCATGCCGCATGTCGAAACCTATGCCGACAAGGTGGTGGCGACCAATTTGCGGCAGGGCGCGGTGGCCCAGATCGCGCAGGACCGCGCCGATGGCTATCGCCTCGTCCTCGCCACCGCATCCTACCGCCTGTATGTCGAGCCGATCGCCCGGCGACTGGGTTTCGACGCCGTGATCGCCACCGATCATCTTTCGCAGGACTTGCGCTATGTCCGTGCCAAGATTGCCGGTGAAAATTGCTATGACACGGGCAAGCTGCGGATGATCAAGGCGTGGATGGCGGCCGAGGCGATTGATCGTGGCCAGGCGCATATCCGCGCCTATTCCGACCATGTCTCGGACGCGCCGATGCTGGAATTCGCCGACATCCCCTTCGCGTCAAACCCGCACAGGAAGCTGGCGAAACTGGCGGCGGCCCGCGGCTGGACGCGGGTGGACTGGGTCTAATATCCCCACATCCGTTCGAAACGAACGGAAATATGTGTTTAGCGCATAGCCGTTTTGGCCAGCCCCTCGCAGTCCGCGTCGCGCGCGCGCGGCACCTTGTCACCGGCAATCGCCTTGCCGATCATCTTCAATATGCCCTTGGCCGATCGCGCCTCGGTCGGCACGCGAATATCGGGCTGCTTGATCGTCCCACCAATCGGCACCATGCCGTTCAGCCGCAACAGGCTGCCCTGCTTGGGCTGACCGCTCGCTTTCAGCGCCATCACCTCGTCCGTCAGGCGGATCGTCCCGGCAATGCGCGTCTGGGCGCGTGACGTGTCGATCAGCACCGGGTTCGCGCGCGCCACGCCGTTGCTGACGTCGAAGCGCGCCACCACGCAGCGCAGGACCGCCATCTTGTCCTTGTCCACCGTCAGCCCCTTGCCGACATCCTGTCCCATCAGCGCCGCCGTGCGCGCCGGGATCGATCCGTCGCGCCCGACCAGCGCGATGGTGCCGGACGATCGCCCCACCGCCTGCCGGATCGTGCGGCCCGGTCCATTCAGCGCAACCCGCCCGGCCAGCCCGCCATCGATCCGCGCTTCGGGGAAGAAATCCAGCAACCGCGCCGACCGCAGATTGAGCGCCAGATCGAGACGTGGCCCTCCCTGCCGCTGATCGACCGCCAGGCGGCCCGTCAATATGCCGCGCGTCAGGCCGAGCCGCAGCGGTTCGACCACCAGTCGGCTGCGTTCCAGACTCAATGTACTGCGCAAGGATCGGAACGGGCTGGAACCGGGCCATAACAGCCTGTCCGCCCGCACCTCCAGGCGTCCATCGGTCCGCGCCATCCGCGACAGGTCGATCGCCGTATCGGGGATCAGCCGTTCGCCCAGCTTCGCGCGCTTGGCCGCCGCCTTGCGCTTGCCTTCATTGGACGACAGATCGTCGAAATCGAACCGTGCCGACGCGATCGCGCCGTCGATGCGCGTGCGGCCATCACGTTTGCGGATGGTGGCGTGCCCTGCAATGTCGGACCGGCCGATCGTGCCTTTCAGATTCTCGATGGTCCAGTCGGGCCGGTCGCGCACGACCTGCGCCGCCAGTCGCACGGGCTGGGTGCCGGGCAGGCCCGCCTCTATGATCGCATCCAGTACGCGCAGGTCGATCGCATGGCCAGTCACCTTGCCGCGCAAATGGCCGATGTCGAGCGGCCCATCCATCGTGCCGTCGATGGTCATGCCCACGGCCTCACCGGCAATCTCCGCCTTGAACGGCCAGCGTGCACCCGCCTTCTGCCCCACGATCGGCGCGCCGCTGGCGGTCACCCTAACCGGATGGCCGCGGACATCGCCCGTGCCCGACAGGCGTAATCCGCTGGCGTCGACCGTCAGCGCCGCGTCGACCGATCGACCGCGCTTGTCGTCGTGATAGGCGATCCGGCTGTCGCTGACCGTCAGGCTGCGCAGGGCAGGGCGCTGCCCCTTGTCGTCACTCGCGCGGCTGCGCTCGCCGCTCCAGCTTTCGCGTCCGTCGGCGGCGCGATAGAAGGACAGGCGCGCATGCGCCAGGTCCAGCCGTTCCAGCACCGGCCCGCCGGTCAGCAGCGCCAGCGCGGAAAAGCCGACCCGCGCCTCGCCAACCCGCGCCAGATCGGCGTTGCCCGGCGCCCAGTGGGGCTGCGGCACCCTTATGTCGGTCAGGCGCACGACCGGGTGAAAGGACAGGCTGTCCTCGCGCACCATGGAGCCGATCGTGACCCGCTTGCCGATCCGGTCCGACAGGCGATCCTCGATCCGGCCCTTGAACATGCCCCATGGAAATGCCGCCAGCAGCAGGATCAGCAGCCCGATCAGGACAAGCAGCCCGACGCCAATGCGGACGGCCCATCGCGATCCTGCTTTCATCCCCACGGCGCACCCCCTCCTGCAACGGCCTCATCGCCGTGCCGCGCTCAACGCACGACTCGCCGCAGGGTTCAGAGGCGAATGGGGGAGGGGAGCGGCTCGCCTGCGAAGTGGGCGGACAGATTGGCGATCAGCATCTGCGCCATTCGCCCTACCGCCTCGTGCGTCGCCCCGCCGGTGTGCGGGGTCAGCACCACATTGGGCACATCCACCCAGCGCGCGGGGTCGGTCGGTTCGGGGTCGAACACGTCGATCGCGGCTCCCCCCAGATCCCCCGATTTCAGCGCAGCGATCAGCGCTGTTTCATCCACCAACTGCCCGCGCGCGACATTGACCAGCAGCCCGTCCGGCCCCAGCGCATCCATGATCGCCCTGGAGATCATGCCCCGATTGCTTTCGTCCGCGCGCGCCGCGACCAGCAATATGTCGCTCTGCTGCGCCAGCGCCTCCAGACTGTCGGTGCGGGGCCAGGGGAGGGCAGGCTTGTCGCGCGGCCCCCACCAGTTCACCTGCATCCGCATCGCCTGCGCCCGCTCCGCCACTGCAATGCCGATCGACCCCATGCCGATAATCCCCAGCCGCGCCCCGCTCATCGACCGGGTGCGCGTCTTGGCCTCGATCGTCCACAATCCTGCCCGCAAATGCCGGTCGCCACCCACGATCCAGCGACGATGGGCGATCATCAGCCCGATCGCATGGTCCGCCACATCCTGCGCATTGGCGTCGCCCGCATGGGTGACCGCAATGCCCCTCGCCTTGGCCAGCGCCAGATCCACCCCGTCATAGCCCACGGTGAAGCAGGCGATCAGCGACAGGCGCGGCATCGCGTCGATCAGCGATCGGTCCAGCGCGAATTCGCCTGCCCATATCACCGCATCGACGCGCGCCAGTTGCGTGGCGTCGGGCTTTTCCCACAGGGCGATGACGTCATGATCGCTTGCCAGCAGCGGCAGCAAGGGGGCCAGCAAGGGCTGGCCCACCAACAGAAGCGGTCGATCCACCTTGTCGCCCATCTCAGCCGATCGCCCGCAACGCCTGGGCAAAATCGGCGATCAGATCATCGGCATCCTCGCAGCCGATCGAGATACGGACCATATTGTCGCCAATCTCCAAAGCCGCCTTGCGCGCGGCCGGCACCGACAAATGGGTCATCGCGGCGGGATGGCTCGCCAGCGTCTCGGTCCCGCCCAGGCTCACGGCCAGCTTGGCGATCTTGAGTGCGTCGAGAAAGGCGAACGCCTCCGCTTCGCCACCTTTCAGGTAAAGCGAGAAGGTCGATCCCGCCCCGCTGCAATGGCGGGCATAAATATCGCGCTGCCGTTCGCTTTCGGGAAAGCCCAGATAGACGATCTTCTCCACCTGCGGCTGGTCCTTCAGCCAGGCGCACACCTTGGCGGCATTTTCGCCCGCCCGGCTCATCCGCAATTCCAGCGTTTCCAGCGACCGCAACAGCATCCAGGCGCTATGCGGGTCCAGAATCGTGCCGATCGTATTGCGCATCAGCCGGATGGTGGTGATCAGCGCGTTGGACCCCAGCACCCCGCCCGCGACCAGGTCGCTATGCCCGCCGGCATATTTGGTCAGGCTGTAAATCACCAGATCCGCGCCATGGGCCAGCGGTTTCAGCCATAACGGCCCCAGAAATGTATTGTCGATCGCGATCGGCGGCACATGCGCTTCGCCGTCGAACAGGAAGTTGCGCCGCGCGACAACCGCTTCGATGTCGACCAGTACGTTGGTCGGATTGGCCGGGCTTTCCAGATAGATAAGCGCGACGCGGCCAAGCCCCTTGGCCTTTTCGATCACTGCGCCAATCTCTTCCTCGGTCGCGCCAGCGGGAAAATCGAGCCACTGTATGCCGAACTTGCCCAATATCCGCCCGATCAGCGATTCGGTCGCGGCATAGAGCGGCGCAGAATGGACGATCACGTCGCCGGGCTGCACCATCGCCAGCAGGGTGGTGGCGATGGCCGACATGCCGCTGGAAAAGAGCAGGGCGTCCTCCGCTTCCTCCCATACCGACAGGCGGTCTTCGGCGATTTCCTGATTGGGACCATTGAAGCGCGAATAGACTAGGCCGTCCGATCCGCCCGGCCGGATGCCCGTCACCCCCTCGAAATGCCGCTTGCCCGCCGCCGCGCTCTCGAACGCGAAAGTGGAAGTAAGGAAAATCGGTGGCTTGAGCGACCCTTCCGACAAAGTGGGGTCATAACCATGGCCCATCATAAGCGTCGCGGGTTTCAGCGGACGCCCGTCAATCTCCATGATCGGCGGCTTGGGACGGCGGCGGTTGGGTTCGACCCCGCTAAGGTCGGCTTCGGTTTCGCCCGGCATATATATCTCCTGCTTGATACGGCGTCTGTTGCGCCGTTCCTGATGGCATGATGATAACGCAGGGATGGGGCGGAGGGCCAGAGGCGTGCGTAAGAATATTTCGCCCGATGGTATTTTAGTTACCGGACTTGCGCGACTTGGACGAAGGCGGTGACACCGGGCCAGCGCCTCCCTACATCGCTGTCATGGACATCCTCCCCCCGGTGCTGGAGCAATGGTTCGCCGCGCGCGACTGGACCCCGCGCGTCCATCAGCGCGCCATGCTCGCCGCCGCGCGCCGGGGCGATCATGCGCTGCTCGTCGCCCCCACCGGGGCGGGCAAGACGCTGGCCGGATTCCTGCCGACGCTCACTGACCTCATCGAACAGCCGACCGATCGGCTGCACACCCTCTATGTCTCCCCGCTCAAGGCGCTGGCGGTCGATGTCCGCCGCAATCTCATGACCCCGATCGAGGAGATGGCGCTGCCGATCCGCGTCGAAACCCGCACCGGCGACACGCCATCGGACCGCAAGGCGCGCCAGCGGATCAAGCCGCCGCACATATTGCTCACCACGCCCGAATCGCTCTCGCTGTTGCTCAGCTATCCCGATGCGGCGCTGATGTTCGCGGATCTGCAAACGGTGATCGTCGACGAAGTCCATGCCTTTGCCACGCAAAAGCGCGGCGACCTGCTCAGCCTGTCGATGGCGCGGCTCCAGACGATCAATCCCGGCCTGCGCCGCGTCGCCCTGTCCGCGACCGTCGCGGATGTCGACGCCTACCGGGCCTGGCTCGCGCCCGATGGCGATATCGACACGGTCGCCACGGTGCTGGGCGAAGCCGGCGCGGAGCCGAACGTCACCATCCTCATCCCCCAAGGGCGCGTACCCTGGTCGGGCCATTCGGGCAAATATGCGGCCAGTCAGGTCATGGCGGAAATCGCCGCGCACCAGACGACCTTGGTATTCTGCAACACGCGCGGCCTGGCCGAACTCATCTTTCAGGAATTATGGTCGGCGAACGACGCCAATCTGCCCATCGCCATCCACCATGGCAGCCTGTCGATCGAGGCGCGGCGCAAGGTGGAAAGCGCCATGGCCGACGGCAAGCTGCGCGCGCTTGTCGCCACCGCCTCGCTCGACCTTGGCGTCGACTGGGGCAATGTCGACTGCGTGATCCAGATGGGTGCGCCCAAAGGCTCCTCCCGCCTGCTGCAACGCATCGGCCGCGCCAACCACCGGCTCGATCAGGCGAGCGAAGCCATCCTGATTCCCGGCAACCGCTTTGAATATCTCGAAGCCCGCGCGGCCCTCGACGCTGTAGAAGCGGGCGAGCGCGACGCCGATGATTTTCGCGCGGGCAGCCTCGACGTGCTGGCCCAGCATGTCATGGGTCTCGCCTGCGCCGGGCCGTTCCGTGAAGAGGAGATGCTGGCCGAAATCCAGTCCGCAACGCCCTATAGCGCATTGACGCCCGACGCCTTCGCCTCCGTCCTCCATTTCATCGAAGGCGGCGGCTACGCCCTGCGCGCCTATGACCGGTTCAAGCGGCTGACGCACGATCCTGATGGCAGCTGGCGCGTGTCCCATCCCCGTTTCATCCAGCAGCATCGCCTGAATGCCGGCATCATCGTCGATCAGCCAGCGCTCGCCGTCCGTTTCGCCAATGGTCGCAAGCTTGGCACGGTGGAGGAGGGGTTCGCCGCCCAGCTTACCCCCGGCGACAGCTTCTTCTTTTCCGGCATGGCGCTGGAAGTCGTCAGGATGGACACCAGCGACCTGATCGTGCGGGCGACCTCCAAACAGGCCCGCATCCCCAGTTGGGGCGGCACCCGCATGGCCATGTCCACGCGCCTTGCCGAAAGGGTCCGCACGTTTCTGGCGCAGCCCGATCAATGGCACCGCTTCCCGCCGGACGTGCGCGAATGGCTCGACATGCAGAAACTGCGCTCCGTCCTGCCGCAACCGGGTCAGCTGCTCATCGAAACCTTCCCGCACGAAGGGCGTCATTATCTGCTCTGCTACAGTTTCGAAGGCTGGAATGCCCATCAGTCGCTGGGCATGTTGCTGACCCGGCGGATGGATGCTCAGGGGCTGATGCCGCTGGGCTTCGTTTCCAATGACTATGCGCTGGCCATCTATGGCCTGAAGCCGGTCACTGATCCCAAAAGCCTGTTTTCCGCCGACATTCTCGACCATGAATTTATCGACTGGGTCGAACAGTCGAGCTTGCTCAAGCGCGCCTTCCGCGACGTCGCCGTCATATCCGGCCTGATCGAGCGGCAGCATCCGGGCAAGCGCAAGACCGGGCGGCAAGTCACCTTTTCGACCGACCTTATCTACGACGTGCTGCGCAAATATCAGCCCGACCATCTGCTGCTGAAGGCCGCCTGGGCCGATGCGCGCGCGCGCATGACCGATGTGGGGCGGCTGGGCGACCTGATCGACCGTGCCGCCACGACCATGCTGCATGTCAGCCTTGACCGGGTCAGCCCGCTCGCCGTCCCGGTCCTGATCCTCATCGGTCGCGAGCAGGTCGCGCAAAGCGCGGCTGAGGACGCGCTGCTGATGGAGGCGGAGGCGCTGGTCAATACAGCCATGCGCGCGGATTAGCCGGGCGGGCTGTCGCCTGTGTCCCGCTCACCCCCGCAGCCCTTCAGCACGCCATCGGCAAAGGCCACCGCCACCCGGTCTGACCATAGCGCGTCGCTCATGCCGTCGCTGCACGGCCCCTGGCTGATCGTCATGGCGAAGCCGTCGCCGACGTAGCGGATCGTCCGCTTCTCGCGCGCGCGCGCCACCGCAAATTGCACGGCCCCCTGATCGGGTCGTTCGAGCGTCGCGACCGTCCCGCGCACCGTCACGGCCCAGAACGGCTCGGTGCCGATGGCGCGATAATCGGGCTGCGGCTGCGCTTTCACCGGGGGTGCTTTTGGGGGTGCCAGCGTTTCACGTGAAACAGGAAAGCGATTATTTTTCAGATTCTTGGGCGGCGAAACAGGCGCGGCGACATTCTCCGGCGGCGCGCTGTTCACCACCACCGGCACCGTCTGCATGACCGACGCTGCATCATTGTTCGGCTTACTGTCGCAGCCAGCCAGCCCCGCGCCCATCGCCACGAGGCCAGCCAGCCGCAGCCCGATCATGTCTAGACGTCCAGATTGGCGACGTTCAGCGCATTGTCCTGAATGAACTCGCGGCGCGGTTCGACCACTTCGCCCATCAGGCGGCTGAAAATCTCGTCGGCGACATCCGCCTGCTCGACCTCCACCCGCAGCATCGATCGATTGTCGGGGTCCAGCGTGGTTTCCCACAGCTGTTCCGCATTCATCTCGCCCAGCCCCTTGTAACGCTGGATCGCCAGCCCCTTGCGCCCCGCGGCCAGGATCGCGGCCAGCAATTCGCTTGGCCGGGTCACCAATGTCGAACCCTTCGCCGCGACCGCTGGCAGATCATCCTCGCCCGCATCCTCGGCCGCCTGCGCGGCCTTCGCACTCACCAGCCGCGACGGCGTTACATAGCTTTGCGATTCCTCGCTCGCCAGCGTGTGCAGCTTGCGCGCTTCGGCCGAACCGACAAAGCCATGCTCGATGACATGATGATCGGTCACGCCGCGCCACAGCCGCTCGAAATGGAAGCCGCCTTCCTCCGCGATCCGGCCGGTCCATTTGCCCTCCGCATCCTGCGCGCCCATCCATGCAACCGCAGCCGCCAGTCGCTCTGCCTGCGCATCTTGCGACAATTCGGGGTCCAGCGCGCCGGTCAGGCTCAGCGCTTCGATGATCGCGGGATCATAGCGGCGCGGGACATAGCGCATCACCGACCGCATCCGTCGCGCATGATCGACCAGATTTTTAAGGTCATGGCCGGTCCGACTGCCGCCCGGTCCATCCAGCACCATCAATTCGACGCCATTGTCGACCAGATATTGCTCCAGCGCGGCGTCGTCCTTCAGATAAAGTTCGCTGCGCCCCCGCGTCGCCTTGTAAAGCGGCGGCTGGGCGATGAAGAGATGCCCGGCCTCGATGATCTGCGGCATCTGGCGGTAGAAGAAGGTCAACAGCAGCGTGCGGATATGCGCGCCATCGACGTCGGCGTCGGTCATGATGACGATCTTGTGGTAACGCAGCTTTTCGATGTTGAAATCGTCGCGAATGCCGGTGCCCATCGCCTGAATCAGCGTGCCGACTTCCTTGGACGAAATCATCCGGTCGAACCGCGCCCGCTCCACATTCAATATCTTGCCCTTGAGCGGCAGGATCGCCTGATTGTGCCGGTTGCGGCCCTGCTTGGCCGACCCGCCTGCCGAATCGCCTTCGACCAGGAACAGTTCGGACTTGGCCGGATCGCGTTCCTGACAGTCGGCCAGCTTGCCGGGCAGGCTGGCAATGTCCAGCACGCCCTTGCGCCGGGTCAGTTCGCGCGCCTTCTTGGCCGCTTCGCGCGCGGCGGCGGCGTCGATCACCTTCTGGACGATCATCTTGCCATGGGTGGGATTTTCTTCCAGCCATTCGGCCATCTTGTCGGCCATCAGGCTTTCCAGCGGCTGGCGCACTTCGGAACTGACCAGCTTGTCCTTGGTCTGCGACGAAAATTTGGGATCGGGCAGCTTGACCGACACGATCGCGGTCAACCCTTCGCGCATATCCTCGCCGGTCAGCGACACCTTCTCCTTCTTCAACATGCCCGATTTATCGGCATAATTGTTGAGGGTGCGGGTCAGCGCCGCGCGGAATGCGGCCAGATGGGTGCCACCGTCGCGCTGCGGGATGTTATTCGTGAAACACAGCACATTTTCATAATAGCTGTCATTCCATTCCAGCGCGACGTCGATGGTAACATCGTCGCGGGTGCCGGAAATGGCGATCGGCTCCGGCATCATCGCGGCCTTGTTGCGATCGAGATATTTGACGAAGGCCGCGATGCCGCCTTCATAATAAAGCTCGACCGTCTTGCTTTCCTCATGCCGCGCATCGGTCAGGAACAGGCGCACGCCGCTGTTGAGGAACGCCAGTTCGCGATAGCGATGCTCCAGCTTGTCGAAATCATACTCGGTGACGTTCTTGAATGTCTCGGCGGAAAACAGGAAGGTGACCTTGGTCCCCTTCTGCCCCGGCGCCGCCGGACCCAGCACCTTGAGCGGCGCTTCGGCGTCGCCGTTGCGGAACCGCATCCAATGTTCCTGCCCGTCGCGCCAGATGTTCAGTTCCAGCCAGTCGGACAGGGCGTTCACCACGGACACGCCCACGCCATGCAGGCCGCCCGACACCTTGTAGGCATTGTCGTCCGACGTATTCTCGAACTTCCCGCCCGCGTGCAGCTGGGTCATGATGACCTCCGCCGCCGACACGCCTTCTTCGCTGTGGATGCCGGTCGGGATGCCCCGGCCATTGTCCATGACGCTGACCGATCCATCGGGGTTCAGGGTGATGTCGATCCGGTCGCAATGGCCGGCCAGCGCCTCGTCGATCGCATTGTCGCTGACCTCGAACACCATATGGTGCAGGCCCGATCCGTCGTCCGTGTCGCCAATATACATGCCGGGCCGCTTGCGCACGGCGTCCAGCCCTTTCAGCACCTTGATGCTGTCGGCGCCATATGCGTTGCTGTTCGGGCTATTCTGGGGTTCGTCGCTCATGCCGAGCATATAGGGAAAGCCTCGCTGAAACTAAAGCGAAACATGGTGCCTTTCCCCGCACGCCAGACCAGTCTATCCCCTGTGCCATGACGCGCGCCATCGCCCTGATTTTTCTGCTCGCCGCCTGTTCCGACAGCCGCGAGGTGCTGGACGAATTGCCCAACAGTTCGCTGGCGGGCGCACCGCGCGCCGACGTGTCGGAAAGCCGCATGGACGCGCCGGTCGCACGCGCCGTGACGATTGGGGAGGATGGCCCGCGCCTCGACGCCTGCGGCGGCATGGGACAGGTGCTGCGCACCGGGGCAGGGGGGCAGCCGCTGCGCGCCGCCCCCTTTGGCGATGCGAAGGTGCTGGCCACCCTCAACGAAGGCGATCGCGCCTATATCTGCACCCGCAGCCTCGACCAGAAATGGCTGGGCGTCGTGCTGGCACCGCCGCCTGCCGCCGACAATGGCGCGCAAGCCCCCGATTGCGGCGTTTCCTCCCCCGTCGATCGCAAACAGCCCTATGACGGCCCCTGCGTCAGCGGCTGGGTCGCCAGCGCCTATGTCCGGCTGATCGCCGGTTAAGCGCTAGTGGACCACTAGACCCCGCCCAGAAAGTCCATTTTCCCGATCGGCACACCCGCCTGGCGCAGCAGCGCATAGGCCATGGTCAGGTGGAAATAGAAATTGGGCAGGGAAAAGGTCAGCACATGGGACCGGCCGGTAAAGGGAATGTCGGCGCCCGGCACCTTCAACACCACATCGGCATCCTCGCGCCCGTCGATCCGGTCGCGCGGCACCGCTTCCAGCAGTGCGATCGTCTTGGCGATCCGCGCCTGCAACTCGGCAAATGTCTGTTCGGTGTCGGCCATCGCCACCGGCTCCAGCTCGCCCAGCCGCGTCACCGTACCCTTGGCGGTATCGCAGGCGAACTGCACCTGCGCGGTCAGCGGCTTCATGTCGGCGATCAATTGCGCGCCGGTCAGCGTCGCCGGGTCGATCCCCTTTTCGGCGGCAAAGGCAGAGCCTTTGTCGAGCAGCGCCGACAGCGCGTTCAGCCCGCGGATGAAGACGGGCACGGTCAGTTCATATAATTCGGTCGTCATGAAGCGTCCCCCTCTCACTGGATGCCGGTAAACACCAGCTTCTGCACGCGCCGGCCGGTATTGACCTCGGTTGCATAGATATTGCCCTCGCTGTCGGTATCAATGCTGTGCAGCCAGGTAAATTGTCCCGCCTGCCGTCCGACCCGGCCGATCGCGCCCAGCACGGCATGCGTCTTGCGCTCCAATATCCAGATGCGCCCGTTCATCATGTCCGCGACATAAAGATAGGTCTGGTCGGGATCGGGCGAAAAGGCGATGTCGGTGACTGTATGGGTGCCGCCCGTCTCGCCCGCGATCACCAGGTCGCGCACGAACGTCAGGTCGCCATCCTTGCCCCGCTTGAAGAGTTGCGCGCGATTATTGTTGCGATCGCAGACATAGACATGCCCGTCCCTGGTCGGCACGACGCAATGGACGATGTCGGCGAAGGTCTGCGCCTTGGGATCGGCGATCTTGCTCGGGTCGACCGCATGGCTCTGGTCGAACGCGCCCTGCCGCGTCGGCGCGATCGGCGGCCTGGCATAGGCGCCCCATCGGCCCTTATAGCCATTGGTGCGCGCGTCATATCCGATCACTCGCCGGTTCACATAACCGTCCGAAATCAGCACCATGCCGTCGGAATGATTGACATCGGACGGGTTGCCCAACTGGTCCGTCGCATCATTGCCGCCGGTCTTGCCGCGCTGGCCGAACGCGCGGATGAAGGTGCCGTCGGCACGATAATTCAGCACGACATGATCGTCCTTGCCATTGCCGCCGAACCAGACCGTTCCCGCTGCATCGACGAAGATGCCATGCAGGCTGGCTGGCCACTGGTTGACGCCGCCGACGCTTGGCGCGCTGTCTGGCCCACCCCAACCGCCCAGATAGCGCCCGTCGCTGGCAAAATGGACCACAGGTGGGGCTGGCTTGCAACAGACCGCGATCGGCGGGCTTTGCGCCAGGCCCGTGTCGGTCGCGGTCAGGCTGTGCGGGCGATGAACGACCCAGACCGAATCGTCGGGCGCGACCGCCACGCCGCTCACCTGGCCCAGCAGCAGGTCGGCGGGCATGGTCGGCCATGCCGCATCGACCTTGAACCGCGGCATTTTGGTGCCCGCCGGCGCGACCTGTTCAAAGGCCAGCGGGGCGAGCGCGCGCTCATCGGGCGTCGCTGCGGTCAGGGTCAGTAACAAGGCGGCGGCGAGGAGGGGGCGCATCGGTCGGCTCCGCTATCAGGATGGGGCAGGCGGATCATGCCCGGATAGCCGCCCCGGTCAATCACTGTTCAGGCGATCGCTGCACGCGCCGACGCGTCTATGCGGAACCAGGGCAGGGCGTGGTGGACGATCCAGCCGATGCTCATGGCATAGAGGATGGTCCCGACGCCCACGGTCCCGCCCAACAGCCAGCCGATCGCCAGCACGCTGATCTCTATGCCGGTACGGACCCATTTGACTGGCCACCCGCTGCGGCGGCAAAATCCGGTCATCAACCCGTCGCGCGGCCCCGGCCCCAACCCCGCGCCGATATAGGCACCCCCGGCAATGCCGTTGAGCACGATGCCCGCAGCCAGCCAGGTCGCGCGCATCATATAGCCTTCCGGCACCGGCAGCAGCATCAGCGACAGGTCCACCGCCATGCCAATCACGATGATATTGGTCACCGTGCCGATGCCCGGCCGCTGGCGCAGCGGCCACCACAGCAACAGCACGATGGCGCCGACCAGATTGACCGTCATGCCGAAACTTAAGCCAAGCCGGGGCGCAATCCCCTGATGCAGCACGTCCCAGGGATCGAGGCCCAGATTGGCGCGCAGCATCAGCGCCATCGAAAAACCATAGAGGCCAAGGCCCCAGAATAGCTGGAAAAGGCGGCGGTGCATCATCATGGGCAGGCTTCTTCTTCACAATTGGCCTTTTCCAAAAGGACCATTTCGACATAAATGGCCCTGACCATCGGCCAATTGGATCAGATCATCATGTCCACTTCCTTCCTTCGCCCGCCTTCCCTGCTCCGCCTGCTGGGTGCATGGCGCGCGCAGGACAGCGCCCAGCCCGCCTATCGCCAACTGGCGCAGGCGTTGCGGATGCTGGTGCTCGACGGGCGGGTGGGGCTGAACGTCCGCCTGCCGGGCGAGCGGGAACTGGCCGCCGCGCTTGGCCTGTCGCGCACGACGATAGCGGCGGCGTTCGACCGGCTGCGGGACGAAGGCTATCTGGAAAGCCGGCAGGGGTCGGGCAGCGTCACCCGCCTGCCGCCGGGCCGGGTCGAACCGCCCCAGGCAGACATTGACATGATCACCGGCGGCAATCTGCTCAACTGGACCCATGCCGCGCTGCCCGCTGCGCCGGGCGTCGGTCGCGCAATGCAGGCGGCGGTCGAGGCGCTGCCCGCCTATCTGGGGGATCTGGGCTATGATCCGCTCGGCCTGCCCGTCTTGCGGCGCGCGGTCGCGGCCCATTTCGATCGGCGCGGTTGCCCGACGGATGCGGATCAGATCATCATCACCAATGGCGCGCAGCAGGGCTTTTCGCTGCTGCTCCATTGGCTTGCCGGGCCGGGCGATCGCGTCGTGATCGACCACCCGACCTATCACAACGCGCTCCAGGCGTTGCAGCGCGCGCATGTCGTGCCGGTGCCGGTCGGCCTGCCGGCCCATGGCTGGGATATTGACGCCATGGACGCGGCTTTTCGCCAGACCGCGCCGCGCTTTGCCTATCTGATCGCCGATTTCCACAATCCCACCGGGCGCAGCATGGAGCCGGCGACTCGTCGCGCGCTGGTCGCGGCTGCCACGCGCAGCCACACGCCGCTGGTGATCGACGAAACGATGGTAGCGATGGGGCTGGATTTCGCCCCGCCCCCGCCGGTCGCGATCCATGATCCGTCCGGGCGACAGGTCATCACCATGGGGTCGGCCAGCAAGATTTTCTGGGGCGGCTTGCGTGTGGGCTGGATTCGCGCCGATCCGCAGACGGTCGCGGCGCTGGGCCGCCTGCGCACGACGACGGATATGGCCAGTCCCGTGGTCGAACAGCTTGCCGTGGCGCACCTGATCGACGCCGACGAAGGGCTGGGCGCGCGCGCCGACATGCTGCGCGGGCGGCGCGACCATCTGCTGGCGCTGCTCGAACAGCATCTGCCCCACTGGCGGGTCGAATCGCCTGCGGGTGGCCTGTCGCTCTGGGCCGAACTGCCCCGTGCGGAGGCAACCGCGCTCGCCGCACTGGCCGAAAGCCTGGGCGTGCGCGTCGCCGCCGGGCCGCGCTTCGGCGTCAGCGGCGCGTTCGAACGCTTCCTGCGCCTGCCCTTCACCCTGCCCGAAGCCCAGCTTGCGATCGGCGTGGAACGGCTGGTCCAGGCGGACGCCCATCTTCACGCACGGACCCCCAGGGGCCGCGACTCGCTGGCGCTCGCGCTGGAGGCGGACCGATTGATCTGAAGAGTCTGTGCCGAAATGCGCCTTTGATGCATCCGCACCGGCCCACACGCCTACCCGACCGCCCACAGAGTGTATCCTGAATGGGAGGTCGGGTGGGGGTGTGGGCCGGTGCGGCAACTAAACTGCGCTCTTTCGCGCATTTCGGCACAGACTCTAAATGACAGCGCCCGTCAGGCGTCGATGCCGACAATCTGGTCGATGGTGGCAAAGCCGTCGCGCGCCATCAGCGTCTTGAGACCCTGATTGATCCGCTTCGCCAGATACGGCCCTTCATAGACCAGCGCGCTATAGAGCTGGACCAGCGATGCGCCTGCGCGGATGCGGGCATAGGCTTGCTCCGCATTGCCAATCCCGCCAACGCCGATCAGCGGCAGCCGATCGCCCAGCAAGCGACGGAAATCGCGTAGTTTTTGTAATGACAGGTCAGTCAGCGGCGCACCGGACAGTCCGCCCGTTTCCCCTGCATGGGCCGACCGCAGCGCCGGGCGCGTGATCGTGGTGTTGGACACGATCAGCGCGTCGATCCGGTGGTCGAGACAGGCGGCGGCAATATCTTCCACATCCGCCGGTTCCAGATCGGGCGCGACCTTCAGGAAAATCGGCGTGGCGCGGCTACCCCGTGCCGCCATCACCGCGCCCAGCAGCTCATCGAGCGCAGCGCGATCCTGCAAGGCGCGCAGGCCCGGCGTGTTGGGGGAGGAGATGTTGACCGTCAGATAGTCCGCCAGCGGGGCCATGACCTGAACCCCGGTGACATAGTCGGCGATCCGGTCGGTCGCATCCTTGTTCGCGCCGATATTGATGCCGATCACCGGCCCTTCCCCCACCGGGCGGCGATAGCGCGCGATCCGGTCCGCCGCCGCGCCCTGTCCGCCATTGTTGAAGCCGAAACGATTGATCACCGCCCTGTCCTCGACCAGCCGGAACAGCCGCGGGCGGGGATTGCCCGGCTGGGCCAGGGGGGTCAGCGTCCCCAGTTCGGCAAAGCCAAAGCCCAGCCCGTGCATCTTGTGCGCGACTCGCCCTTCCTTGTCATAACCGGCCGCCAGGCCGACCGGGTTGGGGAAATGCAGTCCCGCAACCGTGCTGGCGAGCGCCGGATCGGGCGTCAGCGGGGCCGGAGTCGGCATCAGGCGCAGCGCGGCGATCGACAGATTATGGGCGCGCTCGGCATCCAGAGCGAACAAAAGCGGGCGGATCAGGCGGTAGGGCATGGCCGCGCTATGCCAGCGGCGGGGCGGCCCGTCGAGTCGCTGTTGCAGCATGGCAACAGACTCGCCCCACGTCATTTCATAACAGGAAACGTCATGTTTGGGATCGTTTTCGGCGAAAAAATGTCTGATCCGTCCAATAATATTGCCGCGATTCGGGGGTAAAGCGTCCCTGCGACCCGAAGGCTCTTAGGCTTCCAGCCGATGAGACCTTTTCCTGACCCGGCAATGCAAATTGCCGGGTCATTTTTTTGTGCGGCGCAACAGAAAACAACAAAAGTTACGATTCATTATCCATCCTGCTTGCGCGGCGGCGATGTTGGCGCATAGTAAATCCCAACTGGGGTAAGAATATGGGGTCGCATAACATCGACAGGACCGGGGGCGGTGTCGCTCTGCCGGACGACCGGGGGCCACTATCCTATACCGTGGCGGCTGCGCAGGGGCCGGTGCGGTTGCGTTACTTTGCCCCACCGGAACATTTACGCGCCTATTTCGGCTCGCTCTATCTGTTCACTGTGTCGGCGGACCAATATGCCGACGCGACCCGTGCCGATGTGCCACAATTGCGCTTCATGCTGAGCGGCGGGGGCCATTATCATTTTCAGGACGGCGTAGCGATGGCGACGCCCGACGTCTGCCTGCTTGGCCCCACCATGGGCGCAACCCGGTTCGAACTGGACCGGCCCGCACGCGTCGTGGGCATTTCGCTGCTGCCCGCCGGCTGGCTGGCTCTTTATGGCAAGGATGCCAGTCTGCTGGCGGACCGCCTGTGTGACATGGCGGCGGAAAAGGGCGATGCCTATACACGCCTGCTCGATGATCTGCGCGCGCTGGACGATGATCAGGCGGACGTTATGGCGGCGCTGTGCTGGGCGCGATTGGGCGCAAAGATCAAACCGCCGCGCCGGGCCATCTGGACGCTGCTCCATGCGGTCGACGCCTGGCTGATGGACGAAGGGTCGCCGCGGATCGAGATATTGGCCGAAACCACTGGCCTGTCCCCGCGCCAGCTCGCCCGGTTGACCAACAAATATTATGGCGCGCCGCCCAAATTGCTGGCCCGCAAATATCGCGCTTTGCGCTGTTCGGCCAAGATCGCGCTCGATCGGGAAAGCTGGCAACTCATGTGCGAGGAAGCGGGCTTTTACGACCAGTCCCACTTCATCCGGGAAATCAAGCATTTCATCGGCCTGACCCCGCACCAGTTGCAGACCGAACCGTCCGCCGTCGCGCAACTGACCCTGCTGCGCCGGTCGCTGGGCGGGGATGTGGCGACGCTCAACCGCCTGAGCTGAGGCAAGAGCAAAGCCAAAAAAGCCTTGATAATTGATGCGGGCGGGACCAAATGCCCAATCAGACGAATTTAGTCTGATTTGAGAATGGTTCGCAACGCGCATGAAATTGTCCAGCTTCGCTGACTATGCCGTGGTCCTGATGTCGGCCGCCGCGCGCCATTGCGGCGCGGCCAAGATGAACGCGACGACGCTGAGCGCGGAAACCGGCATTCCGCTGCCTACCGCGCAGAAGCTGGTGAGCCGCCTGTCTGCTGCGGGCCTGCTCGAATCAAGTCGTGGCACCGGGGGCGGCGTGCGCCTGTCGCGTCCCCCCGCCACGATCACGCTGGCCGACGTGGTGGAGGCGGTCGAAGGGCCGATCGCCATGACCGCCTGTGCCGACACCGGCGCACATGACTGCACGCTGGAGCAGGACTGCCGCATCCGCCCGCATATGAATGTGGCGAACATGGCGATCCGTTCGGCGCTGGCCGGGGTTACGATCGCGAGTTTGACGAGAGAATTGGCATGACCGAAGTGACGACCAGAGAAGCGCGCAATGCCCAGGCGCAGGAGGCCGCCGATCGTGCGTCCACCTACGAACATGGCTGGGCGTCGAACATCGAACAGGACTTCGCGCCAAAGGGGCTGAACGAAGACACGGTCCGCTTCATCTCCGCCAAGAAAAACGAGCCGCAATGGCTGCTCGACTGGCGGCTGAAGGCTTTTGCGATGTGGCAGTCGATGACGCCGCCCGACTGGGCAAAGCTCAACGTCCCGCCGATCGACTATCAGGACGCCTATTATTACGCCGAACCGAAAAAGAAGGTGGAACTGGATTCGCTGGACCAGGTCGATCCCGAAATCCTCGCCACCTACCAGAAACTGGGCATCCCGATTGCCGAACAGGAAATGCTCGCCGGGGTGAAGGGCAGCCGCCGCGTCGCGGTCGACGCCGTGTTCGACTCGGTGTCGGTCGCCACCACGTTTCGGAAGGAATTGGAGGAGGCGGGCGTCATCTTCCGCTCGATCAGCGAAGCGGTGCGCGAATATCCCGATCTGGTGAAGAAGTGGCTGGGCAAGGTCGTGCCGATGCACGACAATTATTTCGCGACATTGAACTGCGCGGTCTTTTCCGACGGGACCTTCGTCTACATCCCCAAGGGCGTTCGCTGCCCGATGGAACTCAGCACCTATTTCCGCATCAATGCGGAAAATACCGGCCAGTTCGAACGCACCCTGATCGTCGCCGACGAAGGCAGCTATGTCAGCTATCTCGAAGGCTGCACCGCACCGATGCGCGACGAGAACCAGCTTCATGCCGCCGTGGTCGAACTGGTGGCGCTCGACGATGCGGAGATCAAATATTCGACCGTCCAGAACTGGTATCCCGGCGACGCGGACGGCAAGGGCGGGATCTATAATTTCGTGACCAAGCGCGCACTCTGCCAGGGGCGCAATTCCAAGGTCAGCTGGACGCAGGTGGAAACCGGCAGCGCGATCACCTGGAAATATCCCAGTTGCGTGCTGAACGGCGAAAACAGCGTGGGCGAATTCTACTCGGTCGCGCTGACGAACAATATGCAGCAGGCCGACACCGGCACCAAGATGATCCACAATGGCAAGGGGTCGCGCTCGACCATCGTGTCGAAGGGGATCAGCGCGGGACGCAGCAACAACACCTATCGCGGCCTCGTCCGCGTCGCGCCGGGCGCGGAGGGCGTGCGCAACTTCACCCAGTGCGACAGCCTGCTGCTCGGCGATCAGTGCGGCGCGCACACCGTCCCCTATATCGAGGTGCGGAACCCTAGCGCCCAGATCGAACATGAAGCGACCACCAGCAAGATCAGCGATGATCAGCTCTTCTACGCCATGCAGCGTGGCCTGGACCAGGAAAGCGCCGTCGGCCTGATCGTCAACGGCTTCGCCCGCGAAGTGCTGCAACAACTGCCGATGGAGTTCGCGGTCGAGGCGCAGAAATTGCTGGGGATCTCGCTGGAAGGCAGCGTGGGGTGAGGTCGCTCACGCCCCGTGATCAGGCGTACCGCCTAAACTCCCCTCCCCTTCAGGGGAGGGGCCGGGGGTGGGGGCTGTCGGTTGAGCGCCTCGCTCAATTGGATGGCTTCGCTCACGACATGCGTCGTGATCCCACCGAACCGGAAAAACGCTTATGGACTCGTTTGTCCCGTTCCCAACTCGGTGGCCATAAATTCCGCCGCCAATCAGTCATAGGCCCGTTCATTGCCGATTTCTTTTGTCCGCAAAAGGGGTTGGTCATCGAAGTGGATGGCGACACACATGATATTTTGGCGGACCTCAAGCGCGATGCAGCATTGAACAGGCTTGGCCTTTCGGTGCTGCATGTCGGCAATGCAGATGTGATCAGCAATCTTGACGGGGTGTGCGAAACGATCCTGCATCGGCTTGAACAGGCTCCGGATCGTTGGGCATACCCCCACCCCAACCCCTCCCCTGAAGGGGAGGGGCTTTCTCCCTCTCAAGGAACAGAATTTTGAGCGACGAAGACGATATTCAGGATGCCCTCGCGGATTTTGCGGAGGATGTTGGCAATGGCCAGTCATGGACCGCCGCGATCCGCATCCTGACTGAGGATTATGAGCTGGAGGAAGGCGAGCTGGAACAGCGCGCCCGCGCCGATTTCGGCGATCTCGACACATTCGAGGCCGACAGCCGCGCCGCGCTGGACAAGGCGGACGCCGCCATGACCGAGAAGCTGCGCAAGGACAAGGCGTTCCACAAGGCGAAGGCCCCCAACCTGGCCCGCATGGGTCCGGTCAGCGAATTCGTGGTGGCGCTGCTCGAAAAAGGGCCGCCGGAAGAGAATGTCGACTGGTGGCCCTATATGCCGATCAAGCGGCATATCGACACGCTGTTTCCGGCGCCCGGTGACGTGCGGGACATGGCCTTCTGGACCGCCCGCACGCTCCAGCGCGCGCACGAAGGATAAATGATGCTGACGATCGACCAACTGACCAATGAAATTGACGGCAAGGCGATCCTGAAAGGCCTGTCGCTCCAGATCAACGCGGGGGAAATCCACGCGATCATGGGGCCGAACGGCGCGGGCAAATCGACGCTGGCCTACACGCTGGGCGGCCGTCCCGGTTATGAAGTGACCGGCGGCACCGCGACGTTCGATGGCGCTGACCTGTTCGATCTCGACCCGCATGAACGCGCCGCCGCCGGCCTGTTCCTGGGCTTCCAGTATCCGGTCGAAATCCCCGGCGTCTCCAACCTCCAGTTCCTGCGCGAAAGCCTCAACAGCCAGAAGCGCGCGCGCGGCGAAAAGGAACTGAATGGCGGCGAATTCATCCGCCTCGCCAAGGAAAAGGCCGCTTTGCTCGGCCTCGACATGGATATGCTCAAGCGCCCGGTGAATGTCGGCTTTTCGGGCGGCGAAAAGAAGCGCGCCGAAATGGTGCAGATGGGCATCCTCGATCCCAAGCTGGCGATCCTCGACGAAACCGACTCCGGGCTGGACATCGACGCGCTCAAGATCGTGGGCGCTGGCATCAACGCGATCATGCGCAAGCCCGAAAAGGCCGTGCTGCTCATCACCCATTATCAGCGCCTGCTCGACTATGTGAAGCCTGACTATGTCCATGTGCTGGCTGGCGGGCGGATCGTGAAGTCGGGCGGCCCGGAACTGGCGCTCGAACTGGAACGTGAAGGCTATTCTGATGTGGTTGGGGCCGAGGTGGTCGGATAACGGAATATCTGTCCTATCGCGGTGAAATACGAGATAATATACTTAAGTTACAAAGGCTTATACCGAAAACACCGTGCATATGGACGAAGTTGGACGAGTTTGAACCGCAAGGCATTGAAAACAAAGCGATGAACATGTTGGACCTTCCCACCCGCCGCGACGAAAGCTGGCGTTATAGCGACCTTTCGGCGCTCCAGAGCGTCTGGCCGCTGCCCGCGCCGGTGCGAATCGACGTTGCGGCGGGCGAAGCGGCGCATCACCATCTGTTGCAGGACGCAGCCGATGGCGCGACGGCGGTGCATGATTATGTCGTGACCGTGGCCGATGGCGCGCGCTGCGATTTTCACGTCCTCAACATTGGCGGCCAGCTGGGGCGGGTGACGATCGACGTGACGCTGGGTCGGGGCAGCCATTTCGAGCTGGGCGGCGCCATTCTGGGCAGCGGTGATCAGACGTTGGAAATCGTCACCAGCGTCACCCATGCGCAGCCCGACGCGACCAGCGGCCAGACGATCCGCTCGATCCTGAGCGAGCGCGCCACCGGCAGCTATCTCGGCAGGATCGCGGTCGCCCGCGACGCGCAGCGCACTGACGCCTTCCAGTCGGTCAAGGCCATGTTGCTGGATCGCACCGCGACCGCCAATGCCAAGCCGGAACTGGAAATCTATGCCGACGACGTGAAATGCGCCCATGGCGCGACCGTAGGCGAACTGGACAAGGCAGCGCTTTTCTACATGGCCTCGCGCGGGATGGACCCGGCGACCGCCAAGACGCTGCTGTTGCGCTCCTTCGTGGCGGGCGTGTTCGACAGCGTGGCGGACGAGGCGGTGAAGGACAGGCTCGAAGCGGCGGCGATCGCCAAGCTGGAGGCAATGGTATGAACGCTGTTCCATCCCACTCCGTCATCCCGGACTTGATCCGGGATCCAGGGCGGCACGCATGGTGTGGGAGACTCTGGATGCCGGATCACGTCCGGCATGACGAGGAAGGTAAAATCCTGTGAGCGTCATCGCCCCCGAACGCCTGTCGCTCCGCGCCGATTTCCCCGGCGTCCTCGACTGGCATTATCTCGACAGCGCCGCCACCGCGCAAAAGCCGCAGGCGGTGATCGACGCCATCGCCCGCGCCTATGGTCCCGACTATGCCACCGTTCATCGCGGCGTCTATGCGCGGTCCGCCAACATGACGCTCGCCTATGAATCGGCCCGGCGCAAGGTGGCCGGTTTCATCGGCGCGAAGTCAGACAGCGAAATCGTCTATGTCCGCGGCGCGACCGAAGGGATCAACCTGGTCGCGCAATGCTGGGCGGGCGAACAGCTGAAGGCGGGCGATCGCATCCTCCTGTCCACGCTGGAACATCACAGCAATATCGTGCCGTGGCAGATGGTGGCGGAAAAGGTCGGCGCCCATATCGACGTCGTGCCGCTGACCGATGATGGCCGGATCGATCTTGACGCGATGCGCGCGATGATCACGCCCCGGCATCGCATGGTCGCGCTCGCCCATGTGTCCAACGTGCTGGGCAGCGTGCTGGATTGCCGCCGCGCCGCCGACATCGCGCATATGGTCGGCGCGCGGATATTGATCGACGGTTGCCAGGCCGTGCCGCGCCTCGCCGTCGACGTTCAGGCGCTCGATTGCGATTTCTACGTCTTTTCCGCACATAAACTCTACGGCCCGACCGGCATCGGCGTGCTGTGGGCGCGGCAGGAACTGCTCGACGCCATGCCCCCCTATCAGGGCGGCGGATCGATGATCGACAAGGTGACGTTTGAAAAAACGACCTACGCCCCCGCGCCGACCCGGTTCGAAGCGGGAACGCCCCACATCAGCGGCGTGATCGGCCTGTCGGCGGCGATCGATTATGTGCATGCGATCGGGCTGGACGCCATCCACGCGCATGAATGTGCGCTGGTGGCGCAGGCTCGCGCGGCGCTCGACAATCTCAACAGCGTGCGGGTGTTCGGGCCGGACGACAGTGCGGGCATCCTCTCCTTTGAAGTCGAGGGGGTGCATCCACACGATGTCGGCACCATATTGGACGAAGCAGGCGTCGCGATCCGTGCCGGGCATCATTGCGCCCAGCCGCTGATGCGCCATCTGGGCGTGGAGGCGACCGCACGGGCCAGCTTTGGCATTTATAGCGATCAGGGCGACGTCGATGCGCTGGTCGCGGGTTTGGAACGGGTAAGGAAGATCTTCGGATGACCGAGGCGAACAAGATCGTGGTGGAAGAGGTAGAGGCCGTTGACGCCCCGCCCAAGGCACGAGTGGAAGAAGCGCCGCGCCAGCGCGACTATCTGGACGGCTTCCTCGCCGCCAAGCCCGCCGAAAGCCCGGCGGGGGAGCCGGGCGGCGATGTCTATGATGGCGTCATCGACGCGCTCAAGGATATTTTCGACCCGGAAATCCCGGTGAACATCTACGATCTGGGGCTGATCTATGGCGTCGATGTGTCGCCCGACAATCATGTCGTCGTCACCATGACGCTGACCACGCCGCATTGCCCCGTCGCCGAATCCATGCCCGGCGAGGTCGAACTGCGTGTCGGGGCCGTCCCCGGCGTCGGCGATGCGCAGGTCAATCTGGTCTGGGACCCGCCATGGGATCCGGCCAAGATGAGCGATGAGGCCAAGCTGGAACTGGGGATGCTGTGATGACGACCGAGACCAAGACCCGCGCCCGCCCCGCCGCCGTCACGCTGACGGCCAGCGCCGAACAGCGCATCGCCGACCTGATGGCCAACGCGCCGGAGGGGACGATCGGCGTCAAGCTTTCCACGCCCCGGCGCGGCTGTTCGGGTCTGGCCTATTCGGTCGATTATGTGAGCGAGGAAGCCAAATTCGACGAGAAGATCGTGACGCCCGGCGGCACCTTCTACATTGACGGCGCGTCGGTGCTCTATCTGGTCGGATCGACGATGGACTGGGTGGAGGATGACTTCACCGCCGGCTTCACCTTCGCCAATCCCAATGCCAAGGGAGCCTGCGGCTGCGGCGAGAGCTTCACGGTCTAGTCTCTGTCTCCGTTCGTTTCGAGCGAAGCCGAGAAACGGTGCACAGGTTTCTCGACCTTGCCTGTCCTGAGCGCCTGCCTTGGCAAGCAGTCGAAGCGCTCGAAACGAACGGAGGAGTATATTGCCTCATCTGTTGATCTTTGGCCTTGGCTATACCGCGTCCCGGCTGGCCGACCGCCTGCGATCGGATGGCTGGCGCATCACCGCCACCCGCCGCCATGCCGACGCAGACACGCTGGCCTTCGATGACGAACCCGCCGTCCGCGCGGCAATCGCCAGCGCCACCCATATCCTCTCCTCCGTCCCGCCCGCGGGCGACACCGACCCGGTGCTGGCCCGCTACGGTACCGCGATAGCCGCCGCACCAGCGCGCTGGATCGGCTATCTCTCCTCCACCGGCGTCTATGGCGACACGCGCGGGGCGTGGGTCGATGAAGCCAGCCCGGTCGGCACCGGCCGCCGTACCGCCAGGGCGCAGGCTGATCAGGCATGGGGCGCGTTGCGGCCTGATATGCGCCGTTTCCGCCTGCCGGGCATCTACGGTCCGGGCCGTTCGGCGCTGGACCGGGTGCGGGCAGGGAAGGCGCATCGCATCGACCTGCCCGACCAGATTTTCAGCCGCATCCATGTCGATGACATTGTCGCGGGGATCATGGCTTCGTTCGATGGGCCGCCGGGCATCTATAATCTGGCCGACGACCTGCCCTGCGCGCAAAACCGGGTGATAGAGGCCGCCTGCGACATGCTGGGGATGGCCCATCCGCCCCTGCTGACGCTGGAACAGGCCGCGTTGTCGCCCATGGCGCTGGCCTTTTATGCAGAGAACCGCCGCGTCGCCAATGGACGCGCAAAACGCCTGCTGGGCTGGTCGCCACGTTACCCGACCTATGTGCAGGGACTTGCCGCCTGCGACTCGACGGGTGCGTGATTCGGTTCGGCGCAAAGGCGGGCCACCGATTACCACTTGTTAACCACAGGGGCGCGATAGCGGGCTATCACTTGTCGGGACAGACTGATGGATCGCATCGACCATATTTTCGGCACGCTCAGCCAGCGGATGAGCAGCATGAAGCAACCCTGCCGTGCGATGCCAGCATCCGAACCGCTTTCCAGCCTGATCGACAAGGTCAACGCGGCCAAGCAGCGCTATCAGCCCGGCATGGGCCGTTAAAAGCTCAGGGTTCGCCCTTCGATTCCAGCATCCGTCGCTCGGCGAACCATTGTTGCAGCCTCTGGGCCGCACAGCCGGTAAAGCCGTTGCTGCCGATCACCGAACAACTGCCCGGCAGGGTCTGGCGCTGGACCTGTTCCATCGTCGCCACCTGGCTGCCCCAGCCGGGACCACCAGCGACCGCCGGCTTTTCACGCAGCTTCTTGGGGATGCGGTAGCGCTCGGCTTCTGGCCTGCGCGCGCACACCACGATTTCGCTGTCATCCTTGCCCTTGGGGCAGGGATCATCGCCATAGACGATCAGGTTGAAAATACGGTCGGGCGGCGGTTCAGGCTGCGCCAGCACGGGCGTCGCCGGGATCAAAGCCGCCCCCATCAAGGCCAGGGACATAGACAGACGCATCATCGGAAAATCCTTCATTCGCCCCTGTCATTGCCCGCCTTGCCCGAAAGCGGAGACTCCTTGTCCAGACGCCGTTCGGCGCCCGGACCCGTCAGGGTTGCGATGCGGGCGCCGTATCCTTGGCCTTTTCCTCCGCCACGACCCGCGCTTCGATCGCTTCGCTGTCGGCGTCGATGGTGGACAGGCGCTTGGCGCGCTCGGCTTCTACCAGATCCTTCCAGCTGGCATTGTCGAGCGCTTGCCGTTCCGCCTTGGCCAGCCGCGCCAGCTGCGCGAAGCAGCCGGTTGCGCCGCCACCGCCGACTGGCGAGCAGCTTTCGGTGCCGGACCGGCCGACATATTCCATCGATCGCACCCGCTCGCCCCAAGCCTGCTTGCTGGGTTCATTGGGATCGCCGCGTAGCGGTTCGGGGATGCGATAGCGCTCTTCCTCCCCCTTGCGCGCGCACACGACAATGTCGTCGCCCTGGCTTTGCGGACAGGCATCGTCGCCATAAACGATGACAAGGTTGACCTTCTCCGTCGTCGGCGCGGCCGCCGCGGTGGGCGCGCTTGACGGCTGGGCCAGTGCGGGGCCGGCAGCGCCCATCAGCAACAGCGCGGCGATCATCGGTATCCTGGTCATCCGTCGGTCCTTTTCAGATGCGCTTCGACAGCGCGATGGCGGCCCGGCATCCCAAACGAATGGCGCCCGACAAGAGGGGGTAGGCAGGGGCTTGCTGCGCTCCATGCGCCAGCGCGGCATCGCGATGCTCGACTTCCTCTGCCTGAAAATCCGCGATGGCGGTGGAGAGTTCCGGATCGTCGCTGCCCAATTGCACTAATTGTTCGCCATAGTGGCGGTCGATCTCCGTCTCGATCGCGGCGGTACAGGCCATGGCGGCCTTGGGACCGATCGCCGCCGTCACCGCACCCAGCGCAAAGCCCGCCACGTTCCAGATCGGCGCCAGCGCGGTCGGTCGTACGCCGCGTCGGGCGATCATGGCGTCGAACGTCTGGCGGTGGCGCTCTTCCTGCGCGGCCATGCCCGCAATGATGCGGGCATCAGGATGCCGATCGCCCATCACGGCAAGCTGCCCGGCATAGATGCGGGTCGCGCCGAACTCACCGGCCTGATCGACCCGCAGCATCGACGCGCGATCGGCGGGCTTGGGACGGCGACCCGGTCGAGGAAAATCCTGCTTCGCGCTCATGCATTGCGTCCTTTGCGTCCCAACAACGCCAAGATGGCGAGTGCGCCACCGACCGACAAGAGGCCGTTATAGCCCGCCAGCGATATGCCCAGCAGGCTCCATGGCGCAACATCGCAGCGGGTGATGGGCGTCGCCATGATCTGGGTCAATATGTCGGCCGCATTGCCGCCGGTCGGCGATGTGGAGCAGGCAGTCAGCCCTTCCCACCAGCCATATTCGACCCCGGCATGAAACAGGCCGATGGCGCCGCTTATGGCGATGGCGATGGCCGCCAGCGTCGTGAACATCGCGCTGGTCCTCGGATTGCCCTTTGCCGCAAAGGCCAGCAGCGCCAGCGCGATCGCGGCCATATGCGGATAACGCTGCCACCAGCACATTTCGCACGGATGCAATCCGCCCACATATTGCGACACATAGGCACCGCCCAGCAGCGCCACGGGGATCAGCAGCGCCAGGGCGCGAGCGAGGGGAAGTTTGCTCATCATCCCCGCTTAAACCCCCAGGCACCTTTCGTCATGCTGAACTTGCGGGATTCCCACACCATCCGCTCAGGGCGAACGGGAATGACAGGGAACCCCTTACTTCGCCCCCGGCTTCCTGGCCGCAGCCTGCGCGATGGTCGCGCCCGGCGTGCTGGCCAGGCGGCCAATCGTCTTGAGCGCATAGTCGAGCTGGAAATCCTCGACGCCCTTCTTCTTCAATTCCTCCGCCGACATGGCAAAGCGCGGATCGTCCTTGGCATCTTCCTCCAGCGTCTTGTCGTCGGTCTTGATCTCGTTGATCAAATGGCGGCGCAAGTCGCTTTCGCGATATTTGGGGCGGTTCTTGTAATCGGGGTCGGACAGCTGCGGGACGCGGATGTCGGGCTGGATGCCCCCTTCCTGCACGCTGCGGCCCGAAGGCGTATAGTAACGCGCCGTGGTCAGCTTGAGCGCGGTGGTGTTCGACAGCGGCAACATCGTCTGCACGCTGCCCTTGCCAAAGCTGCGTTCGCCCATCACCAGCGCGCGATGCTGGTCCTGCAACGCACCGGCGACGATTTCGGATGCGGACGCCGATCCTGCATCGACCAGCACAATCACCGGCAGACCCTTCGCATCGTCACCAGGCTTTGCATAATAGCGTTCGACATCGCCCTTGGCCCGGCCGCGCTGCGATACGATCTCGCCGCGTTCCAGGAAAGCGTCGCTGACTGACACCGCTTCATCCAGCAGGCCACCGGGGTTGGAGCGCAGGTCCAGCACATAGCCGGTCGGCTTGTGGCCCAGCGACTTGTCGATGCTGCGGATTGCCTGCCGTACATCGGCACCGGTATTGGCAGAGAAGCTGACGATGTTGATGACGCCGATGCCGTTCTTCACTTCCCATTTCACCGGCTTCAACTGAATGATCTCGCGCGTCAGCGTCAGGTCGATCGGCTTGTCGCGTCCGGCCCGCACGATCGTCAGCTTCAGGCTGGTACCCGGTGCGCCGCGCATCTTGTCGACCGCTTCGTCCAGTGTGCCGCCATAGATCAGCTGCCCGTCGATATGGGTGATATAGTCGCCCGCCTTGATCCCCGCGCGCCAGGCCGGGGTATCCTGCGTCGGCGCGATGACCTTGACCGCGCCATCCTCCTGCGTGACCGACAGGCCCAGGCCGCCATAGCTGCCCTCTGTCTGGGTCCGTAGATTCTGGAAATCGCGCGCGTCCAGGAAGCTGCTGTGCGGGTCCAGGCTGGCCAACATCCCGTCGATCGCGCCCTTGATCAGCTTTTCATCGTCGACTTTCTCGACATAATCGCTGCGGACCTTCTGGAACACGTCCATGAATTCGTCGAGCGCCTTGTAGCTCGACGCCTCCCCATCGGCGAGCGCCGCGGTGGTGGCGGGAATGAGCGCAAGCGCCCCGAGCGCAAGTGCGCCCTGGAGGAAGGTGGATTTCATGGTTGTCCTTGATTCCGGCATCTACGATCCATCATAAGCCGATTCGCGTCCCGACGCAAAAGCGCGCTTCGACGAATGTTGCGCAGGGTCGATGAGCGTCAGGTTAATGGGCGCGCGATCCTCATCCCAGCCCCACCAGCGGCACGATGTCCACCGGACGGCCGTTGCGGCGCAGTTCGATGGTGATGGTCGGGCGGCCGGGGCCGGTGATGGCGACCGGCTCGCCCTGCCGCACGCTGTCGCCCACTTGCGCGGTAACGCGATGCAGGCCGGTGATCAGCGTGGTCCATCCCTGGCCATGGTCGATGATCAATATCTGGCCATAGCCGCGATAGGGCCCGGCAAAGGCGATGCGTCCGGCGGTCGGCGCGACGGCCTGCGCCCCCGGCTGCGTCACCAGCGTCAGCCCGCGTGACCGGACGCCGCCATCATTCACCTCGCCCATGCCCGTGACCAACTGGCCTACGACGGGCAGGCGATAGGGCGGCGGGCCGCGCATCGCCACGGCCCGGTCAGGGGCAGGGGCGCCGGTCTGGTCGGGGCGAGCCGGGCGCAGCAGCGGACCAGGCAGCGCAGCGAGCTTGTCGCGCAGGTCGCCCGCTTCCTCCAGCCGGTCCATCAGGTCCACAATGTCGCGCGCCCGCTCGCCCAGCGCCAGCGCCCGCTCGCTCTCCATCCCCGCATTGGTGCGATAGTCGCGCGCGGCCACCCGCTTCTGCGCCTCCAGCGCGGCGAGTTGGGCCTGTCTTTCCTTGCGCTGTTGCTGGCTGCTGGCCAGAGCGTCGGCCGCCTGTTGCGCCGTCGCGCGCAGCGCCCGGCTGCGTTCCAGCTCGGCGCGCAGCCCGGCGGTACGCTGGCGGATCACCGGGAGTATCTGCCCCAGCACCGCGCGCATATGCACGGCATCGGTGATCGAGCCGGGCTGGACCAGCGCCAGCGCCAGCGGGCGGCGCGCCATCATCTGGAGCGCGGCGGTCAGGCGCACGACCGGTTCCTGCTTGGCCGCCAGCCGGGCCGCCTGCGCGCGCTGCATCCGCGCGACGATGGCGATGCGCGCCTGTGCGCCCGCTATGTCGGCTTCGGCCTGCTGGATGCGCGCGGCGATCGCGGCGGCGCGGCGGCGCGCCTGCTCGGCCTCGTCGCGCGCTGCGCTCGCCTGCTGGTCGAGCCGGGCGGAGCGATCGCGCGCCTCGTCCGACTGGCGGCGCGCGGCCTTCAGCGCGGCCTGTTCCTGTTGCAATGTGGTGCCGGCGGTGCCGGGCAGGATGATGGCGTCGTCATCGGCGGCGGGCAGGCGCGACGCGGCCAGGACGCCAAGGCCCGCCATCATCGCCATCATGATCCCGCCCCGTGTCACCCGCCTATCCTTCGCGATGATAGGGGTGGTTGGCAAGGATGGAGCAGGCCCGCCACAATTGTTCGGCCAGCATCGCGCGGGCCATCATGTGCGGCCAGGTCATATTGCCAAAGGCGATCAGCAGGTCCGCATTCGCCCGTTCGGCGTCGTCGAACCCGTCCGCCGCGCCGATCAGGAAGCGACATTCGCGCGTTCCCGCGTCGCGCCAGCCTTCGATCCGCCGGGCAAAGTCCATGGAGGATAGCTGTTTGCCCTTTTCGTCCAGCATCACCGTGACGGTGCCGGGCGCCTGCGGGGGCAGCTTGCCGCCCCGATCAGGCATTTCGGTGATCTTGTGCGGCATGGTCAGCCGCTTGACATAGCGGTCGACCAGTTCGGCTTCGGGCGACCGCCCGATCTTCCCGCGCGCAATGATATGGAGGAGCATTCAGCCTTAATCCGTTCACCCTGAGCGAAGTCGAAGGGTTCGGCTGAGCCGCAGGCGAAGCCACTTCGCTACGCTCAGTGGAAGGCTTCGGCTTCGCTCAGCCCGAACGGCGTCGGGTTATGCCGTCCCCGCCACTGGCGCGTCGACAAAGCCCCACATCCGTTCCAGATTGTAGAAGCTGCGCACTTCGGGCCGGAACAGGTGGACGATCACATCGCCCGCGTCGATCAGCACCCAGTCGGCGACCGGCAGCCCTTCGATGCGGCACGAACGGCCCGTGCCTTTCTTGACCCGCTCGGCCAGATGCTCGGCGATCGCCGCGACCTGGCGCGACGAACGACCGCTCGCAATCACCATATAATCGGCGATGCTGCTCTTGCCTTCGAGGGGGATGGAGATGGTTTCCTGGGCCTGGTCGTCGTCGAGCGACTGCATGACGAGGGCGTGCAGGGCGGCCACGCTATCGGCCGCTGCGGCCGTATCGTTGGCAATAAGGGGTCTGGTCAAAAAAGCTCCATTCTAGACGATCAGCCGACGCGTGAGCGGGTCCCGCACACGTGCATGTTCATATTCGCGATGCCAGAGGGGGTTCGCCTGCCGAAACAGGGTCGCCGATCTTGGATCAGGGCGAAAGCGCAATAGCACGAGCGCCGGCGGTCTCCAATTCGTCCAGCCTGCTTTCTGGCAAGCGGGCAGGACGAAGCGCCGCAGCCAGTTCATGGCCACAGAGCCACGAGCAGCACCATCATAGCCCGGACGGGCGATCACGGCAATGGGCATTTGACGCGCTATGCCGCGCCAGTCCCTCCACTGGCTGAACTGCGCCAGATTATCGGCCCCCATCAGCCAGATGAAGCGGTTGCGCGGGTAGCGGCGGGTCAGCGCGCGCAGCGTGTCTGCCGTGTAGCGCGTGCCCAGTTGCGTCTCGATCGCGGTGGCGCGAATCGGGGCGCGCCGCGCGACCTTGCGCGCATGGGCCAGCCGGGCGGGCAGGGGCGCCATGCCTGCGCGGGGCTTCAGCGGATTGCCCGGCGACACCAGCCACCATATCTCGTCCAGTCCCAGCGCCTTTGCCGCGAACAGCGAAATCGCGCGATGCCCGCCATGGGCCGGGTTGAAGGAGCCGCCGAGCAGGCCGATGCGTGTCATAGCCCCGCCATGCCATCTGGCGCGGGTCGCTGCAATCGCACTGCTGCTCGGTCAGGGTGCGGCGGCGATCCCCCAGGGCGCGGTCCCGACGGCGATCGTCGCGCTCACCTGCGCCTTGGCCAGATCGATGACCGATACCGAATCGGACAGGCCATTGGCTGTATAGGCTTGGGTGCCATCGGCGCTGACCGCGACATGCCAGACCCGCTTGCCCACGGGCACATAGGCGCGGACTTTGCGGGTCGCGACATCGACCAGCGCGACATGATCGGCCCGACCCAGCGCGACGATAGCGGTCCTGCCATCGGGGGTGAAACGGATGCCGCACGGCAGGATGCGATGCGCCGGGACGCCCGGTATCTCGAACCGCAGCGTCTCGCGCACCGCACGGCTTGTCGTGTCGATGATCTGGACTGTGCCGCCAATTTCGGCCGCGACCCATAATTGCGCGCCGTCGGCGGTGAATTCGACATGGCGCGGGCGCTGGTCGGTCGGGGTTTCGGCGACCATCTGGCGCGTGCCAAGGTCGATCCAGTTGACGACATTATCCTCTTCGGACGTCACTGCCACCCACTGGCCGTCCGGGCTTTGCGCCACCCCTTCCGGCTCGCCGCCGACATCGACCTGAAAGGCGACGGTGCGGCTGGCCAGGTCTATCGCCGTCAGCGCGGCATTATCCTCATTGGCGACGAACAGCGTCCTGCCGTCGCGGGAGAGGGCAAATTGCTCCGGGTCTTGCCCAGATGGCAATTCCGCGACCAGCTTGCCGGTTGCGCGGTCGATCACCTGCACCGCATGGTCGGTGCTGGCGCACAGATAGAGGTAGCGACCATCCTTCGACAGGGTGATGCCGCGCGGGCGGCCGCCCACGGCCCAGGTCGCCGTCACCTGCCCCGACGCGGTATCGACCACGGACACGCTGTCCCCGCGCTCGTTGGAGACATAGAGGGTTTCCCCGTGCGCGGCGGCGGGCAGCGCCAGCCAGACGGCCCCGACGGCAATGCCGATGCGCTTCATATCCTGATCCTCTCACCGCTATGGCCGCCATCCTATCGGCTGGTAACGATCGACGGGATTGTACCAATGGCCAATGGGCCGCGCGCCTGCCTTAGCCGATATTCCGGTCAACGAGAATCCGCGTGAGAGGATGACGCATATGAAACTGGGACGGATCGCGCTGCTGGGCGCCATTGCCACGCTGGGCATGACCGGGGCGAGCGCGCTGCTGGCGCATGGCGACGTTACGCCGCAAGCAGTCGACACGAGTGCGCTGCCGGAGATTGGCGAAGCCTGGCTCGAAAAAAACCCCTATAGCGGCAACGCCAAGGCGATCGAGATCGGCCAGTCGGCTTATGGTCAAAATTGCGCGCGCTGCCATGGGCTGGATGCGGAATCCGGCGGCATCGCGCCGGACCTGCGTTATCTGGAGGAAGGCGAATCCGGCGATCAATGGTTCGCCGAACGCTTCCGCCACGGCTCCAGCCATGACGGCAAGGTCTATATGCCGCCCTTTGGCGACGTATTGGGGCAAAAGGCCGGCTGGGCCATCCGCGCCTGGCTTGAAACCAAACATGAGGGATAGGGCGATGCTCACCCGTCGCGCCTTGATTGGCGGGGCGGGTGTGGCGCTCGCGCTGGCCGCGGGCCGCGGCGGCGCGGCTCCGTTGGCCAAGGTCAAGGCGCTCGGTACGTTGCGCGTGATCGTCTATCAGGACAACCGGCCCTGGTCGTGGGAGGAGGGCGGCAAGATCGTCGGTCTGGACGCCGACCTGGCGCAGGCGATCGCGAGCAGGCTGGGCGTGCGCGCCGATGTGGCCCAACTGGTCGCGGACGAAAGCGCCGATGACGATCTGCGCAACGGCGTGTGGAAGGGCGGCTTGCTGGGCTTCATGCCCGGCGACCTGATGCTGCATGTCCCCTTCGACCGGACCTTCGCGGCGCGCAATGATCAGGTTGCGATCATCGCGCCCTATTATCGCGAGAGTTTCGCGCTGGCCGGTTCCGGCGGCGCGGTCGCGCTGGAAGGGATGCCGACCGAGTGGCGCGGCCGCAAGCTCGCCGCTGAACTCGACTCCATCCCCGACTTCTATCTGACAGGCTCTTTCGGCGGCGTGTTGGCCAAGGATGTTGTCCATTATCCGACCGGATCGGCGGCGGTGGCGGCGGTATTGGCCGGACAGGCGGACGCCGTGCTGGCGAGCCGGGCGCAGATCGAACACGGACTGCACGGTGCGGGCGCTGGCCGCGTCACGCTGCGCAAGGGGCCGCTGCCCGCTTTCACCTCACCCGGTTGGGACATCGGCATGGCGGTCAAGGAAAATAGCCGCACGCTGGGCGACGCGGTGGAGGAGATCGTTACCGCCATGGCGGCAAGCGGCGAGATGAAGGCGTTGTTCGCGCGCTACGGGGTCAACTGGACCGCGGCCAACGCCGCAGGCTGAGCGCGGACCGCCAATATCCCGACCCAAGGTCTAATTGTCGCTGATCGGGAGCGACATAGTCTGCACAGAAATCGTGGGGCCGAATGCGCCCGATTAAACAGGGAGGATAGTTATGAAAGGACCGATCATGCGGGCGCTGTCGGGCGTCGCTGCGATGGCAATGGCGATGGGGGCCGCGCCGCTGGTGGCGCAAAGCGGGCCGACCGATGCCGATCTGATGAACGACGCCAAATCGACGGGCGACGTGCTGACATATGGCATGGGACCGCAGGCGCATCGCTTCAGTGCGCTCAACGCGATCAACAGCGGCAATGTGTCGAAAATGGTGCCTGTCTTCTCCGCCTCGCTGGGTGGTGAAAAGCAGCGCGGCCAGGAAGCGCAGCCGATCGTCTATGACGGCACCATCTACGTGACCGGCAGCTATTCGCGCCTGTTCGCCTTCGACGCGCGCACTGGCGAGGAAAAATGGCAATATGACGCCCGCCTGCCCGATGGCATCATGCCCTGCTGTGACGTGGTGAACCGGGGCGCGGCGATCTATGGCGACAAGATCATCTTCGCCACGCTCGACGCGCGCCTCGTGGCGCTCAACCGCCTGACCGGCAAGGTGATCTGGAACAAGCAGATCGCCGACTATAAGGAAGGCTATAGCGCCACCGCCGCGCCGCTGATCGTCAACGGCATGGTCATCACCGGCAATTCGGGTGGCGAATTCGGCGTGGTCGGCGCGGTCGATGCGCGCGACGTCAACACTGGCGAGCTGATCTGGCACCGCCCGGTGATTGAAGGCCATATGGGCACGCTCAATGGCAAGGATAATGGCATCACCGGCAAGCTGAACGCCAGCTGGCAGGGCGACCAGTGGAAAACTGGTGGCGGCGCGACCTGGCTGGGTGGCACCTATGATCCTGAAACCAACCTGCTCTTCTTCGGCACCGGCAACCCTGCGCCGTGGAACAGCCATCTGCGTCCCGGCGACAATCTCTACACCGCATCCACCATTGCGATCGACCCGGCCACCGGCGTCATCAAATGGCATTTCCAGACCACGCCGCACGACGGCTGGGATTTTGACGGCGTCAACGAATTCATTCCCTTCGACGCCACCATCAACGGCAAGCCGATGAAGCTTGGCGCGAAGGCGGACCGCAACGGCTATTTCTTCGTGCTCGACCGCACCAACGGCAAGTTTGTCAGCGCCAGCAAGTTCGTGATGCAGACGACCTGGGCCGATGGCTTCAACAAGAATGGCAAGCCGAATTACATCGTGGAAGGCCGTCCGCCGGCACCGGGCGATGCAAAGGGCAAGCCGGTATTCGCCTCGCCGTCTTTCCTGGGCGGCAAGAACTGGATGCCGATGGCCTACAGCCATGACACCGGGCTTTTCTATATCCCGTCCAACGACTGGGGCATGGACATCTGGAACGAGCCCATCGCCTACAAGAAGGGCGCTGCCTATCTGGGCGCGGGCTTCACCATCAAGCCGATTGCCGAAGATCATATCGGCGTGCTGCGGGCCATGGACCCCAAGACCGGCAAGATCGTGTGGGAATATAAGAACAAGGCGCCGTTGTGGGGCGGGGTGCTGACGACCGGGGGCAATCTGGTGTTCACCGGCACGCCCGAAGGCTATCTGAAGGCCTTCGATGCCAAGACCGGCCAGGAATTGTGGAAATTCCAGACCGGGTCCGGCGTGGTCGGCTCGCCTGTCACCTGGGAACAGGATGGCGAACAATATGTCGCCGTCATGTCCGGCTGGGGCGGCGCTGTGCCTCTGTGGGGCGGCGAAGTCGCCAAATCGTTCAAGGACATCAATCAGGGCGGCGCGCTCTGGGTGTTCAAACTGCCAAAGTCATAAGGGAGAGAGTGTCATGATCGTCATGGGACGTGGCAGCTATGCAATGCAGGCTCCGGTACTGCCGCCTTGCGCTTTGCGGCTTGCCACATCCCATGACTTGGTCGATCATTTGGGCCAGGGGCAGGATATGGGCCAATATATGGGCGGCGAAGCGATCATGGAACGCGTGCTGATCGTCGATGACCATCCGCTGGTGCGCGACGGTTTGCGCAGCGTCATCGCGATCAGTTTCGACAATATCGAGATTTTCGAGGCGGCGACCCTGGACGAGGCGATCGCCACGCTGGAAAAGCAGGATAATTTCGATCTCATCCTGCTCGATCTCCACATTCCCGACGTGCGGCGGCTGGATGGTCTCAAGCTGCTGCGCGATCGCTTCCCGATCCTGCCGGTGGTGATGGTGTCGGGGGCGTTCGACCGCGCGATCGTGCAGGAGGCGCTGGCCGCCGGCGCGGCCGGGTTCATCCCCAAATCGCTCAAGCGCAGCGCCATTGTCGACGCCTTGCACCGGGTCGTGTCGGGTGAAATCTACCTGCCCGAAACCATGGGGGAAGGGGCAGCGCCGTCCGCCGACGAAGATGACATCACCCGTCGCATCGACAGCCTGACGCCGCAGCAGAAGACGGTCCTTGGCCATCTGGTCAACGGTCGCCTCAACAAGCAGATCGCCCACGACCTCAATGTGTCGATGACGACGATCAAGGCGCATGTATCGGCGATCCTGCAAAAGCTGGGCGTGCTCAGCCGCACCCAGGCAGTGATCAAGGCAAACCGGGTACATTTCCGCGCCGACTGACCCGGCACGACCTTCCATCTATTTCAGCATCGTCCGCAACAGCGCGCGCAACTGTGCAGGCTTGACCGGCTTGCTCAGCAGCGGGATGCCGCAGGCGTCCAGGCGGACCTTCAGATCCTTGCCGCGATCGGCCGAAATCATCACCGCAGGCACCGGCCCGCCGAAATGGGCGCGCAGCCGGTCGATCACATGGTCGCCCGTCTCCCCGTCATTCAGATGATAGTCGATCAGGATGATGTCAGGCTTGGCGTCATCTGTGAACAGGGCGGTCGCATCGGCAAAGCCGCCCGCCGTCCGCACACTGCATCCCCAGCCGCCGAGCAGGGTCGACATGCCGGTCTGGATCGCCCGTTCATTGTCGATCACCAGCACGTTGAGGCCCCGCATCGTGCGATCGCGCCCGGATATGTTCGGCTCGCTGTCGGGATCGGTCACCGGCTCACCCGCCGGCAGGCAAATCGCAAAGGTCGATCCACGACCGGGCGTCGATTCGAGCGTGATCGGATGGCCCAGCATGTCACTCGCCCGCTTGACTATGGCCAGGCCCAGCCCCTTGCCGCTGGTGCGGGTGTCCAGCCGGCGAAACTCCTCGAACACCAATGCCTGCTTGTCGAGCGGAATGCCGGGGCCGCTATCGGTCACGCTGATGCGGACGCCGTCCGGCCCGCTTTTGCAATCCACCCGAACCGATCCCTGCTGGGTATAGCGCAGCGCGTTGGACAGGAAATTCTGCAGGATGCGTCGCAACAGCCGGATGTCGGATTGCACCCATGCCGGTTCGCTGGCGATCACCAGTTCCAGCCCGCCAGCGCGGGCCATCGGGGCAAATTCGACGCGCAGCGTGTCGAGCAGTCGGTCTAGCCGGAAATCGCCAACCTCCGGCTGGATCGCGCCTGCGTCCAGACGGCTGATTTCCAACAGAGCCTCCAGCAGATCCTCGACCGAATCCAGCGCCGTCGACGTCTGGTTGACCAGCGCGCGGGTCGGCAGCGCCAGTCGCCGGTCGCCCAGCGCGGCGACAAACAGCCGCGCGGCGTTCAGTGGCTGGAGCAGGTCGTGGCTGGCGGCGGCCAGAAAGCTGGTCTTGGACAGGTTGGCCTTTTCCGCCGCGGTCTTGGCGTCGCGCAACTGTGCCTCGATCGCGCGGCGTTCGGCGATCTCTGTCTCCAGTTCGGCTGTCCGCTCGGCCACCCGGCGTTCCAGCGTCTCGGCCGTTTCCTGCAGGCCTGCCTGCGCCCGCAACATCGCGGTGACGTCGGTAAAGCCGATTACCTGCCCACCCCGTTCCAGCGCAGTGCTGCGAAGCTCGAAGCTGCGCGTCCCGGCATGGACCAGCGCGTGGCGCGGATCGCCGCCGGGCTGGTCGCCCCGCCAGTCCAGGCACCCTTCATCCGCCATGCCCAGATGCTCGCGGCACCAGGCGACCAGCGCGCCATGGCTGCCGCTTTCCTGCGCCCAGCCGCCGGGCAGGTCGAGCAGATGCTGGAGCGCATCGTTCCACGCCGCCACGCGCCCCTGCGCGTCGAACAGGCAGACGCCTTCGGACAGATTGTCGAGCGTGGATTGCAGGATCAGGTTACGCTCGGCCAGTTCCAGCGCCCGGTTGCGGGCGTCCTGCGCCTTCACCTCGGTAATGTCGGTATAAATGCCGACAATACCGCCTTCGCTCGTGCGCAACTCGTTGATCTGGACCCAGCGGCCATCCGACAGCGCCTGCACATGCCCGCCGTCCGCAATGCTGTGGCGCGCCAGCCGGTCCGATACCCAGCGGTCGGGCGCAACCAGCGATCCGAGCGCGTGATGATGCGCGGCGGCGAGCCGGACAATCTCGTCGAAAGACTGACCTTGGCGGATCTGGTCGGCAATTTCGGGCCAGAAACTCAGATAGGCCTCATTGAAGAGGACCAGCCTGTCCTCTGCATCGAACAGGACAAAGCCCTCATTGATCGAATCGATCGCGTCGCGCAGCCGGGTCTGGGCTTCCTCGGCGGTTGCATGGGCCTGGGCCAGCTCCGCATTGGCGGTGGCCAGCCGGCCCAGCGCATCCTCCAGTTCGCCCGTCCGCTCCCGCACCATGGCTTCCAGCGTGATCGCGGTCTCGAACATCGAAAAGGCATTGCCGACCATATCGCTCGACCGTTCGACCCGATCGATCAGCGCGGCATTGATCTTGCGCAGCTTGCGATTGTCTTCCCGCAACCTGTCCAGTTCAGTGTCGGTTTCCGCCCGCTGGCTCATTTTCCGATCGCAAGTCCGCTAAAGGTCTGGTTGACGTGCAGCGCATGATATTGTTCGCCATAGGTATTGAAGCCGATGACGCGATGACGGCCATAGAGTTCGGATACGGCCCGGCTGATCTGCCGCTGTTCGGCGTCGATCCGGTTCAGCACGCAATCGAACGCTATAATCCGGTCGACCGTGCCGACTTGGGCGGCAATGTCGGTGAACATCGCCTCCATCCCCGCGATCCGGTCCACCGGCTCACCCACGGTCAGCACGATGCCTTCGTCGATCGCGCAGTAGAAGGTCAGGCTGCCGTCCGGGTTGGCGCTCTGGATCGAGCGGACATGATAGTCCCCGCCTGCCCGCACCATCGGCGGATGGGCGGCGTAGAAGGCCAGGCCCAGCGCTTCCCCGGCATGGCCCGCCAGCCGCAGATATTCCTGCGCAGCAGGCTCGGCATTGATTTCGGTGACGATCCGGTCCTGCGGGACAGCGCCCGTCACCACCATCTTGGCCGCGCCAGGGCGATAATGCTGCCCTTTGAACACATGGATCGGCCGGGGGGTGGACAGGATGGCGATCACGGCGGCGCGATGGTGGAAACGGCCGCCGTGGAAGATCGCTGTTTCGCGGAAATCGAGTCCGTCGCCTGACGATCCGCCGATCAGCGGCACATCGCCCAGCGCATCCTGGATCGTCATCGTCAGCAGTTCCTCGCGATGGGACAGGCCATCGACCAGAAACAGCGCGACATGATTGACCCGGTCACCCAGATGGCGGCTGTCGCGCTCCGCCACCGCTGCGAGCGATCGGATGGCTTCCCGCGCTGCGACCGGATCGAAGGCATCGATATCGTCGAAACAATGGGACACCATATGAAAGCTGGCGGCCGGAAAGCCGATGACGCTCAGGCTATCCTCGTCATAGCCCTGCTCGGTCAGTTCGCCCGAACTGGTACAGCCGATCGCGACCCGCTGTTCGCCATGGCGGTTCACCGCACGGGCCAGCGCGTCGCGATCGAAACGGTGCGAACAAAATAGCAGCATGCCGGCCAATGGTGAATCACCCATGGCATGGGCGACTTGCGCCATCGCATCGGCCGGATCAGGCATGTGGCTCGACGCAAAGACAATATCCGCCGCCTCCACACTCATTTCGCTCTCTCCCATCGCATTCCCCTTTTTCTTAGGGGTTATGCACTGTGCTGCGCATTTGTCACGTCAGGCGATGGCGTTGCCTCTTGGTGGATCGCCGGCCGCTTCCAGCAGGGCGTTTTCGTCGTCGGTAAAAATGCGCGACCGGACGATGAAGCGCATCCCTTCCGGGCTTTCCAGCGACATGCCCGCGCCGCGCCCTGGCACAATGTCGATCGTCACCTGGGTATGGCGCCAATATTCGAACTGGGCCGCGCCGATCCATACCGGCACATCGCCCCCGACATGCCCCAACAGCACGTCCTGCGCGCCCACCTTGAATTCGCCGCGCGGAAAGCACATTGGCGCGGACCCGTCGCAACAGCCGCCCGACTGGTGAAACATCAGCGGCCCATGCCTGTCGGTCAGCTGCGCGATCAGCGCCAGCGCTGCATCTGTCGCCAATATGCGGGGCGGAAGCGGGTTCGTCACAGCCAGGCTTTCCTTTACAAAAAGGGGCGGACGTCCGTTGGGACGCCCGCCTGGGACGAAGGCGCTTACAGGGGAAAGGCAAGCGCCTTCGTTGCGACCCTTTAGAAGAAGCCCAGCGCCTTGGGGCTGTAGCTGACCAGCAGATTCTTGGTCTGCTGATAATGGTCCAGCATCATCTTGTGGTTTTCGCGGCCGATGCCCGACTGTTTGAAGCCACCAAAGGCGGCATGGGCCGGATAGGCATGATAGCAGTTGGTCCACACCCGACCGGCCTGGATGCCGCGGCCCATGCGATAGGCGCGGCTTCCATCGCGCGTCCACACGCCTGCGCCCAGACCATAGAGCGTGTCGTTGGCGATGGCGAGCGCTTCGGCCTCATCCTTGAAGGTGGTGACGGCCAGAACCGGACCGAAAATCTCCTCCTGGAATATCCGCATCCTGTTATGCCCCTTCAACACCGTCGGGGTGACATAATAGCCTTCGCTCAGTTCGCCATCCAGCTGCGCACGCGCGCCGCCGGTCAGCAATTCTGCGCCTTCGGCCAGACCAATCTCGATATAGGAGAGGATCTTTTCCAGCTGGTCGTTCGACGCCTGCGCGCCGATCATGGTCGCCGGGTCGAGCGGGCTACCCTGCTTGATCGCCTTCACGCGCGCAATCGCGCGTTCGATGAACTTTTCGTAGATCGATTCCTGGATCAGTGCCCGGCTGGGGCAGGTGCACACTTCGCCCTGATTGAGGGCGAACATCGCAAAGCCTTCCAGGCACTTGTCGAAATAATCGTCGTCTGCATCCATCACGTCAGCAAAGAAGATGTTGGGCGACTTGCCGCCCAGTTCCAGCGTGACGGGAATCAGGTTTTCCGACGCATATTGCATGATCAGGCGGCCGGTCGTCGTTTCGCCGGTGAAGGCGATCTTGCTGATCCGCTTGTTGCTGGCCAGCGGCTTGCCCGCTTCGACGCCAAAGCCGTTGACGACGTTCAGCACGCCGGGCGGCAGCAGGTCGCCGATAATGTCCAGCAGCACCAGAACCGACATCGGCGTCTGTTCGGCGGGCTTCAGCACGATGCAATTGCCTGCCGCCAGTGCCGGGGCCAGCTTCCACACCGCCATCAGGATCGGGAAGTTCCAGGGAATGATCTGGCCGACCACGCCCAGCGGCTCGTGGAAATGGTAGGCAATGGTGTCATGATCGATCTCGCTGATCGACCCTTCCTGGGCGCGAACGCAGCCTGCAAAGTAGCGGAAATGGTCGATGGCCAGCGGAATGTCGGCATGGGTCGTTTCGCGGATCGGCTTGCCATTGTCGATCGTCTCGGCCATCGCGATCAGGTCCAGATTGGCTTCCATCCGGTCGGCAATCTTGAGCAGGATGTTTGAGCGTTCCGTCGTGGAGGTCTTGCCCCAGGCATCCTTCGCCTTGTGCGCCGCGTCGAGCGCCAGCTCGATATCCTCGGCCGTTCCGCGCGCGATGGTCCCGACGACCTGGCCCGTCACGGGGGAAATATTTTCGAAATAGCCGCCCTTGACCGGGGCGACCCACTGGCCGTCGATATAATTGTCATACTGGTTGCGGATCAGCGTCTTGCCGGTAAACCGCTCCATCGCCTGCTGCAGCATCGTCCTACTCCTGTCCTGTCGAAATTGGCTGAAAACATGGCGCGGCGACCTGTGCCGGGCCATTGCACCTTGGGTCTATTTCACTTTTGCGAGCGCCGCCGTCATGCGCTTGGCGGCAAAGGGGGGCAGCTTGACCGCCTTGGCCGCTGCCAGGTCGGCGGCGGACACCTTGCCCACCTGGACCAGCGCGACCATGCCCATCGAATAATGGGGCATGCATTTTATGCCGTAGAGGCCGGGCTTGGCGACGGTCAGCACCATCTCCTTGTTCATCGCGCCCTTCACCGGGGTTACGCCCGCGGGCAGCATGTTCGCCATCGTTTCGGCATTGTGGCTGGCGTCGGTCGGCTTGAAATGGATGGTATCGCCCGGCGCAGCCTTCACGAAGGATGGTTCAAACACCATCGCCCCGTCCGCGCCCTGATTTTTCATATGGACCATAATATCCTTTGCCGCCGCGGGCAGCGGCGAAAGGAGCAGGGCAGCGGCAAGGCCAGCCGACAGGCGCAGATGGATCACATCACTCTCCAAAGATGCACGCGGCTAATGGCCGCTAGATTGCGCCAAGAGTGCGACCGGAGCGCGCCTGCGCACAATGGGTCTTTGGTCCTATGTGGCCGTGCCGCCTTCGGGTCGGACTGGCGTGAGCGGCAGGCCAAGGTCGCGCCAGCCATCCGTTCCCTCCGCCAGCCACCAGACATTGGCAAAGCCCATCGATCGCAACCTTTTGGCAGCGTTCCAGCCCATCCAGCAGTCGGAGCGGCAGAACAGGATCAGCATCCTGCCGCGCGCGCGCCCCTTCAACCGGACAACGCCCGTGGCAAAATCCCCGGCAATGGCGGGATCGGGCTGGCCACGCCCGGCATCGGGAAACCAGTGCGCGCCAGGGATGGAGTCATGCGATGACGCCAGCCGCCAGCGCCCGTCCAGTTCACGATGACCACCTTCGGCCGGCAGGACATCGATGAAGACGGCATCCCTGTCCGGCACAAGCTGCGCCGCTGCTGCGAGCGCGATTCGGCCGACGCCGGCGGGCGGCTGGCGCACTGGCGCGCGATAATGTGCGATGCGATAGCCCTCAGCGTCGAACAATGGCTCCTGCGCCAGCGCGGGCGACGCAACCAGCATCGCCGCCATGATGAAGCGCCGCATGATCCTCTCCCCGGCTTATGACCCAAGGGCCAATGGTAGCGCGTCACGCCCTCTATTAGACCCTGTCATAAGGGAGAAGGATATGCGCAGGGCAAAGAGCCTATGGGTCGCGATCATGCTGACGCTGGCGCCGGCCGGTGCCGGGGCCGCTCCGCCTGCCGATCCGCTCGGCTCACCGATGTGGATAGCCCATGCGCGCACCCTGTTCGGTGATGATCCGGTGCGGTTCGACCCCCGAGTCCGTGTGTCCTTCCCGATGATCGCGGAAAACCAGCGCGCCTTTCCGGTGGTCATTGATGCGCGCGGAATAGCGGGGGTCAGGCGCATGATCCTGCTCGCGGACCTCAACCCCATTCCGGTCGCGATCGACTATCGACCCCTCCATGCCGCGCCCTATGTCGCGACTCGGATCAAGCTGGATCAGCGCACTCCGGTACGCGGTGCGGTGCAACTGGACAGCGGGCAATGGCTGGTGTCGGGCGGGTGGGTCGATGCCGCAGGCGGCGGCTGTTCGGCGCCACCCGTCAGCCGGGTCAAGGGCGACTGGGCTGACCATCTGGGCGAGATACGTGGCGAAGTCTGGCCCATGGCGCAGGGCTATAATCGGGTGCGGCTGAGCTTCCGGCATCCGATGGACACCGGCCTTGTCGAAAATATCGCCACTTATCATCTGGAGGCGCTGGCGGTGACCGACGGGGAAGGGCGTGTGCTGGGCGACATGGATATATGGGCATCGGTGGCGGAAGACCCGGCGATCACGCTCATGGTGGACGGCGGCCCGGATGCGGCGCTGCGGGTCGCGGCGCGTGATACCAACGGGCGCGACTATCGGGCCAACCTCATTCTGGCGCGTCAGTCGCCGATGCCGGGCGGACGATGAAGCTGTCGCGACGCGCCATGCTGGGCGGGATAGCGGGTCTGGCGAAGATGCCCGCTCGTGCGGCCGACTATAGCATCACGGCGGTGCCGGTCGGCGATGGCATCTGGATGGTGCGCGGCGCGGACGAGCCGATCGAAGAGCATAATGGCGGGGCCATCGCCAATATCGCCATCATCGCGACGCCCGCCGGGACGGTGCTATGGGAATGCGGCCCCTCGCTTCGCTATGGTCGCGCCCTGCGCCAGGTGGCCGAGCAATTGACGGGCCAGCGCATAATACGGGTCTATGTCAGCCATCTCCATCCCGATCATGGCCTAGGGCTGGCCGCCTTCGATCCTGCCATCGTCGCCGCGCTGCCGGGCACGATCGCAGCGTTGGCGGCGCAGGGGCAGGGCTATGCCGATGGCATGTACAGGCTGCTGGGCGACTGGATGCGCGGCACGGACCTGATCCTGCCGGGCCGGACCATCATGGCGGCGCAGGAGGATTTTGGCGGGCGGGTGCTGCGCCTGCTTGCGCTTTCCGGCCATAGCAGTGCGGATCTGGCGCTGCTGGACGAACGAAGCGGCCTGCTGTTGGCGGGTGATCTGGTTTTTCATGATCGCGCGCCCAGCACCCCGACCGCCGATCTTGCGGCCTGGCGCGCCAGTCTGGACCAGCTGAAGGCCTTGCCCCATGGCGGCGTCCTGCCTGGCCATGGGCCGCTCGACCCGACAGGAACGGCGGCCATTGCCCAGACGCGTGACTGGATCGACTGGCTGGAAGGCGCACTGACGCAGGCGGTGCGCGATGGTCTCGACATGGTGGAGGCGGGCGACCTGCCGATCCCCGCCCGCTTTGCCCGGATGGCCGCCGCCCGCTACGAAGTGCAGCGCAGCGTGTCGCATCTCTATCCTGGCATCGAAGCGGCGTTGCTGCCGCGTATCGACGTCAAAAGCGCGCCCTGATCCCCACCTGCCAGCGGCGCGGCGCGCCCGGTCCATAGGCACGGGGATTGGATGCGCCCGGCGCTTCCTCCAGTTCGATCTCATCGACTTCGCTGAACGTGCCAAAGGTCGCGTAGCGCCTGCCCAGCGCGTTGCGCACCTCGCCAAACAGGCTGACGCCGCGCACCACATCCACGCTCGCGCGCAGATTGACGATGGCGTAGCCGCCCAGCCTGGGCGTATCATTCCCTTCGTCGCCGACCAGATATTGGCCCGATCGCGCGATCACATCGCCGCCGATGCTCCAGCCCTGTCCGGCATAGTCCAGGTTCAGCGTCGCGCTATGCCGGGCTATACCGGGCAGGCGATCCCCGCGCTCGACTGCGATCAGGCCGTCCTCGTCCGCTGTCGGATTGGCCGGGCTGGATAGGCTGAGCGGCGCGCGATAGGTGGCGTCGGTAAAGGCATAGCTGAGGCCCGCTTGCAGCCCGCCCCGCTGTACGCGGATCGTCGCTTCCACCCCCTGCCGCCTGGTGCTGCCAATATTGCGGAAATAGGCACGGCCCCGGATTTCCGATGCGACATATTGAATGTCGTTGCGATTGTCTGTCCGCCAGGCTGACAACAGCCAATCCACTGCAAAGCCGCCAAGCTGCGCCTTGCCCTTCGCACCCGCTTCCCAGCTTTTGGCGACCACCTGCTTCAACGGCGGATCGGCGATGAAGAAATTGGTCAGGCTGCATGGCGCATTTTCGTCGGCGCAGGACAGTTCGGCCGGAGTCGGCACGCGGTTGCTTTCCGCATAGCCCGCCCGCAGCGCCAAAGCGTCGGACAACTCATAGTCGAACTCGATGCCGGGATTCAGCCGGGAAAAATGATGCCGGCCATTGAGCGCGGTGCCGATCTGGTCCTGCAACACCACCCGCGCCCAATTATATCGCAGTGCGATTTCGGCTGACAGGCGCGGGGTGATGGGTAACCGATCCTGGGCGAATACCCCCCAATAATCGGTATGGGCGACCAATCCCACCGGCGCGATGGCGCCATCTGGCTGGATGATGATCGGTCCCAGCCCTTCGACGCTTCGCTCCTCGGTCATCGCGCCGAGTTCGGTCGATGTGTCGAACCGGGTGCGGCTTGTGTCGTAACTCAGCCCCAGCGCCAGATGATTGTCCCCAGCGCCCAACGCCCGCTGGTCGATCAGCTGCACCAGCGCCCCCATCGCCCGCGTCGCGGTGCGCCCGCGATTGAGGACACCATAGCCTTCACCCCCCAGGCTATCGGCGATCGGATCGCCATTGGCATCCGTCAGGACCGCCTGTTCCTCCTCATCTTCGGTATCCCCCACCGTTTCCAGGCAGAGCAGGCCAGCCTCATCCTCTTCCTCGCAACCCTCGATATCGGCAGCGTCGCCATTGACGCTGCGCAGCGTCAGTTTTTGCGCATAGAGCGTCCCTTCGATCCGGGTCGTATCCGATAGCGCGACCCAGGGATGCAGGCTGACCCGGCCATAGCGGCTGGCGCTATTGTCGGGCCAGGTGAATACCGCACGCCGATCGACCGCAAGCAGTTCGACCGGCGAAACGCCATTGCCGGTCAGGTCGGTGTCCGCCCCTACCAGTTTGATGTGCAGGCCACCACCAGGCGTGTCGAAGCCCAGGTCGAGATAGCCATTATATAATGTCGAGGGCGAAAAGGCGCGCCAGCCATCATCCCGCGTGTATTGAAACGCCGCGAAGGCGCTGAAATCGCCCCGTGCCCCGCCCGCCGCGATGCTCGCTTCGGTCATGCCGAACCGGCCCTGGGAAACGCTGGCCTCCAGTCCGGGATCGCTCAGCCCTGTCTTGGTGTCGATCAGCAACGCCCCGCCCAGAGCGTTGAGGCCATAGACCGCGCTTTTGTCGAGCAGGCTGATCCGCGCAATGGCGGCTTCGGGCAACAGGTCGAACTGCATGGTGTCGCCGAACGGCTGGTTGAAGCGCGCGCCGTCCAGATAGGTGGCGATCCCCTGCGCCTGTCCCTGAAGCGGCGAAGCGACAAAGCCGCGATAGACCAGATTGGGTTGCCACGGGTTGTTTTGCGCGTCCTGCAAGGTGACACCGGCGAAGTTACGGACCAGCGCGCCCAGCAGATCGGGACTGCCGCCTTTGGCGATGTCGGCGGCGGACAACGAAAGGCCGTCGTCGCTGTCGATGCCGCCGCCCGGCGCCGTCACGATGATGGGCTGGCGACCGGCATCTGCCTCATCCGCCCGCGCGATGCCGCCGCACAGCGCCATCGCACTGGTTGCCAACAGCGCCGTCACACCCCTCATGCCATCCTCCATTATGTCTATGGGCGGAAGGCTAGGGGGACGGGGGACGGCGCTCCATTAGACCTTGGGTCGGTCCATCGTCAGGTCATCTGCGCTTTCAACAGCTTGTCGATGGTCAGCGGATAGTCGCGCAACCGCAGGCCAGTGGCGTTATAGACTGCATTGGCAACCGCAGCGCCCGCGCCGCAAATGCCCAGCTCGCCCACGCCCTTGGCTTTCATCGGTGAACTTTTGTCGTCCAGTTCGTCGATGAACAGTACATCTTGTTCGGGTATGTCGGCATGAACCGGCACGGCATATTCGGCCATGTCATGATTGATGAACAGGCCAAAGCGGGTGTCGACCTCCAACGCCTCCATCAATGCCGCACCGGCGCCCATGGTCATCGCGCCGATCACCTGGCTGCGCGCGGATTTGGGATTGAGAATGCGCCCGGCCGCAAACGCCCCGCCCATGCGGCGGATGCGCACTTCGGCGGTGTCGATGTCCACCCCGACTTCGCAGAAATGCGCGCCGAACGTCGCCTGGGCATAGCGTTTGTCCAGATCGCCAAATTCGATACTGTCCTGCGCCCATAGACCCTCGCGACCGGCGAGCGCAGCCAGCGTTTGCGACTGATTGCCCAATTTCACCAGACCATCTTCAAATTGCGCCTGGTCGGCCGGATAGCCCGCCTTTTCCGCAAGCTTTGCGCGCAGCGCCATGGCGGCGGCATAGACGCCGGCTGTAGAACTGTTCGCTCCCCATTGTCCGCCAGACCCGGCGGATGCGGGGAAGCGGCTGTCGCCCAGCCGCACAATGACGTCATCCAGCGATACGCCCAGCATTTCCGCCGCGGTCTGGCCGATGATGGTATAGCTGCCGGTGCCGATGTCCGTCATGTCGGTTTCGACTATGACCTTGCCGGTGCCGTCCACGCCGATCCGCGCGCCCGATTTGCCGACCATATTGTTACGGAATGCGGCGGCCACACCCATGCCGACCAGCCAGCGGCCATCGCGCACCTTGCCGGGCGTGGGATTGCGCTTGCTCCATCCAAACCGGTCAGCCCCGGTGCGCAAACATTCGACCAGCTTGCGGCTGGAAAAGGGGCGTTGCGGCCCCGCTTCGGGATCATATTGCACATCGTTGCGGATGCGCAGTTCGACCGGATCGACGCCGCATGCTTCCGCCAGTTCGTCCATCGCGATTTCCAGCGCCAGCAGACCAACGGCTTCGCCGGGCGCGCGCATCGCATTGCCTTCGGGCAGGTCGAGCGTGGCGAGGCGATGCGCGGTCAGGCGGTTCGCGCCACCATAGAGCAGTCGCGTCTGCATCGCCGCCGTCTCCGGGCCGCCGCCGGGCAGGTCGCCCGACCATACTTCATGGCCGATGGCATCGATCACCCCATTCTTGTCGGCGCCTATGCGGATGCGCTGGACCGTCGCGGGACGATGGGTGGTATTGTTGGGTATCTGGTTGCGGGCGATCATGACCTTGACCGGACGTCCGACTTCCCTGGCCCCCAATGCCGCGAGCAAAGCGTCGGCGCGCAGGAACAGCTTGGCGCCAAACCCTCCGCCAATATAGGGCGAAACGAGACGGACATTGTCTTTGGGAATGCCCAGCGTCTTGGCGACTTCCCCCACGCTCCAGGCAATCATCTGATTTGCCGTCCACAGCGTCAGCTTGTCGCCGTTCCACGCGGCGGTGGTCGCATGGGGTTCCATCATGGCATGGCTGTGGTCTGGTGTGGTGTAGCGCTGGTCGATCCTGACTGCTGCCTTGGCAAAGGCTCCCTCAAAATCGCCAACGGCGGTATCGGCGGCCCCGCCGAAGCCGCTGTCTGGCGGTTTGACGGCATTGTCCAGTTCGGTGTTCAGATCGAACTTGCCATCCTGCGGCGCATAATCGATCCGCACCAGCTTGGCGGCTGCGCGCGCATTTTCAAATGTGTCAGCGATCACCAGCGCCACCGCCTGATCATAATGCATGATCGCCGGGCCGCCCAGCAGCGGAGCGGTATTATAATTTCCCTTGCCCAGCTTACCGGCATTGGCGTGGGTCACTATCCCCAGCACGCCGGGCGCTGCTTCAGCCGCGCGCAGGTCCATGGCCGCGATCCTTCCCTTGGCGATCGCGGACCCGACGATCCAGCCATAGACGGCGTTGGGCGCAGCATCATGCCGTTCATAGGCATAGGGCGCACTGCCGGTCACCTTGGCAGGGCCGTCGATACGGTCCTGCGCGACGCCGACGACACGGCCCTTGTCGATGGGGTTGGTGGTGGCGGGCGTATCGAATTTCACGACCGGGCCTCCTTCTGCCGATAGAGCGACGCCAGCGTCCGTTCGACCAGCGTTTTCTTGAATGCATTGTGATAGGTCGTGCGCGCGCCGCTCAGTGCCGCTTCCGCCACCGCCTTCGCCCCGGATGAAGCGGCAGCGTCTGCCGCTGGCGTTCGCCATGGTTTTGCGCCGATGCCGCCAAAGGCGAAGCGGCCTCCGCCGTCCTTGCCGAACACAGCGGCGACCGACACCAGTGCAAAGGCGTAGGACGCCCGGTCGCGCACCTTGCGATAGACATGGGTGCCGCCGATTGGCTTGGGCAAGGTCACCGATGTGATGATCTCGCCATTCTTGAGCGCGGATTCGATATGGGGCGTGTCACCGGGCAGCGTGTGGAAATCGGCGATGGGTATGGCGCGCGCCACGCCGTCCGCCCCGACCGTCTCGACCTGCGCGTCGAGCAATCGCATCGCCACTGCCATGTCGCTGGGATGCTGGGCGATACAGGCGTCGCTTACCCCCAATATGGCGAGGCTACGGCTGATCCCGCCGATCGCGCCGCAACCGCTGCCGGGCTTGCGCTTGTTGCAAGGCATGTTGGTGTCGTAAAAATAAGGGCATCGGGTCCGCTGAAGCAGGTTGCCTGCCGTTGTCGCCTTGTTGCGCAATTGTCCCGAAGCGCCCGCCAGCAGCGCGCGGCTCAGCACGCCATAGTCGCGGCGCACCGTCTTGTCGGCCGCCAGGTCGGTATTGCGGACCAGCGCGCCGATGCGCAATCCACCCTCTGGCGTCGGTTCGATCCGGTCGAGGCCCAGATGATTGACGTCGATCAGGTGGGTCGGCGTTTCGATCTGGAGCTTCATCAGGTCGAGCAGATTGGTGCCGCCGGCAATGAAGCGCGCACCCTGCATCGCAGCTGCGGTCTTGGCGGCATCCGCAACGCTGGTCGCGCGGCTATAGGTAAAAGGCTTCATGCCTTCTTCTCCCCGGCCACTTCGTTCATGGCGGCTATGATGTTGGGATAGGCGGCGCAGCGGCAGATATTGCCGCTCATCCTTTCGCGCAATTCCCGGTCGGATAGCGCAACCCGATCCAGATCATCGGTCACATGGCTGGGGACGCCCGCCGCAATCTCTTCCAGCACCGCGACAGCCGAGCATATCTGTCCCGGTGTGCAATAGCCGCATTGATAACCGTCATGCGTGATGAAGGCGCGCTGCATCGGATGGAGCTTGTCGGCTGTTCCCAACCCCTCGATCGTCGTCACCGTGTCGCCATCATGCATGACCGCCAGCGTCAGGCAGCTGTTGATACGCCTGCCTTCGACGATGACGGTGCACGCACCGCACTGCCCCTGATCGCAACCCTTCTTCGTCCCGGTCAGATGCAGATGCTCACGCAGCGCGTCGAGCAGGGTGGTGCGCGGGTCGAGTTGCAGATGCACCTCGCGCCCGTTCACGGTCAATTCCACGGGGATCATCCCGGTTTCTCCCTTGGCTGTGGGTCGTGCAGTGGCCGCACCGGCAGACGCCAGCGTGGGGGCCGCTGCGGCAACCGCCGCACTTCCCTGCAACAGGGAACGGCGCGTGAGATGATCGGATGGCATCGCGGGTGCTTCCTCTTGCTTGGACTGTCATACGAAGGGACGCGACAAATGATCCGCCGCTGGACATAAATATGGAGTTTGATCCCCAGATTAACAGAATGACCACCCAGGCAAAGTTGCGAAATGCCACCCACGTTGATTTTTCGGACAGAGCGAATCAATCATGGGCAACAGCGGCGGCCGTGGCATTGCCGCGCATGCCATTCGCTTCGGGTGACACGGGCGCAAAGCCCCGCAAAGTCGCCCACTTTGCCAGTCGGAGCAGGAATTTCACGATCTTGGCAATTCTCCCCTTGCCCATCCCGAAAAGCGCTGCTAGTTGCCCGCCTCACCCGACGGGGACAGCGTCTCCATCAAGCGTCGAGCGGGCGTAGCTCAGGGGTAGAGCACAACCTTGCCAAGGTTGGGGTCGAGGGTTCGAATCCCTTCGCCCGCTCCAGTTTTCTCCCAGAAAATCAACGATTTCGTCGACCGGCGACCCTTGAAATTCTGGAGACAACGCCTCACCGAGACCCCCATTGTCTCCATATTGTCTCCAATTTTGGTACAGGTTGGGGCGTCGTGGGGAAAGCCGGTCGTAGCTCGTGAATTTTGAGCCCCCTTTTTGCACCTAAATTGTCGATCGATGTCGCCCGAACTTGCGCCTAGCGTTCGGTGTGAAACGGCTCATCTTGCTGCTTGCAGTCGGACCCCTTTGTCGAGTGGCAGCGTGCTGCGCTAGAACAGCGCAAGGCAAAGTCTTTTTAGATCACCGAGGCCGCACACATTGATATTGCCGGCCGCGTAGTGCCTGACCGATCTTGAGAAACTGGCCGTCAACAGCGGATACCTGAAGAATATGTCACCGCCGGAATCTGACTGGCGCAATTGGCATAACTCGAACCGCCGCAGAACCACTCGCTCGCATTAGCCGCTGATCCCTGGGCTCGAAGCCTGTCCTCCTTCAATCAACCCGTGAAGGGTCCGCTACGCGTGCGCGTGCGGCCGCAGCTTTGCTGCGGTGATTGCGGCCAGCCCCCGGCCTGTGGGGCGACTGTCGAGCGGGGTGGTCCCGCTCCTAGGCAGGAGCCGCAACATGCCACTGGCAACCGCACAATCGCTTGGCTGGAACCTCTCCCGGACGCTGATGACGGTCATCGTCCTCATCGAAACCAATCAGGGCTACTTCGTCATCCCCGCTGACGAATTTGACGGTGACCCCGAACAGGTGGTTCGCGAATATGACCCTTTCAGCCGCTAACCTCAGGCACATTTCGCCTTTTCGGCCTGTGCCCTGCCGTGCTATTCTTGCACCGCAGATTGCGCTGAGGAGGTGGTGGCGAGCGCGTCCAGACAAGGGACGCTTATGACCATTTTTCTCATCCTCGGGGCCGTGGCTGGCCTTTATGTGCTCGCGCTGCTCTTCCGCCTCGCCAGCTATGCGCTGCCTGTCTATGCCGGGCTCACGTGCGCTTTCCTGCTGCTCCGCCATGATGTTGGTCATCTCGGAGCAATCCTGGGCGGACTGTCGGCAGGCATTGCTACGCTTCTGATTGGACAGTGCCTCATCGCCTTTGTCCGCTCTCCCATGATCCGTGCCGGGATCGCGCTCCTCTTTGCCATACCCGCGGGATTCGCCGGCTTTCAGGCCGCGCACGCGCTTGGATCACTAGCAACGGACAACAGCATGCTGCTGGCGATCCTTGGATCCATCGCTGCTATGGCGACATCCCTCTCGGCATGGCGAAGCGTGACGATGTCGGAGCGTGATACGCGCGTCACCTCACAGTTTGCTGGTCCCGTGGCTGGGCAAGCCTCTACAGGCCAATCAATGTCGGCCGAGTGATGGCCGTGAGGGGGCAATACCGGTGTTCCAGTCGTGTCCTCCGCTTTGCCGATTTTGAACCGAGGGGTCAGGGCCAGCGTTCACCCGAGCCAGTGCATTCGATCAGCATCTGGCGTCCTTCCCGGCAGAACCGACCAGTACGGCCTCTTTCGATCCGCGCCCATGTCAGCAAGACGCTTCGCTTGGCAGGCTTGCCGCAACGGTGCTTGCCGAACTTTCTTCCCCCGGCGTTCCGCCGTTCCTCGCGAGACAAGAAAGCTCGGCCACACCGTCCTTCGCTAACGCTGCGGGCTGACGCTGCGGCGCCTGCCACTGGCTGACCCTTTTCCGCGCATCGAGGCCGCACTGGCGCGGTCCCGTCCAACGGAAAGGAAATACCCATGGCAAAGATCGGCAACTTCAAGATGGTTTCGGGCGAACTCCGGGGCCAGATCGTCACTCTCGCCCTTCAGGCCAAATCGGTCAGGATCGTCGCGGAGGAAAACACCAGCGGCAATGCCCCGACCCACCGGGTCCTCATCGGCGAAGTCGAAATCGGCGCAGCCTGGAAAAAGCACACCCAGGACGACCGGCCGTACCTCTCGGTGAAGCTCGACGACCCCAGCTTCATGGCGCCCATTTTCGCCCAGCTGTTCGAAGCCGAAGACGGCAGTCACGATCTGGTCTGGAACCGCCCGAGCCGCCGCAACGACCATTGAATCGGCCAAGTCATCGCCCGGGTCACTCCGGGCGATGACGAATCCCTAGTATATTGGGTGGCAGTATATTAGGGTTACGCCGACCCACGAAGCATGAGGCTTCGGGAGATTTTTGGGACGAATTTAAGGCGATTGCGACACGCCAGTGGGCTTTCGCAGGAGGAATTGGCGCATCGTGCCGGAATCAACCGAAACTATGTCGGCCTTCTCGAACGCGCAGCCAATTCGCCGACGCTCGACACGATTGAGCGACTCGCAGAAGAACTTGCCGTCGATCCCGTGCAATTTTTCGAGAAACCTAGCGGTCGTTGAACGCAAACCCACCGCCATTCACCGAATCTCAGCAGCAATTTTACAATTTCTGAACTACAACAGGCAGATCATTGCCTCTGGGAATGTTTTGTCCCGGCAATCTGGGCTCGGCATTATCCCGTGCTGGGGATAGCGCACTGCCCGATTGGGGATAAGTTCACCCTGCTTCTCTGCGCACGTTGCGGGGGCGCAGTCACTAAACAGGTTTTGCTACAAGGAGAGACCCATGTCGGCTCCTGAGTTTGCCGATGAACCACCGCAGTCAGACCGATTGAGCGCTTATGATGAGCGCCACCTTGTCACGTATCTTCGCCTGCTGGATGCCGAAAAGGACGAGGCATCATGGGAAGAGGTGGTTTCGATCATCTTCGCCATCGATCCTGCCAGTGAGCCGGATCGCGCGCGAAGGGTCTATGATACCCATCTCGCCCGCGCCAGGTGGATGACGGAACACGGCTACAAACACCTGATGGTCCCGCGAACCCAATAAAACTGGGCATTTAGCACCAATCTGGCGCAATCGATTGTGCCTTGCCGCGGGGGAGCCCGGAACTGACTCGAGCACTTCTCTCGTCACGGCTCCGACGTGATCGTTCGACTCCAAAAAAACCTCATAGGAGAGGTGCGATGGAGAAGCCGCCCGACTGGCGTTCGGAGAATTACGCCAAAGCGTATAAAAACTATGACCGCACGGATTTCGCGCAGGAATTCCTGCGCCGCAATCCTGAATACCGCGACCAATATGCTGAGGCCGTTGACGCTGCGCCACTCGCGCTGAGGCGTCTTGCCCGGCACTGGGGGTTGGTCTTTCGCTGCGGACCCTGACCTCCCGGCCCACCATCTCCCGATCATCTGGCACCCATCTACAGCGGCCAGCGTCATCCTTTTGCGCCCGGCTCCTTTCGCTTGCGACGGCTGCAGCCAAGCCGAAATTGTCGACGGCATGGATATCGCGGCCGAGCACCGCGATGAGGAAGGGCGGCATCTCGTCCTCTCGACGGCGAAGCGCCGCTACCGCCTGAATATTCGCGGCGAGACAACAGAGACCGAACCGCTCGCCTATGTTCTTCCGGGCGACGCATTTTGGGAAACACGGAAGGCCGCCGTTTCCGATTTTCATGATCATTGCCGTCTCGGGCATGTGAAGAAGCTCCCGTTCTGCCTTGCGCCCGGTCCGTCAGAGCATTGGCGTCTGGTCCAATGGCTTCGGTTGCTTGATGCGCTGTCTGGCGGCGCAACCACACGCGAATTGGCCATCGAACTTATCGCCCGCGATACCGGGCAATATTCGGCCGCCGAATGGGATACGTCGAGCGAGCGCAAACGGATTGCTCGCTGGCAGCGACAGGCGCTCGCTATGCGCGACGGCGGCTATATCGCCCTGTTGAGCGGCCACTGATCGGGACATTCGGCAGCAACGCCTTATGTCCGTTCACCCAAGTCCCTGAAAATCTCAAATCTCGCCTCCTGCTCGCCGGGCCAACCCCTTGTGTCCGGCACTTCACAGGAGACGTTTCATGGATGGAGATTTCGTCCCGGTATTCCCGCGTTATGTCAGGACGCCAGATGCTGCCGTGCATTTGGGTCTGTCAGCCCGCACGCTTGAAAAGCATCGTTGCTATGGGACGGGGCCGGCCTTTCACAAACTCGGTCGGCGGATCGTCTATGCCATAGTCGATCTCGATGCCTGGGCGCAAAATGGTCGCCGCAATTCAACATCCGATCCCGGACAAGGCATTTGCCTGTCAGCACGACCGGTGCGCCGTTGATGCGTTCTGTGAGCCCCCAGCAACAGCTCGACCTGTTCTACTCGATGCCCGGTGACATTGCCGCGCGCGATGCTCAGGATCTGATGTCCTGGCCCTTCTTCAGCCTTGCCAAGTCGCGGCGCTCCGCACCGATCGACTTTGCGATGGGGGCCACATGGATCTCGGTCGAAGCCGTGGCCGAACATGGCATGGCGACCATCTGGGATGCCGACATTCTGATTTGGGCGGCGAGTCAGCTCGTTGAAGCGCGCGACGCAGGCCGCCCTACATCTCGGCACATCGCCGCCCGTCCGCACGAGATTTTGACCTTCATCGGGCGCGGGACGGGCAAGGACCATTATGAGCGGCTGCGCGCAGCGCTCGACCGCTTGCAATCGACGACCGTTGCCACGTCGATCCGCCAGCAACACCAGCGCCGACGCCACCGCTTCTCCTGGATCAACGAATGGCGGGAGACACTCGACGACCGTGGCCGAGCCGTTGGCATCGAGCTCATCCTGCCCGACTGGTTCTATGCCGGTGTGCTCGATCGCGGCCTGATCCTGACGATCGACCGCGCCTACTTTGCGCTGACTGGCGGCGTCGAGCGCTGGCTCTACCGTATCGTGCGCAAGCATGGTGGACATCAGCGCGGTGGCTGGAGCTTCGACGTTCCGCACCTTCATCTCAAATCAGGTGCGCTTTCGCCGCTCAAGCAATTCGCATTCGAGCTGCGGACCATCGTCCGGCGGCAGTCTCTCCCGGGCTACCATCTGAGCCTTGAGCACAGCTTCGGCCGCGAGCGGCTGATCTTCAAACCCATCCCCGTCGACCCGTTCGTTGGCGCTGCCCGGCGCGTCGGTTTCCCTGTGGAGAAGTTGGCATGACATTCGGCCTATTAAAAACCGGCGGACTCGGCCCATCGGAAACCCGATCCTCGGCCTATCGAAAACCGGGACCATGCGGAAACCCGCAGAATTCTGCGGCAAATCGGCACTCCTCTAACGATGCTAATAGAAAAGAATCCTTCGGATTCTTGCTAACCCTTTTGCAGCCTGTGGATAATCGCGATGCGACGGGCCTGCTGAACGCTCGCGTCAAGCTTGTCAGGTTCGCGGTGGCAGGAGCGCGGCCATGAGCGAGCCAACTGCGCAGCGGCACAGCTCCTCGCACGCCATCAGGTCAGCAACAGCCAGCGCCCTGACCGAGGTCGAAGTGACCTGGATCGAGAAGCGCTACGAACAATGGATCCGCTTCGGGCGCATCGCGGCAGACACGATCATCAACCGCCGCACGCGCGTCATCGCCTTCCGTCCCGGCGCGGTCTTCGCCTTCGTGCGCTGGTCGTCGAACGACTATGGCACCATCCATTCGTGCATCGACATCGTGACGGCAGTGGCACCGGGCGAGGCCTACACGACGTTGCGGTTTGTCCGTCCCGGCGCTGACATTCTGCTGCACATCGAGGGCTGGCCCAAGGTCGCACAGGTGTTGCAGGCCATCGATGCGGTCGAAGCCGCCGGTGTTGATCCGTGCGACGCATCGCCCGATCACTGGCGCCACGTCGGCAACCGGCTGAATGCCGGAATGCCGTTCAGGGCTTACACAGCGGAGCGGCACGCGGCCTGGCTCCGGCGCAAGGCGCTCGAAGCATGAGCCGCCGCCGCTATATTCGCGCCACGATACTGTGGGCAGCCCTGTTCAGCGCCGGGTTCTCAGCAGTCGCCATGCTGTCGCCGCGACCGCGACTGATGTGGAACGCGAGCGCCAGTGCGCCCGTCGGCCTCTATCGCCTCGAGAGCGACACACGCCCAAGGTTTGGCGAACTGGTCGCCATTGTGCCCCCGGCTGCGACCGCGCGGATGATGGCCGACCGCCACTATCTGCCGATCGGCATACCGCTCATGAAACATGTCGCGGCTCTGCCCGGGCAATGGGTGTGCCGCGCCGGCGCTGTCGTCTCGGTGGACGGCAACCATGTCGCCATAGCCAAATCGCACGACAGAATGGGTCGGCCTTTGCCAAGCTGGCAAGGCTGTCACCGCGTTCGGACAGACGAATTGTTCCTGTTGAACCCGGCGCCCGACAGCCTTGATGGGCGCTATTTCGGCGCTCTGCCCGCAGCCGGTCTTATCGGCACGGCACACCCCATCCTTACCCGTGATGCACCTGACCAGCCCCTGCGCTGGCGAGGCTTTGGTGCGTCCGCCGCTTCCCCAACCACCAACCAGGAGCACAGGCCATGATGATCGGCATCTTTCATTCCGCGCAGGACAGTTTCACGGGCCAAATCCGGACCCTCATGCTCGATGTTGTCGTGACGCTCGTCCCGGCTCCATCGAACGACAGCGATAATGCACCCGACTGGCGCGTGCTGCTCGGCGATTCCGAAACCGGCACTGAAATTGGTGCTGGCTGGAACCGCACAGGCGAGCGCGCCGGTGCCTTTGTCGCGGTGCAGATCGACGACCCGGCCTTTGCCCATCCCCTGCGCGCCAACCTGCTCCGGTCCATGTCCCGTGACGACGAGCATCACCTGCTCTGGTCGCGTCCGACCAATCGCGATCGGAAATAGGCTATGATCGTTGCTTCGCTTCGCCGTCGCAGGTGTTCCGTAGTTCGGATTGCCGTTCGGCTGCGCCTTCACCTTCTCCTTCCCGGCACTTGTTTCGCTCTCGGCTTGGCAGCGGCGACTTCTCCGGTTGCCGCAGTTGCGACGATACCTGACCAGTTTGCAGCGCATCCCTATGCGCCGCATGTCGCAGAGGCATCGCAGCGCTTCGGCATTCCCGAGCTCTGGATATGGGCGGTGATGCGGGCGGAAAGTCGCGGCAATTCGCGCGCGGTTTCACCCGCAGGAGCCATCGGTCTGATGCAGATCATGCCCGGCACTTGGTCGATGCTGAGCGCGCGGCATGGCCTTGGCTCTGACCCGTTCGATGTGCGTGCGAACATCCTTGGAGGTGCGGCCTATCTGCGCGCCATGTGGGATCGGTATCGCAATGTCAGCTTGATGCTGGCGGCCTACAATGCGGGGCCAGGCCGTGCCGATGACTATGCTGCCGGTCGTCGCAGTCTTCCGGCAGAAACCGTCAACTACGTCGCCCAGATCGCGCCAAGTCTTGGAATGGCCAGCATCGCTTCGCCTGCTGCCATGCCACCTGCCAATGCTCATCGATGGCGTCAGGCTACATTGTTCACACCGCGCGGTGATGGAGAAGCGAGCAACAATGACGGTGCTGCCGATGTGCAGCCACAGCGCACCCAGCTTGCGTCGCCGTCGGCCTCTTTACCGTCACCGAACCCCGCGCCGCACCCCCTGTTTGTCTCGCTTTCACCACGAAATCCGTGATGGGTTACGCCAGCGCATCTCCGACGGTTCGGGCGTCGTTTCGGATAGGTACGGCGGGGAGGAGTGTGTTTGAGCGAGAGGGCAATTGTGGAGGGCAAGATAAAAGGAGTGCCAGCACCTGGCTCTCATGTGGTTGTTGTAGTGCGATAATTTCGTATGGCACCGGGCAAAGCCCGCCATACGATGTTTCCCAAACACCCGCAAAACTGCGGCGTAATCGTCTGGCACCTTCAAAATGAGCCGCGACGACAATGAATTTCGGGTGCGGCCGGGAAGAAGCAGGGACAGCGGTGCAGCCTCTGGAAGGCGAAGCCAGAAGCTGGCGGCTCAGGTCCAGCGTGCCGCCAACAAGGCGGGCCATGCGGGTTCACGGCGAGCGGGTCTGAAACGCGGCAGCGGTAGCGGCAAAGCCGCGCGCGGGCGTCGGACGGTTGCCGCGATGCGCCGCACACCTGGCCAACGCCGCGTTACTGTCATGGCGCGCATCGCTCGCCATAAAGGTGCGCATTACCGCGCCGCACCGCTGGCAAAGCACATCACCTATCTTGAGCGTGACGGCGTGTCCCGCGACGGGCGCGATGCCTCGATGTTCGATGCCCAGACCGACAGGGCTGATCGGGATGCCTTTGCAGGGCGTTGCGAAGATGACCGGCACCACTTTCGTTTCATCGTCTCGCCCGAAGATGCAGGGGACATGGAAGACCTGCGCACCTTCACCCGCGAATTGATGGCTGACGCGGCCAAGGATCTGGGCACCGAACTGGACTGGGTCGCCGTTGACCATTGGAACACCGACAATCCGCACATCCATGTGCTGGTGCGCGGCGTTGCCAGCGACGGCGCCGATCTTGTCATTGACCGGGGCTATATCAGCGAAGGGCTGCGGTTCCGAGCGGAAGAGCGGGTGACGCTCGAACTGGGGCCGCGCACCGAGCTGGACATCCGCACCGCACTCGAACGCGAGGTCGATGCCGAGCGCTGGACCAGTCTTGACCGGCAGCTTGAACGCTTGGGTCAGGACACGGCCGGTCTTGTCGACCTGCGCCCTGGCGGCGACACCGATCCCGAAATGCGCCGGCTGCTGTTGGGCCGCGCCGCCAAACTGGAGCAGCTGGGGCTGGCGGCGCGTGAAGGGCCTGCGGTGTGGGCTCTCGAGGCCGGTGCCGAAAACACATTGCGCGATCTTTCGGTGCGCAACGACATCATCAAGACGATGCACAATGCCATGAGCCGCGAAGGCAGGCGGTTTGATGTATCGGCATTGGCGCTGCATCAGGATGTTCCAAGCGAACCGGTCATCGGACGCCTGGTCGAACGTGGCCTCCACGACGAGCTGACGGGCAGCGCCTATGCCATCGTCGATGGAGTCGATGGTCGCACGCACCATCTGCGGTTCAATGACATGGAGATGACCGGCGATGCCAAAGCCGGATCGATCGTCGAACTGCGCTCATGGGAGGATGCCAAAGGGCATGACCGGCTGTCGCTCGCCACAAGATCAGACATACCCCTCGAGGCACAGATCAAAGCACCCGGCGCGACGTGGCTTGATCGCCAGCTTGTTGCCCGCGATCCCGTGGCAACGGGCAATGGTTTCGGGCGCGAGGTGCGCGATGCCCTAGATGCCCGCGCCAGCCATCTCGAAACGCAGGGGCTTGCCCGCCGGCAGGGCCAGCGGGTCATCCTTGCTCAGGATCTCGTCGGGACGCTGAAGAATCAGGAACTGACGGCCGCCACGCAGGCCATCGCCGCGCGCACGGGACTTGAGCACAAACCGTCGGGCGCAGGCGACTATGTCAGCGGCATCTACCGGGAGCGGGTGACGCTTTCGACGGGCCGCTTCGCGATGATCGACGAAGGGCTGGGCTTCCAGCTCGTGCCTTGGCGCCCGGCGCTCGATCAGCACCTCGGCCAGCACATCACCGGCACCATGTCGCCGGGCGGTTCTGTCGACTGGGCCTTGGGCCGCGGACGCGGGATCAGCCTGTGACCCTCATTCACCCCTTATCAGGAGCAACCTTCAATGAACGCCACCCGTATTCTCTGGGGTCAGGTCATTGCCGTCATCAGCGTCACCTTGCTTGGCATCTGGTCTGCCACCCAATGGACGGCCGACGCCCTTGCACACCAACCTGAGCTCGGCCAGCCCTGGTTCTGGCTGGGACCTTGGCCAATCTACCCGCCCTATGCCTTCTTCTGGTGGTGGTTTGCGTTCGACGCCTATGCACCAAAGATTTTCCAGACCGGCGCATTCATCGCGGTTTCGGGTGCCATGGCCGCCATAGTCATCGCGATTGCCATGTCGGTCTGGCGCGCGCGGGAGGAGAAGCAGTCAGAGACGTATGGGTCTGCGCGGTGGGCAACCGACAAGGAAATCCGCAAGGCCGGCCTCCTGAAACAGGACGGCGTGGTGATCGGCTCGCACAAGAACCGGTATCTGCGGCACAATGGCCCCGAGCATATTCTCTGCTTTGCGCCGACCCGTTCCGGCAAGGGCGTTGGTCTCGTAATCCCCTCGCTGCTCGCCTGGCCGGGCAGTTGCATCGTCCACGATATCAAGGGCGAGAACTGGGATCTGACGGCGGGCTTTCGCGCCCGACATGGCCGCGTCCTGCTGTTCGATCCGACCAACCCCGCATCCAACCCCTACAATCCGCTACTCGAAGTCCGGAAGGGCGATTGGGAGGTGCGTGACGCCCAGAACATCGCCGACATATTGATCGACCCCGAAGGGTCACTGGAAAAACGCACGCATTGGGAGAAGACCAGCCACTCGCTGCTCGTCGGCACCATCCTGCACGTCCTCTATGCCGAGAAGGACAAGTCGCTGGCCGGGGTCGCTGGCTTCCTTTCCGATCCGCGCCGTTCGATCGAGACCACGCTGCACCGCATGAAGACGACCCCGCACCTCGGTAAGGACGGTGTCCACCCCGTTGTAGCAGCCGCCGCGCAGGAACTGCTGAACAAGTCCGACAATGAGAGGTCTGGCGTCCTGTCGACGGCCATGTCGTTCCTCGGCCTCTACCGCGACCCTGTGATTGCGCAGGTGACCGGAGCCTCTGACTGGCGCATCACCGATCTTGTCGATTCAGCGGCACCTGTGTCGCTCTATCTGGTCATACCTCCTTCCGATATCAGCCGGACCAAGCCGCTCGTGCGCCTGATGCTCAATCAGATCGGTCGCCGCTTGACCGAAGAACTGAGAGCCAAGGGTCGCCGACAGCGCGTGATGTTCATGCTCGACGAATTCCCGGCTCTGGGGCGGCTAGACTTCTTCGAAAGCGCACTGGCCTTTGTTGCAGGCTACGGGATCAAGGCATTCCTGATCGCGCAGTCGCTCAACCAGATTGAAAAGGCTTACGGGTCGAACAACGCCATTCTCGACAACTGCCATGTCCGCGTCGCGTTCGCGGCCAATGATGACAATACCGCCAGCCGCGTTTCCAATGCGCTCGGCACCGCCACCCAGATGCGGGCAATGAAGAATTATGCCGGGCATCGCCTCTCGCCATGGCTCGGCCATATCATGGTCTCTCGGACCGAGACTGCGAGGCCGTTGCTGACGCCCGGCGAAGTTCAGCAATTTTCTGAGCACGAGGAGATAGTGCTGGTGGCCAGCACGCCGCCGATCCGCGCGGAAAAGGCAAAATACTTTCTCGACCCAAGGTTCCGCGCGCGCCTTCTGCCTGCGCCGGCCCCCAAACCGCTGCACCCGAAAAAACGGCCAAAGGACGACTGGTCTGCGCTCGCACCCATTGCCGCACCGCAGCCGACTAAACCAGCCAAGGCAGAAGTGAAAAGCTCCGAACAGCCGTCAGCCGCTCAGCCAAAGCCGGATGTGCCGTCAGATGCAATTGGGGCCGAATCCGAAAATGATACGGCGAACTCCGGGATCAGGCGAGAACCCGAACTGGGCGAACATGAGGATGTCGTTCCCGTCCCCAAGCCACCGGTCAACGAGTTCGATCTTGATCGCGATGCGCCCGAGGATGACGCAGCCAGGGTCAAACGGGAAGCTGATCGCACAATGAATCGCAATGCCCGCAATGCATCGCTCGACCCCGATGACGGCATCGACCTGTGAGGAAGAAGCCCCACAGCAAGCAAACCTTTCGGCTCGACATCGAACTGGCCAAATTGCTGGAGGAACGCGCTCATGCCCGCGGCGTGTCGCGCACCGAAGTGGTGGAAGCGGCGTTGATGTCTCTGCTGCAGTCCGATCAGGATGAACGGATGGAAGCCGCTCTGGCAAGGCGGCTCGATCGCGTGTCACGGCAACTGGATCGGCTCGAATGGCATGTGGAGTTGACGAACGAGGCGATTGCCCTGTTCGTGCGCTTCTGGCTCACCAGCAATCCGCCACTACCCGACGCCGCGATGAAAGCGGCACAGGCGACTGGGAAAAAGCGGTGGCAGGGATTTGTGGAATCACTCTCACGGCGGATGGAGGCGGGGCCGAAACTGCAGGATGAACTAGGCCGCGAAAACCGACGTGGCACACAAGATTAAATTCAAAATATCAAGATGATTATTTTATAATAATGAAAATCTTTACCAATTATACGTGAGATTGCGAACCAAGAGACCGGACATAATTTATCAGAAATTCGGCACGCTGAGATTTTGTGTCAGAACGCTGCGATGCGCGCTCTACGCTGGCCGCATTTGGAGCACTTGAGCCGTGTCTTTAGGTCCTCCAAGCTCAATCCCGCTGCGATGTACTGCTTAAGGTCTTTTTTGGTGAGGATTGCGGGCTTGCGACAGAAGAATCCGGAGTCGCATCTTACTAGCATCTCCAAGTCGTCCTCTATCCAGCCTGTCAGAGTGTCGGGCGACTTCGAAAGGCGTTCGATATCCAGTCGCCACTGCTGGGTTTCGTCACTGTTCCAGTCGATCTCCATGGCTGCTGCTTCAGCCATGAACCGATGCTTGCCCTTGTTGACAGTGGGTTCGTAGTCCTTGCCGCGATCCATGATGAGGTCGGCTTCATAGAGGAACTCGCCATCCTTGTCGTAGGTTTGCCTAAAAAGGACTTGGATTAAGTTTGGAGGATCCGCCTCGTTGCTTTCTTTTGTGATGAAGAGTCCTTGCGTTCCGCTGCCGTTCAAGTCCCTACTAAATCTGATGCTTAGGCCTCGGCAAAGCGAGAAGAAGTAGCTGTGGTCATGCATGGCCAGTGCTAGTTTGGCTATGTCGTCGCACGAAATCTCCTGCGGGTTGGCTGCATCATCGCCCAGCTTAACCGTTTCCCCCTGACGCAGCAGCACGTTTGGGATGATCGGTTTGTCGGCGTGTGCGTCCATGATGCCTCCCATATTCATCATACAGTCGATCCCGCTTAATGTTTGTCCAAATACTCGTCGACCCCCTACTGAGAACATTGGCCTGAATCAGCGTGGCGAGTTCGTTCCGGCTTTATGCGTTCCACATGCCTAAATTGTTGTGCCATGGCCCCGCGAGTGGATTGATCAGAACGATCGAATCCGATTGGTGATTCCCAACGGGTGAACTCCCGCGATCGAGAAGTGCTTGGCGGTTTCTAACTACAACGCAATATTGCGCGCGCCATCACGATTGCGCGGGCATGGCTGAAGCAGCAGCAGCGGAAGGTGAAGAAATAATGCAAAACCCCGAAAACAGGGTGGCAGCGCTCGCCACTGAGATAAAGGATCTCGCACCGACCATCGCGGAGTTAACGCAGCGGGTCCGAACGGTGATGGCCGACCCACAGATCGCCAGCCTAGAAGGACGGGAGCGGGCAGAGACGCTATTACCCTGCGAAATTGGCGCGGAAGCCCTTGGCCGCTGTCAGATCCTAGTGGCGAACAACGTCGTTGTCTTAGAAACGCTCGGTGTCATATCGCTGACTAGGTACGTCTTCGAGTTACTTGTATGGCTCAGGACTATCCAGGCGAATCCCCTGAAATCTCTTCGTTTTCTTATTCTTTCGCTGAAGGACGGAGAGGATCACACCTCCCAGCATATCGCCCACCTGGAAGCCGAAGCTCATTTCCTCGACGTCATCGCGGAGCGCGACGATCCGATACCGGGATTGACGGTGCTTCAAGAAGAGCACGGCGAGAACCTGACGGCTGAAATCGTCCGCAACGCTGAAAAGGCTCGGATGGACGTAATTGATTTCGAGGCTCGGCGGCATTTTATCGCCTACGCAGCCGACGCCAAGGTAAACGGCTACGGATTCCAAGCTCATCTGATCAGGAAGAGGGGCT
>NZ_BARE01000022.1 GCF_000367345.1 Sphingobium xenophagum NBRC 107872
AGCCCGATTATGACTATAATCGCGCCGACCTGCTCTATCGCGATCCCAATACCTATCGCCAGTTCAAGACCTTCACCCAGGAATTGCGGGCGCAGGGTTCGGCCTTTGGCGACATGCTCGACTGGCTGGTCGGTGGCTATTATGCCAATGAACGGCTGACCTTGCAGGATAATATCCGCTTTGGCGCGGATTATGGCCGCTTTGCCGCCTGCCGCCTGATGGCGGGGGCGGAGGTCAACAGCAATTTTTCCGCGCAACAGTTGGCGGCATGTGGAAGTGGCCTTGCGACTCAACCGTTGATCACGGGCTTTCAGGGGTTGCTTAATAGTCGCTTGGCGCAGGCCTTCCAGGCAGCTGGGCTACCAGCCCCGGTTGCTGTTGCGCAGGCAGGAGCGCTGTCAACAGGCTTGGCTAATGGCCTGCGTACGTTGTCTGCAATCCCGGCAGGCACCGGCGACGTTGCGTCCATCTATCGCCAGAAGAGCGAGAATTGGGCGCTGTTTACCCACAATATCATCCACATCACCAAGCGCCTCGATCTGACGCTTGGCCTACGCTACACTCATGAATCAAAAACGTTTTCGTCGGATTTCAACAATAACAACGCAACATGTGCGGCTTTGCAGGCGTCAACGTTGCCGTCGATTGCATTAAATCCCGCTCTTGGCAGTCCTAATTCGCCAGCAAGGGCGCTGGCGGGCGGCATATTGACGCTGGGATGCCTGGGCAACGGATCGACCACGCTCAATGCGCTCGACCTGAACGACAAGATCAGCGACGGCGAATTTTCCGGCACGGCGGTCCTGTCCTGGAAGGCGACCGACGACCTGATGGTCTATGGCAGCTATTCCAAGGGCTATAAGGCGGGCGGCTTCAACCTCGATCGCTTCCAGCTGGGATCGACCGGGCTGAACGTCATCCCCGCCGTGTTCGCGCCGCGCACCAACGCCGACGTGACCAGCCTGCGCTTTGCCGCGGAAAAGGTGGATTCGTTCGAGGTGGGCCTGAAATATAGCGCGCCCAAATGGAGCGTGAACCTGGCCGGCTTCCGGCAGGAGTTCAAGAATTTCCAGCTCAACACCTTCAACGGCACCAGCTTCGTCGTCCAGAATATCAATGGCTGCGACAGTGCGCTGAGCGCGGCGCGGACCTGTGCGGCGGGGGATGTCGGGCCGGGCCTGATCAGCCAGGGTGTCGAACTGGAATGGTCGGTGACCCCGGCGCGCAATTTCCGCGTGGCGGGCGGCGCAACCTATGCCGAAGCGAAGTTCGCCAACCGGCTGGTGGGCAGCGGCAATGGCGCGGTCCCGCTGGACCCCGCCCTGTTCCTGCTGCCCGGCTCCATCAACAGCAACGCGCCCAAGATGGTGACGACCGCCAGCATGGCATGGACGCCCGACATCGGGACGAGCGGCCTGTCAGCGCTCTTCTATGTCGATGGCCGCTTGACCAGCGACTATAATACCGGGTCGGACCTGTTCCCCGAAAAGCGGCAGGACGGCTTTGCCATCGTCAACGCGCGCGTCGGCATTCGCGGTCCCAACCAGCGCTGGGCGGTGGAGTTCTGGGGTCAGAATATCTTCAACCAGGACTATACCCAGGTGTCGTTCAGCAGCCCGCTCCAGTCGAGCAGCCCGACAACCTCCACCACCGGCCAGTTCGCCCAGGGCGCGCCGATGGCGAACCAGTTGATCTCCTCCTACCTCGCCGAGCCGCGCACCTACGGCATCACGCTCCGGGGGAGTTTCTAAGCATCCCCAGCCCGCTCCGGGGAACGGGGCGGGCTGGCGGGGGACGATCCCCGAACAGGGCGGTGCCGACGCGAATATCGGTCGCCCCCAGCATGATCGCGGTTTCATAATCGCTGGACATGCCCATCGACAGGCGCGGGAGACTTTCTTCCCGCGCCATTTTTGCAAGCAGCGCGAAATAGGGGGCTGGCTCCACATCGGCGGGCGGGACGGCCATCAGGCCGAGCAGGGGAATGTCGGCGGCGCGGGCAGCGGCGATCAGCGCGGGGGTGTCGGCGATCGCGCAGCCCCCCTTTTGCGGCTCCGCACCGATATTGACCTGAACATAGCAGGGGACGCGCTTGCCCTGCGCGTCCATCGCCTTGGCCAGCGCACTCAGCAGCGAAGGGCGATCAAGGCTGTGGATGACATCGAACAGGGCGACGGCATCGGCGGCCTTGTTGGATTGCAGCTGGCCGACGAGATGCAGGCGAATGTCGGGATGCGCCTGTCGCAGCGCGGGCCATTTCTCCTGCGCTTCCTGCACCCGGTTTTCGCCGAACACGCGCTGCCCCGCATCGATCAGCGGCTGGATGGCGGCGGCATCCTTGGTCTTGGATATGGCGATCAGGGTGATGGCGTCCGCGGTCCGGCCAGTCAGGCGGGCGGCCTTGGCGATCTCATCCTGAATGGTGGCCAGGCGGCTGGCGGCGTCCTGAGTGGCAATGCTGCTGTCTGTCGTCATGCGCGCTGCTATAGGGCAGGGTCATGACCTGTCGCCACCGCAAAAATATGCCGCTGATCTGGCTGATGACTGACGAGCGGATCGGCGAGGCGGCCTTGCTGGCGGCGGTGGCGCGATTGCCCAGGGGGCGTGCGGGAATCATCTTTCGCCATTACAGGACGGAACCGGGCGCGCGGCGGGCGCTGTTCGATGCGGTGCGGGCGATCGCGCGGCGGCGGCGGCTGACATTGCTGCTGGCGGGGACGGCGCGGCAGGCCGCGGCCTGGGCAGCGGATGGCTGGCACGGGCGGGACTCGCGCCGGGCAGGCCGACCGATGCGGCACAGCGCGCCCGCGCATGACGCGCGGGAGATGGTGGCGGCGCGGCGGGGCGGGGCGGACATGGTGCTGCTGTCGCCCCTATTTCCGACACGCTCGCATCCGGGAGGGGCGAGTCTGGGGCGGGTAAGGTTTGCGAAGCTCGCGCGGGGGGCAGACATGCCCGTCATCGCGCTGGGCGGCGTGAAGCGAAAGCATGGCCGGATGTTGCGCACTATCGGCGCTGCGGGATGGGCGGCGATTGATGGGCTAGTGAGCGAGTAGGGGGGACTTTGTTGGTCTTGGATGGATTGCGGAATGGAGGGTTTGTGGGTGCAAGAACCGTAGAGGGCAGATGCCTTTCACCGTCACCCCAGCGAAGGCTGGGGTCTCTGGCGCAGATGCGCTACAGTTGGATATGGCGCGAGGCGGCTACACCTGTGTCATGACCAATAAGCCAAGGGGCGTCCTCTATATTGGCGTCACAGCCGACATCGCTACGCGCGCCCAACACCATCGAAACGGCACCGGCTCCGCCTTTTGCAAGAAATATGGGTTGACCCGCCTAGTTCTGGTCGAGCCACATGATGATATTAGGATCGCCATCGCCCGCGAAAAGGCGCTCAAAGCCTGGAAACGCGAATGGAAAATCCGCCTTGTGGAACAAGCCAATCCAGATTGGCGGGACATGTCAGACGTTATCTTCTGACGCCTGAGACCCCAGCCTTCGCTGGGGTGACGATGAAGGAAATGGCCGACTGACGACCCGCAGGGCAGCGTAGCTAACGTCAGGATACATTGGCGCGATCTTCACGCATAATCGCAACGCTTGCGTGAATGGATCCCGGAACAAGCCTGTCGAAGGGGCCGGGATGACAGAGTGAGAAGGCGATACGCCCGTCGCTCCTTCCCGCTCGCCTTTCAGCCGATCAGAATTTGAACACGGTGCCCAGATAGACGGCCTGGCTGTCTTGGCGGTCATCGGTCATCGGGGTCAGGCGGCCTGCGACGCTGTTGTTGTAGCGCACGCCTGCGGTGACGTTCAGGTTGCGCGTCAGCGAATAGGAGCTGGCGAGATCCAGCGAATAATCCTTGTCGGCCGCCGGGTTGCGTGTCGCGGCAACCGCGTCGCGGCGGGTTTCGATCAGCATCTTGGTGCTGAACCGATCCTTCTTGCCGCTATCCAGCGAGAAATTCTTGGCATCGACCATGGTTTCGACCGGCACCGGATCGAGCGCCTTGCGGCCGATCGCTTCGGGCAGGGCGAATTTGCGCCAGCCATGCGCGCCGTTCAGGCTGAAGGCCACAGGCGCGATATTGACCGGGGTGAGGGTGGTGTTGACCGCAACGCGATCATTGTCGCCCGCGCGGACCATCACGGTGATCGCCCGCTGGCCGCTGAGCGAGCCGCTGGTCGGCGTGAAGCGGAAGCCCTGACGGCTGGCCGACGCTGCGATCTTCGCATAGGCGGCGGCAAGGCGCGGGTCTTTGGTCGTGGGCGTGAAGGAAGAGATGCTGCCCAGCGCGCCGAGTGAAACCGGCGATTGCGTAAGCACCAGATCGGTCGCTGCGCCGATGGCAGGAGACAGCATGAAGCCAGCCACGGCAACCGCCGCGCCCGCCAATGCCAAATGTCCCCTATTCACGCGCATGATTCGATTCTTTCCCCGCCACTTATATTGCACAACGCTCTACACGTACAAAGCCGCCACTGGCTAGTGCCACCCCCTTCTTGCACCCCTTTTTGTCAGAGATGTTGCACGGAACACACAGGCGCGCAGAATGATCCGTGCCGGATCGCATGCGCCGTCGCCCGCCGCCCCTTGCTCCTTGGCGCGGGACCACTATAGAAGGCGCGAGCATTTTTCGTCTTTTCAGCTAGGACATGCCTGATGGCCAGCCGCCTTTTTCGTTCCGTTTCCGCAGGTCTGCTGCTGACCGCCCTGTTGCCGCTGGCCGCCTGCGGTGGCGGGGCCAAGGACCGGCCCAAGGCGGATCTGGCCGCGTCCAGGGTCACCACGATCGGCGTCAACGCCTATCTGTGGCGCGCCAGCCTGGACACGCTGTCCTTCATGCCGATGGTGCAGACCGATTCCAACGGCGGCGTCATCGTCACGGACTGGTATGCCAATCCCAACAGCCCCAATGAGCGGATGAAGCTGACCGTGTCGATCCTGGATCAGGATCTGCGCGCGGACGCGCTGCGTGTCGCGGCCAGCCGTCAGGTGAACCAGAATGGCCAGTGGATCGACGCCCCGGTGAAGGCGGCGACGGTGCAGAAGCTGGAAGAGGTCATCCTGACCAAGGCCCGCGACCTGCGCCGCACGGCGATTTCCGGCTGATATTTCTTCGCCTGGGTTTTGCATGCGCGAAGCCCCGGTTTTTCGACGGTTCGGGGCTGGGCTTGCAAAGGCCCAGCCCCCTCGCATTTGGTAGGACAGGACATGCAAAGGCGCTTCAATCCGCTGGAGGCCGACGCCCGCTGGCAGGCGATCTGGGACGAGAAGCAGAGTTTTCGGGCGGACGACGCTTCGCCCAAGCCGCGATCCTATGTGCTGGAGATGTTCCCCTATCCGTCCGGGCGCATCCATATCGGCCATGTCCGCAACTATTCGATGGGGGACGTGCTGGCGCGCTTCCGCCGGATGACGGGGCATGAAGTGCTGCACCCGATGGGCTGGGACGCATTCGGCATGCCGGCCGAAAATGCCGCGATGGAGAAAAAGGTTCATCCGGGCAAATGGACCTATGAAAATATCGCCAATATGAAGGCGCAGCTCAAGAAACTGGGCTTTGCGCTGGACTGGAGCCGGGAACTGGCCACCTGTCACCCCGACTATTATGGCCATGAACAGGCGCTGTTCCTGGACATGCTGGACGCGGGGCTGGTCTATCGCAAGGAATCGGCTGTCAATTGGGACCCGGTCGACATGACCGTGCTGGCCAATGAGCAGGTGATCGACGGCAAGGGCTGGCGATCGGGCGCGACGGTCGAGAAGCGCAAGCTCAATCAATGGTTCCTGAAAATCACGCAATTTGCCGATGATCTGCTGGAGGGTCTTAAAGGTCTGGACCAGTGGCCCGACAAGGTCCGCACGATGCAGGAAAACTGGATCGGCAAGTCGGTCGGGCTGCAATTCCGCTTTCAGCCGGTCGCGCCGTTCGAGAGCGAAATAGAGGTGTATTCGACCCGCCCCGACACGATTTTCGGGGCGAGTTTCGTTGCGATCGCGGCGGACCATCCGGTCGCGCAGCAGCTGGCGGCGGACAATGCGCAGGCGCAGGCCTTTATCGATCTGTGCAAGGCAGGCGGAACCACGGCGGCGGAACTGGAAACGGCGGAAAAGCTGGGTTTCGACACCGGCCTGACCGTCACCCATCCGTTCGATCCCGAATGGCAGCTGCCGGTGTTCATCGCCAATTTCGTGCTGATGGACTATGGCACCGGCGCGGTGATGGGCGTTCCCGCGCATGACCAGCGCGACCTCGACTTTGCGCGCAAATATATGCTGCCGGTCGAGCGCGTGGTCGCGGCCGAGGGGGACGAAGCAGCGCCGATCCACGACGAAGCCTATGTCGGGCCCGGCAGGCTGGTGAACAGCCGCTTCCTTGACGGCATGGCCGTCGAAGAGGCCAAGGCCGCGGTCATCGCGCGGGCCGAATCCGAAGGCTGGGGCGCGGGCAAGACGGTGTTCCGCCTGCGCGACTGGGGCGTGTCGCGCCAGCGTTACTGGGGGACACCGATCCCGGTGATCCATTGCGCCGATTGCGGCGTGGTGCCGGTGCCCAAGGCGCAATTGCCGGTGGTGCTGCCCGACGATGTGACGTTCGACATCCCCGGCAATCCGCTCGATCGCCACCCGACCTGGAAGCATGTGGCATGCCCATCGTGCGGCAAGCCGGCGGTGCGCGAAACCGACACGCTGGACACGTTCGCCGATTCAAGCTGGTACTTCATCCGTTTCGCCAGCCAGCCCAAGGACAAGCCGTTCGACCGTGCGACGGTGGAGCAGTGGTTGCCGGTCGGCCAATATATTGGCGGGGTCGAACATGCGATCCTGCATTTGCTCTACGCCCGGTTCTGGACGCGCGCGCTCCAGCATATGGGGCAATTGGGCTTTGCCGAACCCTTTACCGGCCTGTTCACGCAGGGGATGGTGACGCATGAGACCTATAGCCGCGAACAGGGCGATGGCCTGCCGCCGGTCTATTTCGCGCCGGGCGAGATCGAACGCACCGCCGATGGCGCGACCCTGATCGCCGACAAGGCGCCGGTCGAGATTGGCCGGGTCGTCAAAATGTCCAAGTCCAAGAAGAATGTCGTCGATCCCGATGACATCATCGCCCAATATGGCGCGGACGCGGTGCGATGGTTCATGCTGTCGGACAGCCCGCCAGAGCGCGACCTGCCCTGGACCGAAAGCGGGATTGAGGGATCGTGGCGCTTCATCAACCGCTTGTGGCGGTTGTTCGGTCAGGTCGAGGCAGGTGCGGAAGGGCAGGACAAGTCGCTGGACCGCAAGCTGCACCAGACGATCGACGGGATCGCGAAGGACATAGAGGCGCTGTCCTTCAACAAGGCAGTCGCCAAGATTTACGAACTGGCCAATGCGGTTGAAAAGGCGGCGCCGTCCGCGTCGCGCAACGCCGCCATTCGTGCGCTGGCGCTGCTGGTCGCGCCGATGACCCCGCATCTGGCGGAGGAAGCCTGGGCCGATATGGGCGAAACTGGTCTGATTGCCGACGCTGCCTGGCCCATGGTCGATCCGGCGCTGCTGGTGGATGACGAAGTGACCATCGCCTGCCAGGTGATGGGCAAGCTGCGCGACACCATCACCGTGCCCAAGGGAACGGCGAAAGACGAGTTGGAGCGTCTGGCGCTGGCCGCGCCCAATGTCATGCGTATCCTGGACGGGGCGACGCCCAAGAAGGTCATCGTCGTGCCGGATCGTCTGGTGAATCTGGTTATCTAGATGCAAAAATCCGTTCGCCCTGAGCGAAGTCGAAGGGCTTTGCTGAGCGCAAGCGAAGCAGCTTCGCTCCGCTCAGCAAAGGGCTTCGACAAGCTCAGCCCGAACGGATAAGAGTTCAGGTCATGAAGCGCATATTCCCCCTCCTTGCCGTTCCGCTCCTCCTCACCGCCTGCGGTTTGCGGCCGGTCTATGGCGGGGGCGCGAACGGGGCGGTGGCGCAGACGCTGGGCCATGTCGATGTTCAGCCGATCGCGGGCAAGAATGGCTGGCTGATGCGCAATGCGCTCAATGACCGGCTGGCCGTGATGCAGCAGGGCGGGTCCGGCCCGCGCTACAAGCTGGTGGTCAAGCTGGACGACCAGATCAGCGGTTTCGGTCTGCGGTCCGACGCCGCCGTCACCCGCGAACGCCGCACCTTGCGCGCGCGCTATCAACTGGTGGACGAAGCGACCGGCGCGCAATTGCTGGACGACAGCGCCGGATCGGACGCGGGCATCGACGTCACGTCCAGCGAATATGCGACGATCGCGGCGGAGGATACCGCGCTGGAACGCCTGTCGCAGACCGTGGCGGACCAGATCATCGCGCGGCTGGCGCTCTATGCCAGCCGGGACGCCGCCCCTTGAAGGCCAATCGCGGCCAGATTGAAAAGGCGCTCGACGCGCCATCGGCGGCGCTGCGCTTCATCCTGCTCTACGGCCCGGACGAAGCGGCCAGCCAGGCGCTGGTCCGGCGGCTGGAACGGGCGATGGGGCCGGGGGCGGAGCGGGTGGATCTGGACGGGTCAACGCTGCGCGACGATCCGGCCCGGCTGGCGGACGAAGCCGCATCCTTTTCCATGTTCGGCGACAAGCGCTGGATTCGCGTGCATGGCATGGGCGAGGAATCGCTGCCTGCGCTGACCGCGCTGCTGGAGGCGGAGGCGGCGGGCAATCCGGTCATCGCCGTGGCGGGCGCGCTGAAAGCCACGTCCAAGCTGCTCAAGCTGGCGCTCGATCACAAGGGGGCGCTGGCCTTCGTTTCCTACCAGCCCGACGCGCGCGAATCGGAGCAGATCGCGATCGGCATCGCGCGCGAAGGCGGGCTGCGGCTGTCGACCGAACTGGCGCGGCGGATCGTCGACCTGGCCAATGGCGACCGGGCGCTGATGAGCGGCGAGGTGGAGAAGCTGATCCTCTATCTGGATGCCGCGCCCGACCGCCCGCGCGAGGCGACGGCGGAAGCGCTGGACGCATTGTCGGCCGACAATCCCGATACGGAGGTCGCGCCCCTGGTCAATGCCGTGCTGGGCGGTGACCTGAAAGCCATGCACCGCGAACTCACCAGCCTGTCGGAGGTTGGCGCAAGCATGGCGTCGGTCATTCGCCCGCTGCTGACCCGCGCCATGCTGCTGGCCAATATCCGCGCCGATTTCGACAGTAGCGGACGGCTGGAAGGCGCGGTCGAGGCGGCGGGCAAAGCGGTATTCTGGAAGGAAAAGGGCGTGGTCACGCGGCAGGTACGGCTGTGGGACGCAACCGGCATCGCCCGTGTCATCCAGAGGCTGGCGCAGGCCGAGCGCGCGACCCGGTCCGGCCGGGGCACGGGCGACCTGCTGGTACGGCACGAATTGTTGACGATCGCGCGGCAGGCGGCACGGGAACGATAGACGCCGACGCGCGCTTTGACGAATAAGACAGGGTAGAGCGTGGCCATGTGCCAGCGCGCAACAAAGGCAGCGCATCATTTCGTCCACCGCCACCATCCAAGCCATCGGCACAGCCGTCCCCGCCACTGATGTCCACCCGGCCTTTATCGACTGGGCAGGCGCGCGCATAACCGACCCGCGGGAGCGGGCGCTGTTCATGCGGATGGCGCAGCGCAGCGGCATCCATCATCGCTGGTCGGTGCTGGACGGCGGCGGCGGATCGCCGACCGCGCAGGGCGGCTTTTACGGCGACGCCTGGCCAACGACGGCGCAGCGCATGGCCATCTATGCCGATGAAGCGCCGGCCTTGGCCGCGCGGGCTGTGGCGGCGCTGGGGGATCAGGTCGCGATCGACGGCATCACCCATCTGGTGGTCGCCAGCTGCACGGGCTTTACCGCGCCGGGCATCGACCAGCAGTTGATCAGGCTGTTGGGGCTCGATCCTTCGGTCGAGCGGCTGATGGTCGGCTATATGGGTTGCTATGCCGCGATCGTCGCATTGCGATCCGCGCGTCATATCGTCCGGTCCGAACCGGGCGCGCGGGTGCTGGTGGTGTGCGTGGAACTGAGCAGCCTGCATTTGCAGGCGAATGCGGAGGTCGAGCCGTTGCTGGCGATGCTGCAATTTGGCGATGGCGCGGCGGCGGCCTTGGTGAGCGCCGCGCCGGGCGGCATCGCGCTGGGCCAGCCCTTTGCCATGACGGTGCCGGATACGGCGGGCCTTATTCGCTGGGATCTGGGCGACCATGGCTTTGCGATGCATTTGTCGGGCGAAGTGCCGGGCGCGATCGCGCAGGCGCTGGCGGGGACGGTGACGCTGCCGGTTCCGGCCGACAGCATCGATATGTGGGCCGTCCATGCCGGGGGACGATCCATTCTGGACGCGGTGGCGCGCGCGCTGGACTTGGCTCCGGACGCGCTGGACCATAGCCGCGCGGTGCTGCGCGCGTTCGGCAACATGTCGTCGGCGACGCTGATGTTCGTGCTGGCGCGGATATTGGCCGGGCAGGCGACGGGGCAGGGCGTTGCGCTTGCCTTCGGGCCGGGCCTGGCGGCGGAGGGGCTGACCTTTCGCCGCGAAGCGCCATGAAACGGTCGCTTGCCGACGAGCAGATGGACGCAGCCGACCTGCCCGCCAATGTCTATGCGCAGGTGCTGGCCGATCTCGAGCGGGTGAACCGGGTGACGATGGCGGCGCGGCCGACGCTGGCCTTTCTGGATCGCGCGGTGACCGGGCCGTTCCGCCTGCTGGACGTCGGCTATGGCGATGGCGGTATGCTGCGGCAGGTCGCGCGTTGGGCAAAGCGGCGCGGCATGGCCTGCGAACTGGTGGGCATAGACCTTAATCCACGCAGTCAGGCCGTGGCGCAGGCGCGGACCGATCCGGCCATGGCGATCGACTATCGCACCGGCGACTATGCCGCGCTGGCGCATGAACCATGGGACATACTGATTTCCAGCCTGGTCACGCACCATATGGACGATGCGGAGCGGCTGGCGTTCCTGCGCTTCATGGAGGATCAGGCGCGCATGGGCTGGTTCGTCAACGACCTGCACCGCCATGGCTTTGCCTATCATGGCTATCCCTGGCTGGCCCGGCTGCTGCGGGTACATCCGATCGTACGGGCGGACGGCCAACTTTCCATCGCGCGGAGCTTCGTCGCCGCCGAATGGCGGGCGATGCTGGACGCGGCGCATATCAGCGACGCACGGATCGCGCGCGTTTTTCCGTTCCGGCTGTGCGTATCCCGGCGCCGATAATCGTCGGCGCGGGGCCGGCAGGCGCGGCGGCGGCCATGCGGCTGGCGCGGGCAGGGGCGGCACCGCTGCTGATCGACCGGCAGACTGTGCCGGGCGATGCGCTGTGCGGCGGGTTCCTGAGTTGGGCGACGATCTCCCAGATCGAGGCGCTGGGGATAGAGACGGCGGCGCTGGGCGGCCACAGGGTCGATAGGCTGGCGCTGTTCGCGGGCGGACAGGAAATTGTCCTGCCGCTCCCTGCGGCGGGCATGGGCCTGTCGCGCCACCGGCTCGATACGATGTTGCGGGCTGCGGCGCAGGAAGCGGGCGTTGCGTTTCGCCTGGGGCGCGCGGTGCGGACGCTGACGCCAACCACGATCACGCTGGACGATGGCGACGCGATCGACTGGAACAGCCTCTTTCTGGCGACCGGCAAGCATGACCTGCGCGGCGCGGCGCGGCCCCGTGGCGGCGCGGACCCGGAACTCGGCCTGCGCCTGCGCCTGCCGTCCAGTCCTGCGCGGCACCGGCTGATCGGCAGCCGGATCGAACTTCATTGGATCGATGGCGGCTATGTCGGACTGTTGTTGCAGGAAGATGGCAGCGCCAATCTGTGCATGGCGGTGCGCAAGAGCGCGCTGTCGGCGGCGGGCGGGCGTCCGATCGCCCTGATTGCGCGGCTGGCCGACCTCTCGCCCGCATTGGCCGACCGGCTGGGCGAAGTGCCGGACGATGCGCAGGTCGATGCGATTGGCGATGTGCCCTATGGCTGGCGCGCGACGACAAGCTGGCCGGGTCTTTACCGGCTGGGCGATCAGGCAGCGGTGATCCCGTCGCTGGCGGGGGAGGGGATCGGCATCGCGCTGGCCAGCGCGGCGGCGGCGGTGGCGCGCTGGCAGGGGGAGGGGCGCGATGGCGCGGTCCGCTATCAGAGGGATTTTTCCCGTCGCGCGATGCTGCCGCTGCGCGCGGCGGCTGGGTTTCGCGCGCTGGGACGCTCGCCGGGGCTGCTGCGGCTGCTGACGGCGACGCCGGGCGCGGCACGCCTGGCGATGCGGCTCACCCGGATCGCGGATGCTTGATCGGCGCGCTGCCAGCGCCCATATTGCGGCCATGGACAAGATCAATCTGACCGATGCCGAATGGCGCGAGCGCCTTTCCCCCGACCGCTATCATGTGTTGCGCGAGGGCGGGACGGAGCGGGCCTTTACCGGCAAGCTCAACAGCAACAAGGCCGACGGCGTCTATTATTGCGCCGGCTGCGGCGCGGAACTGTTCGACGCGGAAGAAAAATATGACAGCGGGTCGGGCTGGCCCAGCTTTACAGCGCCCGTGGATATCGACGCGGTCGAGGAAATCCGTGACACCAGCCATGGCATGATCCGTACCGAGGTGCGCTGCGCGAAGTGCGAGGGGCATCTGGGCCATGTGTTTCCCGATGGTCCGGGCGTCAACGGCCTGCGCTACTGCATGAACAGCGCTTCGCTGGACTTCAAGCCGCGCGACGGCGACGCGTAGCCGTTCGGCACGAAATGCGCTTTGGCGCGCAATTTCATGGATGGATCGTTCATCGCCCGTAAAGCGGCCATCGTCATGGAGACGATCTAGGCAATTTTCCGGGCGGGACGCATGAAACATGCTGGCCGGGGCCGGGATTAGCGGGTATCCGGGGCGCACAGATGGCAGGATCAGGCAAGAGCAAGGGCACGCCGGGCAAGGCGAAGCGATGGCTGGTTCGCGGCCTGAAGATCAGCGTCGCGGCGGGTGTAGCCGGGCTGCTGGCGGTGGTGATCGCCGTCGTCATCGCGATGCAGTCGCTGCCCGACTATAATAGTCTGAAATCCTCCCCCAATGGCCAGATGATCCGCGTGCATGCCGCCGATGGCAGCGTCATCGTATCGCTGGGGCCGAGTTTTGGGCGCTGGATGGATTATGACCAGATCCCCAAGGTCATGGTCGACGCGATGATCTCTACCGAAGACAGGCGTTTCTACCTTCATCCCGGCGTCGACCCGATCGGCATGGCGCGCGCGGCCTGGGTTGCGGTGGAAAATCGCGGCAAGGGCCGCCGCTGGCAGGGCGCATCGACCATCACCCAGCAGGTGACGCGCAACATCTTCCTGAACAACAGCTATAGCTGGGGCCGCAAGGTGCGGGAAATGGTGCTGGCGATGGCACTGGAGCGCAAATTTTCCAAGCGCCAGATCCTGGAACTCTATCTGAACAAGGTCTATTTCGGCGGCGGCGCCTATGGCATCGACGCGGCCAGCCGCAAATTTTTCGGTCACTCCGCCACGACGCTCGACCTGCCCGAAGCCGCGATCATCGCGGGGCTGGTCAAGGCGCCGTCCAGCTATTCGCCCACCGCCGACGCCGAAGCCGCGATTGGCCGTGCGGGCGTGGTGCTGGACCTGATGCGCGACAATGGCGTGATCAGCGCATCGGAACGGGCGGCGGTCGACATGCAGGGGGTGAAGCTGGCCCCCGAACCGCCGCAGAACAGCGTGCGCTACTTTACCGACTGGGCGCTGCCCCAGCTCGACGTGCTGATCGACGAGCCGAACGAACCGCTGGAAGTCTATACCACCATCGACCTTAACATGCAGAAGGCGGCGACCGCCGCGATCCAGGCCAATGTGCCCGCGGGCACGCAGGGTGCGCTCGTGTCGCTCGACCGGGACGGGGCGGTGCGGGCGATGGTCGGCGGCCTCGATTATGTGACGTCCAATTACAACCGCGCGACCACCGCGACGCGCCAGCCCGGATCGGCATGGAAAATCTTTGTCTACATGGCCGCGCTGGAGGCGGGCTATACCCCCGACACCGGGATCACGGACGAACCCGTCGACATTAACGGGTGGAAGCCGCGTAACAGTTCCGGGCGCTTTTCCGGCGATATCGATATCCGCACCGCCTTTGCCTATTCGATCAACACGGTCGCGGCGAAGCTGGGCGTCGAAGTCGGCTTTCCGACCGTCGCCGACATGGCGCGCCGTTTTGGCATCACCACGCCGATCAACACCCATCCGTCGATGGTGCTGGGCACGTCGGACGTGCGCCTGATCGACATGACCCGCGCCTTCGCCTCGATCGCGCGCAAGGGGATTGCGGTGACGCCCTATGGCATCACCAAGGTGACGACCGCCGACGGGCGGCTGTTGTACGAGCATCAGGACGATACCAGCCGCGTGCTGGTCGCGCCCTGGGTCGCGGCGGGGATGACGGACCTGATGCAGACCGCCGTCAGCACCGGCACCGGCAAGGCGGCGCAGATCGGACGGCCCGTGGCGGGCAAGACCGGCACGACCACCAGCAACAAGGATGGCTGGTTCCTGGGCTTTTCCAGCGGCGTCACCACCGGCGTATGGATGGGCCGCGACGATGCCCGCGCGGTCGGCGTGTTGCAGGGGGGGCGCGCCCCGGCCCGCGCCTTTGCCGACTATATGAAGGTCGCGGTCGCCAAACGCCCGGTCGAACCGTTCGAAACCGAAGTGACCTTGCCCGAATGGCAATTGGAGCCGGACGCCGAAGCCTATTATGGCAGCCCCGACAATGGCGTCGATGACGGCATGATGGTGGACGAGAATGGCTTGCCGATCGAGCGCGCCCGTCCCGCGCAGCCTGATCCGCGCGACGATCAGGATATGGAGGTCGATCCGCAGGACCGGCTGTCGTCGCAGCGGATCGACCAGCAATGGATCGACAATGTGCTGGGCCGCGACCGTCAGCGCCAGCCGCCTCCCCGGCCAGCGCCTGGTCCGTAGGGTTTGATCACGTCACATTGGTCCGCTCGAAACGAACGGAGGTTTTTGCTCCGCTCGCTCGATTACTGGACGGGCAGTTTATCCGGCGGCACTGCCGACGCCAGCTGCGTCTGGCTGATCGCGCTGGCGTCGGGCAGCAGGAAATCCACCTTGCCCCGGCCAAAGTCGATCGCCACCCGGTCAAATATCCGCAGCGCGCTGATCCCCAGCAGCAAGGCGGGCTTGTCCTTCATGCCCAGTTCGGCAAAGGGGCTGGCGTCGGCGAACAGCACGGGCACCTGGATCAGGTTGACCCGGCCCATCCGCACCGATTTGATCCGCCCGACCTGGCCCGTCAATTGCCCGCCGGTAACGCTGGTCAGCACGGCCTCCGCCATGTCCGGCGCGCGCTTCTTGGCGATCAGCCGGTCGCGCAGCGCCAGATTGCCGATGCTGAAATGACTACCTGTGTCCAGCATGACGGCGACCGCCATGCCGTTGACTTCGGAATCGAGCAGGATCAGCTGGCCGCGCCGCCGCCGCGCCTCCACCACGATGGCGTCGGGGTCTATCGCGATGCGGCGGCGTGATCCGCCGCTGGCGCTGATTTCCATCCGCCCGGTGCGGAAATTGAGCTGCAGCCGCTTGGCGTGCAGACTGTCCAGCCCCAGCAGGCCGGGCGCGCCGAGATTCTCGCCCTCCAGCACCGGCGCCTCGATATCGTCGATCGTCCCGCCGCCAAAGCCTAGCTTGGGTACCGCGACCGTCTCCGCTTCCGTCCGGCCGGTCATGCTCAGGATCGTCACATTGGCGCGGGGCGGCAGCGCCAGCTGCTCGGCCAGATCGCGGGCGATGACGGTGCGCTGCGATCCGGTGTCGATGATGAAGTTCCACGGCCCCTTGCCGTCGATATGAATGGGGATGGTCACCCGTTCGTCAGGCGACGGGCCGGTACGGACGATGGCAGGCGGCACGGCGGGATCGAGCGCCGGCGCGTCCTGCGCGGCCAGCGGCGCTCCGGCGGTCATCAGGCCGACCATCGCCAGGCCGATGGTCAACGCCCCCAGCCCCATGGCCCCTGACCCTGTGAGCCGGTGCCGTCCCATTACCGCATCCTTTCCCGATTTTATCGGCCCGTTATAGCATGAAGCCGCGTGGTCGCACCAGCGACACTCTTTGACCCGAAACCGCGCTGAAAAGCCATTTTCTCTGGTCCCTGCGCATAGTCCCGCCTTGACTTGGCCCGGCCCGCTTCGCTAAATGCGCGCATTATCGACCCTGTCCGTCCTGGGCAGGCGTCTGGCGGCGTCCTGCTTGCCTGTATCTCGCCGTTTCCGGCACAATTCTCCTCTCGTCATCGGACCGACTCGCAATGCATCTCAAGGACCTCAAGAAAACCGCGCCAGCCGACCTCGTGCAACTTGCAGAGGAACTGGGCGTCGAGGGCGCGTCGACCCTGCGCAAGCAGGATCTGATGTTCGCGATCCTGAAGGCCGAGGCCGAAAATGGCGAGCAGATCATGGGCGAGGGCACGATCGAGGTGCTGCCCGATGGCTTTGGCTTCCTGCGCAGCCCGGAAGCCAATTTCCTGGCCGGTCCCGACGACATCTATGTCTCGCCCAATCAGGTGCGCCGCTTTGGCCTGCGCACCGGCGACACGGTGGACGGTGAAATCCGCGCACCCAAGGACGGCGAACGCTATTTCGCGCTGGTGAAGCTCAACACCGTCAATTTCGACGATCCCGATGTGGTCCGCCACCGCGTCAATTTCGACAATCTGACGCCGCTCTATCCCGAACAGAAGCTGACGCTCGATCCGGGCGACCCGACCCAGAAGGACAAGTCGGCACGCGTCATCGACATCGTGTCGCCGCAGGGCAAGGGCCAGCGGACGCTGATCGTCGCGCCGCCGCGCGTCGGCAAGACGGTGATGCTCCAGAACATCGCCAAGGCCATTACCGACAATCATCCCGAAGTGTTCCTGATCGTCCTGCTGATCGACGAGCGCCCTGAAGAAGTGACCGACATGCAGCGCAGCGTGAAGGGCGAGGTCGTGTCCTCCACCTTCGACGAACCCGCCACCCGCCACGTCCAGGTCGCCGAAATGGTGATCGAGAAGGCCAAGCGCCTCGTCGAGCACAAGAAGGATGTGGTGATCCTGCTCGATTCGATTACCCGCCTGGGCCGGGCCTACAACACGGTCGTTCCCTCGTCCGGCAAGGTGCTGACCGGCGGTGTGGACGCCAACGCGCTCCAGCGGCCCAAGCGCTTCTTCGGCGCGGCCCGCAATATCGAGGAGGGCGGTTCGCTCTCGATCATCGCCACCGCCCTGATCGACACCGGCAGCCGGATGGACGAAGTCATCTTTGAAGAATTCAAGGGCACCGGCAATTCCGAAATCGTGCTGGATCGCAAGGTCGCCGACAAGCGCATCTTCCCGGCGCTGGACGTCGGCAAGTCGGGCACCCGCAAGGAAGAATTGCTGGTCGACAAGGCCAAGCTTTCCAAGATGTGGGTGCTGCGCCGCATCCTGATGCAGATGGGCACGATCGACGCGATGGAGTTCCTGCTGGACAAGATGAAGGACAGCAAGACCAACGAAGATTTCTTCGATTCGATGAACCAGTAAGCGGGACTGCGCCGACATGTTCGACCTTCTCACCACCGCAGCCGCCGCCGCTCAGGGGCTGGGTTCGCCCTCTGACATCTGGGCGCATATCGTCAACGATTTCAGCAATATAACATCACCCAGCGCATTGGCCGCCTTTGGTCAGGTGCTGATGATCGACATTTTGCTGGCGGGCGACAATGCGATCGTCGTCGGCGCGCTGGCGGCAGGACTGCCCGCCGCCCAGCGCAAGAAGGTCATCCTGATCGGCATCATCGCCGCGCTGGTGCTGCGCATCGCCTTTGCGCTGGTGGTCAGCCAGTTGATGCAGATTGTCGGCCTGATCCTGGCTGGCGGCCTGCTGCTGCTGTGGGTCAGCTTCAAAATGTGGCGTGAACTGCATCCCAAGCGGGGTGGCGAAACGCCCGGCGACACGAGCGACGATGATATATCGGGCCTGCGCCCGGCCAAGAGCTTCGCCGCCGCCGCCTGGGCCGTTGCCGTTGCCGATGTCAGCATGAGCCTGGACAATGTGCTGGCGGTCGCTGGCGCGGCCAAGGACCATCCGGGCATCCTGATTATCGGGCTGATCCTGTCGGTGGCGCTGATGGGCATCGCGGCGAACATCATCGCCAAATATATCGAGCGTTTCCGCTGGATCGCCTATCTCGGCCTGGCGGTGATCGTATATGTCGCGGTCAAGATGATCTACGAAGGCTTTGTCGATCATCAGGTAGGCATATTGACGCTGTTCGCCTGAGGCTGGACGCAGCGACGCCACAAAAAGGGGGGCGGAACCACGCAGGTTCCGCCCCCCTTTTTTGTGGCGTTTATGGCCCCAATGAGGCTGTCGCATATGGAGCCATCCCCATTTTACTCGTCACCCTGAACTTGTTTCAGGGTCCAGTTCTCGCCCCAAGCGGTGGCTCTTGGGGCACAATGGATGCTGAAATAAATTCAGCATGACGAAGTAAAATGAGGTCCGTTCCGTACGCGATAGCGGTGCTTCCCCATCGGGGGAGGATCACACCACCAGCACCGTCGCCCCGGTCGTCTGCCGCGCTTCCAGCGCGCGGTGCGCCTGCGCCGCATCGCTCAGCGCGAAACGCTGGCCGATCACCGCCTTCACGACGCCGCGCTGCATCCGGTCGAACAATCGCTCGGCGGTGTGGGCCAGTTCCTGTGGCGTCGCGATATAATCGAACAGGGTAGGGCGGGTGACATAGAGCGACCCGCCACGGCTCAACTCAAGCAGACTGACCGGCGGCACCGCGCCCGACGCATTGCCATAGCTGACCATCAGTCCGCGCCGCTTGAGGATGGCGAGCGATGCGGCCCAGCTATCCTTGCCCACGCCATCATAGACGACATCGACGCCCTTGCCGCCCGTCAGGTCGCGCACCGTCGCGGCTAATCCGTCAAAGGGGCCGTGCAGGCTATGATCGGCATCGACCTGCGCCGCCTTTTCGGCGGACCCGCAATGGGCGATGACGGTCACGCCCTTGTCGCGCAGCCAGGGGACCAGCACCGATCCGACACCGCCAGCCGCCGCATGGACCAGCGCCACCTGCCCGGCGTGCAGATCGATACTGTCCTCGGCAAGGTAGCAGGCGGTCATGCCCTTCAGCATCATCGCGGCGGCATCTTCGTTCGACACACCATCGGGAATCCTGACAGCCTTGTCGGCGGCGATGATGCGGTGGCTGGCATAGGCGCCCAGCCCGCTGACGCAGCCGACCCGATCGCCAACGGCAAAGCCCGCGACGCCCGCGCCAACAGCCACCACGCGGCCCGCGCCTTCCGACCCCAGGGGAGTGGGGAGGGGCGCGGGATAGAGGCCTGTGCGATAATAGGTGTCGATGAAGTTGAGGCCGACGGCGTCCTGCGCAATCAGCAGCTCGCCTTCACCCGGTGCGCCGGGATCGAAATCCTCGCGCACGATCACCTCCGGCCCGCCATGGCTGCGGGCGACCATGCGCCACGCTCCCGTCATCAGGCGAGATGCTCGGCAAAGAAATCCGCCGTCCGCTTGTCCGCCAGTTGGGCCGCATCTTCGTCCCGGCGATTGCCCATTTCAGCGGCAAAGCCATGGTCCAGACCGTCATAATCGTGCAGCGTGACATGGCGATTATCGTCGAGCCCGGCATGCATCGCGGCCTGCGCCTCGGCGGGGACGAAGCCGTCCGCGGTCGGAATATGCAGCATGGTCGGCTTGCCGATCGCATGTTGCTCACCCAGCAAGCCGTCGATGCCCACGCCATAATAAGCGACGAACGCATCGCCATCGGTCCGGCACGCGGCCATGAAAGCCAGTCGCCCGCCCAGGCAATAGCCGACCAGCCCGACCTTGCCACCGCCGACAGCCGCCCGCGCCGCCCGGATCGTCGCTTCAATGTCGCGGATCGCCTGGTCCTGGTTCAGCTTTTGCATATGGCCCAGCGCCGCCTGGAAATCCTCCGGCACGTCGGCGTCCAGTTCGACATGCGGCTTTTCGCGCCAGAACAGGTCGGGGGCATAGGCGATATAGCCCGCCTTGGCCCAACTGTCGCACTTGCGACGGATGCCTTCATTCACGCCGAAAATTTCCTGAATGACGACGATCGCGGCGGTGGCGTCCTCTGCCGGCTTGGCGACATAGGCGTCGAATGCGCCGTCCTCTTCCAGCGTGGGGACGGAAATAAAGCCTGCCATGGGAATCCCTTCCAACTGTTGTGCCCGGCCCATATTGGCCTGATCGACAGGCCGCGCAACGGGCGTATCGCCCAAAATATTTGCCATGACCGCCCCACTTGCGGCATGACGGGCGCAACGGAATTTTCCGCGCTGGAAGGGCTTTGAACATGAAAGTGACCGTCGATGTCGATTGCAGCCCGGCCGAAGCGCGCGCTTTCCTGGGCCTGCCGGACGTGACCCCGATTCACGACAAATATATCAAGACGATGCTGGAAGGGTTTGAGGGCGTCGGCAGCGCCGAACAGATGGAAACATTGTTCAAAAGCTTCTCCCCCATGGGCGATGCGGGCGTGCGCCTGTTCCAGCAGATGATGAATATCGGCCTGTCGGGCATGTCCGGCACCGAGAAGAAATAAGCCACGCCACCGACCGTGACCGACACGATTTTCGCCCTGTCGAGCGGTGCGCCGCCCGCGGGGATTGCGGTGATCCGCGTCAGTGGTCCCGCCGCCCGCGCCGCGCTGGAACGATTGGCCCGCCGCGTCCCGCCACCGCGCGCCGCCAGCCTTGCGCTGCTGGTCGACCCGCAGGACGATGCGCCGCTCGACCGGGCCTTGACCCTGTGGCTCCCCGGTCCGGCAACCGTCACTGGCGAAGACCTGGTCGAGTTGCACTGCCATGGCGGCCGCGCCGTCGTGGCGGCAGTAGAGGCGGCGCTCGCGGCGATGCCGGGGCTGCGCCGCGCCGAAGCGGGCGAGTTTACCCGTCGCGCCTTCGTCAATGGCCGGATGGACCTGAATGCGGTGGAAGGGCTGGCGGACCTGCTGGCCGCCGAAACCCAGCAACAGCGCCGCGCCGCGCTGATGATGGCGGAAGGGCATTTCTCCCGACGGATAGAAGGCTGGCGTGCGACCCTGCTCGACCTGTCGGCGATGGCCGAAGCCGCGCTCGATTTCTCCGATGAGGATGATGTGCCCGACGCCGCGATCGAGGCGCGGATCGGCGCGGGCATCACCGCCCTTGCGCAGGATGTCGCCGCTATGCTCGCCGCGCCGTCTGCCGAGCGGTTGCGGGACGGCGTACGAGTGGTGCTGGCCGGGCCGCCCAATGCGGGCAAGTCGACCCTGCTCAACGCCTTGGTCGGACGAGATGCCGCGATCGTATCCGACATTGCCGGGACGACGCGCGACCGGATCGAGGTGCCTGCAGCGATCGGCGGCGTCGCCTTCCTGTTCACCGACACGGCGGGACTGCGGGACGAGACAGGCGACGCGATTGAGGCGATCGGCATCGACCGGGCGCGATCGGCGCTGGCGGCGGCTGATATCATCCTGTGGCTGGGCGATGATGCAGAGGCACCGCGCGACGATGCTTTGCTGATCGCCGCGCAATGCGACCGCGACGGCACGACGGCGCGTCCGGGCCTGCGCCTGTCCGCGCGCACGGGCGAAGGGATGGACGCACTGGTGGCGTTGCTGCTGGAGCGCGCGGCGCACATGCTGCCGGGCGAGGGCGATTATGCGCTGCACGCGCGACAGCGCCAGCGCGTTGGCCATATTGCGGCGTTTCTCGATTCCGCCGCTGGCGCGCATGACCTGCTGATCCTGGCCGAGGAGTTGCGACAGGCGCGGCGAGAGATCGACGCGCTGACCGGGCAGGCCGGAACCGAGGATATGCTCGACCGGCTGTTTGCAGGCTTCTGTATCGGCAAATGAGCGGCATGTTCCACGTGGAACGCTTTTGCTCCGCGCGCCCCTTTCTGATAAGGGCGGCACCATGCGAACAAGCTATGATGTGATCGTGGTCGGCGGCGGCCATGCCGGGTGTGAGGCGGCCGCTGCCGCAGCGCGCAAAGGCGCGACGGTGGCGCTGCTCACCTTTGAACGGGCGACCGTGGGCGCGATGTCCTGCAACCCGGCCATCGGCGGTCTGGGCAAGGGCCATCTGGTGCGCGAAGTCGACGCACTGGACGGACTGATCGCCCGCGCCGCCGATGCCGCTGCAATCCATTATCGCATGCTGAACAGCAGTAAGGGCGCAGCGGTACAGGGGCCGCGCGTTCAGGCCGACCGCAAGCGGTATCGCGCGGCGATCCATCAGATGCTCGACGCGCAGCCGGGACTGACGATCGTCGAGGGTGAGGCGGATGCATTGCTGCTCGACGGGGAGACTGTTGCCGGGCTGAAGCTGGCGGACGGGCGGCTCTTGTCCGCCCCCGCCATCGTGCTGGCGACCGGGACGTTTCTGGGCGGCAAGCTGTTCCGGGGTGACGAGCGCGAGATCGGCGGTCGCGTAGGGGAGCGCGCGGCCACGACACTTGGCCTTCAGCTGCGCGAGATCGGCTTGCCGATCGGGCGGCTCAAGACCGGCACGCCGCCGCGCATCGATGGTCGCACGATCGATTGGGCGCAACTGGAGGCGCAGCCTTCCGACGGCGCGAACTGGACCATGTCCCCGCTATCGGATGGTCGCGTCCTGCCGCAACTCGCCTGCGCGATCACCCGCACCAGTAAACGCACCCACCAGATCATCCGCGACGGGCTGGGGCGGTCGCCTCTGTTCAGCGGTGCGATAGAGGGGCGGGGGCCACGCTATTGCCCATCGATCGAGGACAAGATTCAGCGCTTCGGCGATCGTGACGGGCACCAGATTTTTCTGGAGCCGGAGGGGCTGGACGATCCGCTGGTCTATCCCAATGGCATCAGCACATCGCTGCCGACCGATGTGCAGGTTGCGATGGTCCGCTCCATGTGCGGGCTGGAGCAGGCCGAGATCGTCGTGCCGGGCTATGCCGTCGAATATGATCATGTCGATCCGCGCGCGCTGGATTCCTCGCTGGAAGTACGCGCCATCCCCGGCCTGTTCTGCGCCGGACAGATTAACGGCACCACTGGCTATGAGGAGGCGGCGGCGCAGGGGCTGGTCGCCGGCGCCAATGCCGCGGCACGAGCGCGCGGGGAGGCGGCCTTGGTCCTTGATCGCGCCAGCAGCTATATTGGCGTGATGATCGACGATCTGGTTTTGCAGGGTGTGACGGAACCCTATCGCATGCTGACGGCGCGCGCCGAATATCGACTACGCCTCCGCGCCGACAATGCAGAAACCCGTTTGGGGGCGATTGGCCTGGCGCATGAACTGATCGGCTCGGTGCGAGAGGCGCGGTTGGGGAGTCGCGCGGCGCAACGTCTGGCCATCGAAACCGAACTGGCGCGCATGATGACCGCCACGGAAATGGCCCGTGCTGGGGCATCGGTTCGGCAGGATGGCGCGCGGCGCAGCCTGTTCGAATGGGCGCGCTTCCCTGAGGTGAACGAGGCGCTGTTGCTCGAACTGGTGCCCGGCTTGCGCAATGCGCCGGATGATCTGCGCGCCGAAATTTTGGAGGACGCCCATTACGCCCCTTATCTCGAACGGCAGGATGCCGAGATTGCCGACATGCGCCGCAACGAGCGGGTGATGATTCCCGCCGATTTCGACTTTGCACGGATCGGCGGTCTGTCGACGGAGATGATCGAACGGCTCGATGCGGCGCGACCCGATACGCTCGCGGCGGCTGGGCGGATCAGGGGTATCACCCCGGCGGCACTGGCAGCAATCCTTGTTCACGTCCGCCGGGTGGCCGCGTGACGGAGGATGAAGCGCGGGCCTGGCTCGATACGCAATTCGATGTTTCACGTGAAACATGGGACCGATTGGAGCGCTATGTCGCGATCCTGCTGGCCGCGATGGACGAGCAGAATCTGATCGCCCAATCGACCCGCCCCCATGTCTGGGCGCGGCATATCGTGGATTCCGCGCAATTGCTGCGCCATGCGGAGGATGCAGGGGAGGGGGATTGGTATGATCTCGGTTCTGGTGCGGGGCTGCCCGGCATCGTCATCGCCTGCCTTTCTACGCGGCCAGTCATGATGGTGGAATCGCGGCGCAAGCGGATCGAATTTCTGGACGGCGTGATCGACGAACTGGGGCTCAAGCGCGCGCATGTGTTCGGTGGCCGGGTCGAGGCGGTTCCGCCAACGGCAGCGGCGGTCATAAGCGCGCGTGCCTATGCGCCCTTGCCTAAACTTCTGTCGTCCGCGGCGCATCTGGCGAATGAAAAAACGCTATGGGTGCTGCCGAAGGGACGAAATGCGCAAAATGAACTGGAGGCGGTGCTCCCATCGTGGCAAGGTGACTTCCACATGGAAGCCAGCGTAACGGATGCCGATAGCGCCATCCTGATCGCCCGATCCGTCAAACCCGTCGCCAGGAGGAAAGGCCGCGCATGATCTGCATCGCCATCGCCAATCAGAAGGGCGGCGTGGGCAAAACCACCACCGCCATCAATCTGGCCACGGGATTGGCGGCCACGGGGTTGCGCGTGTTGCTGGTCGATCTCGATCCGCAGGGTAATGCGTCGACCGGCCTGGGCGTCATGCAGGCGGATCGGGCGCAGTCCAGCTATGATCTTCTGGTCGGTAATTGCGCGCTGGAGGACGCCATTGTCGCGACCCGCGTGCCCAAGCTGGACATCGTTCCCGCGACGCAGGATCTGTCCGGCTGCGAGATTGAGCTGATCGAATATGAAGAGCGTACGCACCGTCTGGAACGGGTCTTGTCCGAAGCCCCGGCAGGTCGATGGGACATCTGCCTGATCGATTGTCCGCCGTCGCTCGGCCTGCTGACGATCAACGCGATGGTGGCGGCGCAATCGCTGCTGGTGCCGTTGCAGTGCGAATTTTTCGCGCTGGAAGGGCTGTCGCAACTGCTCCAGACGGTGGAGCGCATCCGGGGCCGGTTCAATCCCAGCCTGTCGATCATGGGTGTGGCGCTCACTATGTATGACCGGCGCAACCGGCTGACCGATCAGGTTGCCGACGATGTGCGCGCCTGCCTGGGCGATCTGGTATTCTCCACCGTCATCCCGCGCAATGTGCGCCTGTCCGAAGCGCCCAGCCATGGCGTCCCGGCGTTAATCTATGACTTCCGCTGTTCGGGGTCGGAAGCCTATATGCGACTGGCGCGCGAACTGATCGCGCGCCTGCCCC
>NZ_BARE01000021.1 GCF_000367345.1 Sphingobium xenophagum NBRC 107872
GTTACCCTATCGAGACGGCGACACCCCTCCGTCTGGCCTGCGGCCCGACACCTCCCCTGCAAGGGGAGGGTGATCGATTGCGCACCCCTAAGTTCTGGGCCGCGCCTGCCGATAACTGCCCAGCATCCGCACCCATTTGGTGTGGAATTCCAGTTCCGCCAGCGCCCGGTCGACCGCCGGGTCGCCCGGCATGCCTTCAATATCGCAGAAAAACTCCGTCGCGGCGAAACTCGCGCCGCGTTGATAGCTTTCCAGCTTGGTCATGTTGACGCCGTTGGTCGCAAAGCCGCCCATCGCCTTGTAGAGCGCGGCGGGGACATTCTTCACCTCGAACAGGAAAGTCGTCATGACCGGCCCGACATTGGCGACCGGCATCCGCGGCGCGCGCGCCAGCACCAGGAAGCGCGTTACATTATCGTCGCTATCCTCGATATTCTCCGCAATCAGCCGCAGGCCGTAGATCTCCGCCGCCAGATACGGCGCGATCGCCCCTTCGCCGGGCAGGCGCGTTTCCGCCACCAGCGCCGCTGCGCCCGCCGTATCGGCATAGGCGACCGGCTGGATGCCCCGTTCGCGCAGATAATGGCGGCATTGGCCCAGCGCCTGGGGATGGCTGATCGCGCTTTTGACCGGGCTGTTGTCCGGCGCCATCAGGCAATGGCGCACGCGCAGGAAATATTCGTCCACGATGGACAGGCCCGATTCGGGCAGCAGGAAATGCATGTCCGCCACCCGCCCGTGCAGGCTGTTTTCGATCGGGATGATCGCCCGTTCCGCCTGGCCGTTGCGCACGGCATCGATCGCATCCTCAAATGCGAAACAGGGCAAAGGCACGCAATCGGGCGCATAGCCAAGCGCCGCCAGATGCGAATTGGCCCCCGGCGCGCCCTGATAGGCGACGGCGCGGGCCGGGTCGGCGGCGGCTTTTTCAGCCAGTTGCGCGACAATCGCGCGCGCGGGGGCGGGATAGTTTTCCATGGATGGCTGCGCGCTTAGGCAGTTGCGCGGGGCCGCGCAAGCGTCGGCGGCGCAAGCGCGACACGCCCCTGCGCATTTGTGGTGTCAAGCCGGGTTGCACGTTCGCGTGTCCGCCATTATGGCAACGGCCAAGAGGGGGCGCCAAGACAGCCGCCCGAACAGAAATGCAAGGGAAATCGAGCGAAATGGGCGATCGTTTCAATACCGTAGCGGGCTGGGCGCTGTTCGCTGGCATTATCGCGCTCGGCGGCGCGATCGTCAGTTCCAAATATTTCCATGACGAACGGCCCGAACCGATGGGCTATGCGATCGAAGGCGTCGAGGCTGAAGGCGAAGGCGCGGCTTCCGGCCCCGGCCTCAACACCCTGCTGGCCAGCGCGGACGTCGCAGCGGGCGAGAAGGTGTTTGCCAAGTGCGCCGCCTGCCACACCATCACGTCGGGCGGCGCCAACGGCATCGGTCCCAACCTGTATGCGACGGTCGGCGAGGAAATCGGCAAGGGCAAGGCCGGTTTCGCCTTCTCGGCGGCGCTGTCCGGCAAGGGCGGCAGCTGGACCTTCGAAAATCTCGATCACTGGCTGAAAAGCCCGCGTGAATTCGCGCCTGGCACCAAGATGACCTTTGCGGGCCTTGGCAATCCGGTCGATCGCGCCAACCTGATCGCCTGGATGAACACGCAGGGTTCCAACCTGCCGCTGCCAGCTGCCGACGCTGCGCCGGCCGCCGAAGGCGCGAACGCCGCCGAAGCCGAAGCGGGCAACGCTGCCAATGCGAGCGAAGCTCCGGCAGCGAACGCTGCCGAGTAAAGCCCGATCGGTACGCCGGTCGACATATGCGAATTGACGGGCGCGGCACTGGGTGCCGCGCTCGATTCGTTGGCGGACCTGCGCATCGCGGTGTTCAGGGATTTCCCCTATCTCTATGACGGGGACCGCGCCTATGAGCGCGATTATCTGGCCGCCTATGCCGACAGCCCCGGCGCGCTGGTCGTCGGCGCCTTTGCCAGGACCGATCAGGGCGACAGGCTGGTCGGCGCCGCCACCGCCGCGCCTATGGCCGATCATGCCGCCGCCTTCGCCGCCCCCTTCCGCGCGCGCGGCATGGATATTGGCCATGTCTATTATTTCGGCGAATCGGTCCTGCTGCCCGAATGGCGCGGCCATGGCATCGGCCACGCCTTTTTCGACCGGCGCGAAGCCAGGGCGCGCGACCTTGGCTTTTCCATCGCGGCCTTCTGCGCCGTCATCCGCCCGGCCGATCACCCTGCCCGCCCCGTTGGCTACAGTCCGCTCGACCCCTTCTGGCGCAAGCGCGGCTTTGCGCCGGTCGATGGGCTGATCGGCCAGTTTGGCTGGAAGGACAGGGGCGACGCCGCCGAAAGCGACCACCCGATGCAATTCTGGGTAAAAAGGCTGGACTGATCGTCGCTCAGCGCTCCGGCACCCAGACCGCGCCCTTGATATGACGGATCAGTCCGTCCGCATCGAGCAGATAGAGGATCAGAAACTCCACATCTGCGCTGCCACCACGATTGACCGGCGTCATGCCCGGATAACCCTTTTCCGCCAGCACGGCCGGGGTCAGATCCTTCAGCCCTTCAAAGCGGATGACGACATGGGCGACGAAGCCATCCTGGCCCGGATAAAAGCCGCGGAACAGCACGGTTTCGCGGATATAGTCATGGAAAAACGCATAGAATTCGCGGAACGCCGCCTTTCCCTGGACCTTGAACCCCGCATTTTCCAACGCGAAATCGTCGGCAAAGAACGTTTCCAGCGTCTTGTAGTCGCGCGCGTTGAACGCGGCGACATAGGCCAGATAATCCTGTTCGGTAAATCGCATGATCCTCTCCTTTGGAGACAATCATAACGAATGTTAGTATTTCGGCAACCGATTGTCCCGCGCCTCAGCGCTCTGCGACCAGCACTTTGTCGATCTTGCGCCCGTCCATATCGACAATCTCGAAACGGAAACCCTGATCGTCGACGAAATCGCCGACTTCCGGCAGGCGCTTGAGCAGCCACAGCGCATGGCCCGCCACGGTCGCATAATCGCGATCCTCCGACAGGTCGATGCCGATCCGATCGGCCAGCTGGTCGATCGGCATCTGCCCCGACACCAGCAGGCTGCCATCCTCCCGTTCCACCACGTCGGGTTCGTCATAGGCGTCGCGGTCGGACGCGAAATGGCCCGCAATCGCCGACAACAGGTCGGCCGGGGTCACGATCCCCTCGAAATGACCATATTCGTCATGCACCATCACCATCGGCACGTCCGACCGGCGCAGCACTTCCAGCGCGTCCATCGCATCGACCTGGTCAGGCACCACCTCCGCCTTGCGCATCAGCGCGCCGACATTCAGCGTCTCGCCCCGGAACAGCGCGCTCATGATGTCGCGCGCCTGGACGATGCCGACAATATCCTCCACCGATCCGCGCCCCACCGGCAACCGGGTATGGGGCGTTTCCAGCAATCGCGCGCGAATCGTCGCGTCATCCGCCGCAATGTCGATCCAGTCGACATCCATGCGCTGCGTCATCACCTCGCGCACCGGCCGGTCGGCCAACCGCACCACGCCCGAAATGATCGCCCGTTCGCTTTCCTCGATCACGCCCGACCTGCTGGCCTCCGCGACGATCAGATGCAGCTCCTCGGCGGTCACATGCTGTTCCGATTCGCGGTTCATCCGCAACAGCTTGAAGATCAGCGCGCTCGACCCGTCGAGCACCCACACGACCGGCGCGGTCGCCTTGGACAGCCACAGCATCGGCCCGGCCATGATCACCGCAATCGGTTCGGGCGCACGCAGCGCAAATTGCTTGGGCACCAGTTCGCCAATGATCAGCGATGCATAGGTGGTAAAGCCGATGACCAGCGCAAAGCCCAGATTTTCCGCGGCATTGGACGACAGGCCTATGCCCAGATTCTGGCCCATCGCATAGAGCCGCTCGCCGACCGGGCCGCCCAGGCTCGCCCCCGAATAGGCGCCAGCGACAATGCCGATCAGGGTGATGCCGATCTGCACGGTGGACAGGAATTTGCCCGGATCGCTCGCCAGCCGCAACGCCGTCGCCGCGCCCTTGCGCCCGGCCTTCTCCAGCCCCTGCAAGCGCGGCTTGCGCGCCGATACGATGGCAAGCTCCGACATCGCGAAAATACCGTTCAACGCCACCAGGGCGAGAATGATGAAAAGATCGGCCCAGGGAAAGGGCGTCGGATTGGGAAGGGGGATCGTGGCCATGGCGGTCAGCGACCTCCTATAACCGTTATTCTTTCAATTGCACAACATCCCCATCATCGCCCGTTCAGTTCGCTTGTGGAACAAACACATAGCTCGGTGATTTTGGGGTTATTCGGCTCATACGGGCGCCAAAACGAGATTCAGGAAAGACAAGGGATCAGGATCATGAAGATTTCTCACCGCATCATCGGCGCGGCAGGCCTGGCCGCGATGCTGGCCACCACCGCCTGCACGACCGATCCCAACACCGGTCAGCGCACCATTTCCAAGGCCGCGATCGGCGGCATCGGCGGCGCGCTGGGCGGCTATCTGCTGGGCGATCTGGTCGGCGGGCGCAATGACCGGACCGAAAAGATTCTGGGGGCTGGCATTGGCGCCATCGCGGGCGCGGGCGTGGGCGCCTATATGGACGCCCAGGAACGCAAGCTGCGCGAAGAAACCGCCGGCACGGGCGTCGACGTGATTCGCGACGGCGACAATCTGCTGCTGCGCATGCCCTCCGGCATCACCTTCGGCTATGACCGCGCCGATGTGCAGCCCCAGTTCCAGCCGACGCTCAACGACGTCGCGAGCGTGCTGGCGCAATATCCCAAAACCTATATCGACGTGCTGGGCCATACCGACAGCGACGGGTCGGACGCCTACAACCAGACCCTGTCGGAACGGCGCGCCCGCTCCGTCGCCGACTATCTGATCGGTCGCGGCGTCCAGTCCGCCCGCATCGGTACGCGCGGCTATGGCGAAACCCAGCCGATCGCGTCCAACGCCACCGAAGAGGGCAAGGCCGCCAACCGCCGCGTCGAAATCAAGATCGCCCCCGTCACCGAAGCCGACGTGCGGGGTTAACAACTCATCCTCCCCTGCAAGGGGAGGGGGATCACGAAGTGGTGGAGGGGGCGTGCAATCAGGCGCCCCCCTCCGTCAGGCTTCGCCTGTTCAACAGAGGCACGTGACTCTATTGAACTCCCCGCGCCGGGGAGGATTAAAAACTCGCCTTCAACCCGTCGATCACGAACTGCGCCGCCAGCGCGGCCAGCAGCACGCCCAGCAACCGGGTGATCACCGCCTCTATCCTGTGGCCCAGCAGCGCCATCAGCGGCCCCGCCGCCAGCAACGCGCCCAGCATCAGCATCAGCGTTACGACGACAGCGCCCAGCACCACCATCCGCTCGCCCATGCCATCGGCGCGCGACATCAGCAGCATGACGGTAGCGATCGATCCCGGCCCGGCGATCATCGGCATTGCCATCGGGAATACCGACACATCCTCGACATGCCGCTCTTCGGCGCTGATCTTCTGTGCCCGGTCCTCGCGCCGCTGGGTGCGCTTTTCGAACACCATGTCCATCGCGATCATGAACAGCATGATGCCGCCCGCGATACGGAAACTGTCGAGCGCGATCCCCAGCACGCCCAGCAACTGCTTGCCCCATAGCGCGAACACCAGCAGGATCGCCGCGGCAATGCCGACCGCGCGGATCGCCATCGCCTTGCGCTGCGCCACCGTCGCGCCGCCGGTCAGGCTGGCATAGATGGGCGCACAGCCGGGCGGGTCGATCACCACGAACAGGGTGACGAAGGCGGAAATGAACAATTCGGTCATGATGCCGGCCCTACCCTGTCGTCGATCACAATATCATAGTCGCTGCCATTCCACATCCGCACCGTGACGCGGCGGCCGCCATCGGGCGCAACCTGCGCCGACCAGAGCAGGCTCTCGTCGGGCGGGGGCAGCGGCGCGTCCTTTCCTGCGGCTGGCGGACCATCCTGCGGCGGGCCTTCGCCGCGCGCGGGCCGCTTGCATGTCGCCACCTTGCCGCTCAGAAATTCCGGCGCCTCGCGCGCCTTGGCCAGCGTGTCGCCATGATCGGCGATCCACTTCCAGGCGCCCTTCTTGTCGCGCCGCCAGATGGTCGTGAAATAACCGACCGCGCCATCGGGCCGGGTCCAGTTGCCGGTGCTGGCGGCCAGATTGCCGTTGCAGGAGACATAGACGACGGATGGCGACCATTTGACCGACGCTGGCGGGTCGGCCCGCCCCTTCAGCCACGCCTTCGCCGACACCTGCTGCGGCACGAACATCACTGCATCATCGTCGGCCGTGGCGCGAAAGGCGGTCCATTGCCCCTTCTCCTGCGCCAGCCGGCTAAAGGCGATTTCGGCGGCGATCACGGAACTGGGATCGGGCTGAAAGCGCATCGGCGGTTTCGCCGCGACCAGCACCGCCGCGCCCAAGACCAGCAGCGGCGCCAGCAGCGTCGGGCGCACCCTCACAGCCCGTCGGGCTTCGCCAGCCCGGCGCGGGCATGGGCCGCGACCAGCGTATTGCGCAACAGCACCGCGATCGTCATCGGCCCGACGCCGCCCGGCACCGGCGTAATCGCGCGGACATGGGCCAGCGCCTCCGCCGTCGCGACATCGCCGACGATCCGGCTCTTGCCATCCTCGGTATCGGCCACCCGGTTGATGCCCACGTCGATCACCGTCGCGCCCGGCTTGATCCATTCGCCCTTGACCATTTCGGCCCGCCCCACGGCAGCGACGACGATGTCGGCGCGATGGACGATGCTCGCAATGTCGCGGGTGCGGCTATGGGCGATCGTGACGGTGCAGCTTTCCGCCAGCAGCAATTGCGCCATCGGCTTGCCGACAATGTTCGACCGGCCCACCACCACCGCTTCCAGGCCGCTCAGGTCGCCCAGTTCGTCCTTCAGCAGCATGATGCAGCCCAGCGGCGTGCAGGGGACCAGCGCCTCCTGCCCCGTCGCCAGCTTGCCGGCATTGACGACATGGAACCCGTCGACATCCTTGGCCGGGTCGATCGCGGCCAGAACGGCGCTCTCGTCGATATGATCGGGCAGCGGCAACTGGACCAATATGCCATCGACCCGCTCGTCATGGTTCAGCTCCTCGATCAGGTCGAGCAGATCGTCCGCGCCGATGCTCGCCGGGCGCTTGAACTCATAGCTTTCCATGCCGGTGGCGATCGTCATCTTGCCCTTGTTGCGCACATAGACCGCGCTGGCCGGGTCTTCGCCCACCAGCACCACGGCCAGACCCGGCTTGCGCCCCGCCTGCGCGGCGAAAGCGCTCACGCCCTCCGCCACCTTGTCGCGCAGCCCCGCCGCAAAAGCCTTGCCGTCGATGATCTTGCCGATGGTCATGTCACGTCAACCTGTTCTTCTATGATGGCGATCAGGCGCGGCTGTGCGCCGCCCCGGATACGCAGCCGCTTTAGCCGGTTGCTGTCCCCCGATTCCAGCGAAATCGCCCCCTTGGGCCAGTCGAGATATTTGCTGAGCAGGGCGACCAGCGCGTCGTTGGCCCGCCCTTTTTCCGGCACGGCGGTCACGCGGGCGGACAGCCATTGCGCGCCCTTTTCATCCGTCCATATGCCGCCGATCGCTGCCTTCGATGCGCCGGGGGTCAGCCGGACGGCCAGGATCAGGTCGTCGCCCGTCTGGCTCCAGACCGTCACACCAGCCCGAACAGCGGCGGCAACACAGCCTGGCGGATGATCAGGATCGCCAGCAGCACGACCATCGGCGAAAGGTCCAAAGCGCCCAGATCGGGCATGACCTTGCGAATGGGATTATAGATGGGCGCGGTCATCCGGTCGAGCGCGGTCATGACGGTACGGACGAAATCACTGCCCATATTCACGATGTTGAACGCGATCAGCCAGCTCATGACGGCCTGAATGATGATGATCCACCACAGCACGTCGAGCAGGATGACGATGATCTGATAAAGCGCGTAGGCCATGAGGTCTCCGAAAAATATTGCCTCTCTCTACCCCGTCCGATGGCCGGGGGACAAGCATCGCCGCACGCTTTCCGAAAGCTTTTTCCTGGCTGGCATGGGCATCACAGGCACATAGGGTATCGGGCCGAAGCGGCGCATGATCGCATCGGCGCAATGCTGACCGGGCGTTCGCCGCGCCGGGACAGGCCCCGATCAGGCGGTCGGCATCGTTCCCGGCCGGATAGTGGGGAACAGGTGCGCGACATAGTCCGCCTTGCCCAGTTCCACCCCATTGGCCCGCAGGATCGCATAGGCCGTCATCAGGTGAAAATAAAATTGGGGCAGCGCCCAGTCGCGCGCATATTGTTCGGCGGTCAGATCCAAAATCATCCCGTTGGGCAGCGCATGGGCAATCATCGTGCCAGCGGCGGCATCCAGCGCATCGGGGGCCAGCCCCTCCAGCAACGCCAGGGTTTGCGCGATCCGGCCCTTGGCATCCGCGATCGAACCGGGATGCTCCGCCCCATTGCGCCCCTCATCGCGCAACGCGCCCAGCGAATCCGGAAAATCCTCTCCCTTCAGTCGACACATCGCTTCCTGCGCCTGCACACAGGCGAAGCGGATCTGCGTCGACAGGGGGAACATGTCGGGCGCCAGACGCGCGGACAGCAGTGCATCGCCGGTGGAACCATCCGCCTTCTCCAGCCAGGTGGACAGACGATTGAGCATCTGCACAAAGGTCGGGACTAGAAGTTGGGTCAGCGACATGGATCGGCTCTCCGGACAGGGTGCAGGTGACGGCTTATTTGCGAATCAGCGTGCCCGCGCCGCGCTTGGTGAAGATTTCCAGCAGCATGGCATGCGGCACCCGCCCGTCCAGAATGACGGCGGCGTCTACCCCGCCCTCGACCGCCTTGACGCAGGTTTCCAGCTTCGGGATCATGCCGCCGCTGATCGTGCCATCCTGTTGCAGCACCTCGATCGCGGCGGGATCAAGATCGGTCAGCAGATTCTTGTTCTTGTCCAGCACACCTGCCACGTCGGTCAGCAGGAAGAAGCGCGACGCGCCCAGTTCCGCCGCGATCGCGCCTGCCATCGTGTCGGCGTTGACATTATAGGTATGGCCATCCGCGCCGATGCCAACCGGCGCGACGACCGGAATGATCCCGTCCTGCGTCAGCGTATCCAGGATACGCCGGTCGACCTTCACAGGATCGCCGACAAAGCCAAGGTCCACATTGCGCTCGATCCCCGAATTGGGGTCCGCCTCACGCTTGCCCAGCACCTTTTCGCAGACGACCAGCCCGCCATCCTTGCCCGAAATGCCGACCGCCCGGCCACCAGCGCCAGCGATCCAGCCGACGATTTCCTTGTTGATGGAACCGGCCAGCACCATTTCGGCGATCTTGGCGGTTTCCGCGTCCGTCACGCGCAGCCCGCCGATAAATTCCGATTCGACGCCCAGCTTCTTGAGCATCGCGCCGATCTGCGGCCCGCCGCCATGGACGACGACGACATTGATGCCGACCGCCTTCATCAGCACGACATCCTCGGCAAAATCGCGCGCCGCTTCCGGGTCGCCCATCGCATGGCCACCATATTTCACGACAAAGGTCTTGCCCGCATAGCGCTGCATATAGGGCAGCGCCTCGACGAGGGTTTCAGCCTTGGCGAGCAGCGCCGGGACGGGATCATGCGAACTGGTCATGCGCGGGCGCATAGGGGCAAAGCAGGCGTGGAGCAAGAAGCGACGCGCGCCCGCCCGCTTCGCGCGCCAACCGGCATCATCCAACGCCCCCGAAGCTACCGAAGCCAGGCCCCCAACGCCGCGCAACACCGCATTACAATTCGATTAGTTAGCTAACTAATCCATTTCCGCCATTATCGTGCATATGTTCGGCTTACTGTCGCACATTGCCGGGGTCGACTGCCGCCGCCCTCAGCGGTCCAGCCGCCGCCCCAGCGCCACCAGCAGATAAATGACCGGCGGCACCAGCAATGCGGACAGCACGACCTTGGCCAGCATCTGCCCCAGCAACAACTCGCCGATCGGAAAGACGCCGTAAAAGGCGATGGTCACGAACAGCAGCGTGTCGGCGATCTGCGACAGGATGCTCGCCACCGCCGCGCGCAGCCACAGCAGGCGACCGCCCTCCCGCCCCTTGAGCATCGCGAACAGGGTGACGTTCAATGTCTGCGACACGCCATAGGCGATGATGCCGCCCGCCCAGATGCGCGGCGTACCGCCCATCATCATGGCAAAGGCTTGGGCGCGGGCCGGGTCCATATCTCCCGCAGCGGGAGCCGCCAGGACCAGAACCGACAGCAGGATAGAGGCGATCAGCGGCAGGAAGCCGATCTGCACCAGCCGGTTGGCCACCGCGCGGCCATGAAGCTCGGCCACCGCGCTGGAAATCGTCACCAGCAGCAGGAAGGCGAAAATCCCCGCCTCCACCGCCAGCGGACCCAGCCCCAATGCTGGCCCGATCGCCGATACCGGCCCCAGCGTGACCTGCTTGTTGCCCAGCACGCCCGCAATGCAGACCATGCCGCCATAAAAGATCGAAAAGCCAAAGAGCGATCGGCTGAGCGGCGCGGGAGAAGATGTCATCGCCGGGGCTTAGCCAAGATTACGCGGCAGGGGAAGGTGGGCAGTGCGGGCATGTTGCTCGGTCCGTCATCCCCGCGTCCACCGGCATGACGAACCTGTTGAAGTCCCTACCCCTCACCCCGCACCAGCCGATATTTCACGCCCAGCGTCTGTGCCAGATGCCGCAACCGCCGTTCCACCACTTCGCCGCCCAGCGCCACATCGTCGCTGTCCAGTTCCAGCAGCAACAGCCCGTCCCGCAACGTCAGCCGCGTATGGGTCAGCGGCCGCTCGACCCCGCCAGACAGGCGCTGCGCGAGTCGGATCGCCAGCCCCCACAGCATCGCCCGGTGCAGCGCCTCGGCACTGGCGAGCCGTTCCAGCCCCGGCGCGATCGCCGTGCCGCCGCCAAAATGGCTGAACAACGCCTGCCCCAGCATTGCCCGCTCCGCCGCGGTGATGCCCACCCAATTGCTGTGCAGCGCAATCTCCATGCCCCGTTCGGCGCGGAAATCGGGATTGGCGCGCCAGCCGACATCGGCCAGCAGGCAGGCAGCGCGGCGGATACGGCGGGCGGCGGGCACATCATCGGCGAACAGGGGGGCGATCCAGCGTTCGATCCGGTCGCCATGGCCGCGAAACCGCGATTGCGCCTCCCCCTCCGCTTCGGCTGCGACCAGCAGCGGATCTTCGCCACGAATTTCGGGCGGCAGCCCTTCGAACAGCAATCCCTCGCGCAGGCCATAGGCGGACACGACCAGACGGCTCGATCGCAACTGGCGCACGACCACCGACAGCAACGCCGCCGCATCGCCCAGCGTCGGCACGCGCGACCCGCTCATGCCCGGAATTTCCTTCAACCGCGCGCGATCGACATGGGACACGATACGGATCAGCTGCTCGGCGCGGGTCGCGGGCATTTCATATTGATGCACCACCGGCAGCGGAAACTGGGTCAGTTGCATGTCGAACCGCGCCAGCGCCCGCCACGACCCGCCGACCAGATAGAATGGCAGGTCAGGCGCCTGATGCCACCCGGCATCGGCCAGCATCTTGGCCACCTGCCGTTCCAGCAACCTTGGCCCCTTGGCGCGGATTTGCGGCAGGCGCAGTACGCCCAGCGGCAGGGATATGGTGTCATGCACCTGCCCGTCCCTGATCCGCGCCAGTTCCAGACTGCCACCGCCCAGATCGCCGACTATGCCGTCGGCATGCGGAATGCCCGACAGCACGCCCATCGCCGCGCCGACTGCTTCCTGCCGGCCCGACAGCAATTCCACCGTCAGCCCCATGGCGGCAGCGCGGGCGATGAATTCCGGCCCGTTGGTCGCGTCCCGCACCGCCGCGGTCGCCACGCAGCGAATATCGGCAACCTTCATTTGCCGGCACAGATGGGCAAAGCGTTCGGCCGCGCGCAGTCCGCGCTCCATCGGTTCCGGCTCGATCTGTCCGGTCCGCGCCAGCGCCGCGCCCAGCCCCGCCATCACCTTTTCATTGAACAGGATGAACGGGATACGGCGCGGCCCGTCATACACCACCAGACGCACACTGTTGGAACCAATGTCGATGATCGCGGTGCGACCCGTCGTCGGTTGCGCCGACATCGTCATCGTATGCGCCGCTTCGCGGACCCGGCTGAGCATGGAATTCATCAGGCTCAGGTCCGCCCGCGCAGGCGCAAAGTCGGCACCGCTTCATTGTCCAGCGCCGCGCCCCGCCCCGACAGGGACGGGTTCGTCATGAAATAGCGGTGCAGGTTGAACGGCTTGTCGCCCGGATCGAGCCTGGTGTAATGCCCCGTGCTGTCGAGCGTCCAGCTTTGTTCGCTGTCGATCAGATTGGCGACCATCACCTGGTCCAAAATCTGGTCATGCACGGTCGGATTTTCGATCGGGGCCAGGAATTCGACGCGCCGGTCGAAGTTGCGCGGCATCCAGTCGGCCGAACTGATATAGACTTTGGCGCCGTTATTGGGCAGCGCCTTGCCATTGCCGAACACGGCAATGCGGCTATGTTCCAGAAAACGGCCGACCACCGACTTGACCCGGATATGTTCCGACATGCCCGGCACGCCGGGGCGCAGGCAGCAGATGCCCCGCACGATCAGGTCGATCTGCACCCCGGCATTGCTGGCGGCATAGAGTTTTTCAATCAGCGCCGGATCGACCAGGCTGTTCATCTTGGCCCAGATGGTGCCGGGGCGACCGGCGCGGACATGGTCGATCTCGGCATCCACCATCGCGCACAGATGATCGCGCAGGCTGCGCGGTGACATGACCAGCTTTTCCAGCCCCTGCGGCTCAACATAGCCGGTGATATAGTTGAACAACGCGGCGGCATCCCGGCTGAAGGCCGGATCGGCGGTGAAGAAGCTCAGATCGGTATAGATGCGGGCCGTGACCGGATGATAATTGCCGGTGCCAAAATGGCAGTAGCTGCGAAACTGATCCCCCTCGCGCCGGATCACCATCGACACTTTGGCGTGGGTTTTCCAGTCGATGAAGCCATAGACGACCTGCACGCCGGCCCGCTCCAGCGCGTCGGCCCACATCAGGTTCTGCTCTTCGTCGAACCGCGCCTTCAATTCGACCACGGCGGTCACGGACTTGCCCGCCTCCGCCGCGTCGATCAGCGCGCGGATGATCGCGGACTGCTTGCCCGCGCGATAGAGCGTCTGCTTGATCGCCACCACATCGGGATCGACCGCCGCCTGCTTCAGGAACGCGACGACGACGTCGAACGCCTCATAGGGATGGTGGACGACAATATCCTTCGCCCGGATCGCGGCGAAACAATCGCCGCCATATTCGCGGATGCGTTCGGGAAAGCGCGGCGCATAGGGTTCGAATTTCAGGTCGGGCCGGTCCTCCTCGACGACGCCGGACAGGTCGCCGATGCCGATGAACCCTTCCACCTCGACCACCACGGCCTCATGGCCCTGAAGCATGTCCTGCAACATCTCCTCGACCGGTTCGGGGATGCGCTCTTCTATCTCCATGCGGATGACGCGGCCCCGGCGGCGGCGCTTGATCGCGCTGCGATAGTGGCGGACCAGATCCTCGGCCTCTTCCTCGATCTCGATGTCGCTGTCGCGGATGATGCGGAACACGCCGCTGTTGCGCACCATATATCCGGGGAACAGATCCACCGAAAAACGCCGCACCACCGCCTCCAGCGCCATGTAACGCGCCGGTTCGCCGGGAATGCGGACAAAGCGTGCGAGCGATGCGGGGATCATCACCAGTTCACGGATCGGCTGCTTGTCCGACAGGCGTTGCAGGTCGAATACGATCGACAAGCCCTGATTGGGGATGAAGGGAAAGGGATGGGCCGGGTCCAGCGCCTGCGGCGTCAGGATCGGGAAGATCTGGTTCAGGAAATGGTCCCGCAGCCAGGCTTCGCTCAGTGGATCGATCGGACTGGTCGGGCCGACCACTTCGATCCCCACCTGCGCCAGCTCACTATGGACGACGCCCCACACCTTCTGCTGCGCCTGCATCAGCCGGTCGGTTTCCGCCGCAATGGCCGTCAATTGCTGCCCCGCGGTCAGCCCGTCGGCCGAACACATGTCCACGTCCTGCAACTGCTGCCCCTTGAGGCCCGCGACCCGGACGGAGAAGAATTCGTCCAGATTGGCGCCGGAAATCGACAGGAAGCGCAACCGCTCCAGCAGCGGATGGGCGCGGTTCATCGCCTCCTCCAGCACGCGCTGGTTGAACGCCAGCCAGGACAGCTCACGGTTGAAATAGCGACCCATCGGCTGGGTCAGGCTGGTCGCGGGATCGGCTTCGGCCACTGGGATCACTCGCATGGATCGAGGGAAGGGTCAGGCGCTACTATAGGCAGATAGCCAGCGCCTTGCAGGCAGTCTTTTGCCATTGAGATGGAAATCTTACGGCCAGATGACAAAGCCGCCTGGTCGAGCAGCCGCGTAACCGCCGCGATTGCGCCATAGCTACGCTCTATCCGGCGCAACAGCCAGTCGGGCAGGTCGGCGGCGAAGCGTGCCCCCGCCGCGCCCAACTGGCGCTCGATCAGCGCGCGCGCCAGCGCCTCGTCCGGTTCGGCGATCGCGACATGGGGCGCAGCGGCCAGCCGCGATCGCAGGTCGGGCAGCGCCACGGTCCAGCTGGCGGGGGGCGCATGGCCGATCATCAGCAATGGCTGGCGGCTCGTCTGCGCCTCGTTCCAGGCATGGAACAGCGCATGTTCGTCCTTTCCCTGCGCATCGTCGATCACGCTGCCACCGCTCATCTGCGTGAAATGGCGCGCCAGCGTCGATCGGCCCGACAGGGGCGGCCCGGTCAGCACGCTCACCGACAGCGGCCAGTCGCGCCAGCGTTCCAGATGGGCGACCGCCTGGGCATTGGCGTCGCTGACCAGAAAATCTCCGCCGCTGGCCGCGCCTTGCCAGTCGAAAGGCAGGCTGATCTGGCTCATTGCTGTGATGGCGGCGTCGGCTGCGGCGCCTGCCTGCGCACGATGCGCAGGGTGGTGCCCGATACGCTGACAGTATAGCCGCGCGCCTGTAACCCGTTGCGCAACATATCCACCGTGCCGTCAAAGCTGACCTGCATCACCGACGTGCCGCCCAACGCCAGGCTGCTGGTCGATGCCGACCGCACGCCGGGGATCGCCCGCACCGCCGATTCGCCCGCGCTGATCGACCCGACATCGGGCGTGTCGAACTGGATCGCGAAACTGCTGGTGCCGCTCGTGCTGGCCGCCGTCGGCAGATCGTCCGTCTCGATCACCGTATCGGTCGCATTCTCGATCGCCAGCGCGTCGGGATCGACCGGCTCCTCGATGATCAGCGACGGGTCGGGGCGCAGGCGGCCATCATTGAGCGCGCGGATATACATTTCGTCGATCCGCCGCGCGCCCTCGTCCAGCATCTGCGCAACGCCGCTGGCATTGGACGCGCGCAGCGTCACGCTGCCGATCAGGCTGTTGTCCGGGCCATAGCGCGCGGTGAAGGTGCCGGTCACCGGGCCGCCGGGATAGGCGCGGTCCAGCCGCGCGATCGGGATCACCACGTCGGCCGCGCCATATTGGTCGAGCAGCACCCGCCACCACAGGCGTCCGCGCCGCCCGGTCTGCCCGGCCGTCAGCAAAATCGGGTCCGCGACCGACCCGGCCACGCGCACATAGTCGATCGCGCTGTCGCCGGTGCGATACCGCGCCCAGGCCTTCTGCCATTCATTGGTCCGTTCATAGGACACCGCAGATCCGCCATCCCACAGAACCGGTATCACCAGCAGCGGCGGCGACCGCATGACATTGCCCGACACGCCCAGCAATTGCCCGGTACGCGCCCGGTCGAACAATATGCCCAATGTCGCGACATAACGGGTCGGTCCGGCCTGCTCGAAATCAATCTCTATGCCCGAAACCATCGCCTCGATCTGCGAATCGGACAGGGCCGGCGCGCCGCCGCCGCCATGGGTGCGCGTCCACAGCATCCGCCACGCCTGCCGCTGCGCCATCCGCCACCCGGCATAGCGGGCGCTGTCGGCATCCTTGGCGACGACATCGACCTTGACGCCGCGCACCTCGAAATCGCCGCCACTGGCGATCGGCGGGACGCCCCGCTCCCCCTCCATCTGCGCGAACAGCGCTGCGGCAATCAGGCCGATCGCGATGGCGAGGAGGATCTGGACCGGGCGCGACACGGCGCGCAGCAGCGCGCCGGGCTGGAACGGCAGGCGGTTAAGGGTCTGGCTCAGGCTCACGAGCGCCTTTTGGCGGGATTTGCCCAGGATGCCAAGCGCCAACCTTCAAGGCCCCTCACCCCTACCGTTCGGGCTGAGCGAAGTCGAAGCCCTCTGCTGAACGCAGTGAAGCACTCCGCTACGCTCGGTAAAGCCCTTCGATGTCGCTCAGGGCGAACGGATGTGCAATGATGCCGCCAAGATCGAAGGTTCCGTTTTGCCCGCCTTTGCTCTAGGGCGCTCCCCCATGAGTGAGAACGAATCCTACAGCTACGCCAAGGCTGGCGTCGACATCGCCGCGGGCAACGCCCTCGTCCGCGCCATCGCGCCGCTGGCCAAGGCGACCCGCCGCCCTGGCGCAGACGCCGAACTTGGCGGATTTGGCGGCTTTTTCGACCTGAAGGCCGCAGGCTATGACGATCCGCTGCTGGTCGCGGCCAATGACGGCGTCGGCACCAAGCTGAAGCTTGCGATCGACCATGATCGCCATGATGGCGTGGGCATCGACCTGGTCGCCATGTGCGCCAACGACCTGATCGTCCAGGGGGCAGAGCCGCTTTTCTTCCTCGACTATTATGCCACCGGCAAGCTGGAAAGCGGCGTCGCCGAACGTGTCATCGCCGGGATAGCCGAGGGGTGCCGGATCGCCGGTTGCGCGCTGATTGGCGGCGAAACCGCCGAAATGCCCGGCATGTACGGGCCGGGCGACTATGATCTGGCGGGCTTCTGCGTCGGCGCGGTCGAACGGCAGAAGGCGCTGACCGGCAATCGGGTCAAGGTCGGCGACGTGCTGTTGGGCCTGGCATCCTCCGGCGTCCATTCCAACGGTTTCTCGCTGGTCCGCCGCCTTGCCGCCGACAAGGGCTGGAAGCTCGACCGCCCCGCCATTTTCGATCAGGATATTTTGCTGATCGACGCGCTGATGGCGCCCACCAAAATCTATGTGAAAAGCCTGCTGCCCCTGGTCCGCGCCGGCATGATCAATGCGCTGGCCCACATCACCGGCGGCGGACTGCTGGAAAATATCCCGCGCGTCCTGCCCGACGGCTGCCATGCGATGGTCGATGCCGACGCATGGGAGCAGCCGCGCCTGATGGCCTTCCTCCAGGCGCAGGGCCATATCGAACCGGGCGAAATGGCGCGGACCTTCAACTGCGGCATCGGCATGGTGCTTAGCGTCGAAGAAGGCCATGTCGCAGGCGTCACCACCGCGCTCGAAGCCGCGGGCGAAACCGTCCATCGCATCGGCGAAGTCCAGGCGGGCGAGAAGGGCTGCACCGTCCGCGGCTCGGTCGAGACATGGAGCGGCAAGGCCGACTGGCGCGCGACGCATCTGGGCTAAAATCACCCCCTCCGTTCGTTTCGAGCGAAGTCGAGAAACGGTCGCGCCAGGGTTCTCGACTTCGCTCGAACCGAACGGATGTTGTTATGCAAAAGGCAAAAGTCGGCGTCCTGATCTCCGGTCGCGGGTCCAACATGGCGGCGCTGCTCTATGCGGCCAAGGCGGAAAGCTGCCCCTATGAGATCATACTGGTCGCCGCCAACGATCCCGATGCCGCTGGCCTGACGCTGGCCGCTGCGGAGGGGATCCCCACCTTCGGCCAGAGCCATAAAGGCCATAAGCGCGCGGAATTCGACCGGATCATCGACGCAAAGCTGCGCGCGGCGGGCGCGCAATATGTGGCGCTGGCGGGCTATATGCGCCTGCTGTCGCCCGAATTCGTGTCGGGTTGGGAAGGCCGAATGCTCAACATCCACCCCAGCCTGCTGCCCAAATATAAGGGGCTGGACACCCACCAGCGCGCTATCGACGCGGGCGACAGCCATGCCGGTTGCTCGGTCCATATCGTCACCGCCGAACTGGACGATGGCCCGGTGCTGGGCCAGACCGCCGTCGCTATCCTGCCCGGCGACACCGCCGACAGCCTGGCCGCCCGCATCCTCATCGCCGAACATCAGCTCTATTCCCGCACGCTGGCCGATTTCGTCACCCGCGAGCGCCAGCCCGACTGGCTGCTCAACAAGGTCCGCGAAAGCGCGCTGGCCCTGCCGCAGGCGGACGAGATCGTTTCGCACGGCATGCCCTGCTTCGGCATCGTCAAGGGCAAGAAATTCGCCTATTTCACCCGCGACCATCATGGCGACGGCATCATTGCCCTGCTGGTCAAAACCACCGCGCCAGAAGAACAGGCCAGCCTGATCGAAGCCGATCCGGCCCGCTATTACCGCCCCGCCTATTTCGGCAATGAATGGGTCGGCATCCGGCTGGACCTTGGCGACACGGACTGGGACCATGTGGCGCAACGGCTGCGCGAAAGCTGGCGTCAGGTCGCTCCGCGCAAGTTGCTTGGCCTCATGGACATTGCGGACGAATTCTGACCCCTTCCCTTTGCCCGGCCGGATCACCATAGAGTGGAGCCATGACCGACACGCCCGCATCCGCCCCAGAGGCCGCCATCGAGATCCGCAATCTCACCAAAATCTACAAGGGCGGCAAGCGCGCGCTCGACGGCATGAACCTGTCGATCCCGCGCGGCCAGATTTACGGTCTGCTCGGCCCCAATGGCGCAGGCAAATCGACGACGATCAATATCCTGGCGGGCATGGTCAACAAGACCTCGGGCACAGCGCGCATCTGGGGCTTCGACACGGACGTCAATCCGCGCAACGCGAAAAACTCCATCGGCATCGTGCCGCAGGAAATCGTGTTCGACCCCTTCTTCACGCCCTTCGAGACGCTGGAAAATCAGGCCGGCTATTATGGCGTGCCCAAGGGTCAGCGCCGATCGATGGAATTGCTGCGTGCCGTTCATCTGGAGGACAAGGCGCACGCCTATGCCCGCACATTGTCAGGCGGCATGAAGCGTCGCCTGCTGGTGGCCAAGGCGATGGTCCATTCCCCCCCGATCCTGGTGCTCGATGAGCCGACTGCGGGCGTCGACGTGCAATTGCGCCAGCAACTCTGGGCCTATGTGCGCGAACTCAATGCGCTGGGCGTCACCATCGTCTTGACGACCCATTATCTGGAAGAGGCCGAGGAACTGTGCGACCGCATCGGCATCATCAACCATGGCCGCCTGATCGCCGACAAGCCGACCCGCGAACTGGTCGACATGGCGCAGGAAAAGGTGGTGCAGGTGACCGTGGACCGCGACATTACGACCCCGCCCGACGCCCCCTGTTTCGAGAAGGTCGAACGATCGGGCGACCGCACGCTGACCATCACCTACCTCAAGGACCGCGCCAATGCGGGCCAGGTGCTCAGCGCCGTGCAGGCCAGCGGCCTGGCGATCGTCGACGTCGTGACGCGCGACCCGGACCTGGAGGATGTGTTCCTCAATCTGACGGCGGCGGCGTGATTTTGAAGGAGAAGGATCGTGGGCTTTAAAATCTCGTGGCTGGCTTTTGACGCCATCGAAAAAGCAACGATGCTGGATGCCTTGGGATTCCGGGATACCGGTGAAGCCGACGAGGCAAATGAAAGCCCTTTTTCGGCCGTTCAATTGCGTAATGGCTGGAGCATAATATGGTCCAACGACTTTGAATGGGCAGCCACCCAGCCCGTTAAATCATCCTTTCCAACCAAGCGCGCCATCAGCTGCCAATTGCATGAAGGCTTAATGTATAGCGCCACACACGGCGCTGACGACGGAATTGAGCTGTGGAGCGTGGTCCATGATGCGCAGCAATCGCTGCATGACCTTTCGATTTCCGGCAATCCACCCCCGGAATTGTTGCCTATCAAGGACAAGCTGTTTTTGGACCAGAAAAGTGAAGATGCCGGAAGCGCAGAAGTAGATTTCATTTTCGACATTCCGATCGAACTTGCTGCCAGCATTACCGGTTTTCGCCATGATTTGTGGGAAATAGACGGCTATCGGCCCGACTGGACTGTCATCGAAAGAAAGTCGGCCTGACGCGAACTGTCATTCTGCGGTAACGCCGCAATCTTCAATCACCCCCTCCCGCCTGCGGGAGGGGAGTAAATAAGAAGCAGCAAGACCACATAATGCCCACAACAACCCACGACGTCATCATCATCGGCTCCGGCGCTGCGGGGCTGACGGCCGCCATCAACCTCGCGCAGGATCGCAAGGTGCTGGTGCTGGCCAAGGGCGCGCTCGATGGTGGGTCGACCAACTGGGCGCAGGGCGGCATTGCCGCCGTACTCGACGCCGGTGACAGTTTCGAGGCGCATGTCGAAGATACGATGGTCGCGGGCGCTGGCCTCAATGATCGCGCCACGGTCGAGTTCGTCGTGTCCGAAGCGCCTGCCGCGATCGAGCGCCTCGCCAAACTCGGCGTTCCGTTCAACGCAGGTGAGGATTTCGGCGATCGCTGGCATCTGACGCGCGAGGGCGGGCACAGCCATCGCCGCATCGTCCATGTCGATGATGCCACCGGCCATGCGGTGCAGGTCGCCCTGCTGAAGGCCGCCCGCGCCAATCCCAACATCACCCTGATCGACGATCTGATCGCGATCGACCTCATCACCTCCCGCCATGGCGAGCGCTATTCGGGCGATGGCCATGTCTGGGGCGTCTATGCCTTCAACAAGAAGACCAAGCATGTCGATGCGCTGCTGGGCAAGGCGACGATCCTGTGCACCGGGGGCGCGGGCCGCACCTATCTTTTCTCCACTGCCCCGCGCGGCGCGACCGGGGATGGCATCGCCATGGCCTGGCGTGCAGGTTGCCGCGTGTCGAACATGGAAATGAACCAGTTCCACCCGACCTGCCTCTATAATCTGGAGGTCAAGAATTTCCTTATCACCGAAGCGGTGCGCGGCGAAGGCGGGCATCTGAAACTGCCGCCTGGCGTACCCGGCGGCGGCGAGCGCTTCATGCCCCGCTTCGACCCGCGCGAGGAACTGGCCCCGCGTGACGTGGTGGCCCGCGCCATCGACCATGAAATCAAGCGGCTGGGCCTCGATTACGTCCATCTCGACATCAGCCACAAGCCGCCAGAGTTTGTGCGGCAGCATTTCCCGACCATCTATGCCCGGCTGCTGGACTTGGACATCGACATTACCAAGGAGCCGATTCCGGTCGTCCCCGCGCAACATTATACCTGCGGCGGCGTGGTGATCGACCTGGATGGCCGCACCGACCTGCCGGGTCTCTATGCCGCGGGCGAAGTGACCGAAAGCGGCCTCCATGGCGCCAATCGCCTGGCGTCCAACTCGCTGCTCGAATGTTTCGTGTTCGGCGAAGCCGCCGCCAAACATATCCGCCGTCACTGGGACGAATTGCCCGCCCCGCCGCCCATCCGGCCATGGGACGAAAGCCGCGTGACCAACAGCGACGAAGAAGTCATCGTCCAGCATAACTGGAAAGAGATTCGTCGCTTCATGTGGGATTATGTCGGCATCGTCCGCACCACCAAGCGGCTGGAACGCGCCCAGCACCGCGTCGCCCTGCTGGCGCAGGAGGTCGATGATTATTACGGCAATTTCCGCGTCACGCCGGACTTGATCGAATTACGCAACCTGCTGGAAGTCGCCCGGCTGGTCGTGCGCTCCGCACTCCATCGCAAGGAAAGCCGGGGATTGCATTATACCCTCGATTATCCCGACATGCTGGAAAAGGCGGTCGACACGGTGCTGACGCCGTAAAAAAATGGCGCGGTCGCCGGGTCGGCGCCGCGCCTCAAGGTGGAGGAGGGAGACGCTGGAAGCGCATCCGATTTCCGCCCTAGCCCTCTCGCTCGCACCACGCTTTGACGCCTATCAAATATCCTTGAGGAAAGCACCGAGTGCGGCCTGAAAGCGTGCAGGCTGATCCGCCATCACCATATGACCGCTGGGGCCAATGGCGCGCAGCACGGCATCTTTCTTGGGGGCATAGGCGCTGCGGAACCGGCTGGTGATGACCGCTGCCTGCTCCCGGTCCGCGCCGACCGCATAGACTATCTCAAGCGGGATAGAGAGTCGCGCGAGTTGCGGGCCAAGATCGATATTGGCCAGATCGCGCAGGGCGTTGGCAATGACTTCGGGATCGCTGCCTCTGGCGCCGGGCGCCTGGCCCACAATCTGCGCCAGATAGCGTCTCCCCGCGACTGTCCCGGTCAGATAGCCGCCAAGCTGGTCCGCCAGAAAGCCAAGGCCGCTGGCAGTGCCGCCGACAATCGCCGCCCCGGCTGGCAGCATGTCGACCACCATTGCCCGGCCAGCCACGCCCTTCAGCCCCACCATCATCGCCAGCGTGCCGCCCATCGAATGCCCCACGATCGCCGGGCGTTTCAGGCCAGAGACCGTGATGTAGCGGGCAATTTCGTCGGCCAGCGGCTGAACCAGCGGGCCGCTGGCATTGGCATCCGCCGCCAACCCTGCAAAGCCGCGCACCTGAACCAGATGGAAGCGATAGCCTGGCATCGCGCCCAGCACCCCGTTCCAGATGCCCGGACCACTGGCAAGGCCGGGGATCAGCAGCACGTCCCGCCCTGCCCCCCGTACCGTCACCGCGATCCGGCGCGAGGTAAAGGGCGCGGCCTGCGCCGTCCCGCTCCACATCAGGCCGCTCGCCGCGAGCATCCCGCCGAGCAGCGTCCGCCTGTCCATGCCATTGTCCATCATGCCGCCCTATTGCCGCTGCGCCGCTTAACCGCAACTGAGCGGAAGCGGTTTCGTGCCGGTTCCCCGTTAAGCCTCCTTACATCGCATTTGTGGAATCATTCGTCGCATCGGCCTTGCCCGCCAACCGGGCGGCTGACCCTAAATGGCACTTGCAGAGTGCGGGGAATGAAATGAGATCGAATGATAGCCGGGGCGGTTCTGCGCGCCTGGTCCTGTTGATGGCGGCGCTGTCCGCCTGCGTAAGCGCCCCCGAACCGCGCCCGGCGCAGGCTGCCGCCGCCGCGCCCAAGGGCGTGCAGCCCACGACCAACACCTGGCCGATCCGCAAGGTCGCCAACCCGCCGCTGCCCTACAGGGACATCGACCAGACCGAAACGCCCTCCCCCGCGCTGGTCAGCGTCGTGCGCAATCTGGGGCAAAGTTTCCGGGGCAAGGTGGGCATCGCCGTTCGCAGGATCGGCGCGGACTGGACCGTGGCATGGAATGGCAATGCGCTGTTCCCGCAGCAGAGCGTGTCCAAACTTTGGGTCGCGATGACGTTCCTGGACGCTGTCGACCGGGGCAAGCTGCGCCTGGCGGACACCACGACCATCACCCGCAACGACCTGACCCTGTTTCACCAGCCGACCGCCGCGATGGTCGGGACCAACGGCTGGACCACCAGCTATTCCGACCTGATGCGCCGGGCCATGACGCAAAGCGACAACACCGCCAACGACACGCTGCTGCGCGCGGTCGGCGGGCCGGACGCCGTGCGTGGCTTTCTGGCGCGGCGGATGATCAAGGACATCCGCTTTGGTCCGGGCGAAAGGCTGCTGCAATCGGCGACGGCGGGGCTCGACTGGCGGCAGGATTATGCGATCGGCCGCAACTTCTACACTGCCCGCGCAAGGGTGCCGATGGCTGCGCGGGTGAAGGCGCTGGACAATTACCTCGCCAGCCCGCCCGATGGGGCGGCGCCCGCCGCGATCGTCCAGGCGCTGGCAAGGCTGAAACAGGGCGATATGCTATCGTCCGCATCTTCCCGCCTGCTGCTGTCGATCATGTCGGAAGCCAAGACCGGGCCGCAGCGGATCAAGGGCGGGGTGCCGCCGGGCTGGTCCTATCTGCACAAAACCGGGACCGGCCAGGATCTGCCGCCACGCTCCACCGGATATAATGATGTCGGCATCATGACTGCGCCTGATGGCACCAGCTACGCGGTCGCCGTGATGATCGGCAGCACCACCGTTTCCATCCCGGAACGCTGGGCGCTGATGCAGGCTGTGGCAAAGGCCGTCGCGGCGAACCACGAGCCGAAATGAGATAAGGGCACGCGCCGGTGACGCGGGGTTTGATTGATCGGGTCCGGCCGCCGGACTTTCTGTCGACCTGACGACTGGAGGGAGGATGCGTAACCCGCTATCCCCCTTCCCCATGACCCAGAATCACCTCTATCTCGTCGATGGCAGCGGCTATATTTTTCGCGCCTATCACCAGCTCCCGCCGCTCACCAACCAGCATGGCCAGCCGGTCGGCGCTGTCTATGGCTATACGACGATGCTGTGGAAACTGGCGGAGGAACTGGGCAAGGCGGAAGGGCCAACGCATATGGCGGTGATCCTGGACAAGGGGTCGCACACCTTCCGCAACGATATGTACGACCAGTATAAGGCGAACCGCCCGCCCGCGCCCGAAGATCTGGTCCCGCAATTCCCGATGATTCGCGACGCGACCCGCGCCTTTTCCCTCCCCTGTATCGAGGAAGCGGGATATGAAGCGGACGACCTGATCGCCAGTTATACCAGGGCGGCGATTGCGGCGGGATGGCATGTCACCATCGTGAGTTCGGACAAGGATCTGATGCAGCTGATCCAGCCGGGCGTCGACATGTATGACACGATGAAGAATGAACGGCGCGGGGCCGATTATGTCGTCGGCAAATTCGGCGTACAGCCAGAGCAACTTGGCGACGTGCTCGCGCTGATGGGCGACAGCGTGGACAATGTGCCGGGTGTGCCGGGCATCGGCCCCAAGACCGCGGCCAAGCTGATCGTCGAATATGGCGGGCTGGAAGCGGCGCTGGAGGCAGCGCCGGCGATGAAGAAGTCCAAGATGCAGGAAAATCTGATCGCCCATGCCGACATGGCGCGCCTGTCGCGGCGGCTGGTGGCGCTGCATGACAGTATGGATCTGCCCGAACCGTTGGAGGATCTGGCGCTCAAGGGTATTCCCAAGGAGCCGTTGCAGGATTTCCTGACGCATCACGGTTTCAAGACGCTGCTCAACCGGCTGGGCGCCCCAGCCGCCGCCGTCGCGGTGGCCGCGGTCTCCTCCGGCGTGCCGGAACCCGTCACCACCCCGGTCGCGCCGCAGGAACCGGCGATCGACCGCAGCCTGTATGAAACCGTCGTCAGCGAAGAAGCGCTCGACCGCTGGATCGCACAGGCGACGGCGGAAGGGATCGTCGCGGTCGATACCGAAACCGACATGCTCGATTGCGTATCCTGCCAGCTGGTGGGGGTGAGCCTGGCGACCGGCCCCAACAAGGCCTGCTACATCCCGATCGGCCATGGCGGGCGCGACATGTTTGCCGAAAAGCCGGAGCAACTGCCGCTGGCAACCGTGATGGCGAAGCTCAAACCGCTGCTGGAGGATGATGCAGTCCTGAAGGTGGGGCAGAATCTGAAATATGACATGACCGTGCTGCGGCGGCACGACATCGCCGTCACGCCGTTCGACGACACGATCGTCATGAGCTTCGACCTGGATGCCGGTCAAAGCCTGTCAGGCCACGGCATGGATGAGGCCGCACGCACGCACCTCAATCATGAGTGCATCAGCTTCAAGGAGGTCGTCGGCACCGGCAAGAGCCAGATCAGCTTTGCCGAAGTGCCGCTGGACAAGGCGACCGCCTATGCCGCCGAGGATGCGGACGTGACGCTGCGCCTGTGGAAGCTGTTCAAGACGCGGGTAGCCAATGAAGGCGCAAACCGCGTCTATGAACTGGTCGACCGTCCGCTGGTGCCGGTGATTGCGCGGATGGAGCATCGCGGGATCAAGGTGGACCGCGAACATCTGGCGCGGCTGTCGGGCGAATTTACCGCTGGCATCGCCGCGCTGGAGACGGAGATTCACGAACTGGCCGGGCAACCCTTCGCGATCGGATCGACCCAGCAACTGGGCGCGATCCTGTTCGACAAGATGGGCTATAAGGGCGGCAAGAAGGGCAAGTCGGGCGCCTATTCCACCGACGTCACCATCCTTGAGCAACTGGCCGCGCAAGGCGCGCCGATCGCCAGCAAAATATTGGAATGGCGTCAGCTTTCCAAACTCAAATCCACCTATACCGACGCGTTGCAAGCCCAGATCAACAAGGATACAGGCCGGGTCCACACCAGCTACTCGCTGACCGGGGCGCAGACCGGGCGGCTTTCCTCCACTGATCCCAACCTGCAAAATATTCCGATCCGCACCGAAGTCGGGCGGCAGATCCGCCATGCCTTTGTCGCGGAACCCGGCAATGTCATATTGGCGGCGGACTATAGCCAGATCGAGCTGCGGCTGGCCGCGCATATGGCCGACGTGCCTGCGCTGAAAGAGGCGTTCGCGGCGGGCGAGGATATTCACGCGGCGACCGCCAAGGAGCTGTTTGGCGAGGTAAACCGCGACACGCGCGGCCGGGCCAAGACGATCAATTTCGCGATCCTCTACGGCATTTCCCGCTGGGGACTGGCCGGACGGCTGGAGATCAGCGCGGACGAGGCGCAGGAGATGATCGCCAAATATTATGAGCGCTTCCCCGGCATCAGCATCTACATCAACGAAACGATCGAGAAGGCGCGGGAGCGCGGCTATACCGAGACTTTATTCGGGCGAAAAACCTGGTTCCCGCGCATCCGCGCATCGATCCAGCACGAACGGCAGGGCGCCGAGCGCGCCGCGATCAACGCACCGATCCAGGGGACCAGCGCCGACATCATCAAACGGGCGATGGCGCGCATGGAACCGGCGCTGGAGGCAGCGGGGCTGCCGGGCGTCAGGATGCTGCTGCAAGTGCATGACGAACTGGTGTTCGAACTGCCGGAGGGCGATGTGGACGCCGCCAGCGCGGTGATCCGCCGCGTCATGGAAAGCGCCGCCGAGCCGAGCGTGAAGCTAAGCGTGCCGCTTGGGGTGGAGATCGGCACGGGGCCGAGCTGGGGTGCGGCGCATTGAGCTTTTCAAGATCAAGCAAGCCGATAGGGCCCAAAAAATAGCCGCGCTACTTACGCTCTTTGCCTGTTTCGCGATAGCCCTGCCGTATACGGGCTGGCCCGGCGCGGTGATAGCAATGTTCTCGTGTTTTACAGCGGCAGTAGTAATCGCGCGCTGGTGAAGCGTGTCAAAATTTCCGTCATTCCCGCGAAAGCGGGAACCCATCTCCCGACCCGCGACTGGCGTGAGTTGGATCCCCGCCTTCGCGGGGATGACGGGTATGGGTGTAAGAAAAAGGCCGGCCCAGCAGGACCGGCCTTTCCATCAATCGAACAGCTCTTCCAGAAAGCTCTTCTTGCGCTTTTTCGGGTAGCCCCGCCCGTCGTCGCGATAATCGCGGTCCGGGCGGTAGCTGGGTTGCGCGAAGGGCGCTGGCCGGGCGGGTGCAGCCGTGTCGGACATGGCCCGGTCGATAATCTTGTCCAGTTCGCCCCGGTCCAGCCATACGCCCCGGCATTGCGGGCAATAGTCGATTTCGACCCCCTGCCGGTCCGTCATCGCCAATCCGACGTGACAGACCGGGCAGAGCATGGCCGATACGGCCGCTTGATCCCGCATCCGCTTACTCCCGCTCGCCGGTGAGGCTGAGGAGCATCTGGAACAGGTTGACGAAGTTCAGGTACAGCGACAGCGCGCCCATCACCTGCATCTTCGCCGCCATTTCATGGCCGGCATAGGCGAAATATTCCGACTTGATCCGCTGCGTATCCCAGGCAGTCAGGCCCGTGAAGATCACCACGCCCAGGATCGAGATGACCATCGCCATCGCCGACGATCCGATGAAGATGTTGATCAGGCTGGCGACGATGATGCCAATGAGGCCCATGATCAAAAAGCTGCCCATCTTCGTCAGGTCACGCTGCGTGGTATATCCCCACAGCGACATGGCCAGGAACATGACGGCGGCCGAGAAAAAGGCCTGCGCGATGCTGCCGCCGGTAAACACCAGAAAAACGCTGGCCAGCGACACGCCCATCACGGCGGAGAAGGCCCAGAAGGCCATGCGTGCGCCGGATGTCGTCATCTTTTCGATGCGGAAGCTGAAGAAAAAGACAAAGGCCAGGGGCGCGAAGATCGCCACCCATTTGAGCGGCGTGCCGAAGATGGCAGCGGCCAGCACCGGCGTATTGCCGATGAACGCCGCGACCAGGCCGGTAATCACCAGACCCAGGCCCATATTGCGGAAAACACCCAGCATGTGCGCGCGCAGCCCGGCGTCGGTCTGCGCCGTGCGGCTCGCACCATAGCCCGGCATACGAACGGGATTATTCACGTAAGGTCACTCCATCCATCAAGATATGGTTCGAGTGGCCCGGTGCGGTCTCCTGCGGCATATGAGGGGGGAATTGCCGCAAAACCTGCACCGGGCGCACCCGATGCGGTCCGACATCACGGCTGGACTAGGGGGGGAGAAGTCCAGCGCGTCAGAGGGGCCCGGCCCGCACCAACCATATTGGCGGAGGAACGCGCCGGTACAAGAGCCAGAGGCCGGCGCAACATTTTATTACAATCCAGCGCGGCCTTGTGTCCGTGCCACTCCCGCCGCGCGAATGAAATCCCATATGTCCGACGGGAACGGAGGCGTCTGATTATCCTCCCATTCGCCAATATGGTCGTAGAGATGCACCACCCCCTGCTGCATAGCTGGGGTTGCCGCCGCCATGAACGGCGCAAGCAGCGCCTGCCATTCGTCATAGAATGTCTGCGCCTGTTCGCTGGCCGGATCGAGCGGCAGCGCCCCTGCGATCCTCTGGGTCAATGCCGCCCATTGCGCGCCATAGGCGGCCTGATCAAAATCTGTTGGTAGACTTTGTTGCGCATCGGCAAAATCTGCTTCAGCCTGCGCGCTGAAATACAGATCGGTGACCTTCTTCCAGTCCTTCTCGTCCATATCTTTGCCTCCATGCCTGATGAGCGAGCAGAGAATAGCGGTATCGAGCGGCTCGCTGCGCGCGATGCGGGAAAGGGCTAGGTCGAGATGATAGCGTGCATGATCGAGCAGACGGACCTGGTCATCCAGCGTCTGCATCTGCGCACGCAGCAATGCGCCTATGTCTGGCATCGGCTCGGCAAACATTTTCCCGATCTGAGCCAAGGTGAAGCCGGCGCGCTTGAGTGTCAGAAGCTGGTGTAATCGCGTCAATTGCATGGGGCCGAACAGCCGCCGCCCGGAACCGGTGCGTAACGGGTGGAGCAGACCGCGTGCTTCGTAATAGCGCAAGGCCCGACTGGTAACACCAGCCTGCCGCACGACGGCGGCGATATCGAGATAATCCGTCATGACGCTGACCTACCGCTTGACGTTGGGTCAAGTTCAAGCAATTTTTTCGACCTTCGGCCCCGTTGACGCCTGCGCCGCTTGGTCGCATGGCTGCACCCATGAGCAATGCTTTCGACGACCAGCATATCACTGCGCCGCTGCGCCTGTTCAACAGCCTGACCCGCACGATCGAGCCGTTCGCGCCGATCGAGGACAATCATGCGCGCGTCTATAGCTGCGGACCGACCGTCTATAATTATGCGCATCTGGGCAATTTGCGCGCCTATGTCTTTACCGACACTTTGCGGCGGACGCTGCTATGGAAGGGGCTGTCGGTCACCCACATCATCAACATCACCGATGTCGGCCATCTGACCAGCGACGCGGACGCGGGCGATGACAAGATGGAGGCGGCGGCCCGCGCCAGCGCCAAGAGCATCTGGGACATTGCCGCCCACTACACCCAGGCTTTCAAGCAGAATATCGCCGACCTCAACATCATCGCGCCCAGCGAATGGACGGTCGCGACCGACTATGTGCCGCAGATGATCGCATTTGCCGAGCGGATCGCGCCAGCACATTGCTATGAACTGGACAGCGGCCTCTATTTCGACAGCGCGACCGTGCCTGATTATGGCGCGCTGGCTGGCGGGCGGGACGATGCCGCCCATGCCCGGATCGATCCGGTCGCGGGCAAGCGCAACCCGTCCGACTTCGCGATCTGGCGCAAGTCGCCGCCCGGCGAACAGCGGCAGATGGAATGGGACAGTCCGTGGGGCAAGGGCGCGCCGGGTTGGCATCTGGAATGTTCGGTGATGAGCCAGGCGCGCCTTGGCCATCCGTTCGACATCCATACCGGCGGCATCGACCATCGCGAAATCCATCATCCCAATGAAATTGCCCAGAATCAGGCCTTTCACGCCTGCTGCGGCCCGGATGTCGGCGCGGCCGAAGCGGGCTTCACCGGCGCGCGCTGGTGGATGCACAATAATTTCCTGGTCGATCGCAGCGGCAAGATGAGCAAGTCGAAGGGCGGTTTCACCACGCTCTTTTCGCTGATCGACGCAGGCGTGCATCCGCTGGCCTATCGGTTGCTCTGCCTGGGCGCGCATTATCGCAGCGAACTGGAATTCAGCGCGGAGGGTGTCGGCGCGGCACTCACCCGTCTGAAGCGGCTGGTCATGGGCGTCGAGGGTCTGAAGGCCCGCGCCGAAGGGGTGACATGGCAATCGCCCCGGCTCGACTATTTGCGCGCCAACATGCACCCCAAACTCGCGCCCCTGCTGGAGCAGTTTGACGCGGCGATCAGCGACGACCTGATGACGCCGCGCGCGCTGCCTTTGCTGGAAGAGGCTATTGCGCTCAAGAAAGTGCCGGTGGATGAGAAACTCTGCCTGATCGCGGCCTTCGACGCGGCGCTGGGTCTTAACCTCATGAGCCTGACCCGCGCCGACCTGCGCCTCCAGCCCAAGGATGCGCAGATCGCGCCGGAAGAGATTGAAGCGGAACTGGAACGCCGTGCCGCCGCGCGCGCCGACAAGGATTTCGCCCTGTCGGACGAGATACGCGACGCCCTGATCGCGCGCGGGGTCGATGTCATGGATGGCGATCCGCTGCGCTGGGACTGGCGCCTGACGCTGGCATGATCGTCCTGCCCGAACGCTTGTAACTTGACGCCAAAGCCCCCGCGCCCGCAAAGGATGCCGTAGGGGCAGAGTCAGGGGACAGGCGATGGGGCTTTTGGCAGGCAGGATAGCCGTGATGCTGGCGCTGGCGACGATGCCGGTGCTGCCGGGCGTCGCCCAGACCGTGCCGGGCTTTCGCGTCGACGATCCGCGCCACGCCCAATTGCGCGCGCTCGATGAAAAAGCCACAACACTGTTCGAAAATGACGATTTCGCCCAGTCGATGTCGCAAAAGACGCGCGACGCCTGGGCCGCGTTGCACGACAAGGCGATGAAGGTGCGCGTGGGCAACCACCCTCATCCGCTGGCGGGCGTCGGCCTGATCAAGCTGGGGTCCATGGACCAGATCGAGGGCAAGAATCCCTCCGCCCTCGCCCATGTGGACAAGGGGCTGGCGCTGATCGCGCCGTTCCGCGACACCTATCCCATCCCCTGGCTGGAAGGCATGTCGGTCAAGGGCTATGTCCAGTCGATCATCGGCGACGTCACCGCCGGGGCGGAGACGCTGGCGCAGGCCAGCGCCTATGCCGACCGCTATTTCGCGCGCGTCGGGCCAAAGGCGCTTTCCGAAGCGGACTATATGCTCAAGTCCAACATCGCCTTTTCCCACGCGCAGGCGCTATCGCGGCTGGGGCGTTATGGCGAAGCCGTCGACGCCCAGCGCGCCAGCCTGGAAGCGCGCACGACCAGCCTTGGCCCCAATCATCCCGATACGGTGGCCGCGACCTACACCTATGCGCAGATGCTCTATCGCGCGGCGCGGCTGGTCGAGGCGGAACAATATGCGCGGCTGGCGGTCAATATCGCGACCGACCATGTCGATCGCAAACATCCCAGCTATCATCGGTCCCTGGAAATGCTGGGGCTGCTGCTGGCGCGGACGGGGCGACGCGCGGAGAGCCTGGATTATATGGAGCGCTCCATCGCCATCAAGCGCGAGACGGTGGGGACGAAGAGCCTCTTCTATCATTTCGGCCTCTATAACATGGCTGGCGTGCTGTTGCCGATGGAACGCTATAGTGATGCCGAGCCACTGTTTCTGGAGGCGGAGCGCGGTTTTCGGGCGATCGAGGGCGACAATAGCCCGCAGGGTGCGCGCGCGCTGGCCTTTGCCGCCGTTGCCAGTGCCGCGTCGGGACGGCCGGAGGAGGTGATCGAGCGTACGCGCACGGCGATGGACCGCGTCCGCACCCCGACCGCCAGCGATCGAGACATGGGGCAGCGTGTCTATCCGCTGCTCGTCCCCGCGCTGATCGCCACCAGCCGGCAGGACGCGGCGCGGGCCGCGGCCGCCGATTATCTGCGCGAAACCCGGCAGATCGATGACGCGCCTGCCTTCGCCCTGGCCAATGCCGCCATGATGGCCGCCTGGGCACAGGGCGACGGCGCTGTCGCGGCGGCGCGGCAAATGGCCGGGCTGCTGCGCGAAAGCCAGTCGCTCGACGATGATGGTGATCTGAACGAGGAACAGCGCGCTGCGCTCGACACCATCCTCAAGATCGCGGTGCAGGCGAACGACCCGGCGCTGGCGCTGGACGCCATGGCGATTCTGGCCGGATCGCGCATTGCCCAGGCCAACAGGCTGGTGGCAGAGCGGCTGGTGGCCGATCCAGCGCTCGCCGCGCGGGTCCGCACCTTGCAGGACAAGCTGAAGGCGCTGGCCAAGGCGGATAGCGCGTTGCTCAAGGCGCTGGCGACCGACAAGGATGTCGACGCCGCGCGCGCCGCCCGTTCCGCCGTGGAGGCCATTGCCGAGGCCGAACGGGCCGCCATCGCCCGCGACTATCCCCGCTGGATCGAAGCGCGCGGCGGCATCCGGCCCGACCTTGCGACATTGCGCGCGGGATTGGCGCAGGACGAAGCCTTGCTGGCGGTGATGCCCGCCTTTGACGGGGTGTATCTGCTGGCGGTCGATGCAGACGGCGCGACCGTGGAGCGCACGGGGTTGGGCCGCGCCGCCATGGTCGCGCTGGTCGACCGGCTGCGCGGCACGATGACACCCGGCGGGTTCGACCGGACCGCTGCGCATGATCTCTATGCCCAGATTTTTACGCCCACCATCCTCGCCCGGCTGGGCAAGGCAAAGGCGTTGCGGATCGTGCCCACCGGCGCCTTCGCCTCGCTGCCCTTCGCGATGCTGCCGCAACGGCCTGTCGTTACGATCGATCGGGATACGCCCTGGCTGATCCGCCGCTTCGCGATCGAGGTACAGCCTGGCTTTGCCACCGGCCCCGCGGCGCCACAGCGGATCGCCATGCGCAACCAGAGCTTCCTGGGCGTCGGCGCACCTGCCCCCTTTCCCAGCGGGACCAGGCCAGCGGCACCTGCGCTGCTCGCGGCGAACCATTATTTTCGCGGCGGCACGGCTGATGCGGCTGCCTTGTCCGAACTGCCGTCCCTGCCCGGATCGCTCGCCGAATTGCGCGCCGTGGCGGATCGCTTCGGCACGGATCGCGCGACCCTGCTGGTCGGGGCGCAGGCGAGCGAAGCGGCGCTGCGCGCACAAGATTTCGCGCCCTATTCCGTCATCCTGTTTGCAACCCACGGACTGGTCAGCGGCCAGATGGAGGGCGTGACCGAACCCGCGCTGGTCCTGTCTCCGCCGTCCCCCGGCACCGGCGATGACGGACTGCTGACCGCTTCGGAGGTCGCCGCGATGCGGATCGGCGCGGACTGGGTGATCCTGTCGGCCTGCAACACGGCGGCGGGCGACAGCGCGCAGGCGCCAGCCTATTCGGGACTGGCGCAGGCGTTCCGCTATGCAGGGGCGGGATCGCTGCTGGTATCGCACTGGCCGGTGCGCGACGATGCCAGCGCTTTCGTGACGCTCGAAACGGTGAAAGCCGCCAACCGGGGGACACCCCGCGCGGTGGCGCTCCAGAAGGCGATGCGCAAGCTGATGCGGTCAGGGCGGGCCGATGCGGCACAGCCCTATATCTGGGCGCCGTTCATCCTGATCGGGCGCTGAAGGGGTTTCAGCCCGCCTCCAGCGCCGCGCCTGCTTCCATCCAGACTTCCTCCGCCGCTTCCAGCTTCTTTTCCACCGCGGCGCGCTTCACCATCAGTTCGCTGGTCGTCATCTTCGCTTCCGCCCCGGTGGCGGTCTTGGGATCGAACAGCACGGCGTCGATCCGCTTGCGCTCGGCGATCAGCGCCGCCATTTCCTTTTCGGCGCGGGAGACAGCGTTTTTGAGCGCCTTCTGCTTTTCGCGCCATTCCGCAGCCGCCTTCTTGTCAGCCTTGCGATCGACCTTGGGCGCGTCGCCGCTGCTGTTGCCATCGGCCTTGCGCAGGACGATGTCGGTATAATCCTCCAGGCTGCCGTCGAACGGCTGGGCCGTCCCGCCATCGACCAGCACCAGCCGGTCGGCCACCAGTTCGATCATGTGCCGGTCATGGCTGACGATCACCACCGCGCCATTATAATCGTTGAGCGCCTGCACCAGCGCCTCGCGGCTGTCGACGTCCAGATGGTTGGTCGGTTCGTCGAGGATCAGCAAATGCGGCGCGTCACGGGTGATGAGCGCCAGCGCCAGCCGCGCCCGCTCGCCACCGGACATGCTCCCGACCTTCTGGATTGCGCGTTCGCCGGAAAAGCCGAACCGCCCCAGTTGCGCGCGCACCGCGCCGGGGGTTGCCCCCTTCATCACGCGGGTCATATGTTCCAGCGGCGTGTCGGTGACGTCCAGTTCCTCCACCTGATATTGGGTGAAATAGCCGACCTGCATCTTGGACGAGCTTTGCATCTGCCCTTCCATGGGCGCGAGTTGCGCCGCGATCAGGCGGGCCAGCGTCGTCTTGCCGTTGCCATTGCGGCCCAGCAGCGCCAGCCGGTCGTCCGGGTCGATGCGCAGATTGACCCGGCGCAGGATCGGCGTGTCGCCATAGCCGACCGCCGCCATGTCCATGGTGATCAGCGGCGGGCGCAGTTCGGGCGGGCTGGGGAAGCTGAACGCCAGCGTGGGGTCTTCGATCGCCGCCGCAATCGGCTGCATCCGCGCCAGCGCCTTGGCGCGCGACTGGGCCTGTTTCGCAGTGGATGCGCGCGCGGAGTTGCGCGCGACATAATCCTGCAATTTCTCCCGCTCGGCCTGCTGCTTGACGCGCGCCGATTCAAGCTGGGCCAGGCGTTCGGCCCGCTGCCGCTCGAATGCGTCATAGCCGCCGGGATAGAGGGTGACCTTGCCGCCCTCCAGATGCAGGATGTAATCGACGACGTTGTTGAGCAGGTCACGCTCATGACTGATCACGACCACCGTGCCCCGATAGGCTTTCAGGAAATTTTCCAGCCACATCGTCGCTTCAAGGTCGAGATGGTTCGACGGCTCGTCGAGCAGCAGCAGGTCGGGATTGGAGAAGAGCAGCGAGGCGAGCGCCACCCGCATCTTCCAGCCGCCCGAATAGCTGTCGAGCGGACGCCCCTGCATTTCCTCGTCAAAGCCAAGGCCCACCAATATGCGCGCGGCGCGGGCGGGCGCGGTATAGGCGTCGATGCTGGTCAGCCGCTCATAGATATGGCCCAGGCGATCGGGGTCTTCGGTATGCTCGGCCTCCGCCATCAGCGCGGCGCGCTCCTTGTCCGCTTCCAGCACCGTTTCGAACGGGGTCGCCGTGCCGCTGGGGGCTTCCTGCGCAATATAGCCAAGGCGCGTGTCGCGCGGCATGTCGCAACTGCCATCGTCGGGATCGAGCTGGCCGATCATGACCTTCATCAGCGTGGACTTGCCCGCGCCATTGCGACCGATCAGGCCGACCCGGCTGCGTGGGGGAAGCGCCGCGCTGGCGCGGTCGAGGATGGTGCGGCCACCAAGGCGCACGGTGATACCGTTAAGATTGAGCATGGGGGCGCTTTAGCAGGAAGCCACGCACAGGGAAGGGGCTTGCGCCCCTGTCTCCATTCTCCGCCCTCAAGCGACGCTGCTTTTGTCGGAGCCAGGTCTGCGAAAGCCGGTGCGGGTCGCCGCGCGTCGGCCATAGCCCGGATAAGCCGACAGCGAACCGAACATAGGTGGCGAAAAATGTCCCGAACAGCCTTTGGCGCGTGCAGTTCGCCTATGGCTGTTCGGGATCGCAACGTTGTACGTCTTGGAGAAGGAATGACAACGCTGTCCAGGTGCTTTAAGCAGATTTCGGCACGCAGTTCAATCGCCTTTTATCGAACCATATGTCGATCGAACGTCAGCCACCAAATAGATGGGTCGGCAAGCCACGCACGCCGCAATCGACTTCGAACAAGCCGCCGTCACAGGGCGTCGCGTCCAGACCGATCGCGGCTGAACTGACGAACATGCGATCCAGGTCGGGTCCGGCGAAGCAGATGTTGGTCACCTGCCGCGCGGGCAAGGCGATGGCGCGGTCTAGCCTGCCATCGGGCGTGAAGCGACTGATCCGCCCGCCGCTCCAATGGGCGACCCAGATATGGCCGTCGGCATCCACGGTCATGCCGTCGGGATGACCGTCCGCATCCGTGAAGGCAATGAAGGGTTGCCGATCGGCAATTCCGTCTGCCGTCCGGGCGAAGCGATACATGATCCGGCGGGCCGTATCGCTATGATAGAGCCATTTGCCGCAGGGCGAAAAGGCCGGGCCGTTGGGGACGCGATAGCCTGTATCCATCTGTTGCCAGACAAGATCGGGGGTGAGGCGATAGAGCGATCCGCTGTCGCTTTCCTCCGCCATGTCCATCGTGCCGCACCAGATCTGGCCCTGCGCATCGGCCTTGCCATCATTCATGCGATTGCCCGGCAGGTCAGGTTCCGGGTCACCGATCGGCGTGATGGTCAGCGGGTCGAGGCTGATCTCTGCAAAACCGCTCTTGAACCCGCCGATAAAGCCGCCGCCCGCCCGCTCGGCCACCCAGCCCAGCGGTTCGGGCATCGCCCAGCGTTCGACGGCGCCGTCCTTCAGGGACAGCCGGTTGAGCGCGGGAGCAAGGATGTCGACCCAATAGACCGCATCATCCCGCGCCGACCATATAGTCCCTTCGCCCAGCATGTCGGCGCCATCGCGCGCGATCATCCGCCACTGCGCCATGGTTCACCGCTTGACCGAGAGGCGATAGACCATCGCGTGATGATAGGGTTTGCCGGGATCGACCCGCGCCGACACGAAATTGGGCTTGTTGGGCGCATCGGGGAATTTCTGCGGCTCCAGCGCGATGCCGTCACCCATGCGATAGAGGTGACCGCCCTTGCCCACCAGCGTACCGTCGAGAAAATTGCCCGCATAAAATTGCACGCCCGGCTCGGTCGTCAGCACCTCAACCACCCGGCCCGACACCGGATCTTCCAGCCGGGCGGCGAGTTCGGGGGTCTTGGTCAGCCCCTTGTCCAGCGCCCAATTATGGTCATAGCCACGCCCGAATACGATCTGCGGATCGCGACCGTCGCGAATGCCGTCGGCCACACGGCGGGGCTGGCGGAAATCGAACACGCTGCCATCCACCGGCTTGCGTTCACCAGTCGGGATCAGCGCTTCATCGACGGGGGTATAGGCTTTGGCCGGAATGGTCAGCAGATGGCCCAGCGCCCCGTCCGGCGATCCTTCGCCACCCAGGTTGAAAATGGCGTGGTTGGTCATGTTGACGATGGTGGGCTTGTCCGTCTTGGCATCGAATAGGATGCCCAGATTGCCCGCTTCGTCCAGCGTGTAGGTGACGCTGCTGTCCAGCTTGCCCGGATAACCCGAATCGCCATCCGCACTGGTCAATGTCAGTACCAGCGTCGCGACCGGGCCACTCTTGACGGAGGCGACTTTCCAGACCTGCTTGTCGAAACCCTTGCCGCCGCCATGCAGGCTGTTGGTCTTGTCGTTGAGCGGCAACTGATAGGCCTTGCCGTCGATCGAGAAGGCACCGCCCGCGATGCGATTGGCATAGCGGCCCACGGTCACGCCGAAATAATTGGGATGGTCGACATAGTCTTTGAGGTCATCATAGCCGAGCAGCACGTCCGCAGTCTTGCCATGCTTGTCCGGCATCGACAGCGACTGGAGCGTCGCGCCATAGGTCAGTATCCGGGCCGATATGCCCTGCTTGTTGGTCAGGCTGATCACCTCGACCGCGGCTCCGTCCGCCAGGGTTCCGGCGGGCGCGCGGCTGGCTTCGGCGGCGAGCGCCGCCCCGCTTGTCAGCGCCAGCGCGACTGCGTATGACAGCGTTGTTTTGATAATAGCGACGTTGCGCATGAGGCTTCCTCTGATGACCATGACCCATTGACGGGCGGTTTCGGGGAATATACTCAGACAAAATAAGCGGATGCAACCCCTCATAGCGGCTGTGCCGCATTGGAATTTACGGAGACGGATGAATGGCAGGACCAGTTTCCTCGACCGCCGCGCCATCGATGGCGCATAATCCCGGCGTTCGCTACGGCCCGGCGCTTGGGCTGCTGGCCAGCCTGTTTTTCATGTGGGGCTTCATCACGGTCATCAACAACACGCTGCTGCCGCATCTGCGCAGCGTGTTCGACCTGAGCTACACCCAGACGACGCTGATCGAATCGGTCTGGTTCATCGCCTATTTCTTCGCCTCCATCCCGTCGGCCAAGCTGATCGAACGGGTCGGCTATCAGAAGTCGATGGTCATCGGGCTGCTGATCATGGCGGCGGGCGCAGCGGGCATGACGCTGGCGGCGTCCATCCCCTCCTATGGCGTGACGCTGGTCATGCTGTTCGTCATCGCCAGCGGCATCACCCTGTTGCAGGTCGCGGCCAACCCCTATGTCGCGGTCGTCGGCAAGCCGGAAACCGCCTCCTCGCGCCTCAATCTGGTGCAGGCGATGAACTCGGCGGGCACGATGCTTGCTCCCCTGTTTGGCGCCTATCTGATCCTGGGCCGGTCGAAGGGTGGCACGTCGCAGGGCGATGTCGTCCTGACCCAGGCCGAACGGCTGGCCGACGCGCAGTCGGTGATCCTGCCCTATATCATCGTCGCGGTCATATTGGTGGTTCTGGCGGTCATCATCGCCCGCTTCCCCCTGCCCGCCATGGGCAATGCGACATCGCGTCACAGCAAGGAAGAGCGCAAGAAGCACTCGCTCTGGGTGCATCGCAATCTGGTGTTCGGCATCCCGGCCATCTTCATCTATCTGATCGCGGAAATCGGCGTCGCCAACCTGTTCGTCAATTTCGTCAGCCAGCCCGATATCGCCAACCTGACCCATGAGCAGGCGGGCAATTATCTCAGCCTGTTGTGGGGCGGGATGATGGTCGGCCGCTTCGCTGGCTCCGCGATCATGCAGAAATTCGATGCAGGCCATGTGCTGGCGGCCTTCTCGATCGGGGCGTTCATCGTCATGCTGGTGACGGTATTCACCACCGGCCCGATCGCGATGTGGTCGCTGATCCTGGTCGGCCTGTTCCATTCGATCATGTTCCCCACCATCTTCACCCTGGGTATCAAGGGACTTGGCCCCTTGACCGAGGAAGGATCGGGCCTGCTGATCATGGCGATCGCCGGTGGCGCGCTGGTCGTGGTGCAGGGCAAGCTGGCGGACGAATTCGGCCTGCAATGGTCGTTCCTGCTGACCGCGGCGTGCGAACTCTACATCCTCTTCTACGCGCTATGGGGATCGAAAGTGACCCATGCGCTGCCCGACCAGCCAGTCGCGGAATAAGCCAAAAACAGCCGAGGGTCGCACTTCGGGGCAAAAAAAGGCCGGAGCAGGACCACCCTGCTCCGGCCTTTTTCATTGCCCGTACCGGGCAGGATCATCCCCCCATCGCGCTTGCAGTATCCTCCAGCGCCAGATCGACCAGCACGCCCATCGCCTCGGCCGCCGCCGCCGCGTCTCCCGCCGCGATCGCGTCGAACACGCGGACATGGTCGGGGATCGGGTTGCGCGGCAGGGCACGGGCGCGCTGCTTATATTGGGTGGTCCAGTTGACCGCCGATCCGATGCTGGCGGACAACACCTGAAGCGCATCGTTGCGGGTCGCGTTGAGGATCGCATTGTGAAAATCGCGGTCGGCCGCGCGGCCCAGCTCGGTCGCCAGCGTATGGCGGCGCATCGCGGCCAGCGCGTCCTTCATGATCTTGATGTCATTCTTGTCGCGCCGCTGCGCCGCCAGCCGGGCGGCGGCCGGTTCGACGATGGCGCGCAGCTCAAAAAGGTCGCGCACGAACTGGATGTCGGGTTCCCCGGCAAAGGCCCAGCCCAGCACTTCGGGATCAAGCAGGTTCCAGCGGGTGCGCGGCAACACCCGCGTTCCGGCCTTGGGGCGGCTTTCCACCAATCCCTTGGCTGTCAGCACCTGAATCGCTTCGCGATAGGCGCTGCGCGACACGTCCAGTTCCTCGGCAAAGGCGACCTCGCCCGACAGGACATCGCCCGGCGCATATTGGCCAGACAAGATCGCCGTACCCAGCTTGTGCGCGATCGCCCCGTGCAATCGCCTGCCAGGCCCCCGCGCCACTTTTGCCGAATCCCCATTTTCCGCGGCATGCGCAGTTGTTGACGGCCTGTCCTGTCCCATCCCGGCTCCTCCCACCTTGCACCTATCAGGCACGGATCGATGTAGAATACAAGCATTGCCATTACCATCTTCCTGTAATATGTCGGAGTAATTGAGAGAGTCATCACGCAAGCGCTGCTGCATATCACAGCCGCCCAAGCACATGATCGGCCATCATTCAGGGTCAGCCAGCGCCGCGAATGGCGTGCGGGAGGAGAGTTTTTTCATGACATTGCGCCTGTTGCAGCATCGTGCCCCCAGCGGCGTCCGCTCCGTCATCGCGGCGCAGGGCGATGCCGCCCATATCGTGCCGGGCTATGCCAGCATCCGCGCCCTGGCGCTCGACGCAATCGCCCGTAACATCAGCCTGAGCGCCGCGGTCGAAGCGGCGGGCGCGGGCGATGCGATCGACATTGCCGCGGCCTTTGCAGCGGGCGAATTGCTCGCCCCCATCGACCATGACGATGACGCGCACATCCAGTTGACCGGCACGGGCCTGACCCATCTCGGCTCCGCCGAAGGCCGCGACAAGATGCACCGCGAGGCAGCGGCGGCGGAACGGCAGACCGATTCCATGCGCATGTTCCTGGAAGGGCTGGAGGGCGGCAAGCCCGCGCCGGGCGCCGTCGGCCAGCAGCCCGAATGGTTTTACAAGGGCGACGGGTCGCAACTGGTGGGGCCGGGCGAACCGCTGACCATGCCGGCCTTTGCCAGGGATGGCGGCGAGGAGCCGGAACTGGCGGGCATCTACATCATCGGTGATGACGGCCAGCCCTATCGGCTCGGCCTGGCGCTGGCCAACGAGTTCAGCGACCATGTGACCGAGCGGCACAATTATCTGTGGCTCGCCCATTCCAAGCTGCGGCAGGCCGCCCTTGGGCCGGAATTGCTGGTCGGTACCCCGCCTGCACATATCGAGGGTGCCAGCCGCATCCTGCGCGATGGCGCCACGATCTGGGAAAAACCGTTCCTGTCGGGCGAAGGCAATATGTCGCACAGCTTCGCCAATCTGGAACATCATCATTTCAAATATGACCTGTTCCGCCGTCCCGGCGACGTCCATGTCCATTTCTTCGGCACGGCGACGCTGTCGTTCAGCGATGGCATCGCGACGCAGGAAGGTGATGTGTTCGAAATCGCCGCCGCGCCCTTCACCCTGCCCGTGCGCAATGTGTTGCAACGCGCCCGGCCCGTCGAAGTGGTCGTCCAGGCGCTCTGACCGCCATGGACCCGATCCGCATCGCAATCGTGGGCATGGGCAAGATTGCGCGCGACCAGCATGTCCCCGCCATCCGTGGCAATAGCGCCTTCAGCCTGGCCGCGACGGTCAGCCCGCATGATGCCGGGCTGGACGGGGTGCCGCATCTGGCCAGCCTGGACGCGCTGCTGCATGACGGCCCGGCGGTGGACGCGATAGCGCTCTGCACCCCGCCGCAGGTCCGCTATGATCTGGCGGCGCAGGCGCTGGGGCGCGGCATCCATATGTTTCTGGAAAAGCCGCCCGGCGCGACGCTGGCCGAAGTCGGCGCGTTGCAGGCGCAGGCGGACAAGGTGGGCGTTTCCCTGTTCGCGGCCTGGCACAGCCGCTTTGCCGCGGGCGTCGCTCCGGCACGCGCCTGGCTCGCGGAGCGGAAGATCGACAGCGTGTCGATCGTCTGGCGAGAGGATGTGCGCGTCTGGCATCCGGGGCAGGCGTGGATCTGGCAGCCCGGCGGCCTTGGCGTGTTTGATCCGGGGATCAACGCGCTCTCGATAGCGACCCACATCCTGCCGCGCCCCTTCTTCCTGAAGGATGCAACGCTGATCCTGCCGGACAATCGCGCCGCCCCGATCGCGGCTGACCTGCATTTTCGCGACACGGGCGGCGCGCCGATCCACATGGACCTCGACTGGCGGCAGACCGGCCCGCAAAGCTGGGACATTGCCGTCGAAACCGACGCAGGCACGCTCAAATTGTCGCAGGGCGGCGCGGTGCTGCACCTGCCCGGTTCCACCGACCATGGCGAGGATGTCGAATATCCGGGGCTCTACAGCCGCTTTGCCGCGCTGATCCGGGGCGGGCGATCGGACGTCGATACCGATCCGCTGCGGCTGGTCGCCGACGCCTTCCTGCGCGGGCGGCGCGAGACCACTGACGCATTTCACGATTAAGATCACAGGAGTGGACGACATGATCAAAGCCCTGCGCCGCACGACGGCCACGCTGCTACTTTGCGCTACGGCGCTTGCCACCACCGCCCATGCCGACACGGATGGCAAGCCGACGACCGCGACGATCAACGCCGCCAGCCCCGGCCCGGTCTATGACAAGCGCATCTTCACCCAGTTTGCCGAACATCTGGGCAACGGCATTTATGGCGGCCTGTGGGTCGGCAATGACAAGACGATCCCCAACACGAACGGCTTCCGCAACGATGTGATTGCGGCGCTCAGGAACCTGTCCGTGCCTGTCGTGCGCTGGCCCGGCGGCTGCTTTGCCGACGAATATCATTGGCGCGAAGGCATTGGCGGCAAATCCAAGCGCCCGGTCAAGATCAACACCCATTGGGGCGGCGTGACCGAGCCGAACACGGTCGGCACCCATGAATTTTTCGAGCTGATCCGCCAGATCGGCGCGGAGGCCTATGTCGCGGGCAATGTCGGCAATGGCACGCCGCAGGAAATGGCCGAATGGGTCGAATATATGACGTCGCCTGCGGGAACGCTGGCCGAAGAACGCGCGAAGAACGGGCATAAGGAACCATGGGCCGTTCCCTATTTCGGCGTCGGCAACGAATTGTGGGGCTGTGGCGGCAATATGCGCGCCGAATATGCCGCCGACGTCACCCGCCGCTACGCCACCTTCATCAAGGCGCCGCGCGGCACGAGGATCATGAAGATCGCGGCAGGCGCCAATTCCGACGATTATAACTGGACCGAGACGATGATGAAGATGGCGAGCGGCCAGCTCGACGCGCTGTCGCTCCATTATTACACCATCCCAGGCGCCTGGCCGCCGCGCGCTTCCTCCACTCAGTTTGACGAGACGGGCTGGGCCAACACATTGGCCGAAGCGCTGCGCATCGACGAATTGATCACCAGGCATAGCGCCATCATGGACAAATATGATCCGGCCAAGAGAATATGGCTGGCGGTCGATGAATGGGGCACCTGGTATGCCGATGACCCAGGCACCCATCCCGGTTTCCTGCGCCAGCAAAATACGCTGCGCGATGCGCTGGTCGCGTCGATCCATCTCGACATTTTTGCGCGTCATGCCGACCGGGTGAAGATGACCGCCATCGCCCAGATGGTGAACGTGTTGCAGGCCATGATCCTGACCGATGGCAGCAAGATGGCGCTGACGCCGACCTATCATGTGTTCGAAATGTACAAGCCCTGGCAGGATGCGACCGTGCTGCCGATCAGCATCGACACACCCTGGTACCATAAGGACAAATGGTCGATGCCCGCCGTCAGCGGATCGGCGGTCCGGGGCAAGGATGGGAAGGTGCATGTCGGCCTGTCCAACCTGGACCCCAACCAGCCCAATAGCGTCACGGTCAAGCTGGACGGGCTGAATGCCGCGAACGTCACCGGCCGCATCCTGACCGCATCAGCGATCAACGCCCACAACACGTTCGACGCGCCCGACACCGTCAAGCCGGTCGCCTTTACCGGGGCGCAGGTCAGCGGCGACACGCTGAGCGTGACCTTGCCGCCCAAGTCGGTCGTGGTGCTGGAGTTGCAGTAAAGCCTGAAGTGCCATGTGCTTCCGCCTGCGCGGGAGCACATGGCTTTAATTGGAGAGGTCCGCATGAGGCGACCGACGTTCATCGCTTGGCTGGCGCTTGCCCTTTTGGCGATCCCCGCCAGCGCGCAGCAGCCGTCCCCGCCGCCGCGCGACACGCTCAACAGCCGCCTGACCGGCGACCTGACGCCCACCCATGATCCGGTCATCATCCGGCAGGGCGACACCTATCACATATTCAGCACCGGCCATGGCAAGCGGCTGATCGAAACCCGCACGTCGCCTGACCTCATCCACTGGACCGCCGGCGCGCCGGTCTTTACCGCCCTGCCCGACTGGGCGAAGGCGGCGATCCCCGGCAGCGATGGCATGTGGGCGCCCGACATCAGCTATGTGAATGGCCGCTACCGCCTCTATTATTCGGTCTCCACCTTCGGGTCGAACCGATCCGCGATCGGCCTGGCGACCAGCCCGACGCTGGACCCTGGCGCGCCCGATTATCATTGGCGGGACGAAGGCATGGTCGTCATGTCGGACAAGGGCGACGACTTCAACGCGATCGACCCCAATTTCATCATCGACCGCGAAGGCCGTCACTGGCTTTCGCTCGGCAGCTTCTGGACGGGCCTTAAACTGTTCGAACTGGACCCCAAAAGCGGCAAGCCCAAAAACCCCAAGGCCTGGCCCGTCGCCATCGCCCGGCGTCCGGCCCCGGCGGGTGGTCCGGCCCCGGTCGAAGCGCCCTTCATCATCGACCATGGCGGCTATTATTGGCTGATGGCGTCCTACGACTATTGCTGCAAGGGCGCCGCCAGCACCTATTACACCGTCATCGGCCGGTCGAAGGCGATTACCGGCCCCTATCTGGGCAAGGATGGCAGTTCGATGCTGGAAGGGGGCGGCACCATCTTCCTGCGCGCCGACCTGCAGGAACAACAGCGCTTCCGTGGTCCTGGTCATGCGGGCTGGCTGCATGACAGGGATGGCCAGGATTATGTCGTCTACCACGCCTATGACAAGCAATCGAACGGCGTCCCGACCCTGCGGATCGCGCCGGTCCGCTGGGGCGCGGACGGCTGGCCCCAGGCCGATTATTGAATACCGACCGGAGAGAAAGACATGCATTTCACCCTGTCCCGCCGTGGCTTCATCGCCAGCAGCGCCGCCCTGTCCGCCGCGCCGATGATGGCGCGCGCCAAGGTCGCCGAAGCGCCCGTGGCCGCACCGCAAAACCCGCTCGTCCGCCAGCGCGCCGATGCGCAGATATTTCGCCATGACGATGGCCATTATTACATGACCGGGTCAGTCCCCGAATATGACCGGCTGGTGCTGCGCCGGTCAAAGACGATCGCGGGCCTGACCAGCGCAACCGAAACCGTGCTGTGGCGGCATGAAAAGACCGGCCCCCTGTCCGGCTTCATCTGGGCGCCCGAACTGCACCGGATCGATGGACAGTGGATCATCTATTTCGCCGCCGGGCCCAGCGGCGGGGGCGAGGATGTATTCCGCATCCGCACCTATGCCCTCGTTTGCGACGGGCCTGACCCGATGACCGGCAAATGGAGCCTCCTGGGGCAGTTTCAGGCGCCGTGGGACAGTTTCAACCTCGATTCGACCAGCTTCGTCCACAAGGGCCAGCGCTATTTCGCCTGGGCGCAGCGTGAGCCGGAGATCGAGACGAACAGTAACCTGTACATAGCCAAGCTGGAATCCCCGTTGAAGCTGGCCGGCAAGGCGACCCGCCTGACCGTGCCGACGCTCGACTGGGAAATTCGCGGCTACAAGGTCGCCGAAGCGCCTGCTGTCCTGCACCGCAATGGCCGTCTGTTAATGACCTATTCGGCCAGCGCGACCGACGCGCGCTACTGCCTGGGCATGCTGACCGCGGATGAAGATGCCGACCTGCTCGACGCGGCCAGCTGGACCAAATCGCCACAGCCGGTTTTCACGACATGCCGGGAAACCAGCGTGTTCGGCCCTGGCCACAACAGTTTCACCGTGGACGAACAGGGACGCGACATATTGGTCTATCATGGCCGGGACTATGAGGCGATCCAGGGCGATCCGCTGTTCAACCCGGACCGCCATACCCGCGTCCAGCGGCTCTATTATACCGCCGATGGCATCCCCGATTTCGGTGTGCCGGTAGGCAACGGACCACTGCCGGAGCGCTTTGCGTCAGCCACCAATGCCAAACTCCTGCTGGCGCATGACGGCCCCCGCCTGATCGCGGGCAACCCCTTGCTGGCCCAGACGCAGTTCCGCCAGACGCCCGGTCGCGCGGGCCAGCAAAGCGTCATGCTGTCCCCCATATTGATGCCCGGCCATTATCTGGTCGCGCGCAAGGACGGATCGGTCGCGCTGGAGCCTGACAGCAACAGCGCCGATTTCGACCTGCGCAGCCAGTTCGTCCGCCTGGCCGATGCGCGGCGGGGCACCATCCGCTTTGCCGCGATCGCCGCGCCGGGCAAGGCGATCGGCGTGGCAGACGGCCAGATTCGCCTCGTGCGCAGCCGTGACGCTGCGGCACGCTGGCGTGCGGACTGACGTCAACCGATATGCTCCGACAAATAGGCAATGTCGGATCTTGCATATCGGCGGGCCGCCAGCCCCCCGCCAGACCCGTTTCCGGCCGGACTATCCTTGAATATCCGGTACTTTTTGATGCAGCAATAATGTCACGCCCCGCCATCATGCGGCCCCACCAGAAAATTTCGCTTGCACTCCATTTGTCTGAGCAATAATTAGTCCGAGTAATTCAGGGCATGGCGAATGGGCCAGCCATAGGGGAGGACTTGAAATGGCACGTCTGCCGATCGCATTATGCTCCGTATCCATGTTCGCGCTGATGCTGGGTGCCAGCGCCCACGCGCAAACCAGCCCCGCCCCCCAGATGGCCGCAGAGGATGACACGGCTATCCGGCACACGGGGTTGA
>NZ_BARE01000020.1 GCF_000367345.1 Sphingobium xenophagum NBRC 107872
ACATCATGATCCGGTCGGTTTCGGGATCGAACTTCCCTGCGCCCGGAATCCCCTCGAACAGCGCGCCACTCTCGACCAGCTTGTCGATCCGCGCGCTGTGGCCGTCAAACGGTTCGCGGGTCACTGTCGGCACATAATGGAACTGCGCCGGCGCCTGTTCGGACACCAGCGGATCTTCCGCCCATTTGGATTCCAGCTCCTCGCGGAACGCCAGATCGCTGACCCGGCGTACCGAATGGATCACGACGACCTGCTCGTAAAATTCATACACGTCCGGGTCGCGCGACAGGCTCAGGAACGGGGCCAGGCCCGTGCCGGTCGACAGCATGAATAGCCGCTTGCCCGGCAGCAGCGCGTCGGTCACCAGCGTGCCGGTCGGCTTGCGGCCCAGATAGATCTGGTCGCCCGGCTCGATCAGCTGGAGCTTGCTGGTCAACGGGCCATCCTCGACTTTGATCGACAGGAATTCCAGTTCCTCGTCCCATGACGGGCTGGCGACCGAATAGGCGCGCAGCAGCGGCTTGCCATTTTCGCCCTTCAGGCCGATCATCACAAACTCACCGGAACGGAAGCGGAAGCTTGCCGGGCGGGTGATGCGGAAGCTGAACAGATGCTCGTTCCAGTGCCGCACCGACAGCACCGTTTCCACGCTCAGCGCGCCGGTGGGTTCCAATTGCGGCTTTTCGATCGTCACGTCGGTCAAGACCTTCTTCCTTGCCATCTATGCGCGCGGGCCGGGCGGGCCGCGCCTGTTGCGTATCGTTCGCAACAACTGATATCTGACGCGAATGGAGCCATCGCCCCATGAAGGCAAGGCGAAAAAAACTTGGGGGGTCGATAGCTGCCCCCCGCAGCGGTCGGGCTATTCAGCCAAACAGACCCTTGGCCAGGCCACCCAGTTCATTGAGCGGATTGCCGTCGCCATCGCGATCGAACATCCCGCCCAGCTTGCCCAATATCGCTTCGGGGCCACCGAACTGGGCGAGCAATTCCTGCAACTTGTCCGCCGACACGCCATGTTCCGCCGCGGTTTCGGCGAGCGCCGCCACGCTGGTTTCGCCGGACCCGATCTTGCCGCTGATCTCGCTCATCAGCCCCTGCATCTGTTCGGGCGTCAGGCCGATCTGCGCCGCGATCGCTTCCAGACCGCCCACCTTGCCGATTAGATCGTCGAACATGCCCATCATCGTCACTCCTGCTTCGCACCGGCAGCTACCATAGCATCGTTACGCAGGTGCAAAAAGAAAAAGGGCCGGAAGGATCGCTCCCCCGGCCCCGATTTGCGCGAATGCGTCCGATCAGGCGGCAGCGACCAGCGCCGCGCTGCGTACGCCTTCGTCCACATGATCCTCGAACTGCGCGAAATTGTCGACGAACTGCTTGACCAGCACGGCGGCGGTTTCGTCATAGGCGTTGGCGTCCGCCCACATGGCGCGCGGGTCCAGGATGGTCGAATCGACACCAGCGACCGCCACCGGCACGTCGAAGCCGAAATTGGGATCGGTGCGGAACTCGGCCTGGTTCAGGCTGCCGTCGAGCGCGGCATTGAGCAGCGCACGGGTCACCTTGATCGGCATCCGCTTGATCCCCGGCATCGTCGCCTTGCCACCGGCCCAGCCGGTATTGACCAGCCAGCAGGTGACCCCGCCCTTGTTGATCCGTTCCTTCAGCAGATTGCCATAGACGCTGGGATGACGCGGCATGAACGGCGCGCCAAAGCAGGTGGAGAAGGTCGCGGTCGGCTCGGTCACGCCGATCTCGGTCCCTGCAACGCGCGCGGTATAGCCCGACAGGAAATGATACATCGCCTGTTCCGGGGTCAACCGCGCGATCGGCGGCAACACGCCATAGGCGTCGGCGGTCAGGAAGATGATATTCTTGGGCACCGGACCCAGATTCTTTTCCGACGTGTTGGGGATGAAGTCGATCGGGTAGGAACCGCGGCTGTTTTCCGCCAGGCTATTGTCGTCCAGGTCGATTTCGCGAGTCTCCTCGTCAATCACGACATTTTCCAGCACCGTGCCGAAACGCTTGGTGGTGGCGAAAATCTCCGGCTCGGCCTCGGCCGACAGGTTGATCATCTTGGCATAGCAGCCGCCTTCGAAATTGAACACGGCAGTGTCCGACCAGCCATGCTCGTCATCGCCGATCAGCGTGCGGCTGGCGTCCGCCGACAGGGTGGTCTTGCCCGTGCCGGACAGGCCGAAGAACACAGCCGTGTCGCCGTTCGGGCCGATATTGGCCGAACAGTGCATCGGCATCACGCCCTTGACCGGCAGCAGATAGTTGAGGATGCCGAACACCGACTTCTTCATTTCACCGGCATAGGCGGTGCCGCCGATCAGGATCAGCTTTTCGGTGAAGTTAACGGCAACGACGGTTTCGCTGCGGCAGCCATGACGCGCCGGATCGGCCTTGAACGTGGGCAGGTCGATGATCGTATATTCGGGCGCAAAGCCCGCCAGTTCATCGGCCGTGGGACGCACCAGCAGGGTGCGGATGAACAGGTTGTGCCAGGCGCGCTCGTTGATGACGCGCACATTGACGCGATGTTCGGGCTGCGAACCGCCGAACAGGTCGGCGACATAGAGCGTGTCCTTTTCGCCCAGCGCCTTGAAGAAATCCGCCTTGAGCGCGGCGAAATGTTCCGGAGTCATGCCGCGATTGGTCTCGCCCCACCACACCGTCGATTCGGTTTCGGCATCGCGGACGATGAACTTGTCCTTGGCGCTGCGGCCGGTATGCTTGCCGGTCTTGACGACCAGCGGGCCGTCCTTCGACAATATGCCTTCGCCGTTGCGGATCGCCGCCTCGACCAGAGGCGCGGTGCCGAGATTCCAGAACTGGACGGCATTGGTCGTAATGCCCTGGTTGGCCAGGGTGATTGAGGATTTGGCCTGCACGCCTTTGCTCCTGATGTAATAATTCCGTGTCACAAACATTCTGTATATTCGCGACCGGTCCGCCCCTCAGCGCCGCTATCTTGCGGGCGGCGTCATTCTTGCAGACATTGGCGGCATACGGCTTTGCGTAGGGTGCGTCAAATCCCTGTGTTCAGGCGTTTGTCACGAATAGCGACTGTCCTGCCGCATGATCGGCCGACCCCGCCTTCCTTGCAGCGCGCGCTGGCATCGTCTAACGCTCGTTTCGCCCCCGCCACGCATGTTTCTGACCACACATATTTCTGGGATGCCGCATGACAGCAACCATCGCCCTGGTGGATGACGACAAGAATATCCTGACGTCCGTGTCGATCGCGCTCCAGACCGAAGGCTTCATGACGCGGGTCTATTCCGACCCGGAAGGCGCGCTGAAGGCGTTGCTCGACAATCCCGCCGATCTGGCGGTGTTCGACATCAAGATGCCGCGCATGGATGGCCTTGAACTGCTGCGCCGCCTGCGGGAAAAAAGCCCGATGCCGGTCATTTTCCTGACGTCCAAGGCGGATGAGCTGGATGAGGCGCTGGGGCTGGCGATGGGGGCGGACGACTATATCTCCAAACCCTTTTCCCAACGGCTGCTGATCGCCCGCATCCGCGCGATCCTGCGCCGCGCCGAAGTCAGCCGGACGCCCGAAACCCCCGACCAGCCGGTCGCCGACCCGATCATCCGCGGGCGGCTGGAAATGGACCCCGCCCGCCATCGGGTGAAATGGAACGGTCAGGACGTGACGCTGACTGTCACCGAATTCCTCATCCTCGAAACGCTGGCCACCCGCCCCGGCGTGGTCAAGAACCGCAACCAGTTGATGGACGCCGCCTATCAGGACGACGTCTATGTCGACGATCGCACCATCGACAGCCATATCAAGCGGCTGCGGCGCAAATTCCGCGAGGTAGATTCCGATTTCAACGCAATCGACACACTCTATGGCGCCGGATATCGCTTCTCCGAAGAGTGACGGCCTGGGTGCTGATGGCCTGCGCTGGTCCGGGCGGATCAGCCTCACGCCGCGCATCCTGGCCGTCAACGTCTTTGCGCTGGCGCTGCTGGCGGGGGGATTTTTCTATCTCGACAGCTATCGCACGCGCATCGTCGACGCGCGGCTGGAACAGTCGGCGCGGGAACTGCAATTGCTGGCGATCGGGCTGGAAAGCGTGCCGCCCGAACGCCAGCGTCAGCTGATCGCCGCCTATGCCCGCCAGACCGGCGACCGGGTGCGCCGCTACGCGCCCGACGGCCATCGCCTGTCCGACAGTTTCGCCATGGACGCACCGCGCTATCGCCTGCGCCAGCCGTCGGAAGAGGACTGGCAGCGCCATGTCGCCCGCTTCCTTGACAAGGCGATGGACCGGGTCGTGTCGGCGGACCGTCCGCCCGACTTCATCGAACCCGCCGTCGATCGCGCGGACGCCTGGCCCGAAGTGCAGATGGCGCGCAAGACCGGGCGACCGCAGGCCGTCAACCGCTACGCCCCCGACCGGACCTTCGTGATCTCCGCCGCCGTGGCGATGCGCGACGGCACCAGCCTGTTCGCGACCGAAAATGCCCGCGACATCACCCGCACCGTCCGCGCGGAGCGGCTGCGCCTCGGCATGGTGCTGGCGGTCGCGGTGCTGGCGTCGGTCCTGCTCTCCCTGTTCCTGGCGCGCACCATCGTGCTCCCGCTCCAGCGCCTCGCCCGCGCCGCCGTGCGCGTGCGGCTGGGCCGCGCGCGGCAGGTGACCGTGCCGCGCCTGCCCGAACGGCGCGACGAAATCGGCATGCTCGCCCGCGCCCTGTCGGACATGAGCCAGGCGCTGCGCCAGCGGATCGACGCGACCGACGCCTTTGCCGCCGATGTCAGCCATGAACTGAAAAACCCCATCGCCTCGCTCCGCTCCGCCCTCGACGCGCTCGAACGGGTCGACCGGCCGGACCTGCGCGCGCAGTTGATGGCGATCGCGCAGGACGATGTCCGCCGTCTCGACCGGCTGGTCACCGACATTGCCGAAGCCTCCCGCGTCGATGCCGAACTGTCCCGGACCCGGTTCGAGCCGGTGGACCTTGGCCAGCTCATCGAAAGGATCGTCGGCGCGCATGAGGCGCGCGGCGTGCCCCGCGGCGTGCGGCTTGCCTTCGCCCGCCCGCGCAAGAATGTCGCGGTGGTGCTGGGCGAGGAACAGCGGCTGGTGCGCGTGCTGGAAAATCTGATCGACAACGCCATTTCCTTCTCGCCGGACGGCGGACTGGTTCAGGTGGTCGCGACCGTCGCCGACGATCAGGTGCTGGTCAGCGTCGAGGATGAAGGACCGGGCGTCCCCGAATCGGAGCGCGAGCATGTCTTCCGCCGCTTCCACAGCGTCCGCCCCGAAGGCGAAAGTTTCGGCAAGCATTCTGGCCTCGGCCTCGCCATCGCCCGCTCGATCATCGACGGTCATCAGGGCCGCATCAGCATCGCCGACCGTCAGGACGCGCAGAGCGGCGCCTGCTTCATCCTGCACCTGCCGATGGCTGTGGCGCGCGATCCGGGGATGGTATCGGAATGATCGCGATCGCCCCGCCATGGCGGTTGGCGGCAGGCCGTTAGCGGGCTAGGGTGGCGGCCCATCATGTCGACCGTCCCCATCCCCCGTCGGCGCGTCCACCGCCTCGCCCTTGCTGCGCTGCCCGGCCTGCTTGCGATGATGGGCGGCTGTTCGGCCGACAGCAACGATCCCGTCGTCGTCAGCGTCGTGGGCGATCGCGAAGATTTCGCCAAACCCTTGCAGCATCTGCCCGATCCCGGCGCCAAGCTGTTTCTGGAAGCGACCGCGCAGGGGCTGGTCGCCTTCGACGCCAGCGGCGACATATTGCCCGCACTCGCCCAGCGCTGGATCGTGGAGGATGACGGGCGCAGCTATATTTTCCGCCTGCGCCGCGCCTTCTGGGCCAAGGGCGCGCGGGTCGCCGCACCCGATGTGGCGCGGATGCTGATGGCGCGGATCGAATCGCTGCGCCGGCTCGACCCGGACGGACCGCTCGACGCGGTGCAGGCCGTGATCCCGATGACCGGCGAAGTGATCGAGATCCGCCTTGCGACGGCCCGCCCCTATATCCTTCAGATGCTGGCCCAGCCGCAAATGGCCATCGTCTCGCGCGACGGGGGCACTGGCCCCTATCGCCGCAAGACATGGGGCAAGGCGATAATTCTGACCCCGATCGACCGGCTGAGCGACGATGACGATGCCGAGGACACGCCGGTCCCGGCGTGGCAGACGCGCGTGCTGCGCGCCGAACCCGCTGCCCTTGCCATCGTGCGCTTCCGCGAAGGGCAGGCCGCGCTGGTGCTGGGGGGGCGACTGGCCGATTTGCCGCTGCTCGTCCCCGCCGGGGTCGATCGCGATGCCGTGCGGGCCGATCCGGTGCAGGGGCTGCTGGGGCTGGCCGTGACGGGCCGGGGCAGTCTGCTCGACGATGACGGCATACGCGCGGCGATCAACATGGCGATCGACCGCAGCCAGATCCCTGCCCTGCTGCCGATCGGTGGCTGGGCCACCAGCAACCGCATCGTCCCCGACCAGCTCGATCTTGGCCGCGCGCCGACCGATCCGGACTGGGCCGCCCTGTCGCTGGAGGACCGGCGCGGCCGGGCGAGCGCTGCCGTTGCCGTCTGGCGCGACGATCATGGCGACCCGCCGCCATTGCGCATCGCCCTGCCGCAGGGGCCGGGCGCGACTTTGCTGTTCGGCCTGCTGCGACGCGATCTGGACGCCATCGGCCTGCCGGTGCGGCGCGTCTCCATGACCAGCGACGCGGAACTGCGGCTGATCGACGAAGTCGCCGCCTATGACAGCGCGCTCTGGTATCTGGGCCGGGTCGGCTGCGCCCGCAAAATCCATTGCAGCGACGCCGCCGATGCCCAGCTTCAGGCCGCCAGCCTTGCCAGCACGCCGGAGGACCGCGCCGCCCGCATCGCGGAGGCCGAAGCGCTGATGGTCGCGCATAATGGCTATATCCCGCTTGGCACGCCGATCCGCTGGTCGCTCGTGTCCAGGCGGCTCAACGGTTTCCAGCCATCGCCCCGCGCGCGCCACCCATTGAACCATCTGTTCCGACGCACCAACTAGGGCAGGCAACAGGAGACGCCTTGCCCATGCCGATTTCGCCCGACTCCGCAAATGGCACCGCCAGCGCCATTCCGGGCCTTGGCCGCGACCCCGCCTCGGTGCGCCGCCGTATCGAAGCGATGGAGGCGGTGCTGGAGCGCCTGTTCGTCGTCCCAGGCATCAATCGCCCCGTCGGTATCGACAGCATCGTCGGGCTGGTGCCGGTCATCGGCGACCTGGCGACCGCTTCCATGGGCATGTGGATGGTCTGGGAAGCGCGCAATCTGGGCATGTCGAAATGGCAGATTACCCGCATGTCGGCCAATGTCGGGGTCGATACGCTGCTGGGCGCCATTCCCTTGGTCGGCGATCTGTTCGACTTCGCGTTCCGCTCAAACACCCGCAACCTGCGCATCATCCGCAAGCATCTGGACAAGCACCACCCCTCGACCGCGACGATCGAGGGCTAGGGACTATAGCGGCGCGATCCGCAACGGGCTCTTGACCGGTGCGCCGCCCTGATGCGCCGGGCAGCGGGTAAACTCCATCGCCCGGTCCATGCACAGCCACACCTCGCTCAGCCAGTTGCCCCGCGCCGTCGTGACCCGCAGCATATCGGGCTTCAGCCCCCGGTTGGCGCGGGCAAAGGCCTGCGCAAACTGCCCGACGGTCAGGGACTTGCTCCGCGCCAGCGCCCCCATGTCGGGGTAGCGGATCGACTGGTACAACGCCCGCGACCGGTTGAAATAGCGCTCCGGCTTTGTCGTCATGCAGGTGCCATGCTTGGCCCATTCATGCTGGATCAGCTGGACCGACGGCGTCGCGCACAGATTCTGCCGGATCACTTGCCGGGGCACCAGATTGGCGGCGCGACAATATTGCGGCCATTCCTTGCCAAAGCCGTCCGGCCACAACCCATGCAGCGTAAAGCCGAAGCGGCCATGGCGGCCATCGCACTGAAGCGCACTCCCCTTGCCCCGCGCGGTCGAACAATATTGCGGCGACCAGCTGAGCGCCAGCGTATAGCTGCCGATCGGCAGGATGCGCCTGGGCTCTTTGGCGGTCGGCCCCTCCAGGTCGGGCCGGGCGATCTGCGCGGGCGGGCTGCACTGGGCCGATTGCGCCAGCGCCGTCCCCGGCATCGCGATCAGCGCCACCAGGGCCAGCCCTTTAAGCATAAGCGAAATCCAGCCCGATGTCCGCCGCCGGGGCCGACTGGGTCAGCCGCCCGACGCTGATATAGGTGACGCCCGTGTCCGCCCTTGCCCGGATCGTCTCCAGCGTCACCCCGCCCGATGCCTCGGTCGGCACGCGCCCGCCGACCAGTGCCGTCGCCTGCCGCAGCGTCGCCGCATCCATATTGTCGAGCAGCAAATGCGTGGCCCCGGCGGCCAGCGCCGGTTCGATCTGGTCGATCCGGTCGACCTCTACGATGATGCTGGCAACCCCGGCATCCACCGCGCGGCGCACCGCTTCCTCGACCGATCCGGCGACCGCGACATGATTGTCCTTGATCATCGCCGCGTCCCACAATCCCATGCGGTGATTGGTCGCCCCGCCCATCCGCGTCGCATATTTCTCAAGGACACGCAGCCCCGGAATGGTCTTGCGCGTATCCAGCAGCGTCGCGCCCGTTCCATCGATCGCATCGACATAGGCGCGCGTCATCGTCGCGATACCGCTCAGATGCTGGACCGTATTGAGCGCCGATCGCTCCGCCGTCAGCATCGCCCGCGCCTTCCCACGAATCCGCATGATGTCGGTCCCCGCCGCCACCCGGTCACCATCCTGATGCAGCAGTTCAATCACCACATCGCGATCAAGCGCCCGGAAGAAAGCGGCTGCGACCGGCAGGCCCGCCAGCGTCACCGCGTCCCGCGTGTCCATCACCCCGTCGAACATCGCATCGGCGGGGATCACCGCCTCGCTGGTGACGTCCCGGCCATCCGGCCCCAGATCCTCGGCCAGCGTGGAAGCGACGAAAGCGTCAAGGTCGAAACCGGGAAGGGAGAAGGTCATGGCTTATCGCGCCCCCAAATCCCCCTGCCCCACCGTGCCGCTGGCCATTTCCAGCATCCGATCGAGGCTCTTCTTCGCGCCCAGCCGCAGCGTTTCGTCCATCTCGATGCGGGGCTGGAGGTCGCGCAGCGCGAGGTACAGCTTCTCCATCGTGTTGAGCGCCATATAGGGGCAGATATTGCAGTTGCAGTTGCCGTCCGCGCCCGGTGCGCCGATGAATGTCTTTTCCGGCACCGCCTTTTCCATCTGGTGGATGATGTGCGGTTCGGTCGCAACGATCAGCGTGTCGCCCGGCATCGTCTTGGCAAAGTCCAATATGCCGCTGGTCGACCCGACATAATCGGCATGATCGACGATATAGGGCGGACATTCGGGGTGCGCGGCGATCGGCGCGTCGGGGTGCTGGGCTTTGAGCTTCAGCAATTCGGTCTCGCTGAATGCCTCATGCACGATGCACACGCCCGGCCACAGCAGCATGTCGCGGCCCAGCTTGCGCTTGAGATAACCGCCCAGATGCTTGTCGGGGCCGAAGATGATCTTCTGATCCTTGGGAATCTGCGCCAGTATCTTTTCGGCGGACGAAGATGTCACGATGATGTCGGACAGCGCCTTCACCTCGGTCGAACAGTTGATATAGCTCAGCGCGATATGGTCGGGATGCGCTTCGCGGAACGCCTTGAACTGGGCGGGCGGGCAGCTGTCCTCCAGGCTGCAACCGGCGTCCATGTCGGGCAGCACGACGATCTTGTCGGGCGACAGGATCTTGGCCGTCTCCGCCATGAAGCGCACGCCGCAGAAGGCGATGACGTCCGCATCCGTCTCCGCCGCCTTGCGCGACAGTTCCAGCGAGTCGCCGACAAAGTCCGACAGGTCCTGAATTTCCGGGCTTTGATAATAGTGACCCAGGATCACCGCGTTGCGCTCCTTGCGCAGTCGCTCAATCTCTGCGCGCAGGTCGGTACCCTGCGGAATGCCGGTAAAAGCGTTCATGTCCCTAAAACTCCTCGGTCCTTGACGAGCGCCCTAGCGCTGCGCTCGCTTGTTGGCCAGCACCTCGTTGATCGGCGTGGTCACATCCCACCGCTCGCCATTGCGGCCCCTGCGCTCCGGCGGGAAGGTGACGATCACCCGCGCATCGCCATAGCCCGCCGCGCTGAGCGGCGCGGCCATCAACTTGCCGATCGCCGCGCGACCATATTCACGCGCCTGCGCCATCCGTTCGGGCGAGCGCGCGGTTGCCAGCGCGCGGCTTTGCGCATGGGCGGACACGCGGCGGCTCAGCGCCTCACTCGCCTGCCGGGTCACGAACAGGCCGTTGGTCTGCACCAGCGTACGGCGGCTCTCATCGACATTGGGCTTGCCCGCCATCACGTCGGGCGCGTTGACGATCAGCGTGCGGGTCTGCCCGTCCCATTCCAGATCGTCCGCGCCCAATCCGCTGACATCGAGGAAATAATCGACCGAGAAGGGCATTTTGACGACCTGGTCGGACTTGAGCAGGCCAAAGCCGCGCACATCCTGCGCGCTGCTCTGGATCGTGCCGTTAAGTTCGGACACTTTCAGGCTGCTGACCCCGGCGATCTTCGCGGCGATCACCCTGGTGACGGCAGACCCGTCCTCCTCCACCGCCACGACATAGTCGCGGTCATAGCGCTGCCAGCCGATCCACATCGCCATGCCGACGAACAGCAGCAGCAGTCCGGCCACAAACGGCCCGGCATAGCGTTTCAGCGCATCTGCCACAGATCGTCCGCCGCCATGACCAGCCCCCGCTGATGCAGGTCGATCAGATGCGCCAGCACCGATCGCCCGGCGGCCGGGTGCAGGCGCGGATCGACGCCCTTGTACATTTCGGCCACCATGTCGGGGATCAAGCTGTCGCCATTACGCTCCAGAAAGCGCAAAATCTGGCCCTCACGCTGCTTGCGATGGCCGATCATGCCGCGCACCAGCCGCTGCGGATTGTCGATCGGTTCGCCATGGGCGGGATAATAGATAATGTCCTGACGCTCCAGCAACCGCTGCATCGACCGCATATAATCGGCCATGTCGCCATCAGGCGGCGAAATGACACTGGTGGACCAGCCCATCACATGGTCGCCGGTAAACAGTGCCTGTTCCTCGACCAGCGCGAAGCACAGATGGTTAGACGTATGCCCCGGCGTCGCCACCGCCTCCAATGTCCACCCCTCGCCGGCCAGCCGTTCGCCGTCCGCCAGTATCCGGTCGGGGCGATAGGCCGCGTCGAACGCCGCATCGGCGCGCGGCCCGTCATCATCCAGCGTCAGCGGCGCGCAGCCGATCACCGGCGCGCCGGTCATGGCGCGCAGCGGCTGGGCAGCCGGGCTATGGTCGCGATGGGTATGGGTGCAGACGATCGCCACCACCGGTCGCCCGGCAATGGCGGCGGTGAGCGCCGTCAGATGATCCGCCTCGTCCGGGCCGGGATCGATCACCGCCACGTCGCTCGATCCGACCACATAGGTCTGGGTGCCGGTGAAGGTGAAGGGCGACGGATTGGGCGCCAGCACGCGGGCCACCAGCGGCGACAGGGGCATCGCCACGCCCGTCGGCAGGTCGGCCAGATCAAAAGGGGGTGCCATGCTTCCCATGTGCCCATTTCCCGCCGGATTTCAAGGCCACGCCTGTCCTATCGCCCCGCTTCGCCCTATGCTGCCGCCGCAACTCTCCCATTTCATCGAACCCGGCCCATGCCGAACCGGGCAATCCCAACCCTTCTTCCTCGCTCAAAAATTAGGCGAACATGCGCTGTGCAAAGCCGACACCAGCAAATCCTCCCCTGCAAGGGGAGGGGGACCGCCGCGAAGCGGTGGTGGAGGGGTGTCGCCCTATCGGAAGCGCGATCCCCCTTCATCTGTCCTCCGGTCAACCCCACCCCACTATCGGATTTGCAACGCGCTCAGCCGTCACAAAATGTCCCAACCTTGTTCTTTTATGTCGCATTTGCCGGGAAATATGCGAAGTTAAGCCCGCCATTTCCTATTTCCCGCGCCTGCCCTAGACTGCCCTCATGCCCTCCCCCGACCTTATCGAACGCTGGCGTCATCATCTCAGCCTCGACCGGCGGCGATCGACCCATACGGTGCGCGCCTATGTCGCGACCGCCGAGCGGCTGGTGGCCTTTCTGGAGGCGCATCATGGCGAGCCCGTCACCGCTGCGCTGCTGGCGCAGATCAGCCAGGCGGACCTGCGCGCCTTCCTCACCGCGCGGCGAATGGAGGGTATCGGCAATCTGTCAGCGGCGCGGGAACTGTCCGCCGTGCGCGGCTTCCTGCGCTTCATCGGGGGTGAGGACGCCCGCGTGCCCCTATTGAAAGGCCCCCGCACCAAGCGCGGCCTGCCCCGCCCCGTCTCCCCCGATGAAGCCGTCGCGCTGGCGCAGGACATTGCCGAAGGGGCGCGCGAAGCCTGGATCGGCGCGCGCGACTGGGCAGTGCTGATGCTACTCTATGGCGCGGGACTGCGGATCGGCGAGGCCATGGGCCTGACCGGCGCGGCGCTGCCGCTCGGCGAAACCCTGCGCGTCACGGGCAAACGCAACAAGATGCGCGTCGTCCCGCTGCTGCCGCAAGTCCGCGCGGCGATCGACGCCTATTTGGCGCTCTGCCCCTATCCCATGACCCGCGACGAGATGCTGTTTCGCGGCGCCCGTGGCGGCCCGCTCTCCCCCGCCCTCATCCGCCGCGCGGTACAGGGCGCGCGCGGACGGCTCGGCCTCTCGGACCGCACCACCCCTCATGCACTGCGCCACAGCTTCGCCACCCATCTGCTAGGGCGCGGCGCGGACCTGCGCAGTTTGCAGGAACTGCTCGGCCATGCCAGCCTGTCCTCCACCCAGGTCTATACCCAGGTCGATGCCGCGCACCTGATGGACGTCTACCGCAACGCCCACCCGCGCGCCTGAAAATCGCCGTAATCCTGCGTCACCCTCATGCTTTCCTGGTAGGGGAAAGCCCATGCTGCGCTTCGTTCTGGCCTTGCAGGCCATGGGGGAAATCCCGCCCGACTTCGACCTCAAAAAGGTTCAGCCCAGCATCGATTCGATCGTCGTCACCGCGCGACGGCAAAACCAGCGGATCGACAGCGCCCCAGTCCCCGAAGAACCGCCGCTGGGCCGCGCGGAGATGGAACTGTTCGGCAAGGTGAAGGGGAATGTGCGCGTGGAAAGCCAGGGCATGGGCAACGGCACCACGTCGCAACGGGTGATGGTTGGCGTGAAGATACCGCTTTGACCGCTCAGCCCTTTGTCCGCTCAGCCCTTTGGCCGCCAGGTCGCCAGCCGCCACAGATAGAGGATCACCGCGCCCACCACGCACAGGGTAGCGGCGGGGCCGATATATTTGTCGATCTGGCTGAAATTCCTGCCCAGCACGAATCCGGCATAGGCAAGGATGATGTTCCAGATCAGCGCCCCGCCCGCTGTCCACGCCAGGAATTTCACATGCCCCATGCGGAACAGTCCGGCGGGCAACGATACCATCGTCCGCAGCGCTGGCATGAAGCGGAACACGAAGACGACGATCTGGCCATATTTGCCGAACAGTCGGTCCAGCGCCTCGACATCGCGCCATTCCAGCGTCGCCCAGCGGCCATAACGATCGACCAGCGGCTTCAACCGGCCAAAGCCCAGCACATGGCCGACCAGATACCAGAAATAATTGCCGACCGTGGTGCCGATGGTGCCGGCCAGCAGCAGCCATTCCATCGCCATCCGCCCCTGACCTACGCGAATGCCGCCAATGCCCATGATCAGTTCCGACGGGATCGGCGGAAAGACATTTTCCAGCACCATCAGGACGAAAATGCCCCAATAGCCGCCCGCGTCGATCAGGCGGAGCACCCAGTCGGTCATGTCACGATGCCCGAATGAAGGGAGGTCACTTCGCTTCGCTCAGTAGAGGGCTTCGACAGGCTCAGCCCGAACGGATCTAGAGTTAAGGATGAAAACAAAAACTTGCTCAAGCCGCCGCCCGCGCCGCCAGCCGCGCGTCGATCGCGTCCCAGATCATCCCGCCCGTATCGGTGCCGTCAAAGGCATCGATCGACACGATCCCGGTGGGCGATGTCACGTTGATTTCGGTCAGCCACTCGCCGCCAATCACGTCGATGCCCACGAACAGCAGGCCGCGCGCCTTGAGTTCCGGTCCCATCGCGTCGCAGATTTCCCGCTCCCTGTCGGTCAGCACGGTCTTGGCCGCCGATCCGCCAACCGCCAGGTTGGACCGGATTTCGCCCGCACCCGGAATCCGGTTGACCGCGCCCGCGACCTCGCCGTCGATCAGGACGATACGCTTGTCGCCTTGCGCGACACCGGGGATGAAGGCCTGAACCATGAACGGCTCAACCCATGACGCCTTGAATATTTCCACCAGCGAAGAGAGGTTCGCGCCATTCTTGCCGACATGGAAAACGGCGACGCCGCCATTGCCATAGAGTGGCTTGACGACGATCTCGCCATGCTGGGCCAGGAAGCTGCGCACTTCGGCCAGGTCACGGGTGATCATGGTCGGCGGCATGAAGCGGGCATAGTCCAGCACGAACAGCTTTTCGGGCGCATTGCGGACACTGGCCGGATCGTTGACCACCAATGTTTCTTCCTGCACCCGCTCCAGCAAATGGGTGGCGGTGATGTAGCTCAGGTCAAAGGGCGGGTCCTGCCGCATCAGCACGACATCGACATCGCGCCCCAGGTCCAGCATTTCCGGCTCGCCAAAAGCGAAATGGTCGCCTTCCACCTTCTGCACATTCACCGGCCGCGCCTTCGCCAGCACCCGGCCATCGCGATAGGTCAGGTCGGTCGCCAGATAATGGTAGAGCCTGTGCCCCCGCGCCTGCCCGGCCAGCATGATGTGAAAGGTCGAATCGCCCGCGATCTTGATGCCCTCCATCGGGTCCATCTGGACGGCGACGGTCAGGGGGTTCAGTTGCGTCATCTTCATTCCTTTTCCGTTCGCTCTGAGCGAAGTCGAAGGGCTCCGCCGAGCGTTAGCGAGGTGCTTTGCCTTCGCTGGCGCTCAGGCGAGGGCTTCGACTTCGCTCAGCCCGAACGGTTTGGGGGGAGAGGCACATCACCCCCCATGCCAGACATTGGCCAGATGGCGTGGCGCACGGCCCGGCGCAAGGAGGATGACGTCGATTCGCATGTCGTCGCCCGCTTTGGCCAGATCATGCCACAGAATTTCCGCCGCCGCCGCGACCCGGCGCAACCGCCGCTCGTCGATCGCCAGGTCCAGTTCCGCCGCCGTAGCGCGGGCCTTGACCTCCACAAAGGCGAGCATCGCGCCCTTGCGCGCGACCAGATCGACCTCCCCCGCTGGCGTCCGCATCCGCCGTCCGACAATCTGCCAGCCCTTCAGCCGCAACCACCAGGCGGCGATCCGCTCGGCCTGACGTCCGCGTCGCTCGGCCGCTTCCCGCTTCACCCCTTTAATTCCGTCGCGCGGTCATACAGGGTGCGCCGGTCCAGCCCCAGTTTCTTCGCGACCTCGCCCGCCGCCTTCGACACCGACAGCCGGGTCAGCGCCTCCAGCAGGGCCGCATCCGCATCCTCGGCGCTGGCCGGCGCAGCCTCGCCGGGCGGGCCGACGGTCACCACAATTTCGCCCCTGGGCGGCGCGTCGGCGTAGCGGGCGGACAGTTCGCTCAACGTGCCGCAGGCCGTTTCCTCGAAGGCCTTGCTGATTTCCCGGCTGACCGCCGCGTCCCGGTCGCCCAGATGGGCGGCCATGGCGGACAGGCTTTCCGACAGGCGCGGGCCGCTTTCATAGAAGACCAGGGTCGCCCGCAGCCCCGCCACCTCGTCCAGCGCATCGCCGCGCGCCTTGGCCTTGCTGGGCAGGAAGCCCATGAACAGGAAACGGTCGGTCGGCAGGCCCGACAGCGTCAGCGCCGCGATCGCCGCGCTGGGACCGGGCAGGGTCGTGATCCGCCGTCCCGCCGCCCGCGCATCGCGCACCAGCTTGTAGCCCGGATCGGAAATGAGCGGCGTTCCTGCGTCCGACAACAGGGCGACCGATTCGCCCGCCATCCGGTCGACCAGCCTTTGCCGCACATTTTCGCCGCTATGGTCATGATAGGGGATCATCGGCCGGTCCGAACCTGCATGGCGCAATAGCCGCGCGCTCACCCGCGTATCCTCCACGGCGACGACATCGGCCAGCCGCAGCACCTCCGCCGAGCGCGGGGTAAGGTCACCAAGGTTGCCGATCGGCCCAGCAACGATATAAAGCCCAGGTTCAAGACCCGATGATTGTGTTTCCATAAGGACGCCAGATGACAGAGACGGATGCCTCCCGGCAAGCGGACTTGTTCGCTTCTTTGAAACGCGGCACGCGCATTGTGCTTGCCGCGGGCACGCTGCTGCTCGCCGCCTGTCAGTCGATCGTGCCCAAGGGACCGGCCCCCGTCACCCCGACCGGCCCGACAGGACCGACCGGCCCTGATGTGACCCAGGGTCTGCCGACCGATACGCTGCGCCACCGCGTCGCGCTGCTGGTACCGATGAGCGGCCCCAATGCCGCCGTGGGCCAGTCGATCGCCAACGCGACCACATTGGCGCTGATGGACACCCGGACCGACAAGATCCGCATCACCACCTACGACACCGCGCCCGGCGCCGCAGCCGCGGCGAACCGCGCCCTGGCCGAGGGCAACCGCCTGATCCTTGGCCCCCTGCTGGCGGAGGACGCCCGCATCGTGGGGCCGATCGCCGCGCGCACCAATGTGCCTGTGATCAGCTTTTCCAACGACGCCAGCGTCGCGGGCAATGGCGTCTACATCATGGGTTACAACCCCAACCAGTCGATCGAGCGGGTCGTGGGTTTCGCCCATGACAAGGGGCTGTCGCAGTTCGCCGCGCTCATTCCGCGCGGCACCTATGGTGAACGCGCCGGCAATGCGCTGCTGCGCGCCGTCGAACAGGCGGGCGGCACCGTCGTGTCGATGCAGACGTTCGATCGTAGCCCCGGCTCGATCACCGCAGCGGTGAAGAAATTGCAGGCCTCGTCCAGCTATGACGCCTTGCTGATCGCCGACAGCGGCAAGGTCGCGATCCAGATCGCCCCGATCGTGCGCAAAAATGGCGGCGCGACGGCCCGCCTGCTCGGCACGGAATTGTGGAATACGGACGGCACGCTGGCGGCAAGCCCGGTGCTGCGCGGCGCATGGTTCGCCAGCGTGTCGGACACGCTCTATCGCCAGCTCGCGGGCAAATATCGCGCCCGCTACGGCACGGCGCCCTTCCGCCTGTCCTCGCTCGGCTATGATTCGGTCCTGCTGACGGTGCGGATCGCGCAGGACTGGAAGCCCGGCAGCCCCTTCCCCACCACGCGCCTGCGCGATTCGGGCGGCTTTTCGGGCATTGACGGCGCGTTCCGCTTTGGCCGCAACGGCGTCGCCGAACGTGCGCTGGAAGTGTCCGAAGTGGGGGCTGGTGCAGTCACGGTCATCGCGCCTGCTCCCCGCAGCTTCGCGGAATGAAATCATCCTCCCCTGCAAGGGGAGGATTTTAGATGCGCCCGGTCGGCAGGATCAAGGGCCAGCCATTGCCCGGATCGATGCAGGCGGTGATGCCATAGACATCGGCCAGCGCCTGGGTGGTCAGCACGTCCATCGGCGCGCCGTCGGCGACCAGCGCGCCGCCATCCATCAGCAGCAGCCTGTCGCACCAGCGCGCCGCCATGCTCAGGTCATGCAGCACCGTCACCACCAGCGCGCCGCTGCGCGCCTCGTCCCGCAGCAGGTTCATGACGTCGATCTGATGTCCAGGGTCCAGCGCCGCCAGCGGCTCGTCGGCGATCAGCCCGCGCGCCCCGACCGCCAGCGCCCGCGCCAGCAACACCCGCGCCCGCTCCCCACCGGACAATTCGGTCGCGATCCTTCCTTTCAGGTGCAGCACATCGGCCCGCGCCATCGCTGCCTCGACCGCTGCCTCATCTGCGTCGGACAGGCGGGACAGCGGCCCCAGATGCGGCAGCCGCCCCAGCGCCACCAGCCGATCGACGCTGAGCGGCCAGTGCAATGTCTGGCCCTGCGGCAGATAGGCGATGGCGCGCGCTATCGCCCCCCGGTCGATCCGCGCCACATCCTGCCCGTCGATCAGCACCCGGCCCGCCCGCGGCTTCGCAAGGCCCAGCATCGCCCGGATCAGCGTGGACTTGCCCGCGCCATTGGGACCGATGATGCCGACCAGCTGGCCCGGCCCCAGCGTCACCGCGACATCGCGCACCGCCACATGACGGCCAAGCCGGACGGACAGCCCTTCTACCGTCAGGCTCACCATAGCCGTCGCTCCCGCATCAGGTGGATCAGGAACACCGGCACGCCCAGCATCGCGGTGACGACCCCCAGCTTCAGTTCATTGACCGACGGGATCAGCCGCACGCCAATATCCGCCAGCGTCAGCAGCACCGCGCCGCCCAGCAGTGAGGGCCATAGCACCGCCGATGGCGACCGATCGGTCAGCGGGCGGACGATATGCGGGACGATCAGGCCGACAAAGCCGATCGCGCCGGACACCGCCACCGCGCCGCCCACGCCGATCGCGACGCCCAGCATCATGCGCAACCGCGCGGCATTAAGGTTCACGCCCAGCGCCTGCGCGCCTTCCTCCCCCAATGTCAGCGCGTCCAGCGTCCGCCCGTCCGCCAGCAGCAACGCCGCGCCGATCACGATGCAGGGCAAGGCGACCAGGACATGCACATAGCTGCGGTTTTCCAGACTGCCCATCAGCCAGGTCATGATCTCCATCGCGGCAAAGGGATTGGGCGACAGGTTGAGCGACAGGCTGATGCCCGCACCCGCCAGCGTCGCGACCGCGATCCCCGCCAGGATCAGGGTCAGCGGGCTTTCCGATGGACCGGCCAGCAGGAACAGCCCGGCAATGGCGACAAGCGCGGTGGTGATGGCGAGCAGCGGCAGGACCAGTGGGTGCAACGCGCTTAGGCCGAAATAGAGCGCGCAGACCGCGCCCAGCGCCGCTGCGTTGGACGCGCCCAGCACGGACGGTTCGGCCAGCGGGTTGCGCAGATAGCCCTGCAACGCCGCGCCCGACAGGCCCAGCATCGCGCCCACCAGCAGGCCCAGCAGCATGCGCGGCAGGCGCAGGTCGATGATGATCGCGCGGGCGACCGCATCGCCGCCGCCGGCCAGCACCGCCCATATCCGCGCCAGGCTGATCGCGACGGCCCCCAGCATCACCGATCCCATCGCCGCGCCGACCAGCAGGATCAGCAGCGCAGGGACGAGCAAGGGATGGCGGCGGGCCGTCATGGACGCCCCCCTTGGCGGTTGGCAAAGCGCCATGTTCCTGCGAAGGCAGGAACAGGTCCTACTACAAGACAGGCTCCATGATCCGTCCGTTGATCCTCGCCATTGCCGCCCTGACACTCACCGGCACGGCACACGCTGCGCCGCGGCGGATCGTGTCTCTCAACGTGTGCGCCGATCAATATCTGATCGCGCTGGCCGACAAGGGCCAGATCGCGGCGCTCAGCAGCAATGCGCTCGATCCCGAATTGTCGGCGGCGGCGGACAAGGCGCGCGGCTATCGTACGCTGCGCCGCGCTTCGGAAGAGGTGCTGGCGATCCGCCCCGATTTGATCCTGGGCTATCCGATCGGGCCGAACATGGTCGCCGGAGCGCCGCCGGGCCAATGGACCACATTGGGCCTGGCCAGTGCGGACAATTATGGCGCGATCGAGGACCAGATACGGCAGGTCGCGCGCGCGGTCGGCCATGTCGACCGGGGCGAAAAGCTGATTGCGCAGATGAACCGCGATCTGGCGGCGCTGCCGAAAGCGAAGCGCGGCGGCGTTGCCGCCTATTATCAGCGGCGCGGCTATATGACCGGTACCGGCACGCTGGTCGATGACCTGATGCATCGGGTCGGGCTGACCAATCTGGCCGCAAAACTCGGCAAGCCTGCGCTGGCGCAGGTATCGCTGGAGGCGATGGTCGCGGCGCGGCCCGACTGGCTGATCGTGGAAAGCGGCAGCGAAGCGGTGGTCGATCAGGGGACCGAAATGCTCCAGCATCCGGCGATCAAATCCATCCCGCGCATCAGCCTGCCGCAAAGCTGGACCGTGTGCGGCGGCCCGGCCTATGTGCAGGCGGCGCGGGCCATCGTGGCGCAACTTGGGGCGCCACGCAGCAAAAGCGTGGCGCAATTTGGGGCGCCACAGAGCAAAAGCGTGGCGCAACTTGGGGCGCCACGGAGCAAAAGCGCGGCGCGTTTGAACGCGCCAAGGTGAAGGGACGAGCAGCGCGCCCGTCCCCCCTTGTGCCATATCAGAAACGGACACGCACGCCGCCAAAGGCGGAGCGGCCATAGACGCCATAGCCATAGGCCGTGGCGTAGGCTTCATCGAACAGATTGTCGATCCGGCCATAGACTTCCAGATGCTCGCCCAGCGGCAGCGAGGCGCGCAAACCGGCAAGCGCATAGCCGTCGAGCTTGATCCGACTCCGGCTGGCATTCAGGTCGTCGCTATCACTCACCATGGTCAGGGTAGCGCCGGTCGACAGGCCGAACGACCAGACATAGTCGGCCGAGACGCTGACCGCATTGGCCGCACGTCGCAAAAGACGCTTACCAAAATTGGCCGATCCCGCTGACCGGTCGCGCGCATCGACATAGCTATAGCTGCCCGTCACGGTCAGCGCGTCCACCGGCTTCAAGGCAATGCTCGCCTCCACGCCCTTGGCGCGGGTGCGGTCCAGATTGCTGTAGCTGAAGGTCGCATTGTCATAATTGATCTGGTCGGTCGTGTCGCGGCGGAACGCCGTGACCGACAGGATCGCCCGGCCACCATCCAGGCTCTGGTCAAAGCCGATATCATAGCTTTTCGACCGTTCGGGGCGCAGCGCACTATTGCCGCTGAACATGTCGTACAGCTGATAGAGCGAGGGCGCCTTGAACCCTTCGCCATAGCTCAGGCGAAAATTGGTCGCGCCTGCATTGGGCGAATAGTTGGCATTCGCGCCGAACGTGGTCGCGCCGCCAAACTGGCTATGATCGTCATGCCGCACACCGCCCGTGACCGACAGGCCAGTAAAGGGCTTGACGATCGCCAGCGCATAGACGCTGTCGATATTGATCTTCGCCGACGACGTGCTGCCGAACCCGAAGAAATCATAGTCGGGCCGTTCATGCTCGTAGCCGAATACCAGCTTGGCCTGATCGACCGGGGCATAGACGCCTTCATATTCAAAGCGCAGATTGGTGCCGGAATAGCCATAATCCGGGTCAGTACCGCGCACGAAATAATAGTCGCGGTCGTTGCGCAGATAGGTGACGGCTGCGCGGTTCGTCAGCTTGCCATCCAGCAAAGCCAGGTTGAGGCCCGCATAGCCCACATATTGGTCCAGCTTGCTCACATCGCTGCTGTCGGCCGGTGCGCCAAAGAAGCTGTCATAGTCGAGATCCGCATGGATATAATAGCCACGCAGGTCGAGGCTCAGCGCATCGCTGAACGCCAGTTTGAGCCGCGCGTTGGTGGCGATATTTTCATAGCCGTCCTTTTCCGTGCCGCCCGCGGCCGATGAAATGCCGTCCGTGCGGAAATAGGCCGCGCCCACACCGCCCGACGCGATGCCGCTCGTGCCGGACACGTCCGCCTTGGCATTGACCGTATCGCTATAACCATAATCGACCGAGGCGTTCGCGCCGAAGCCGTCCACCGGCACGCCGGTCATGATGTTCACCACGCCGCCGATCGCCTGGCTGCCATAGACGACCGAGTTGGAGCCGCGCAGCACTTCGATCCGCTTGATATTGCCGGTCAGCAAATGGCCGAAATCATACCCATCGCCGATGCCGCTGGGGTCATTGACCTTCACCCCGTCGATCAGCACCAGAGTCTGCGTCGTTTCCGCGCCACGCAGCGATACGCCGGTCACGCCGCCGGTGGACCCGTTACGGTTGAAACGAACGCCGGGCGTCGTCGCCAGCAGATCGACCACATCGACCGCCTGCCGCGTCTGGATAGTCTGCGCGTCGATGACGGTGATCGCCTGCCCCACTTCGTCGCGCGACTGTTCGATGCCCGATGCGGTGACGATGATGTCATCGTCCTGCGCCAGAGCGGGCGTTGCCGCCAGCAGCGCAATGAGAGAAATCCCTGTTCTTACCATGATATATGCCCTGAGCGTCCCATGCGACTTCAAGGCCAGGGCGTCCGCGCACGCGGTCGCGCCATGATGCGGGATGACGCCAGCCCCCGCCGCACGGCACGATGCGGCCCCGGCCGCACAGCGTCGCTCGACGGAAAACCACCGTGCCATGACCAATCCCCTGGATCAGGGCAAGAGCGACCAGACGCCGGCAGGTCTCCTGGCTCACGGGTCAGGGCAATGATGCACGAACCTTCCCAGACATTGGCGTCCAGTGGCCGGGTCTTGCGACCCTTATGCATCATGCTCACCGCTTACAGTTGCAGGGACAGCTGCGGAATAGGGCGCTTCCACGCCCGCACCGCATTCCCATTTTCAGCCCCTTGCGGGACACCGGCGCGATCTAGCTGCAAGGAAGGCGAGCCCCCCTCACGCGACGCGCTGTAGGGCAAAGGCGTGGCATTGCCAAGCGGCTGTTTCGCTACGTCAGCGGGGCGTTGCCCCGGTGCAACATGGCATCGCGTCGCGCTAGCACGACGAGCGGCAGTCCCGCCGCCGCCGCGCGCTCCGCCGCCAGCCTTGTGGGGGCGGAAATCGTCACCAAAAGCGGGCATTGGCTCAGCACCGCTTTCTCCACCAGCTCATAGGAACAGCGTGACGACAGCAGCGCAAAGCCCTCGTCCCAGCCCGCGCCTGCGCGCTTCATCGCGCCGATCAGCTTGTCGAACGCATTGTGCCGCCCGACATCCTCCCGCGCCAGACGGATCGCCCCGTCCGCGCCGACCCAGGCGGCGGCATGGGCCGCGCCGGTCGCGGCATTGAGCGGTTGATGCGCCGCCAGCCCATCGAGCGCGCGAAAGATCGCCGCCCGGTCGGCGCGCGATCGCGTCGTCACTGGCGGCAGGGGCCGAATCGCCTGTTCCAGATTTTCGATCCCGCACAGGCCGCACGATGAATCGGACGCGCGGTGCCGTACCCGGTCCAGCAACAAATCGGTCCGCGATGGCGGCAGCGTCGCGCGCGCCACGATGCCCTGATCGGTATCATGGGTATCGACGTCGAACGGCGCATCGTCCGGCCCGATCAGCCGTTCCGCCAGCGCAAAGCCCAGCACCAGATCGGTCAGATCAGTGGGCGTCGCCATCAGCACCGCATAGCCGATGCCGTTGAATTCGATCGCGACCGGCACTTCATCGGCCAGCACCCGTTCGACCGCTTCGCCCTGTCCATCGCGGGCCAGGCGGGTGAAGGTCAGCGCGTCGCCGCCCTGCTTCAAGCGCTGATCCGGCGCACGGCCTGCGCCGCGATCGGCGACAGGGCGTCGGGCTGCTCCGCCGCCAGCGCCACGATCCGCGCGCGCATAAGCGGGTCCCAGAAGCTGGCGATATGGCTGGCGGTGGACGCAACCGCCTCCGCATCGCCCTGCGCCGCTAGATTGCGCGCAATCTGGTTGGCCATGTAGATCAGCCGGTCGGCGGTGGACATGACGTCATTTTCGTCGCTCATCGGGCCGATCCTATTCCGCCGCTTCCAACGGCGCAATGCGGCGGCTCATCCTGGCCTGATCGGCATAGTCGAGTTGCCAGTCGCTGGGGCCGTTGGATGGCATCACCTGCACCGCCGTCACCTTATATTCCGGGCAGTTGGTCGCCCAGTCGCTATAGTCGGTGGTGATGACATTGGCCTGGGTTTCGGGGTGGTGGAAGGTCGTATAGACCACGCCCGGCGCAACCCGCTCGGTTACTTGCGCACGCAGCGTGGTTTCCCCCGCCCGGCTTTTCAGGGCAACCCAGTCACCTTCCTTGATCCCGCGATTCTCCGCATCGGACGGATGGATTTCCAGCCGGTCCTCCGGATGCCAGGCGGTGTTTGCCGTCCGCCGCGTCTGCGCGCCGACATTATAGTGGGACAGGATGCGCCCCGTCGTCAGCAGCAGCGGGAAGCGCGGGCCGGTCTTTTCGTCCGTCGGCACATAGTCGGTGACGACGAACTTGCCCTTCCCCCGCACGAAACCGTCGATATGCATGGTCGGCGTGCCGTCGGGCGCGGCATCATTGGCGGGCCATTGCAGCGATCCTTCCGCCTCCAGCCGATCATAATGGACGCCCGCAAAGGTCGGGGTGAGCGCGGCGATCTCATCCATGATCTGCGCGGGGTGATCATAGGTCCACCGTAGGCCCATGGCGTTGGCCACCAGTTGCACGATTTCCCAGTCGGCATAGCCATTGAGCGGGGCCATCACCTTGCGCACCCGCTGTATGCGCCGTTCGGCGTTGGTGAAGGTGCCGTCCTTTTCCAGGAAGGTCGATCCCGGCAGAAAGACATGGGCGTAATTGGCGGTTTCGTTGAGGAACAGGTCCTGCACCACGACGCACTCCATCGCTGCAAGCCCCGCCGCGACATGATGGGTGTTGGGATCGGACTGAAGAATATCCTCGCCCTGCACGAACAGCCCCTTGAACGTCCCGTCGGTTGCGGCATCCAGCATGTTGGGGATGCGCAGCCCCGGCTCGGCGTCCAGGCTGACGCCCCATGTGCGTTCGAACAATTGCCGCGTCGCCGTGTCGGACACATGGCGATAGCCGGAAAATTCATGCGGGAAGCTACCCATGTCGCAGGCACCCTGCACATTATTCTGCCCCCGCAGCGGGTTCACGCCCACGCCTTCGCGCCCGACATTGCCGGTCGCCATGGCCAGGTTGGCGATGGCCATCACGGTCGAGCTGCCTTGGCTATGCTCCGTCACGCCCAGGCCATAATAGATCGCGCCATTGCCGCCTGTGGCATAGAGCCGGGCGGCAGCGCGTACCTCGTCCGCCTTCACGCCGGTCAGCGGTTCGATCGCTTCGGGCGAACGGGCGGGTTGGGAGACAAACTCCGCCCAGTCGGCAAACTCATCCCAGTCGCACCGTTCGCGGATGAAGGCTTCGTCATAGAGCTTCTCCGTGACGATGACATGCGCCATCGCGGTCAGCATCGCGACATTGGTGCCGGGGCGCAGGGGCAGATGATGGTCCGCCTCGATATGGGGGGATTTGACCAGATCGGTGCGGCGCGGGTCCATGACGATCAGCCTGGCCCCCTGCCGCAAGCGCCGTTTCATCCGGCTGGCGAACACGGGGTGGCCGTCGGTCGGGTTCGCGCCGATGACCAGAATGACGTCCGACTGCATCACGCTGTCGAAATCCTGCGTACCCGCCGACGTGCCGAAGGTCTGGCTCAGCCCATAGCCGGTCGGCGAGTGGCAGACGCGGGCGCAGGTATCGACATTATTATTGCCAAAACCCTGGCGGATCAGTTTCTGGACAAGGAAGGTTTCCTCATTGGTGCAGCGGCTGGACGTGATGCCGCCGATTGAGCGGGTGCCATATTTCGCCTGGATGCGACGGAACTCGCTGGCCGTATGGGCGATCGCCTCGTCCCACGACACTTCGCGCCATGGCTCGTCGATGCTGGCGCGGATCATCGGGTTCAGGATTCGGTCCTGATGCTGGGCATAGCCCCAGGCGAAGCGACCCTTGACGCAGCTATGGCCGCGATTGGCCTTGCCGTCCTTCCACGGCACCATGCGCACCAGTTCCTCGCCCCGCATTTCCGCGCGGAAGGTGCAGCCCACGCCGCAATAGGCGCAGGTGGTGACGACGGCGCGGTCGGGGGTGCCGACTTCGACGACCTTCTTTTCGATCAGCGACGCGGTGGGACAGGCCTGCACGCAGGCGCCACAGGACACGCATTCGGACCCCAGAAATCCCTCGCCCTGCGACGCGGAAACCTTGGAATCGAACCCCATCCCCTCGATCGTCAACGCGAACGTCCCCTGCACCTCGTCACAGGCGCGCACGCAGCGCGAACAGACGATGCACTTGCTGGGATCGAAATCGAAATAGGGGTTCGACTGGTCCTTCGCCTGCCCCATATTGGTCGCGCCATCATAGCCATAGCGCACGTCGCGCAGGCCGACTGCGCCAGCCTGATCCTGCAATTCGCAGTCCCCGTTCGCGCCGCAGGTCAGGCAGTCGAGCGGATGGTCGGAGATGTACAGTTCCATCACCCCGCGCCGCAACTGCTTGAGGCGGTCGGTCTGGGTGCGCACCACCATGCCTTCGGCCACTGGCGTCGTGCAGGACGCGGGATAGCCGTTGCGGCCCTCCACCTCAACCAGGCACAGGCGGCACGAACCAAAGCTTTCGACGCTGTCAGTGGCGCACAGCTTGGGAATGGAGCCGCCCAGCAGCGACGCCGCGCGCATGATGCTGGTGCCTTCGGGCAGGGTTATCGCCTGCCCGTCGATGGTCAGCGTGACAGACTTGCCGGTCGCAATCGCAGCGGGCGTGCCATGGTCGGTTTCGCGGGTAAAGGTCATTCCGCAGCCTCCTTCAACGGCGCGGGCGCGCCGAAATCTTCTGGGAAGTAATCGAGCGCGCTCAGCACCGGATAGGGGGTGAAGCCCCCCAGCGCGCAGAGCGAGCCATATTTCATCGTATCGCACAGATCGCGCAGCAGCGTGGTTTGCGCGTCGAGCGACGTATCGATGCGGGATGGCGCGCGAGAGTAGAGGGCTTTGCCAAGATAGCCCCCCTTCCCGTCATGCTGACGAAAGTCAGCATCCAGGGCGGCATCATCCAACCTTGCATTGCGGGACTCTGGATCCTGACTTTCGTCAGGATGACGACGGGAAATAGACGGTCTCGCCGCCATGATCCGGTCGACAATCTCCACCCCGCGCGTAGATCCGATCCGGCAGGGCGTGCATTTGCCGCAGCTTTCCGCCGCGCAGAATTCCATGGCGAAACGGGCCATATGCGCCATGTCCACGCTGTCGTCGAACACCGTGATCCCGGCATGGCCGATCAGGCCGCCTGCCGCCGCAAAGGCTTCATAGTCGAAGGGCAGATGGAACATGGATGGCGGGAAATAGGCGCCCAGCGGCCCGCCCACCTGCACCGCGCGTACGGGCCGCCCGCTGGCCGTGCCGCCGCCGACATCGTTCACCAGTTCGCCCAGCGTGATGCCAAAGCCGATCTCATACAGGCCACCATGGCGCACATTGCCAGCCAGTTGCACCGGCATCGTACCGCGCGACCTGCCGAAGCCGACGGCGGCATAGGCCTCCGCCCCTTCCGCCAGAATGAACGGCACGGCCGCCAGGCTCAGCACATTGTTGATGACCGTCGGCTGGCCGAACAGACCTTTGAGCGCAGGCAGAGGCGGCTTGGCCCGCACCTGTCCGCGCTTGCCCTCGATGCTGTCGAGCAGCGCGGTTTCCTCGCCACAGACATAGGCGCCCGCCCCTTCGCGCACTTCCAGCGTGAAAGGCGCGATCAGATGGGCGGCATGATCGATCGCCAGTCGCATCGTGGCAATGGCAAAGGGATATTCGGAACGGATATAGATATAGCCATGGCGCGCGCCCACGGCATGGGCCGCAATCGCCATGCCCTCGATCAGGCAATAGGGGTCGCCCTCCATCAGCATACGATCGGCAAAGGTGCCGCTGTCGCCTTCGTCGGCGTTGCAGACGATATATTTGTCGCCCGCAGGCGCATCCAGCACCGTCTGCCACTTGATGCCGGTCGGGAACCCCGCCCCGCCGCGCCCGCGCAGGCCCGACGCCTTGACCGCATCGACCACGGCTTGAGGCGTCATTGCGCGCGCCGCCTCCAGCCCCTTCCAGCCGTCCTGCGCCGCATATTCGGTCAGGCTGACCGGATCGATCACGCCGCACCGGGCGAAGGTGAAGCGCTGCTGTCCCGCAAAGAATGGATGCTGGTCGACCGGGCCCAGCCGGTTGGCGTGGCTGCCATCCAGCACCGCCGCGACATCCCCCGGCCCGACCGGACCGTAGCCGATCCGGCCTTGCGCCGTTTCCACCTCGACCAGCGGTTCGATGCTGAACAGCCCGCGCGATCCGGTGCGGATCACCTCGCGCCCCGCATCGGCAAAGGCCTGCGCGACAGCGTCCGCGCCCAGCGCCACCGACGCCATGTCGCGGCTCACATAGATTTTCATGCCGCCACCTCCGCCGCGATCCGGTCCAGCGCCGCACCGTCGATCCGCGCGACCGGGCGACCATCGACCAGCGCGTTCGGCCCGACCGCGCACAGGCCCAGGCAATAGACCGGCTCCAGACTGATCGCGCCATCGCCGCGCGTCTCCCCCATCGCCACGCCCAGCCGCTGCGCCGCCGCCGCCTCGATCGCCGCGCCGCCCCGCGCCTGGCAGCTTTCGGCCCGGCACAGTTTCACGACATGGCGGCCCGCAGGCGTCCGGCGGAAATCATGATAGAAGGTGACGACGCCATGCACATCGGCGCGCGACAGGTTCAGCGCGCGGGCGATGACCGGCACGACAGCGTCCGCGACATAGCCAGCCTCTTCCTGCACCGCATGCAGCAGCGGCAGCAACTGGTCGCGGGTTGCGCCATGACGCGCAGTCCAGCCTTCGATAAACTCTTCCATCCCGATACCCTGCCTTATGGCCCAGCTTTTGCCGCGATTGTGCGGCGGGAAGGCGCGCCGGTCAAATCGAAGCCAGCGATGCTTGATAGAGTTTATCTATCAAATGGAGCCAAAGCCGGGCGGCAGGCGCAACCCGCGCGCCACCGCCAGCACCGCCTGCGCCAATGGCCCCATCGGCGCGCTGTCCGACACGATCACGCCCACCCGGCTGCCCTCCCCCATGTCCGGCAGCGCCGCGGTGCGCGCCCAGCGCAGCCCGTCCAGCAAGGCGGCATGGCTGTCGGGAATGATCGAACAGAGCCGCCCCTGCTGCACCAGCCCCAGCAGCGCGACATAGGAGTCGGCGGTCACCAGGGGCCGCAGCGCCAGCCCGCGCTCGGCCAGCCGCGCGTCCAGTATCCGCCGGTTCTGCATCCCCTGATGCAACAGGCAGAGCGGCAGGCTGGCCAGGTCCGCCCAGTCGAGGACTGCCGGGATCGGCACGCCATGCGCCGCGCTCACCAGCATCGCCCGTTCGGCATAAAGCGGCACTGACAGGGCATGGGCGGGCGGCTCGAAATCCAGATAGGTGATGCCCGCATCCAGCTCGAACGCGGCCAGTTCGCGCTCGATCTGGCGCGACGTCAGCGCACGGACTGAAATGTTCAGCCCCGGATGCCGGTCCAGCATCGCGGTTGCCAGACAACCGATCGCGGGCATGGCGGCGGGGATCGCGCCCAGCCGCAGCTCGCCCTTCAACGGCCCGCGCGCAGTTTCCGCCGCCTGCCCCAGCGCTTCGGCGGCCGCCACCAACTGCCGCGCCCATGGCAATATCGCCTCGCCCTCCGGCGTCAGCCCGGCATATTTACGGTCGCGCCGGATCAGCCGCTTGCCCAATTGCGTCTCCAGCGTCGCGATCCCGGCGGACAGCGTGGGTTGCGACACATGGCATAGCGCCGCCGCCCGGCCGAAATGGCCTTCGCGCTCCAGCGCCAGGAAATATTCGACAAGGCGGGTCTGCATCTCTTTGCTATAGGGCTGATAGAGCGGCGCTATCAAGGAAGCATCATGGCGGAACGGCGGATATTGGGGGCGGTGCTGGCAGGGGGGCGCTCCAGCCGCTTTGGCAGCGACAAGGCGCTGGCGATGCTGCCGGATGGGCGAACCTTGCTGGACCATGCGATCGCGGGGCTGGCCCCCCATGTCGAACAAGTGGTGATTTGCGGTCGCGCAGGCGGTCTGGCGGATCGGCCCGCGCCCGGCATGGGACCACTCGGCGGCCTCAACGCAGCCCTGCATCACGCGCAGGCCCATGGGTTTGCAGGCATATTGACGACAGGGTGCGACATGCCGGTCTATCCTGCGGACCTGCCCGCCCTGCTGATCGGTGAACAGGCCGCGATACTGGAGGGCCAGCAACTGCTTGGCTGGTGGCCGGCATCGCTCGCCAACGCATTGGACGCGCATCTGGCGGAGGCGAATAATCGCTCCATCTACGGCTGGCTCGACCGCGTCGGCGCCCGTGTGGTGACGGTGCCGGGGCTGGCACTGCCCAATATCAACCGGCCGGAGGATCTGGCGGCGCTGTAAACGGGGTCAGTGCGCGGCGGACGTGTCCACATTGGGGCGGGGACGGGGCGCCAGCCAGACCATCGCCGACGCGAAGAACAGGATCAGGGCCGATATGAAGAATATGTGATCCACCGAAATGGCCGTCGCTTCCTGATCAACGATGTTCGAAATCACCTGCCGCGCCTGGTCGGTCGACATGCCGATATTTGCCAGGGCCGCCTGCGTATCGGCGGGCTGGAGGGTACCCGCCAGTTCACTGCGCGACACGCGCTGGCCATTGCCCCAGCCGGTCAGCACCAACGACGTCGCAATCGCCAGCGCCATGGTGCGCAGGAAATTCTGAAGCCCGGCAGCGGAAGCCGTCTCTTCGGGCCGCACCGACCCCAATGTCAGCGTGGTCAGCGGAATCATGAAGAAGGGCATGGCAAACCCCTGAATGAACTGCGGCGCAGCCATCATCCAGAAATCGACGCTACTGGTCCAGTGCGCGCGCCACAGCGTCATCAGGCCCAGCCACAACACGGCCCCCGAAATCATGAAGCGCGGATCGACCCCCCGGCCCATGATCCTGGCGGCGACCGGCGCGCTCATCAATGCGGCCATGGCCGTGAAGGCGGTGACGATGCCCGCCCATGTCGCGGTATAGCCCCTGGCGGACTGAAGCCATTGCGGGATGATGACGATACCGGAGAAATAGGCGCCAAAGCACAATGCCAGCGACAATACCCCGGTGGTGAAGCCGACATGGCGGAACACGCGCAGATCGACGACCGGATGCTCTTCCGTCAATTCCCAGATGATAAAGACCAGAAAGCCGATCAGCGACAGAATCGCCAGGCTCAAGATCAGCGGATCGGCAAACCAGTCATGGTCCCGGCCAAGGTCCAGCATGACCTGAAGACAGCCGATCCAGAAAACCAGCAACGCCAGCCCGATCTTGTCGATCGGCACCCGCGCCGTTTCCGTTTCGACCGGACGCAGCAGCGCCATCGCCGCAAATACGCACAGAATGGCGATCGGCAGGTTGATGAAGAAGATCCAGTGCCAGCTCCAATTGTCGCTGATATAGCCGCCGATAATCGGCCCCATCGCCGGACCCAGCAGCGTCGTCATCGCCCATAGCCCCATCGCGCGCGCGCGCCGTTCGGGCGGAAAGACGCGCAGCATCAGCGTTTGCGACATGGGCATGATCGGGCCACCGCACAGCCCCTGGCCAATGCGGCAGACCACGATCATGCTGAGTGACATCGACAGGCCGCACAGCACCGAAAACAGGCCAAAGCCGATCATCGCGCTGATGAACATCTTGACGACGCCAAAGCGCTGCGCCAGCCAGCCTGTCAGCGGCACGCAAATCGCTTCGGCGACCGCGTAGGATGTGATGATCCACGTCCCCTGATCGGGCGTGATGCCCAGATTGCCCGAAATATGCGGCACGGAAACATTGGCGATGGTCAGGTCCAGCACGACCATGAAATTGCTGAGCGCCAGCACCAGCCCCGCCAATGTGCGCTGTCGCGGCGTCAGCCGGGAAAAAATATTTGCCTCGCCGCTCACGACCCGGCCTTTCAGTGACCGGAAAGGTCGATATCGACCTCCGTGGAAAGGCCGACACGCAACGGGTGGGCCGCCAGTTCCTTGGGGTCGAGCGCAATACGGACCGGCAGGCGCTGGACCACCTTGATCCAGTTGCCGGTCGCATTTTGCGCCGGGATCAGGGAAAGCGACGATCCGGTGCCACCGGAAAAGCCCACGACCTTGCCATGATAGACGACGTCGCCGCCGTAAATGTCGGCAACGACCGTGGCGGGCATGCCGACCTTCACCTGGCGCAACTGCCGTTCCTTGAAGTTCGCGTCGACATAGACCTGCGCCAGCGGCACGATCGTCATGATCGGGCTGCCCTGCGCGACGCGCTGTCCTACCTGCACCTGCCGCTTGGTGATGACGCCGTCGATCGGCGCGCGGATGACCGTGCGGTCCAGGTCCAGCTTCGCCGCATCCAGCTTGGCCTGCGCGACCATGACGCCCGGATCGGTATCGACGCTCGACCCGCTGACCAGCGCGTCATTGGCGGCCAGCTGCCCGCTCGCCGCACTGCGCGTCGCCTGCGCGGTGTTGACGCCCGCCTGCGCCAGTTCCAGCGCAGCGCGCGCGGCGGCATAGGCGGTGCGCGCGCTGGTCACTTCGTCGCCCGACACCGCACCGTCGCCCACCAGCGCCTCGCGCCGCTGCAGGTCGATCCGCGCCTTTTCGACATTGGCCTGCGCTGTCGCCAGCTGCGCGCGCGCCTGCACGATGTCCGCGCCGCGCGCGTCGACCTGCGCCGCCAGCGCGCTGCTGGTCGCGCTGCTCTGGCGGAAGCGGCGCCGCGCTTCGGCCAGATCGGCCTGCGCCTGCGCAAGGGCGATGCGCGCATTGGTCGGGTCCAGCCGCACCAGCACGTCGCCGCGCTTCACCGCCTGGGTGTCGCTGACCAGCACCTGCGTCACCTGCGCGGAAATCAGCGGCGTCACCTGCGCCATTTCGGCATTCACATAGGCATTGTCGGTGCTGACATGATTACGCCCGATCAGCAGATACCAGGCCGCCCACAACAGGCCCAGCACCACGACTGCCAGCGCAAGACGGGTCAGCCACAGCTTACGCACAGCGGCACGATCCGCCTTTTTCGTGTCATCCGGCGCAGTGGCATCCGAAGCCTCTGAGGTGGAAAATTCAGGGGTGGCATCAGCCATGCGCAGCATCCTTGGGCAGTGTAGCGCTGTCGGCAAAACCGCCGCCCAGCGCACGGATCAGGGCAATATCGAGCGAAAAGGCGCTGGCTTCCAACGCAGAAACGGACCGGCGCGCGGCAATCAGCTGATCCTCGACATTCAGCACGTCGAGATAGGTGGACAGGCCACCATCATAGCGTTTGCGCGCCACGCCATAGGCGTCCTGCAACGCCACCAGCGCCGCGCGCGCATCCACCAGCCGATCGTCGAGCGTGCGGCGGCTGGTCAGCGCATCGGCAACGTCGCGATAGGCGGCCAGCACCGTCTTGTCATAATTGGCTACCGCTTCATCATAACCGGCGCGCGCGCCGCGATACTGGCCCTGCAACGCGCCGCCATGGAAAATCGGCAGGCTGATCGCCGGACCGGCATTGCCGAACAGCGAATCCTTCTCGAACAGCCTGTTATAGAAGGGCTTGGCCGATCCATTGACGCCGGTGCCGGTAAACATCGTGTCATAGCCCAGCGCCTGGACCCCGATCAGCGCGCTCAGGCGCACGGCCGGATAGAAATCGGCGCGTGCGACCTTGACCTGCTTGGCTGCCGCTTCCGTGCGGGCGAGCGCGGCGGCGATGTCCGGGCGGCGGGCGACCAGATTGGTGGTGACGTCCGCGGGCAGCCCGACCGGCATCAACCGACCCTTGGGCGGACGGGTGATCGACAGCCCGCGATCCGGCCCCGCCCCGACCAGCGCCGCAATCTGATGCTGGCGCAGCGCAATCGCCACGCGCGCCCCAGCCAGTTGCGCGCGCGCCGCTGCAACCGTCGCGTCCGACTGGCGCACGTTGCCGCGCGTTTCCAGCCCGTTCTGGCGGCGATCGGCAACCAGCTTCTGGCTGGCGGTCCGAATGTCCAGCGTGCGCTGTTGCAGTTCGGCTTCGTCATACAGCCGCGCCAGATCGGCATAGGCGTCGGCGATGCCCGTGGTCAGCGCCAGCCGCGCCTGTTGCGCGTCCAGTTGCGCCGCGCGGGCCTGTGACGTCGCCGCTGCCAGCGCGGCCTTGTTCCGACCCCAAAGGTCCAGGTCAAAGCCCAGATTGAGTGCCACCTGACCCGTACCGAGCCAGCCCTGCGGAATGAACTCCTTGGGTTGCCCCATATTATAGCTTTGCTTGGTCGTCCCGGCCCTGGCGTCCAGATCCGCCGACGGCAGCAATGTGGCGCCCGCCTGTTGCGCCATGCCCTGCGCCTGCGCGAATCGGGCGGCGGCGATCGCCATGTCGGGCGCGTTGGCCAGCCCTTCCTCGATCAGCGCGGTCAGTTGCGGGTCGCCATAGGCGGTCCACCAGTCTTCGCCCGGCCAGGCGGCGTCAGGCGCGTGCAGGCTGTCCTGCGCCGCCACGCTCTGCGCCGTGCGAATCGCCGGGGCGGGGCCAAGATCGGGCACGGCCGCACATGCTGCCAGCAGCGACAGGGCCGCCGTCGAAATCATGATGCGTTCGGGGGAAAACAGGCGACTCACCGACATGACAAACCGTACCATCCAGTATGAAAACCGCCATTGCCGCTGTTGCCAGGCCTTGTCAACAAAATTGCCATACTCTATGGTACGGTTTAATGACAGCTGTGGCCAAATCTCCTCCTCCCACGCGAAGGGAAGCGCGCAGGCTGGACCGGCGGGACTGTATCCTGACGGTTGCGGAGCGCTATTTCCTGGAACATGGCTATGCCGGAACGACGATGTCGGGCATCGCGGCGGATCTGGGCGGGTCGAAGGGGACGCTCTGGAATCATTTTCCGTCGAAGGAAGAGTTATTTTCCGCCGTCGTCGATCGGGTCGTGACGGCCTATCGAATGCAACTCTCGCAAATCCTTGATCCCTGCGGCCTGCTGGAACCGACGCTGCTGCGCGCCTGCCGCAGTCTGCTCGACAAGGTCTGCTCCCCCCAAGCCATCGCCCTGCACCGCCTCATTTATTCGGAAGGTGGGCGATTTCCCGAACTCAGCCGGATTTTCTTCGAGCTTGCCCCCCGCCATACCCGCGCGCTCCTCGCCGACTTTCTGGAAGGCGCGATGAATCGCGGCCAGATAAGACGGGCCGATCCAACCGACGCCGCACGCATGCTGATGGCCATGACCATGGGGGGCAGTCATCAGCAATTGCTGATGGGGCAGATGCGCGAGCCACGACCGGAAGCCTTGCAGGCGGATGTCGCCCTGGCGGTCAACCTGTTCATGCGCGCCTATGCCCCTGAAAGCACGGTCGCCACCACCGGGCAGAGCGCATAGCCTTTCCCCTTGATCGTCCGCAGCAACGGCCAGTCAAAGTCCCGGTCGATCTTGGCGCGCAGACGCGACATATGCACTTCCACGCTGTTGGTGCCGGGGTCGAACTCCAGCCCCCATATCGCCCGCAACAGCGCCTCCCGGCTGATCGCCTCCCCCGGCCGTCGTGCCAGATGGAGCAGCAGCGCATATTCGCGGGCCAGCAACGGGATGGCCCGGCCCGCCCGCTCCACCTGCCGGTCGACCAGATGGATAAGCAGGTCGCCCACGCGCAGCCGGGGCTGCTCATCGCGGGCAAGCCGGATGATCCGCGCCACCGCTTCGTCTTCATGCATCCAGGGGCCAACCACATCCTGCACGCCGCTCTCCAGCGCGCGGGCGCGCGCGGCGGGATCGTCCACGCCCTGCCACAATATCGTCGCGTCGCTGATGCTGACGCGCGGCGGCTCGCTGCCCGGCCCCAACATCGCCAGGTCGAACCCGCGCGCGCTCAGCGCCCGTGCCAGCGGGGCGAAATCACTGCCCAATCCGTGACAATCGACCCGCCTGCCCACCTGTCATCCACCCATTGCTGACCAGCCGCATCCGACCGCCGACGCAGTCCGAAAACAAGCCAATCCCTATCCATTTCGGACCATTCGGAGCGCAGCCTCGCTCGCATGCCGGATCAGCGGGCTGCTCCCCCGCGCGCCCGATTCCCAATGGTCGATCCGGGCCGCGCCGTTCATCGCGGCGCCGATCGCGTCCCAGGCGGTCCGCCGCATCGCGTCGACCGGGTGGCGGGCCGCAAAATCCTGCGCCAGGTCGATCGCATTGTCCGTGCCGCATCCGACCGCCAGTTCCAGCAGCAATTGCGCGCTGGCCACGGTCATGCATTCGGCGATCGTGCTGCTGGCGGTATCGAACCGATATTGCCGTCGCCAGCCCTGATCGGGCGCGCTCGCCAATATGTTGAGCGAGACAGAGAGGGAGTCCGGCGGCAATTGCGCATGAATGTCGCGATTGGCGCGATAGAGCAGCATCCGCCCCTGCGACAAATGGCTGCGCTCGACAAAGCGCAGCGCCACCGCCTCCCCCGCCGCGCCCGCGACATCGCCGTCATAGACATAATAGTCCGACCCATAGCCCGGCCCCAGATAGCCGATGGTCAGGAAATCAAAGCCATGATCGTGCGGCACATGGTACAGGAAGGGGGCCGGGCCGCTCATCCGCATCACATGGTCGCGCTGGGCGGGCCAGAAGGCGGCGCGCAGCACATATTTGCCCCTGGGCGGGCGCAGCAGCATGACCTGCGCCGAATAGGGATTGGCCTGCCGCTGCCCCGCGCACCGCGTCTTGAGTTCCGCGATCGCAAAATCGGCCAGGAAATGCCGGTTGCGCGCCAGCGCCCGCAGCATGGGCGCGGCAGCCGCCAACCCGTCCTCGTCGGCGGGATCGAAGGCCGGACTTTCGCACCAGTCGATCAGGGCATCCAGGTCGATCATCCGCTCGTCTGGCGCTGGATCGATCAGGCGGGGCACGCCATGTTCCCGATCTGCGTCAGCGTCCGCGCGGCCAGCGCCCGTACCGCAACGTCGCTTTCCCGCTGCGCCATGGCGCGCAAGGCAGGCAGGGCGCTCGCCGTATCCAGCGCCAGATATTCGCGCATCACCGCCCAGCGTTGCGCGGCAAGCGGCGTATCTAGCGCCTCGCCAAATTGCGCCGCCGCGTCGGCCCGCCCCTGCGCTCGCAACAGCGACAGCAGCATCAGCGCACGGGCATGGCCCTCATCCGCCTCCGCCTGCGCCACCAGCGCCCCGGTCGCAAAATCGCATATGCGCGAACGGACCGACCCTTGCGGCGCGACCTGCGCGCGCAACAGCATCAGCGGCGCTCCGTCCGGCAGAATGCGCAGCGTTTCGCGCCGCTCGTCCACTTCCAATATCTCGCCCATGGCGCAATGCCGCTGCCCGGTCGGCACGGCCCGGTCCGCCTCCAGCCGAAACCCCTCGGCCCGCAGCGCGCGATTGAGCGGGCGGCACAGCATGTGACGACCGGAAAAATGCACCCGCGATCCTGTTTGCGGCACCGGGTCGATCACCGTCGCCGACAGCCATATCCGCTCCGTCCGCGCCAGCACCAGATGCCGGGCCGCACCGTTGCGGCTCGCGCGAAAGCCCGGCAAATGCAGCGGATCGTCGGCCAGCGCCGCGCAGCCCTGCGCCAACAGATCGGTGAACCAGCCTATGTCATGCAGGAACGGCCGGATCAGCGCCAGCGCACGGCCAGGCGGCGCATCCTGCGCCTCGGCCACTGCCCGCCCCAGCGCCGCCCCCAACGCTGCTGGCGTCACGGCTGGTCGATGATCGCAATCACAATATCCATCAGGCTGATGTCCAGCACGTCGCCATCCTGCAATCCGAACAGGCTGACCTCGCCGGGCAGGTCGGCAATATCGTCAATCGCCAGTTGAGGCACGGTCTGTGGCATCGGCATCCTCCTTCTGCGGGTCGCAGGGGCGACGCTATGGCGCGCGGGAAGGGGGGACCAATTAAATGTAATTAATCGTGGCTACCGCTCATTAACCAATTCTTTGTGCGGCCATCCTATCATGGGGATTGTAGCAAAAGGGTGGAGCCATGCCGATCTTCAAACGCGTTCGCAGCCGTCGGCCCGACGATCAGGACATGAGCGAGACTGCCCGACCGCAACGCCGCCTTCGCATATTGCTGATCGACGAAAATCCTACCGCGCGCGCCGTCGTCGCCCGCCGCCTGTCGCACCTGAACTATGACGTGGCGCTGGCGGAAAATGGCTTTGTCGCGGTCAACCTGCTCGTCACGCGCCCGGCCGACATCATCCTGATCGACATGGGGCTGACCATGTTGCCCGCGATCGCGACGATGAAGAAAATCCGCGCCGCGAACCTTTCCGCCTCCGCCTGCTTCGTCATGCTGACCGGGCGGCTCGACAGCCAGTCGACGGTGGAGGCGCTGGAGGCCGGGGCCGACGACCATGTCGTCAAACCCTTTGATTTCGACGTGCTCGACGCGCGGCTGCGTCATCTGTGCCTGCGTGCCGAAACGCTCGGCACGCTCACCCGTCACAATGCCGAACTAGACGCCCGCATCGCGCGGCGCGCCGTCGAACTGGGCGAAACGCGCGAAACCCTGCGCGAACTTCAGGCCGACCGCGCCCGCCTCGTATCATCCATCCAGGCGCTGCATGACGAAGTCGAGCGACTGAGCGCGCAACAGGGCTGACCCTTCAGTCCAAGGTCACCCACAGCGACAAGCCTTCACCCGGCTCGGCAGGCGGCCCGTCCGCCACGATCCGCGCCGCATCGGCCCGCGCCCGGTCGAGGATCAAGGCAGGGACTGACGGGGGATGGTAGATCCTGTCCGCTTCCCCTAGCAACCGCGCGGCGCGCAGCGTCAGTTCATCCGGATCGTCCGACGATAGACGGATGGATACCAGCCGCGCTGCCACCGCCTGCCCCTCCGCCGCCAGCCACGCGCCAAGTGCATCCGCCGCGTCGGCCCGTAGCGGATCGATCATCCCGCCCGGCGCAAGGCCCGCGTCTATGCCCCGCCGCCGCGCGCCGGCATCGGCCCAGCGCGCCTTGATCGCCCCGCGCGCGGCCAGCAAGCCATCCGCCAATTTGCCCAACCGCGCGGGCAGCATCGCCTCCAGCCTCTGCCGCAGCGCCTTGGCCAGCCCCGCCGACGCCCCGCCCGTGCCGATCGCGATCAGCACCGGATCGCGGTCGACGATCGCGGGCAGGGTGAAATCGCACAGGTCTGGATTGTCGGTCGCATTGACCAGCACGCCGCGCGCCCGCAGCCGCTCCGCCGTCGCCGCGTCGCCATCCGACACGATGGCGATCCGCGCAGCGCTGTCCTCCTCGCCCACGATTTGTGCGCCCGCCCGCTCCAGCAGGCGGCGCTTGGCGTCGGCCGCCTCGCCCGCCCCGGTCAGGATCACCGGCCTGCCCGTCAGGCGCAAAAAGACGGGCAGGCTGTGCATCAGTCGGCCAGCCAGTCCGGAATGCTATCGCCAGCGATCAGCGCCTCGATCGGCGGGCGCGCACGCACCACCGCCCATTTGTCGCCCGATACCAGCACTTCGGGGGCCAGCGGGCGGCTGTTATAGGTGCCCGCCATCGTCGCGCCATAAGCGCCCGCGGTCATGAACGCGACCAGATCGCCCGCGGCCACCACGTCCATGTCGCGGCCCATGGCGAAAGTATCGCCGGTCTCGCACACCGGCCCCACCACATTGGCGGCGGCGCGCTGCCCCGCCGGGGTCACCGCGCGAATATCATGCCATGCGTCATACAGGCTGGGCCGCAACAGGTCGTTCATCGCCGCGTCGACGATGACGAAAGGCGCCTTCGCGCCCTGTTTCACCCGCACAACCCGCGACAGCAAGGCTCCCGCATTGCCTACGATCACCCGGCCCGGTTCGAACATCAACCGCACCGGCCAATCCTGCGTTACCCGGCACACCATGTCGCCATAGGCCGCCGGGCTGGGCGGCTCCGGCAGGGCGGGGTCATAGGGGACGCCCAGGCCGCCACCCAGATCGGCGGTGCGAATGTCATGGCCGGCATCGCGCAGCGCCGCGATCAGCGCGCCAACCTTGGTAAAGGCCGCCTCCAGCGGGGCGAGGTCGGTCAACTGGCTGCCGATATGGACGGCAACGCCCTGCACATCCAGCCCCGGCAGATCGCGCGCGGCGGCATAGCTTTCCAGCGCCCTGGCATAGGGGATGCCGAACTTGTTTTCCGACTTGCCGGTCGAAATCTTGGCATGGGTGCCCGCATCGACGTCCGGGTTGATCCGATAGGCCACCGGCGCGCGCTTGCCCATCGACAGCGCGACTTCGGACAACATTTCCGCTTCCGGTTCGCTTTCCAGATTGAACTGGAAAATACCGTGGGTCAGCGCCAGCCGCATTTCCTCAGCCGTCTTGCCAACGCCCGAAAAGACGATGCGGTCGGCCGGAATGCCCGCCGCGATCGCCCGCAGCAATTCCCCGCCCGACACCACGTCCGCGCCCAGGCCCAGTTTCGCCAGCGTCGCCAGCACGGCCGCATTGGGGTTCGCCTTGACCGCAAAGGCGATCAGCGGATTGTCGAGGCTGCCCAGCGCGTCGCGGAACACGCCGACATGGCGCGTCAGGGTCGCGGTCGAATAGACATAGACCGGCGTGCCGACCGCATCGGCGATCGCCGCCATCGGCACCTGCTCCACCTGCATGGCGCCGTCCACATAGTCGAAATGGTCCAAATTCCGGTCCTCAGTCTCTTATTGGGGCTGCTTTTCGGGCGGCAGGTCAAATTCGTCCGCCTGTCGCTTTTGCGACTGGGTCAGCAATTCCACATTGCGTTGCGGCCGCGCCTGGGTCGATGGCGTCATCAACTGCGCGGCGGTCGGCGAAGTCGCCGCGCCCACCGGCACCGCTGGCAGCTCCTGGCCCGCAACGGGCTTCAACGGTTGTCGCCCGCCGCAGGAAACCAGCGCCAGCGCGGTAAAGGCCAGTCCCGCGATCGTCCGAATCGTCATGATCCCAATTCCTCCCGCGCCTGCGCGATCCGCGCCCGCACCTGCATGGGCGCCGTGCCGCCATGGCTCATCCGGCTGGCGACCGACGCATCGACCGTCAGCACCGCATAGACGCGATCGTCGATCCGCGCGTCGATGCCCTGCAACGTGGCGATCGGCAGCTGGTCGAGCGGCACGCCCGCCGCTTCCGCCGCCGCCACGGCACGTCCGGTGATATGGTGCGCCTCGCGGAAAGGAATACCCCCTTCGCGCACCAGCCAGTCGGCCAGATCCGTCGCGGTGGCAAAGCCGCTTTCGGCCAGGCCGCGCATCCGGTCGGTGCGGAACGTCACCGTTTCGATCATCCCGGTCATCGCCGCGATCGACAGGGCCAGCAGGTCGTGCGCCTCGAACACGGGCGGCTTGTCGTCCTGCATGTCCTTCGAATAGGCGAGCGGCAGCCCCTTCATCGTCACGCACAGCGCGTTCATGCAGCCCATGATCCGCCCGGCATGGCCGCGCACCAGTTCGGCGGCGTCGGGATTGCGCTTTTGCGGCATGATCGAACTGCCGGTCGAATAGGCGTCGGGCAGCTTGACGAAGCCGAAGGGCTGGCTGGCCCAGATGATGAACTCCTCGGCCAGCCGCGACAGGTGCAGCGATGCCTGCGTTGCCGCCATCAAATAATCGAGCGCGAAGTCGCGGTCGCTCACGCTGTCCAGGCTGTTGTCGGTCGGCTTGGCAAAGCCCAGGGCCGCCGCCGTCGCGTGCCGGTCGATCGGAAAGCCGGTACCGGCCAGCGCCGCCGCGCCCAGCGGGCATTCGTCCGCCCGCGCCCGCGCATCGGCAAAGCGGCTGCGGTCGCGGCGCACCATCTCATAATAGGCCATCAGATGATGGCCCAGCGTTACCGGCTGGGCCGACTGCAAATGGGTAAAGCCCGGCATCACCGCATCGGCATTCTCGTCTGCCCGCGCCAGCAGCGCGCGTTGCAGGCCGATCAGCCCCGCCTGCACCTCGTCGATCGCATCGCGCACCCACAGGCGGAAATCGGTCGCTACCTGATCGTTGCGGCTGCGCGCGGTGTGCAGCCGCCCGGCGGTCGGGCCGATCAGCTGCGCCAGCCGCGACTCGGTGACCATGTGGATGTCCTCAAGGTCCAGATCCACCGGCACGCCATCGGCTTCATATTCCGCCGCGATCCGGTTCAGCCCCTCGGTAATCGCCTGCGCATCCTCGCCATCGACGATGCCCTGCTTGGCCAGCATTGCGACATGCGCCTTCGATCCTGCGATGTCCTGCTTCCACAATCGCTTGTCGAATGGGATGGAGGCATTTATCTCGCGCATGATCGAAGCGGGGCCGGCCGCGAACCGGCCACCCCACATGCTGTTGGAGCCTTCTCCCTTGGAACCCCCATTGTCCCGATCTGCTTCACGCGCGCTGATGATACTGCTCCTGACTGCCGGATTGGCGGCCTGCGATAGGCAATCGCCGCCCGCTGGGCAAGCCAATGCAAGCATGAGCGGTGAGGTTCCCGCGTCAGGCAATGCCTCGCAGGGAGACGGCGAGTTCAGCTATCGGCTGGACCGCAGCAAGGCGGGCACCCCCGCTCCCACCTTCGCCTTCCAGAATCCCGACGGGGGCGATGCTACCTTGCAGGATTTCGCCGGACGCCCGATGCTGGTCAATCTGTGGGCGACCTGGTGCACCCCCTGCGTTGCGGAAATGCCAACGCTCGACCGGATCGCGCAAAGCTATGGCCCAAAGGGGCTGGCCGTCCTCACCATTTCGCAGGACACGCAGGGGGCAAAGGCGGTCAAGCCCTTCTTCGCCAAGCATCCCCTGCCCCATCTCAAGGGCTGGGCTGATCCGGACAATCATTTCGGCTTCGACTATGCCACCGTACTGCTCCCCACGACCGTCCTTTATGACGCAAAGGGCAAGGAAATGGTCCGCGTGATCGGCGCGATGGATTGGGAAGGGGCGGAAGCCAAGGCGCTGATAGAGGCCGCCATGGCGTCCTGACCACACGGCTCTTTGGCGCAGCCGCAAAATCGGCTTACGCGGCTGCGCCTGCCAAATAACGCCTCGTTTCCGACATAGAAACGAAGCAGAAACAATCCACAAATCTGTAATTTTTGTGCAGCGCAATAGAGGATCGGCGCCACCCCTTCGTCATTCCCCCTGTCATCGATAAAGCTGAACAGGGGACATGAATGACACGGTTATCGGCGCTTAAACTCTCACTGATCCTCGCATCGTCCTGGTCCGCCTGCGCCATCGCGCAAGACGCGCCACAGGAACCACAGGTTGACGAAGGCGCAGCGATCATCGTCACCGGCACCCGCGCCGTCGGCATGCAGGCCGCAGACAGCGCCGCACCGATCCAGGTGCTCAGCCAGGACGCCATCGCCCATGTCGGCCAGCCGAACCTCAACCAGGTGCTGACCCAGATCGTACCAAGCTTCACGGCCCAGACGCAGGGCACCGACCTTTCCAGCTTCTCGCTGTCGGCCCGTCTGCGCGGTCTCAGCCCCAACCACACGCTGGTGCTGGTCAACGGCAAGCGCCGCCACGGCAATGGCATCCTTCAGGTGCTCGGCGCCTTCTCCGGCTCGGCCGCGCCCAGCATTGATCTTATTCCGCCAGACTCGGTCGAACGCGTCGAAGTGCTGCAGGAAGGCGCCGCCGCCGTGTATGGCACGGACGCCATTGCAGGCGTCATCAACTTCATTCTGAAGGATGATCCAGAGGGCGGCTCGATCAAGCTGACCGGCGGTCAGCATTATGACAGCGAAGGCGAACTTTTCTCCGTTTCCGGCAATTATGGCGTCCGGCTTGGCGAGGACGGCTATATCAACCTGTCCCTGTTCCATCGCCGCCAGGACTATACCACGCTCGGCGAAGGCCAGGTGCAGGTGACGAAGCTGGATGGCACGCTTCAGCCCAATGCCCCTGCCCAATGGTCGAACCTTACCGGCGATGCGCTGGCCGGGATCAATGGCGGCCAGCCCAAGACCGAACTCAACCTGCTCTTCTACAATGCCGGTTATGATTTCGGCGGCGTGGAAGTCTATAGCTTCGGCAGCCTCGCCCGCCGCGAAGGCTGGGCCAAGCAGGGCTACCGCCATCCCAAGCGCATCTGCTACGAATCCGGCAATCTGGGTGGCGGCGTCACGCCCGCAGCCTACAATCCCAATATCTGCTACAGCAATACCGGCACTGTGGGCATGGTCCCGCTCCAGCATGTGATCGAGGATGAATATAGCTTCACTGTCGGCGCGCGCGGCGAAACGGCAGGCTGGAACTATGACCTGAGCACCACCTACGGCAATCAGAAGAACGACATCTGGACCGAGAAGTCCGCCCATCGCGAAGTGTGGCAGGAAAGCTATGCCGCGTCGCTATTGGGCGTCGGCGTCCCCAACACGCCTGACAAGGCCTATGACGGCGGCTTCCGCCTCAGCCAGACCACAGTGACCGCCGACATCCGCAAGGAATTCGACATAGGCATGGCCACTCCGCTGACCTTCGCGTTCGGCGGCGAATATCGCAAGGACACCTATGAGATCGTCCAGGGCGATTTCTATTCGACCTACAAGACGGGGGTTCAGTCCTTCCCCGGCTACAAGTCGACCGACGCCGGGCGTTTCAAGCGCAGTTCGCGCGCGGGCTACCTGAACTTCATCGCCAACCCGGTCGAAGGCTGGAGCGTCGATCTGGCGGGCCGTTACGAAGATTATACCGATTTCGGCGATACGCTGATCGGCAAGATCACGACCCGCTATGATCTGTCCGATGCCTTTGCGGTCCGCGCCACGGCCAGCACCGGCTTCCGCGCACCGACACTGGCCGAACAGAAATATTCGACCATCAACGTGGGGCCAACCAGCGCCGTCGCCCAGCTTCCCGCTGGCACGCCCGCTGCCGCCCTGCTCGGCTTCGACTCGCTTGGCCCGGAAAAATCGAAGAACTTCTCGGCGGGCATCGTTCTGCGCCCCGTGCCCCGGCTGGCGATCACCGTCGATGCCTATCTTATCAAGATCAAGGACCGCATCGCCGCTACCGCATCGCGCAACGCCGTCCAGGGCGGCGTGATCCAGCCCGGCGCAGCAGCGATCTTCGACGCGCTGGCGGCCGCCGGCATCGTTCTCGATACCGCGCTCCAGACCGTTGGCGTGCAAAGCTTCACCAACGGCATCAACACGGAGACCAAGGGCATCGACTTCTCCGCCAGCTATCCGGTCGCGCTTGGTTTCGGCACGCTCAACCTGTCGCTGAACGGCAATTACAACAAGACCAAGATCACCAAGAACAAGGTCGGCTATCCGCTGTTCAACGCCGCGTCGGAAAGCAATATCGAAGATACGACGCCCAAATATAAGGTCGGCTTCGGCGCCCTGCTGAAGGCTGACAAGCTGACCGTCAACCTGCGCGAAACCCTCTATGCCAAGCAGAGCGTGCTGGTCCGTCCGGGCGTTGGCAGCGGCGTGATCCCCGATGGCGGCTTCCTGATCGCCGACGGCGCGCTGATCAACGGCGTCAATGCGAACCAGCTCTATTTCAACGGCGTGGTGAAACGGGCAATCATCACCGACCTGGAAGTCGGCTATGATTTCACCGACAATGTCACCTTCTCGATCGGTGCGAACAATCTGTTCGACAAGATTCCCGAAGTGCCCAAGCTGGTGACCGGCACCGGGGTGGTCGTCAATCCCGGCGTGTCGCCCTACATCAACGGCTCCGGTTCCTATAACAGCCCCTATAACCACGGCGCCTATGGCACGTCGGGCGGCTATTATTACGCCCGCATCGACTTCAAATTCTGATCGACCGTTAAATCATGTCATAAAGGAAGGGCCGGTTCGGAAACGCACCGGCCCTTTTCCGTCCGACAGGGGTCCGTCCATGCAGCCATTCGCCCTCCTCGCCGCGCTCGGCCTGACCATCGCAGCACCAGCCATGGCGCAGCAGGCGATGCCCGCGGCTCTGCCCTTTTCTCCTGCCGTCCGCGTCGGCGACACGCTCTATCTGTCCGGCCAGATCGGGCAGGTGCCGCCGGGCATGGACCCACACGGGGAGGGGTTTGACGCCGCCGTCAAAGCGGCAATGGATTCGATCGGCAGGATATTGGCCGACAACGGCCTCGACTTTGGCCAAGTCGTCAAATGCACGGTGATGCTAGATGACATGGCGGACTGGCCCCGCTTCAACGCGGCCTATCTCCCCTATTTCAAGGGCAAGCGCCTGCCCGCGCGCAGCGCCTTTGGCGCCGATGGCCTGGCGCTGGGCGCGCCGCTGGAAGTAGAATGTATCGCCGCGTTCAAATAGGGCTGGCTTCGCGCAGCAGCAGCACCGGCACGCCATCGCGCACCGGATAGGCCAGCCCCGCCGCGTCGGAGACCAGCACCCCGCGCGCATCGTCCCAACGCAGCGGCGTGCGCGTCACCGGGCAGACCAGCTTGGCCATCAGCCACGGGTCGACCGGCGCGCCAGCACCTGCTCCGCTCATTGCTCCGGTCATTGCCCCGGTCATTGCATCGTCGCGCCGCCATCGCGCTCGATCCGGCCGAAAATCTGCATTAGCTGGATGATCCGTTCCGACCGTTCGCCCAGCGTGTCCGCTTCCAGCAGCGTCTGCTTGGCCGCCGCGTCGAATGGCGCGATCTGGGCGATGCCATTGACCAGCGCCATATCATCGAGCCGCGACACCGCCGTCCAGTCGACGACATAGCCCAGCGCATCGGCAAAACGGCGCGATTCCTGCTCCAGCGCCGCCCGTTCTACCGCATGCAGCACCTCATCCTCCTGCGGCGCCTGCATCACATCGGCCTCGATCTGGCGGAACTGCGTCGTTACCGGCAATTCGCGCACTACCTTGAACCGCGCCAGCCCGGTCAGGATGATGTTGAACCGCCCATCGTCCAGCGCCTCGATATGGCTGACATGGCCCAGGCAACCCATGTCGAACAGCTGCGGCACCGGCCCGTCGCCACGCGGCTGGATCATGCCGATCCGCCGGTCCCGCGCCATCGTGTCCTGGATCAGCGCGCGGTATCGCGGCTCGAAAATATGCAGCGGCAAATCCATGCCGGGCAGCAGCAGCGCGCCGGACAGCGGGAATATCGAGACGCGGGCAAGAGGCACCGGCCGGGCCGTCAGGCGAACAATATCTGCGACAGCTTGCGACGCTGCGCCGATACCCAGGGATCTTCCAGCCCGACCGCCTCGAACAGGGTCAGCAATTGCGTCCGCGCCGCGCTGTCATTCCACGCCCGGTCGCGCCGGACAATCTCCAGCAGCGCCTCTGCCGCGCCATCCCGGTCGCCATTGGCCATCAGCCCGCCCGCCAGCTCGAACCGTGCCTCATGATCGTCCGGGTCGGCTGCGACCTTCGCCTCCAGCCCCGACAGGTCAGCCACCGGCTTGGCGTCACGCGCCAGGGCAATCGCCGCGCGCGCGCGATCCACCGCCTGATCCTTGGCCGCATCGGCGGGCAGCGCGTCCAGCACCGCGTCCGCCTCGTCCAGCTGCCCCATCGCCACCAGCGCCCGCGCCTGGCCCGACGCCACATCAGCATGGCCGGGCACCATGTCGGCAATCTGGGCAAAGATCGACAGGGCGCGCTCGGCATCGCCCGCGGCCAGCGTTTCCTCGGCCATTGCGATCAACGGCGCGATTTCCAGTTCCTGCGCCTTTTCCTCCGATTCGATCGGCAACTGGCCCAGCAACTGGTCGAGATATTGTTTGAGCTGCCCTTCGGTCCGCGCCTGGGACAGGTCGGCGACCGGCTGGCCCTGGAACACGGCATAGACGGTCGGGATCGACTGGACCCGGAACTGGCTGGCGATAAAGCCATTTTCGTCGACGTTCACCTTGACCAGCTTGACGCCCTTGGCCGCATAGTCGGCGCATACCTTCTCGATGATCGGCGTCAGCTGCTTGCACGGACCGCACCATTCGGCCCAGAAATCCACGATCACCAACTGCGTGCGCGAAGGCTCCACCACGTCGCGGCGAAACGCCTCCACGGCCAGCTTGTCGGCCTCGCTCATTCCCAGGGTCGCCACGCTTTCATCTCCTGCCACTGCGGTACGTCGCCGCCTCCATAGCCCGCAATATGGGTAGCGTCACCCTCCCCGCAAGGCAGGACATACGCGCGCTGCAACAAACTCGCCCGCTCCTCTGCCCGGACGCCCAACGCCAGTATTCTATGGGTGGCCGGGTGGGGGAGCGGGCCGGTGCGGCAGCAAAAATGCGCTCTACCGCGCATTTTTCAAAAAACTTCTCAGAAAGTGTAGCCAACCCCGAGCGCGGCGAGAAACTGGTTCTTCGACCCGGCAATCGCCACCACGGGCGAATCGGCATAGCGGCCCAGCATCCGCGAATAGCCAACCGCGCCCACGATCACCCATCCCTTGCGGATGTCGCCGGACAGGGAATAGCCCCCCGTCAGATTGGCGTTGACGCGCCGGAACCCGGAACCGCTGCCGCCGCGCGTATAGACCGGCAGGCCGCTTGCCAGCGCGCCCGCTGGATCGACGTCGAAATAATAGCGGCCAAACTTCTTGCCGACATAATCGGCCGACAGGCCGATGCCCGCAAAGCTGCGGATCGACAGCGGCGTGAAATATTCGATCGCGGGGGTGACGATATAGCTTTCATGCGCGCCCGCGACATCCTTGGTCACCGCGACCCGCGCGCTCAGATTGTCATAGGCGCTGGTGATGATCCCGGTCTTGCCGATGCCGACATAGCCGCCGACCTCCACTGCGGTATCGCGCTTGCCCAGCGCTTCGACCGCGCTGTCCTTGATCTGCTTGCGGCTGGTCCGGTCCAGCCGGACGCCCACGGCCGGTCCCGCCTGAAAGTCGATGCCGCTGTCATCCCGGTTGGGAATGGCATCGAAAAACAGCATGGGGCCACGGGTGAAGAAGGCATGATCCTTCACCTTGCCGCGCAATTGCGGGCCAACGATCAATCGGGAATCGTCGGACCCTTCATAGCTGGGGACGGAAGCGACGCCCACGCCGATGGTCAGGCTGCTGTGATCCTCCGCCTCCTGCGCCAGCGCGGGCGCGGCGGCCATGAAAGGAAGGGTGAGGAGGAGGATGCGGGTAAGCTGGTTCATAAGGCCCCTGTTCAGCCAATGGCGGTCGGCCACACAATGTTTCACGCCGGTTACAGGTTCCGCCGGATATGCCTACAGGAAATATTTGACCCGGATGTCCTGTTCCACCGGCGCGCCTGCGACCGCAAAACTGGCCGCTCGGAAACTGGGCGCGCCAAAGCGCAGCACCGGATTGCGGGAAAAGCCGACCCCCTCGCGCGGGATGCCAGCGAATGTATCCAGCTTGCCATTGCCATTTTCGTCATGGACGATCGCGATGGCGTAATCGCCCGGCGTCACATTGCCGATCGTCACCGCCCCGCCCCTGGCCGCTACCGCAAAATGCCGCTTGTCGGGATCATCGCTGCAATCTGGGAAATAACGCGGCACCCGCGTCACGCACACCAATATCTGTCCTTTGGTCGATCGCAGCCCCTCCAGCGCCATGATGAGCGGCTGCGGCTGCCCCAGCGGCGCCGCGCCCAGCAGCAGCGGAACCAGCAACGTCAACCCACCGACCCGCCCCTTCACGCGCGCGCCTTTGCCGTAAAATCGCCCAGCCCCCGATCCGTGCCGCACAATCGGTCCCAGACCCGGAAATAGAGGCCGTAATTGCAGGCATAGAGGTCATGGTGCCGCTGATGATGGGTGGCGGTGATCAGCCAGCCGCCCAGCGGCCCGCGCACCATCCAGCGCGGAAACATCTCCCACCCCATATGATTGCTGACCCCCATGATCGTCATGATCGTCAGCACCGCCGCCAGCGCGCCGACATGGATCGGGATGATGAACACCAGCGCCGGTATCACCACCGCCCCGGTCAGCGCTTCCCAGGGGTGAAAGCTCATCGCCGCCCAGGCCGTTGGCGGGCGGCTGGCATGATGCACCGCATGGGCGATGCGAAAGGGCTTGGGCCGGTGCATCCAGCGATGCGTCCAGTAAAACCATGTGTCATGTGCGGCCAGGTAAAGCAGTACCGACACGGGGAGGTACCAGATCGGGAAGGCTGCGACATCGGTATAGATGCGCGTCCATCCGCGCGCCTGCCATCCCCATGCGACGATCCCGGCGGGGATGCCGTAAATCAGCGCGGACAGCAGCGACCAGCCGATCTCCCGACGCATCTGCCGCTCCAGCCCGCGATACAGGCCCGGCTGCCGCACTCGCGTCGCCAGCGCAAAACCGCCGCTCGCCAGCAGATAGCGAACGCCGACAATGGCGCTCATCGCCAAAGCGGACCAGAAAATAGCTGCGACCATCCAGCGCCTATAGCCCAAACAAATCCCGGCATCCCAACGAAAGCTGCAATCCCGCCTTTTTCTTCGCACCACTGTGACATCCTCCCCTTGCAGGGGAGGTGGCAGCACGACGTGCTGACGGAGGGGTGTTACCCTATCGAGACGGCGA
>NZ_BARE01000019.1 GCF_000367345.1 Sphingobium xenophagum NBRC 107872
GCCAATTTTTCGGCTTCCTGGCCGGGGAAACCAATTATGTCGATCCCGCCACGCCCGGCATCGTCACGACCCCGACCAAAGAGGATAAATATGAAATCGGCCCCCGCACCGGCAATCATGCCATGGTGGAAGGCCCGGATGCGCGCCCTGCGGACGATTTCTCGCGCTATCTGACCAACCAGATCACCGATCGCGCGGTCGATTTCATCACCCGCGCCACGGCGGACAAGAACAGCCCGTTTTTCGCCTATGTCGCCTACAACGCCCCGCATTGGCCGTTGCAGGTGCCGCAAAGCTATTATGACCGGTTCGCGCATATCAAGGATCCGGTGCGCCGCACCTACGTCGCGATGATCGCGGCGATGGACGATGGCGTAGGCCAGATACTCGATACGCTGGAAAAGCGCGGCGTGCGGGACAATACGATGGTCCTGTTCCTGTCCGACAATGGCTGCCCGCATCGCTTTGGCTTTTGCAATCCCGACCACCCCTTCGGCGCTGGCAAATTCACCTATCTGGAAGGCGGGGTGCGGGTGCCCTTCGTATTTTCATGGCCCGCGGGCCTCAAGACGCGCGGCATCAGCGCCAGCCCGGTTTCCTCGCTCGACATTGCGGCAACGGTGCTGCGCGCCGCAGACCCCTCCCATGCCCTGCCCAGGGAACTGGAAGGGCATGACCTGGTGACGACCGCGCGCAAGCCACAGCCCGACCGCCTGCTGGTCTGGGGGCAGGAGCCGGTCTATGCCGCGCGGCAGGGCGACAAGAAAGTCTGGCTCTCGCGCGACTGGAACCAGTCGCATCTTTACGATCTGAAGGCCGATCCCGCCGAAGAGCAGGATCTGTCGGCCAGGGATCCAAAGAATGACAAGCGACTGAAAGGCGCGATCGAGCGTTATCGCACATCGCTCCCCGCCCCGTTGTGGAAGCTCCATTCCACCCGCAAGGTGACGGTGAACGGGCGGGAGACGGAGATGGTCTATTGATGGACGGGCCGTTTCAGGGCCATTCCCGGCGTCATCGGAACGCCAGCCTATTATATCCAGTTAAAGCAGATTGAGAGGACCGCGCTGTGTCGAACAACAAGAAATGGGCACCCACGCTGCGCCGCGCGCTGACGGGCGCGGCCTGCATCATCGCCTGCTCTTTCACGGTGCCCGCCTCGATCGCCGCCGCGCCCAAAAAGGCCGCAACCGCCCCTACCCAGCAGCAGCGGCCCCGCAACATCATTTTCGTGCTCGTGGATGACCTGCGCTATGACGGCATGGGCTTCCTTCAGCCGGGCCTCCTCAAAACGCCGAACATCGACCGCATGGCAAAGGAAGGCAGCTATTTTCCCAACGCCGTCGTCACCTCCTCGCTATGCAGTCCCAGCCGCGCGACCATCCTGACCGGGCAAACCGCGCGCAACCACGGCATCGTCGACAATAATGACAGCAGCGAAGCGGGCCTCACTTACTTCCCCAGCTATTTGCAGCAGACCGGCTACAACACCGCCTTCTTCGGCAAATGGCATATGGGCAGCGAAACCGACGGCCCGCGCCCCGGCTTCGACAAATGGGTCAGCTTCAAGGGGCAGGGCAATTACTGGCCCGCAAAGGCGGAAAGCGCGCATAGCTCCCCCAACCTCAATGTCGATGGCAAGCCGGTGCCGCAGCAGGGCTATATCACTGACGAACTGACCGACTATGCGATGAACTGGCTGCAGAAGGAGCGCGATCCCAAAAAGCCCTTCTTCCTCTATCTCAGCCACAAGGGCGTCCATTCCGACCCCCTGCCCCCGCCGCGCTACGCGCATCAATATGACAAGGCGCGCTTCACCCTGCCCGCCAGCGCGGCGAACACGCCCCAGAATAATGAAGGCAAGCCGGTATGGGTGCGCAACCAGCGCAACAGCTGGCACGGCATCGATTTTTTCTACAATGCCGACGTGCCGATGACCGAATATCTCAAATATTATTACGGCACGCTGTCGGCGATCGACGACAGCCTTGGCCGGATCATGGACTATCTGCGCAAGAATGGACTGGACAAGGATACGCTGGTCGTTTTCACGTCCGACAATGGCTATATGGTCGGCGAACATGGGCTGATCGACAAACGCAACGCCTATCAGGCGTCGGTGCGCGTGCCGCTGCTGGTGTGGGAACCGGGCACGATCCCGGCGGCCACGGTCAATGAAGGCCGCATCCGCAATCTCGATTTCGCCCCGACCTTCCTCGATGTCGCGGGCGCTGCCCGCCCCGAACAGTTTGAAGGCAAGAGCGCGTGGGCGCTGTGGGAAGGCAAGCAGGCCGCCAAGGACTGGAAGCCGGGCGATTTCGTCTATGAATATTATTGGGAATATAATTTCCCGATGACGCCGGGCACCTTCGCCATCGAACGCGACAATGTGAAATATATCCAATATTACGGCGTCTGGGACACGGACGAACTGTACGATCTTAACACGGACCCGGACGAGATGCATAATCTCGTCAACGATCCGGCCTGGGCCGCGAAGAAACAGGAATTGCGCGTCGCGCTCTACCAGCAGCTTGCCGACCGCAATGGTCGCCACAACATCCCCTACAGCGCACGCCTGTCGATCGGCGCGGTGCGACGCGATATTGACGGCCCGCGCGCGGCCGATTTCCCCGCTGACTGGTATGTGAAGCCCAACCCCGTCGACCGGCTCGATCCGATCCTGCCCGACAGCCCCGCCAAGCTCAAGGCGCAGGCCGCTGGCAAGCCGCTCATCTACACTCTGCCGCTCAGCGAAGAATTGACGCGCCAGGTCCAGGGAAGCACCAAGCCATGACCCATGACATCTCCCGTCGCACCATATTGGGGTCAGCCGCTGGCCTCGCCGCCGCCGCAGGATCGGGCGCGCTGGCAAAGCCCGCCAAGGGTGAGCGCCCCAATATCCTGTGGATCGTGAGCGAGGATAATAATCCCTATATCGGCGCCTATGGCGACCGGCTGGCCCATACGCCCACGATCGACCGGCTGGCGAAAAAGGGTCTGTTGTACCGCAACGTCTATTCCAACGCGCCGGTCTGCGCGCCCTCGCGCTTTGGCATCCTGACCGGCGTCTATCCCGAAAGCTGCGCGCCTGCGAACCAGATGCGCGCCGTGGCAAAGCTCCCCAGGGACTTCCGCACCTATCCCGAACTGATGCGGGCGGCTGGCTATTTCTGCACCAACAACGCCAAGACCGACTATAATTGCGATGTCGATCCCAAGGCGATCTGGGATGGAGAAGGCAATGCGGCGCACTGGCGCTCGCGCACCGACAGGACGCAGCCCTTCATGGCCGTGTTCAACTATGAAACCACCCATGAATCCCGCCTGTTCAGTCCCACCCCTGGGCGGGTGACGCCGGACATGGTGACGCTGCCGCCGTTCCTGCCCGATACGCCGGGCATCCGGCAGGATTTCGCCAGCTATTATAACCTCATCGAAAAAATGGACGGCCAGCTGGCCGAACGGCTCGCCGAACTGGCGGCCGACGGGCTGGCCGACGATACGATCGTCTTTCATTATTCCGACAATGGCGGCGTCCTCGGCCGGTCCAAACGCTATTGCTATGATGAAGGCCTGCGGTGCGAAATGGTCGTCTATGTGCCGCCCAAATGGCGCCATTTGATGCCCGCCAAGCCGGGTAGTGAGATCGCCACCCCGGTCAGCTTCATCGACCTTGCCCCCACCGTCCTGTCGCTCGCCGGCGCGGCCCAGCCCAAACAGATGCGCGGCAAGCCGTTCCTTGGCCCCAAGGCGCGGCCACAGGCCGTCGCGTTCGGCATGCGCAACCGCATGGACGAGCGGATCGATTTCCAGCGCACCGTCACCGATGGCCGCTGGCGCTATATCCGCAACTATATGCCGCATCGTCCCTGGGGCCAGCATCAGGCGTTTGAATGGCTCGCCAAGGGCTATCAGGACTGGGAACAGGCGCATATCGACGGCACGCTGAACGCGGTGCAGGACCGCTTCTTCCAGACCAAGCCGTTCGAGGAACTGTACGACCTGTCGTCCGACCCGCACGAGATCAAGGATCTGGCGCGTGAACCGGCGCATGCCGCCACGCTCGCCAAATTCTCGCGGCTGCTCGACGATCATATGATCGCCATCAACGACAATGGCTTCCTGCCGGAGGATATGAAGGGCGAAGGCTGGGAAGACTCGCGCAATCCCGCGCTCTACCCGCTCAAGGACGTCATGGCGCTGGCCCATTCCGCCGCTGCCGCCCGGCCCGACAATCTGCCGCAACTGCGCGCGGCGCTCGCCAGCCCGGTAGAGGTCATTCGCTACTGGGGCGCCATGGGCCTGCTGATCCATGGCGATGCGGCGCGCCCGGCCCAGGCCGACATGCTGGCCCGGCTGAAGGCCGAATCATCCCCCCATGTCCGCATCCAGCTGGCCGAAGCCTTGGCCCGGCTGGGCGAAACGGCCGACTCGGTCCCGGCGCTCATCGCCTTGTGCGCGCCCTCGCAATCCTGGCAGGTCCGGCTCCATGCGATCAACGCGCTCACATTCATCGGCGAAGCGGCCCGCCCTGCCCTGCCCATCGCAAAGGTGGCGGAAAGCGATCCCAAGCTCTATCTTGCCAATGCGGCCCGCTATTTGCGACTGACGATGAACGGCGAATATACGCCATCGACGATCATTTTCGACCGGGAGGCGATGCGGGCGGCGGGTGGCCCTGGCTAGCCGACCATGGCCAGGCCGAACTGAGTGCAAGGACGATCGGATTGACTGACAAGAACGGAATGCGGTGGATCGAAGGCGGTGCCTTCCAGATGGGATCGGTCAATTTCTATCCAGAAGAAGCGCCGGTACGCACCGTGCGGGTGGACGGCTTCTGGATCGACGAAACCCCCGTCACCAACCGGGAATTCGCCGCTTTCGTCGATGCGACCGGCTATCGCAGCTTTGCCGAAATTCCGCCCGACCCCCGCGACTATCCGGGCATGGACCCGGCGCTGGCGGTGGCCGGATCGCTGCTGTTCCAGCGGACGGCGGGGCCGGTCGATCTGGGCGATTACAGCCAGTGGTGGACATTCAGCACCGGAACGGACTGGCGGCACCCGCATGGGCCCGACAGCAGCATCGCCGGGCTGGAGGATCATCCCGTGGTCCATGTCGCCTATCAGGATGTCGAAGCCTATGCCAAATGGGCGGGCAAGACCCTGCCTACGGAGGCGGAATGGGAATTTGCCGCGCGCGGCGGCATGGACGGCGCGGACTATGCCTGGGGCGACGAACTCGCGCCGGGCGGCGCCATGCTCGCCAATTACTGGCAGGGCGCCTTTCCCTACGGCAACACGCTGGAGGATGGCTATGAACGCACCTCGCCCGTGCGCAGCTATCCCGCCAATGGCTATGGCCTGTTCGACATGATCGGCAATGTCTGGGAATGGACGTCCGACTGGTACGGCCAGCCCCGGCTCGAACGCAAAAGCCGGGGCAGTTGCTGCGTTCCGGCCAACCCGCGCGGCGCGACGAAGCGCGAAAGCCTTGATCCCGCCGCACCGGACATCGCGATCCCGCGCAAGGTGCTCAAGGGCGGATCGCATCTGTGCGCCGCCAACTACTGCCAGCGCTACCGCCCGGCCGCCCGCCACGCACAGGCGATCGACAGTTCAACGAGCCATATCGGCTTCCGCTGCATTTCGCGTTCGCGCTGAACGGGGCGTCCGTCGCGGTGTCGGGATCGCCAACCAGATGACGGCCATCCCGTCGCGTCTGTCCGAAAGTTCATCTTCCGGTCACGCTCGCGACGGGGCGCTGCTGCCATAAGGATCAGGCAGTCCAGAAAGGACCGCTTGATAGGAGTTGAACCCATGAACACTCGCCTGATCCTGACCAGCCTGGCTTCCCTCGCCGTGGTCGCGACCCCGCTCGCCGCATCGGCCGCCACTGCCTCGGCCAAGCCTGCCCATCATGCCATGAAGCACAAGGCCGCCAAGAAGGTCTCGACGACGACCACCACCACGACCGCGACGAAGCCCGCCTCCAAATAAGCCGGTAACAGCCAGCCCCGCGACGGGAAGTCGGCATCGGGTGTCCCCCCTGTCGACCCGACCCGGCTCCCGTCGCCTGAACAGTGCCGTCGCGCCACCGCGCCCCTAAGCGGGGCGCCTGAGCAGCATTTCCACGGCAAATTGTTCGTCGCGGCGGTCGAATCGCACGTCTCCTCCGTGCATCCTCGCAACCGCCGCGATGAGAGAGAGACCGAGGCCGGCCCCTGCTATCCCCCTGGCAGGGTCCAGACGCCCGAAGCGGCGCAACGCCTCGGCCTCTCGTTCGGGCGCGATGCCCGCCCCCTGGTCCGCCAGCCCGACGATGACATCGTCCCCCTCGACCGTCAGGTACAGCGTCATCCGTCCCGCCCCATATTTCAGCGCATTGTCGATCAGGTTGGCGATCGCCTGCCCCAGCAATTCGCGATGGACCGGCAATGTGACGGGATGCGCGATCGATATGGCCAGCGTCCGCCCCTGATCCTCGCTCACCGGCTCGTACAATTCGCCCATGTCGATCAGCATGGCCGCCAGATCGGTCGCGACGAAACGGTCGCGTCCGATGCCCGCCTCCATCCGGCTGACCTCCAGCGCGGTCGCCAGCATCGCCAGCAACTGGTCGGCCTCCCGGCTGATCCCGTCGATCGCCTCGCGCAGGTCTGCCGGATTGTCCGACAGCATCGCCCGGTCGATCCGCGTCCGTAACCGGGTCAATGGCGATCGCAGGTCATGGGCGATGCTGTCCGTAACCGTCCGCAATTCCGCCAGCAGCGCACCGATCTGGTCCAGCATATTGTTGATCGTGCGCCCCAGCGTATCGAAACTGTCGCCCGATCCGTCCAGCGGCACGCGCCGGTCGATCTCGCCCGCGCCGACCCGCGCGGCGGTGGCTGCGATATGCCCGATTCGCCGGTCGATGATATGGACCACCAGCCATGCCGCGACGATGGCGAGCGGCAAAGCCATCAGCAGGGCTGTCAGCAACGTGCGTTCCACCGTCTCGCGGATCTGGTCGCTGTCGTCGGTGCTTTCGCCCACCATCAGGCGGCGGCCATCCCGCAATCGGGTGGCGACGATCGTGTAGGACAGGGCATCGGTGTCGCCGATGCGATACAGCTTCGCCTTGACCCCTTTGGTATCGGCGGGAATGACCGGCGGCCAGCCTGACAGATTGCCCGCGATCCGGCCGCCATCGGCTCGCGCGAGCAGCAGGACGGCGTCGCTTTCCTCCTGCGCCCGCGCGGTCACGGCGCTGGCCAGCGCGCGGTCCCCCTCCTGCCGCCCGATTTCCAGCAGCGTGTCGCGCGTGTCGCGCGCGATGGCATTGTCCGCCGCGTCCAGGCTGGCGTGGACCAGTTGCGTCACCGACAGCAGCAACGCGCCGCCAAAGACCAGCTCCAGCAGCAGGATCAGCCCGATGAATCGCGCATGGGACGATCGCAGCCAGCGCAGGGCGCGGGTGGCGGTCATTGGTCCAGCCTCATGCACCCGGCCTCATTCGCCCAGCCGATAGCCCGCGCCGCGCACGGTATGGATCAGGGGCTGGTCGCCATCGCCGTCGACCTTGCGGCGCAGGCGGCTGATATGCACGTCGATGACGTTGGTGCCGGGGTCGAAATGATAATCCCACACCCCTTCCAGCAACATCGTCCGGGTCACGACCTGCCCTGCATGACGCATCAGATATTCCAGCAGGCGAAACTCGCGCGGTTGCAGGTCGATGACGCGCGCATCGCGCCTGACCTCGCGCTTCAGCAGGTCCATGCGCAACGTGGCGCACATCAGGACCGTCTCGACATGCGTGCCGCTCCCGCGCCGCCGCATCAGCAGTTCCAGCCGTGCCAGCAACTCGGCAAAGGCGAAGGGCTTGACCAGATAATCGTCCGATCCCGCGGTCAGCCCCGTCACCCGGTCATCGACCGATCCGAGCGCGGACAGCAGGATGACCGGCGTTTCGATTCCGGCAGCCCGCAGCGCGCCCAGCACCGCCAGCCCGTCCATGCCCGGCAACATCCGGTCCAGAATGATCGCGTCATAGCCGCCGTCGGTCGCCATGAACAGGCCGTCGCGGCCATTGGCGGCATGGTCGCCGACATGGCCATGTTCGGCCAGCCCCTTCATGATGAAGTCGGCGGTCGTCCGGTCATCCTCTACCAGCAAAATCTTGCGACCCATGGGATTGATCCTTCTAACCGATGCTGGCCTTGCCGCACTGCCAGATTATCGCCCGATAGGGAATGCCATGCCGCGCCAGCATCAGCGGCATGGCGCAATGCCCCGGCGCGCGCACCAGTCTGCGCACCGCCTCCAGCGTCGTTGCCGGTCGCCCCGCCATGCCGGTCAGCTGATCGCCTACCGCGATGCCATCGCGATCGGCGACACCGCCGCTGCGCAGGCTGGTCACCACGATATGATGGCGCTCGTCCTCGCCCAGCGTCAGCCCCATGCGATCGCTCACCGCCGTAGGGGCCGATGGCGCGCGCTCTAACCGGGTCGCCAGCAGCGGCGCAAAGGACGCCAGCAATATCGCGACGGCATAGAAGGGGCGGGCGGACCAGATCATGATCGTCCTTCTAGCCCATGGCCCTCGTCCCCGCGCTGTCCGGTACATGACATAGAGTTCATGCAAAGGTCACCGATGCGATGGATAAGCCGGCGCAAAAGGGCGACGATAACAGACCAGAGGCCCGACAGATGATGCGCAAGTCTAAAAAGCGATGGATAGCAGGGATCGGCGCGCTGCTGGTGGTGATCGCGCTCAAACTCGTCTGGCTCGGCTATCTGGGCGGCGACCTTTTCACGCCGATGCGCCCGGCCCATTATCAGCCGCAACCTTTAGCCCCGGTCGCGATCCTGTGGTCGGGCGACATGGGATTTCGTGTCGGCATGGGGCCAAAGGTCGCGGCCAGGCTGGTCGCGGACGGCGTGCCGGTCGTCGGCGTCAATTCGCTCAGCTATTTCGGAACGACCCGCACCGCCGCCGATGCGTACGCGCTGCTGGAATCGGCGATCGCCCAGGCTCGCAAGATCAACCCAAGGGGGCGGCTGTTGCTCGTTGGCCAATCCTATGGCGCGGACATGCTGCATGTCGCGCTCAGCAAATTGCCGCGCGCCGATCGGTCGTCGATCGGACTGGTCGCGCTGGTCGTACCGGGGGCGACGGTCCAATACAGGGCGTCCCCATCGGAAATCTTCACCTTCGCCATGGCGGAATCGGACGCATGGCCGACCGCGCGTCAAATCACCTGGACGCCGCTGCTGTGCATTCAGGGGCGCGAGGAAGCGTCCAGCCTCTGCCCGCTGCTGCATCAGCCCAACGCCCGGTCCGTGGCCTTGCCCGGCGGCCATCGGCTGAATGGCGATATCGACGCCGTCTATGGCACGTTGCGCGCGGCGATGGTCCGCGCCCATCTTGTGGGACGGTCGTAAACCATGCCGCGCCTTGGCCATTGGCTGATCGTCGCCAGTCCCCTGATCCTGAGTGCCCTGTTCCTGCCGCGGCCCGGCCTTGCGGCGGAACCGATCGAGGGCAACTGGGTCAATCCCCATGGCAGCGTGGTCGTGACGACGGGCGCCTGCCGCGACGCGCTGTGCGGCTGGGTGCGCTGGGCCGACGGCCACGCGACCGCTGATGCGGCCGATGCCGGGGTCGCGCATCTGGTCGGCACCGCATTGCTGCAGGATTATCATTATCGCGGGCCGGGGCGCTGGTCCGGCTATGTATTCGTGCCTGACAAGGGTCGCAGCTTTTCCTCCACGATCGAGCAACTCGATGCCGATCGATTGAAGATATCGGGTTGCCTGTTTCGCGGCTGGCTGTGCAAAAGCCAGATATGGACGCGGCAACGGGGGTGAAGAACAGCATGACCGATCGCACGATGGCGGGTCACCCGTTCCAGCGGTATCGCATGGCCCTGTCGGTGGGCATCGTCATATTGCTGGCCGCGCTGGGCTTCGTCGCGCTCGACCATCTGTTGCAGGAGGTCCATCTGCATCAGGTCCGGGCGGCCTGGCACGCGCTGCCGACCACCGGCCTGCTGGCGGCGGCGGCGCTGACGGCGATCAGCTATCTGACGCTGACCCTCTATGACGTATCGGCGCTGCGGGCGATCGGCCGCCCCCTGCCCTATCGCACCGCGGCGCTGGCATCCTTCACCAGCTATACGCTCAGCCATAATCTTGGCCTGTCGCTGCTGACGGGCGGATCGGCCCGCTACCGCATCTATACGGCGGCGGGCCTGTCGCTCAGCGACATTGCGCGCGTGGTGACGATCGCCAGCGCCACTTTCTGGAGCGGGGTGTTCGTGCTGGCAGGCGCGATGCTGGTCTGGCGTCCGCAAATGATGGCGATCGGCGCGCTGGCCGGGTCGACGGACCTGCTGCGGGGGCTGGGCATCGCGCTGCTGCTCGCGATCGCCGGCCTTGCCGTCTGGGCAGGACGGCGCGGACGCACGATCCGGCTGCGCGGCTGGAGCGTCCCGGTCCCGCCAGCCACCGGCATCCTGGCGCAGATCGGCATCGGTACGATGGATATTGCCGCGGCCAGCGCCGCGCTGTTCGTCCTGGTCCCCGGCATCGGCCTTGACCAATGGCCCGCCTTCTTCATCGGCTATACGCTGGCGATCATCGCCGTCCTCATCACCCATGTCCCAGGCGGCATCGGCGTATTTGAGGCCGTGATGCTGGCCGCGCTGCCCGGCACGGGTCGGCCGGAACTGGTCGCCGCGCTGCTCGCCTATCGCCTGATCTATTATATCGCGCCCCTGCTGCTGGCCGTTGCGATCGTCCTGTTTCAGGCTGGCAATCGCTGGCATCGGCCGATCGCGCGCACGCTGGGCGGCATGCGGGTCGTCGCCTCCGGCCTTGCGCCCATGATGATGGCCGCGCTCGTCTTTCTGGGCGGCGCGGTGCTGCTGGTGTCGGGATCGCTGCCGACCGTACCGGGCCGGGCCGCAACGCTCTCCACCCTGCTGCCCCTGCCCTTTACCGAAATATCGCATCTCGCGGGCAGCCTCGTGGGCGCGGCGCTGCTGATCCTGTCCTCTGGCCTCTATCGGCGGCTGGACGGGGCCTTCTGGCTGACGCGCCTGCTGTTGATCGCTGGCGCAGCCTTTTCGCTGCTCAAGGGGCTGGATTATGAGGAAGCGGTCGTGATGCTCCTCATCGCGGGCGCACTGCAATGGACCCGCCCGGCCTTCTATCGCCAGACGCACCTGCTGGCCGAAGCCTTTTCGCCGGGCTGGCTGGCGACCGTCGCGGTGATGGTCGGCCTGTCGATATGGATCGGCTTCTTCGCCTACAAGCATGTGGATTATCAGAACGACCTGTGGTGGCAATTTGCCCGGCGCGGGGATGCGTCGCGCTTCCTGCGGGCCAGCTTTGCCGTGGCCATCCTGCTGGCGGGCGTCGCCTTCCTGCGCCTTTTCCGCCCCGCCGCGCCTGTCCGGCAGGACATCAACGCCGCCATCGGCCCAAGCGAAGCGGCAATGGCGCTGGCCCAGCGGACCGACGCCAATCTCGCGCTGACCGGCGACAAGCGCTTCCTGCTGTCCGCCACGGGCCAGTCCTTCCTGATGTATCAGATACGCGGCCATAGCTGGATCGTGATGGGCGATCCCGTCGGCGCCGAAGCGGAATGGAGCGACCTGCTCTGGATCTTTCGCGAACAGGTCGATGCCGCGCAGGGTCGCCTGCTGCTTTACCAGATCAGCGCCGTCGCCCTGCCCCTGGCGATCGAACTGGGGTTGCAGATCACCAAATATGGCGAAGAGGCGCATGTCCCGCTCGACCGTTTCACACTGGACGGGCCTGATGCCAAGCCGCTGCGCTACGCCGAACGGCGCGCCACGCGGGAAGGCGCGACCTTCGACATCGTCCCGGCCGAAAAGCTGGCTGGCGTCATGGACGAACTGGCGGACATTTCGGCGCATTGGCTGGCGGCCAAGCGGCACCGGGAAAAGGGGTTCAGCGTTGGCCGCTTCGATCCCGCCTATATGGCTCATTTCGATTGCGCCGTCGTGCGCGTGCAGGGCAGGATCGTCGCCTTCGCCAATATCTGGAAAACGCAGGATCGATCGGAACTGTCGGTCGACCTGATGCGCCATCGCGACGACATGCCCTATGGCACGATGGATTTTCTGTTCGTCCATCTGATGCAATGGGGACAGGCGCAGGGCTATGGCTGGTTCAACCTCGGCATGGCGCCCCTTTCGGGGCTGGAGGCGCGGCGGCTGGCACCCTTATGGTCGCGGCTGGGGGCGATGCTCTACCAGCATGGCAACGCCCTGTACGGCTTTGAAGGGCTGCGCGCCTATAAGGAGAAATTCTCGCCCGAATGGGATGCGCGCTTCGTCGCCGGGCCGCAGGGGCTGACCTTCGCCCGTACCCTGATCGATCTTCAGGCGCTGGTCGGCAGCGGCGGCGGATAGGGCCATCCCCCTCTATATGACGAACTTGTCATCCGCCCGTTAATGGCGGGACAGTTGCGTTCGCGCATGGTGCATCCTGGTCATTAGGGGTTACCGCTCATGCGCAAGATCATTCGCACCATGTCCAGCCTCGTCGCCGGATGCCTGCTGGTCGTCACCGGGGTCGGCGCGCCGGTCCGCGCTTCGGCCGACAGGGGCGTCAGGGAAACCGCCTACAGCCTGGCGCCCTTTGGCGGAATCCGCCTCTACCGCCCCGACGGCCAACCCCGCGCGACCGCTCTGTTCCTGTCCGGCGACGGCGGATGGAATGCGGGCACCGCCGCGATGGCGCGCGATCTGGCGAACCGCGGCTTGCTGGTGGCGGGCGTGTCCACCCCCACATTGATGCGCACGCTGGAGCGGCAGCGGGATCGCTGCATCGACCCCAACTATGCCCTTGTCGCCCTGTCGCGCGATGTCCAGCATCGCGCGGGCGTCCATGCCTATGTGAAGCCCCTCATCATCGGCTATTCCGCTGGCGCGACGGTCGCCTATGCCAGTCTGGCGCAATGGCCCAACGGGGCGTATCGCGCGGTCCTGTCGCTGGGGTTCAGCGCCGACATCCCCGGCAAAAAGCCCTGGTGTTCAGCGCCCGGCTTTCGCGCCCATGCCATCGCAAAGCCAGTGCGCGGGTGGCTGTTTGCCCCCAACCGCCAGATCGATCTGCCCTGGATCGTGGTGCAGGGGCAGCGCGACACGGTGGTCGATTTCGCCGCCGCCCGGCGCTTCGTCGCCCAAGTCCCCCATGCCCGCCTGATCGACCTGCCGCAGGGCGACCATGATTTTGCCGATCGCGCCCGCTGGATGCCGCGCGTGATGGCGACGCTGGCGCCGATGCTCAATCGCGTCGACGCGGCCAATGTCGACGACCTGCCGCTCAACATCGTGACGCCCGCCCCGCGCGCGACCCATGACGACAGGATGGCGGTCATCTATTCGGGCGATGGCGGCTGGGTCGGGCTGGATCGCGACATTGCCGGCCAGCTGGCGGCGAAGGGCATTCCGGTCGTCGGCATCGACAGCCTGTCCTATTTCTGGAGCCAGCGGACGCCGGCGGGCGCGGGGCAGGATCTGCGCCGCATCATCGCCGCCTACAGCGCACGCTGGAACCGGCCGCGCGTCATGCTGATCGGCTATAGTTTCGGCGCGGACGCGCTGCCCGCCATCATGGGCACGCTCGATCCGCAGACGCGCGACCAGATCGCCAGCCTGTCGCTGCTGGGGCTTGGACCAACTGCCGATTTTCAGTTCCACCTCGCCTCATGGCTGAACCTTGATTCAGCGCAGGCCCAGCCGACCGTGCCCGCGATCATGCGCCTGCGCGACGTGCCCATTCGCTGCATCCGCGGCACGCTGGAGCAGGACAGCGCCTGTCCCGCCATTCCGCGCGGCCTGGCGACGCAGATCGTCGTGCCGGGCGGCCATCATTTCGACCGCAACGCCGCGCTGCTCGCCAACATCGTCCTCAACCCGGCATTACGGCAGAGGGTGTGACGCGAAAGCCTTACGCCCCCACCGCGTCCCCCCGCGCCACCAGAGCGCGCGCTTCCTCGACATGCATCGTCTCGATCATCCGCCCCTCGAACCGCTCCGCCCCGCCGGTCGCCGCCTCGATCAGCCGCCTTGCGTCGGCCAGCGCCTGCGCATCCGGCCCGAACACCTCGTTGGCCACCGCCACCTGTGCGGGATGGATCAGCGTCTTGCCGTCAAAGCCCAGATGGTGACCGGCAATGCATTCCGCCGCCAGCCCGTCCAGATCGTCCAGCCGGTTATAGACCCCGTCGAACACCGCGATGCCCGCCGCCCGCGCCGCCAGCACCACCGTCTGCATCGCGAGGGTCAGCCCTTCGCGCCCCGCACCGGCGGGTATGCCAAGGTCGCGGCGCAGATCATTGACGCCGATGAACAGCGCCGCGCACCCTTCGCCCGCCGCGATCGACGGCGCGGCTAGCACGCCCTTTGCGCTTTCGATCATCGCGATCACCGGCTTTTGCGCCACGCTGAACACGTCGCGCACCTGCTTGGCATTCTCAACCTTGGGCAGCACCACATAGTCGGCGCTCGCCCCCTTCATCGCGACCATCTCCATGCCGTGCCAGGGCGTCCCTTCCACATTGATCCGCACGCCGGTGATGCGCCCGCCAAAGCCTTCGGCCAGCGCCGCCACCGCCCCGGCGCGCGCATCCGCCTTCGCCTCGTCCGGCACGGCATCCTCCAGGTCCAGTATCACCATGTCGCACGGCAGGCTGCGCGCCTTGGTAATGGCGCGCGCATTGGATGCGGGCAGGAACAGCAGCGAACGGGCATGACGCAGCAACATCGAAACTCTCCTTGGTTTGACTTTCCCCGTTAACGAATAAAGCGCATAGTCCAAGCCTGTTTCGGGGAGACCATGATGCTGACGACCTTCGCCCTCACACTTACAGCGCTCGTGCTCTTCTACCTCGCCGTCAGCGTAAAGGTGGTGCGGCAGGGCTATCAATATACGATCGAACGCTTCGGCCGTTTCACCGAAGTCGCCAGGCCCGGCCTCAATTTCTACCCCGCCTTCTTCTACGCGGTCGGTCGCAAGATCAACATGATGGAACAGGTGGTCGACATTCCGGGCCAGGAAATCATCACCAAGGATAACGCCATGGTGTCGGTCGATGGCGTCGTGTTCTTTCAGGTGCTGGACGCGGCGAAGGCGGCCTATGAAGTGTCCGAACTCTATGTCGCGATCATGCAGCTCGCCACCACCAACCTGCGCACTGTCATGGGCTCCATGGACCTCGACGAAACCCTCTCGAAACGCGACGAGATCAACGCCCGGCTGCTGTCGGTGGTCGATCATGCGACCAACGCCTGGGGCATCAAGATCACCCGCGTGGAGCTCAAGGACATCCGCCCGCCCGCCGACATCGTCAACGCCATGGGCCGCCAGATGAAGGCCGAACGCGAAAAGCGCGCCCTGATCTTGGAATCAGAAGGGCTACGCGCATCGGAAATCCTGAAAGCCGAAGGCGCCAAACAATCGCAGATATTGGAAGCCGAAGGTCGCCGCGAAGCCGCCTTCCGCGACGCCGAAGCCCGCGAGCGCGAGGCGGAGGCCGAAGCCAAGGCGACGCAGATGGTGTCCGACGCCATTTCGGCGGGCAACCCGCAGGCGCTCAATTACTTCATCGCGCAAAAATATACCGAAGCCGTCAGCCAGTTCGCCACCAGCCCCAATGCCAAGACCATCCTCTTCCCCGTGGAGGCGACCCAGCTGATCGGCACGCTTGGCGGCATCGGCGCGCTGGCGAAGGAAGCGCTGGGCAGCGACGGCACCCCCACGCCAACCCCGCCCGCCCCCCGGCGCGGCCCCTTCGGCCAGAGCCAGGGGTAAGCGCGATGGGCGCGCCCATGGCTCTTGGCCCCTCCCCTTCAGGTTCAAACTCCGCCACACCCCCACCTCCGTTCGTTTCGAGCGTAGTCGAGAAACGTCGCACACCGGTTTCTCGACTACGCTCGAAACGAACGGACCTTGTGTCCAGCCACCAACCACCCCGTCATCCCCGCGAAGGCGGGGACCCATCTCCCAACCTCTCCACCCAACGCCACGCTTGCGAGACGGATTGGCTGACGCCGCACATCGTTCACCGCCCGCATGGGCATGACGGAAGCAAAGAGACCCCCGCCCCATGACCATCGCTACCCTGCTCGAAGATCATTGGGCCTGGCTGGTATTCGCCGCCCTGCTGGGCATCGCCGAAGTGATGATCCCCGGCGTGTTCCTGATCTGGATCGCCATCGCCGCCGCCATCACCGGCCTGGCCGCGCTCGCCCTGCCCATCGGCCTGCCGCTGCAACTGCTGATCTTCGCCGCCCTCAGCATCGCCGCCGTCTGGGCCGGTCGCCGCTGGTACGCCGACCACCCCGTCGCCTCCACCGACCCCCTCCTCAACGACCGCACCGCCCGCCTGATCGGCCAGACCGTCACCGTGGTGGAGCCGATTGTCGGCGGCGAAGGCCGCGTCAAAGTCGGCGACAGCGTCTGGACCGCGCTAGGCCCGGACGCAGATGCGGGCGCACGGGTGCGCGTGATCGCGGCGGAGGGGACGGCGTTAAGGGTGGAGGGGAGTTAGGTAGGGCTGCCAGTCTCGGCGATCGAACGCGATAATCTTGCGCCGAAAAAGGACCAGTGTTCCGGACGACAATCAAAACGTCTGCTCGGAATGATGAGGCACCAGTCAGCGTCTGAGTGTCCTATCCAAGCGAGTAAGTCATCTCACACTTATACGGCTCGTCGAAGCCTCCCTCGCTGATATTTGGCGCGCATCGCTGCAAGCCATTTTGGATAAGAGCGAGAGATAATTTCGTGTTTGGCATGTTCCAATTTTGAATAATGCCCGTCGAAATCACGCTCAAACGCGCCGACGCCGACCGCCAAATCGTGAATAATCTGTGAGAGATACTCTAGAAGCCGATGCTTACATTTAACAGAATGGGCATTTTCTCCGTTCATCTGCTGGGTAAGCGCAGGGGAATAATCATCGTTTTCGGAATTAAGTGGCCTCACCCATTGCCCGTGGGCGAGTTTATTGCGCAATTCGATTATAGGTCGTAGATCATCGTCTATAATGTTCAGGAGCGCCGCATAACGGGCTCTCGGAGTGAAAGGGAGAGTTTGTGAAATATTAGCGAACGGAATTTGATATCGCTTCCTGAATCCTTGTTCCAACGCGGCTTTCCAAATTTCAATTTGCGGTCCTGCGCTTATTATCTGCTGCCGTTCGGCAGAAGTGAATCCATTGGGCTCAAACAGCATCTTCCTTAGACGGTTTTCCGCCCATGCTCCGAGCAGAAGCATTGTTGTCTTAAGCAAAGCATCTGACGTGGTGTCGTCGCACCGTGAGAGAGAAGCGTTTAGCTCACGCTGCATTCGTTCGAGCGCTGTATCAACCGCGCGCAAATTCTTCACGTGGGCTTTGTAGAGATTCTCAGGCGTCGCTGGCATTCATGTCATCCCCGGTCATCAAAAGGCACCCAGCAAATGCCTTTTGATGACCGGGAATCGAACCCAGTTAGACTCCCCAGAGGGCGTGTTTCCATTACACCATCATCCGACGTCACTATTGTCAGCCTTGGAGAGTGAGGTCAATGTTGCGCAGCCGAATGTCCGACGAACGTGTAGATTTTGACCTATTACTGAGAAGATGAAAGGCAAGCTTCAGGCAATCGTATACACCGCCCAAGCAACAACCACACCCCCTGTCCTACACCCCGCCTCCCATGCCATGCTCCCCGTCATGCCCAACGCTCCCAACCTGCTCCGCTTCACCCCGGTCCCGCTTCAGCGCCGTGCGCGCGGATGGACGCCTGATGCGCAGGCGGCGTTTATCGCCGCGCTGGCCCAGTGCGGCATTGTCGCGCATGCGGCGCGCAGCGTGGGCTGTTCGCCGCGCTCGGCCTATCATCTGCGTGCGCGGCCCGGCGCGGACAGTTTCGCCGCGGCGTGGGACTGGGCGATCGAAATGGGGCTGGATGCCGCGCGGGATCGCGCGATGGCGCTGATCCATGACGATGCGCCGCGACCGCTATACCGGGGCAGGCGGGAGGTCGGCTATCGCACCGGGCCGGACCATCGCATCATGTTCGCGGCGCTGCGCTCGCTGGCGGGCGACGTTGAAGGGCTGCGCGCGCATATGCCCCATCGTGTGCGGATCGACCAGCGCGAGCAGACGGAACAGGCACGCAGCGATTTGTTATGATCTGTCGCCAGTAGGAAATATCATGTCGCATTTGCCGGGAAATATGCGAAGTTAAGCGGCAACTATCCTATCCCGGAGCGCTTGCATGACTGCCACTCGCCGCGATTTCCTCGTCGCTGGTTCCTCCGCCTTCGCCCTGACTGCGCTGCCCGCCTGCGCTGCCGACGCCCTTGCATCCGGCCCGGACGCCCGCGCCGAAGCGACCCTTTCCGCCATGGCCGAAGCGATGCTGGTCGATGCGCCCGAAAGCGCCAGCGGCCTTGGCATCGACACTGGCCCGCGCGCCGCGCTCAAGCATCGGCTCGGCAATAAAAGCCCGGCGGGCCAGACGCAGATCGCCGCCCATGTGACCGACCGCCTGAGCAAGCTCCGCGCCATCGACCTTGCCCCGCTCTCCCCTGTCACCCGCACCAATGTGGAGGTCGCCCGCGCCGCGCACGAACTGGCGGCGGAAGGGTTCGCCTTCCCCTTTGGCGACATGGCGATCATGAACAGCAACTGGTCCTACCGCAGCGCGCCCTATGCCGTTGCGCAGAATACCGGCAGCTTTGTCGAGACCCCCGATTTCCTCGACAGCAACCACGCCATCGCCAACCCCGCCGACGCCGACGCCTATCTCGACCGGCTCACCGCCTATGCCGCCAATCTGGCCGGCGAAACGCAGCGATTGCGCCATGATGCGGGCATCGGCGTCAGCGCCCCCGCCTTCCTGCTCGACAAGAGCATTGCCCAGATGGAGGCGGTGCGCGCCCTGCCGCTCGACCAATGGGTGCCGGTCGCCTCCATCGCCCGCCGCACCGCGTCGATGCCGGGCGACTATGGGGCAAGAGCGCTTCAGATCGTGCGGGACAAGGTCGCCCCGGCGCTCGCCGCCCAGGTCGCCGAACTCAAGCGCCAGCGCGCCACCGCCACCATGGACGCGGGCGTGTGGAAACTGCCCGAAGGGGAGGCCTATTATGCCTGGGCGCTCAAAGCCGGGACCACGACCACCATGTCGCCCGAAGAAGTGCACCAACTGGGGCTGGAGCAACTGGCCGCCCTCCAATCCGAAATGGACGGGCTGCTGAAAGGGCTGGGCATGACCCAAGGGACCGTCGGCGAACGCATGACCGCGATGGGCAAAGACCCGCGCTACCTCTTCCCCAATGACGATACGGGGCGCGCGCAGATATTGGCCTATATCGACGGTCGCCTGACCGACATCCGTACCCGCCTGCCCCGCGCCTTCGCCACGCTGGTCCCCGCCAAACTGGTCGTCAAGCGCGTGCCGGTGGAGATCGAGGCGGGCGCGCCCGGCGCCTATGCCGGGGCCGGATCGATCGACGGGACGACGCCCGGCAACTATTATATCAACCTGCGCGACACCAGCATCTGGCCGCGCTACGGCCTGCCGACGCTGACCTATCATGAAGGCATACCGGGCCATATCTGGCAGGGCGAATATACCTACAAACTGCCGCTGATCCGGTCGCTGCTGGCCTTCAACGCCTATAGCGAGGGCTGGGCGCTCTACGCCGAACAGTTGGGCGACGAACTGGGCGCCTATGACGGCGATGTCGCCGGGCGGCTGGGCTATCTCCAGTCGATCGCCTATCGCTGCTGCCGTCTGGTGGTGGACACCGGCCTCCACGCCAAACGCTGGACCCGCGACAAGGCGATCCACTGGTTCGCCACCACCAACGGATCGACGGTCGAGGATGTCCAGGCCGAAGTCGACCGCTACTGCGCCTGGCCGGGTCAGGCCTGCGGCTACAAGGTCGGCCATGGCGAAATCAACCGCCTGCGCAGCATGGCCAAGGCCGCGCTGGGCGACCGCTTCGACTTCCGCCTGTTCAACGACGCCGTGGTCAAGGGCGGCGGCGTGCCCATGACCGTGCTGGCCGGCCATGTCAACGCATGGGTGGCGGAGCGGAAGCGCGGTTAGGTTCAAAAAGCAACGTGCTCCCGC
>NZ_BARE01000018.1 GCF_000367345.1 Sphingobium xenophagum NBRC 107872
AGCCCCAAAAACGACCCAAGCCGACCGGGCTATCCCGGCCACCTTCGGCCACTGTCCGTCCAATTGCTACCGCACAAACTCCTATCGCGGTACATCGTGGCACGCAAACGCTTTATCGATATGTTCATTTGCGGTTACCATTTCATAGCGGAATGACTTGCCTGTGACATCCTTGCCACGAGCCAAAAATATAGGACGAAGCTGATCATGAAATCCTCCACCCTGCTTTACCGGCTCGCGCTGCCATGCCTCATTTCAGCCGTAAATCTCCCGGTTTTCCCTGTTTTAGCGCAACATCTTCCGATGACAACGCGCTCAGCGTCCGCCGCCACCGGCTTGTCCTACGCCGACATTGTCGACCTGGCGGACAACGCGCCGCTAGTGGCCCATGTGCGAATCCGCAACATCATTCCGTTGAAGCCCGAACAGGCCGGGGACGTCCCGGCGGGCCATAAACGGCTGTTCGTGGAAGGCGACGTCACGGGTTTGATTCGCGGCGAGGCGGGAATCGCCCCCCTTGTAAGCTGGCTCTACGATGCGCCTGTCGACGCCCGCGGCAAGTTGCCGAAGCTGAAAAAGGCGCAGGTCATCCTGTTCGCGCGGCCCGGCGGGCGGCCCGGCCAGATCCAGTTGGTTGCCCGCGACGCCCAGATCCCGGCTACGCCCGCAGAGATCGAGCGGGTGAAAACCATATTGTCCGCGCTGGTCGCACGCGATGCGCCGCCCCGCATCCTGGGATTGGGCGATGCTTTCCATGTTGCCGGCACGGTGGCTGGTGAGGGCGAGACCCAGATTTTCCTGCGTACCGAAAATGGCGACCCCGTCTCGCTCTCGATCCTCCGTCGGCCCGGCGAGCAGCCCCGCTGGGCAATGGCGCTGGGCGAGATTGTCGATGAAGCGGCGAAGGCGCCGGCGCCGGGCAGTCTGCTCTGGTATCGCCTGGCCTGCACGCTGCCCCCTGCCCTGCCCGCCCGCGCGGTGCGGACCCTGTCCGTGCAGGACGCCGAAGCGGCCCGCGCAGACTATCGCGTGGTGATCGACGCGCTGGGCCCGTGCGGACGGACGCGGACGCCCGCCTGATACAGCTTTTGCTTGGACCCACGCGCACCTGTCGCTATCAGCGCGGGCTTCATCATCCGCGCTGATTATAGAGAAAGACGCCCCTATGACCAATCTGCACCGCCATGCCCCGCTGCGCGTCGCGCTCGTCGGCCTAGGCACGGTGGGCGGAGGCGTCATCCGGCTGCTCAACACCAATGCGGCCCTGATTGCCCGGCGTGCGGGTTGCCCGGTTCAGGTCGTCGCGATTTCGGCGCGTGACCGGAACAAGGATCGCGGCGTCGACCTGTCCCCCTATGAATGGGTGGACGATATGAACAGCCTGGCGACGCGCGACGATATCGACGTCGTGGTCGAACTGATCGGCGGGTCGGATGGTCCGGCGCTGACGCTGGCGCGCCACTGCCTGAATGCGGGCAAGCCGTTCGTCACCGCGAACAAGGCGATGCTGGCCCATCATGGGCTGGACCTTGCCCGGCTGGCCGAAAAGGGTGGCATTGCGCTCAAATATGAAGCTGCGGTTGCTGGCGGCATCCCGGTGATCAAGGGCATGCGCGAAGGCGCTGCAGCGAACGAAATATCGCGCGTCTACGGCATTCTCAACGGCACCTGCAATTACATCCTGACCACGATGGAAAAGGAAGGCCGGGGCTTTGACGAGGTACTGAAGGAAGCACAGGAACTGGGCTATGCCGAGGCCGACCCCAGTTTCGACATTGATGGCGTGGATGCCGCGCACAAGCTGACCATCCTCGCCAGCCTGGCCTTTGGCACCGAACTGGATTTCGCCGCCGTCGCCACGACCGGCATTCGTCATGTCATCGCCGCCGACATTGCCGAGGCCGCTGCGCTGGGTTTCCGCATCCGGCTGGTCGGCATGGCCCAGAACGGCGCGGACGGGCTGTTCCAGCGAGTCCACCCGATGCTCGTGCCGCTCGACCATCCGCTGGCCCATGTCGATGGATCGTTGAACGCCGTGGTGGCGGAGGGCAATTTTGTCGGTCGCCTCTTCTTCCAGGGCCGTGGCGCAGGCGATGGGCCGACAGCATCTGCCGTGGTCGCCGACCTCATCGATGTCGCGCGCGACGAATATGGCGATGCCTTCGCCATGCCGGTCGCCGCGCTGACGCCGCAAAATACCGCTGATGCTGGCGCACGGGTGGGACGCACCTATTTGCGCTTCATGGTGCAGGACCGCCCCGGCGTGCTGGCGGAAATCGCAGCCGCTACCCGCGACGCAGGCGTGTCTATCGAAAGCATGATCCAGCGCGGCGCGCATCAGGATGATGGCGTGCTGGTCGCCATCGTCACCCATGCGGGCGAGGAACGCTGCATCCGCGACACGCTCGATCGACTGGCCGGATCGGACAGCCTGATCGGCACGCCGATGGTGATGCATATTCTCGACTGACGCAGCCCGGCGACCCGGATCTAATGCTGCCCGGCGCCCTCAAAGCGATCGGGCAGCGGCGGTGGCGGCGCGAGATCCGCGTCGGGATCGATGATGGCGGTGACAGTCCTGGCCATGACATCCGCCACCTTGAACACCGACAGGCCGCCTACGCACCCTGTCCCCTGCCCGCCGACCACGCCGCAACTGCCCTGCCGCACTGCCGCCGCCGAAGCCCGCGGTGCATCCCCCCGCACGATGCCGCCATTTTGCGCCGGGTCGCGCGGCAGGGGCAGGCGTTCGCGGGCATTGCGCTCGGCCCGGTTGCCGCACACGACGATCGCATCGCCGCTGTGGTCACAGGGTTTTATCGCTTGGGTCTTGCTGCGATACGCGGCCATCAATTCTTCATCCGCCGCATGGGCGGTTACCGGTGCGGCGAGAAGGAGGATGCTGACCAGAGCTTTCATCGCCCTGCCTGTTCATCATGCAATCATGGCCGCATGATGACCGGCCTCCTTCGTCGCTCGACAAGGACGGGGCAACGGCCTATCCGCTCTGGCCATAAGGATAGGCAGAGGGATGAAGATGGTACAGGCAAGTTCGACGCTGGATCGCGTTCTGGTGCTGGAAATGGTCCGCGTCACCGAAGCGGCGGCCATTGCTGCTTCCAAGCTGATCGGCCGGGGCGATGAAAAGGCAGCCGATGCTGCCGCCGTAGAAGCCATGCGCCTGGCCTTCAACGACCTCTATATGGACGGCACCGTCGTCATCGGCGAAGGTGAGCGCGACGAAGCGCCGATGCTCTATATCGGCGAGAAGGTCGGCAATGCGATCAGCACCGGACCCAAGATCGACATCGCGCTCGACCCGCTGGAAGGCACGACCATCACTGCCAAAGCTGGCCCGAACGCGCTGGCGGTACTCGCGATTTCCGAAGAGGGCGGACTGCTCAACGCGCCCGACGTCTATATGGACAAGCTGGCGGTAGGGCCGGGCTATCCCGACGGCGTGATCGACCTGAGCCGGTCAGCCAAGGAGAATGTCGAGGCGGTCGCCGCTGCCAAGGGCGTGGAACCATCCGACATCATCGTGTGCGTGCTGGACCGACCGCGCCATGAAAAACTGATTGCGGAACTGCGCGCGATCGGCTGCGGCATCATGCTGATCCCCGATGGCGATGTGGCGGGGGTGATCGCCACGACCGATCCTGAAACCACGATCGACATCTATATGGGATCGGGCGGCGCGCCCGAAGGCGTGCTGGCCTGCGCCGCGCTGCGCTGTGTCGGCGGGCAGTTCAAAGGGCGGCTGCTGTTCCGTAACGAGGATGAAAAGCAGCGCGCCCGCAAATGGGGCATCACCGATCTCGACAAGATTTATGACCTGAAGGAACTGGCAAAGGGCGACTGCATCTTTGCCGCCACCGGGGTTACTGACGGGTCGTTGCTCGACGGGGTCAAGCGGCTGCCGGGTGGCAAGCTGACGACCGAGAGCGTGGTGATGCGCGCCAGCACCGGCACGGTACGTTGGGTGAAGGGCGAACATCGGCTGAACCACAAGCCGGTTTGACCGACAGCGAGCCGAACATAGGGAAAGGGAGCCGGATGGCTCCCTTTTTTGTGGGTCTAACGCCCGGCGCGGTGGTTGAGATCGTGGCCTAGTGCCAGGATGCCGACGCCGATCAGCGTGTAGACGCTTTCCTGCCAGCCATGGTCCATGGTCAGCGCGCCTGCCATCACCCCAAGCCCCAGCGCTCCGATCGCCGCGGGCATCATGAACCGATGGACCAGCGCGCCATGGCCGAGCGCGATCGCGCCCATCAATATGGCCAGCACCAGTCCCGCTTCGTGAAAGATCGGGCTTTCAAAAATACCGCCCGCCGTCGCCAGCAGGCCCAGCACGACAGCCGTGATGAAGCAATGCGCCAGGCACAGGCCCGACAGCGCGATCGCAAAGCGATCGAGACGGCCGGACATCAGAAAGTGGCGAATGGTCTGCGACATGCTGGTGGCTACATAGGCCAAACCGTTATAAGTTACAACATATCATCATGATTTATGCGCGATGGCCACAAAAGCAGCTAAGCCGCCAGGCGCAGGCAGTTCCGGCCGCTATGCTTGGCACGATAGAGCGCCTTGTCAGCGGCCTCCAGCATCGCCGATCGCGTTGATCCGCCGTCCAGTCGGACCAGTCCGGCGCTGAAGGTCACGGAGATGGCCTCGCTCCCCGCCTCCCCCACGGGAATCGGCGCGACCATGCGAGCGCGCAGCCGTTCACAGATCATGCTGGCCCGATCAATGTCGCTATCGACGAGCAAAATCGCAAATTCCTCGCCACCCAGACGTCCGATGCTGTCGATACTCCGCAATCCCGGTCGCAGCCGTTCGACAAAAGCGCTCAACACCCGGTCGCCGGCGCCATGGCCATAGCGGTCATTGACCGCCTTGAAATGGTCTATGTCGATCAACAACAGGCAGGACCGCGCGCCATGGCGTGCGCGCAGGATTTCCGCTTCCAGCTTTTCGAGGAAGGCGCCGCGACTATCCGCTCCGGTCAGCGAATCATGCGATGCGACGTCTTGCAGCGCCTGCTGGCGGGCCTTGTGCCGGGACATGTCGCGGATCATGCTTACGACACCACTGGCGACGCCTCGTTCGTCAACCACGGCGCGGCTCACCATTTCGCACCATTGCGGATCGCTGCCGGACAGCAGGGACCGGAATTCGACGGTGTGGCTGACGCCGGGATTGGCCAGCGCGCGGCGATGCGTGGCGATGACGATCCTCCGGTCCTTTGGATCGACCAGATGGGCGGCGGACTGGCCGATCAACAGGTCTGGCGCGCAGCCAATCTGTTCAGCGGCCGATGGCGAGGCGTAACGGATGATACCGTCGACGCCGATGTTGAGCACCACATCGCCGCTATGTTCGGCAATGGCGCGATACCGCGCCTCGCTGTCGTGCAACATCAGGAACAGGCGGCGACGGCTGTTGAGTTCGGCCGTGATCAGCATGCTGAGCAGAAAACTGAGCGCGATGTAGAATTGGAAATATTGCACCCGCGCGCCGACCGTTCCGGGAACGAGGTTCAGCGGGCCGAGCCCTTGCACGGTCGCCGCTCCCCCAACCACCGCCAGGATGATGATGGAGGCCGCCGCACCCACCTGCCCGGTGCGAAAGGCAATCAGAACCAGCGGCAGGAGTGGCGCGAACAGCAGCGGATAGCGGGCCCAGAAAAACACATGGACGATGGCCAGCGTGAACAGCGCGAGCAGCAGGATGGTCTCGACCTTGACCCGCTTCGGCGTATCCCGCAGCCAGCGACCGCATTCGCCCTGCAACAGCAGGATCAGGATCGGCGCGAATGTCAGCCCGCCCAGCACATGCCCGCTATACCATTGCAGCCAGGATGCGCCGAACGGCACGGACGTCACGAAGGAGGCAACCGTCGCCGCCATAACCCCGGCGACGACATTGGCGATGCCGCATAGGGCGATGATGAACACCACGAGGGGACGAATCGATCCGATGATCCGGCGATCCGGCACGAAACGGCGACAGATGATCGCCACGATCAGCGATTCGACGACGTTGATCGCCGCCATGGGGATCGCGGCCAATGGCCCCATGCCGAACAACGCAGTCGCCAAGGTGCTGGCGATGGCGCAGGCCATGATCGCGCGCGGCCAGTAGCGGGTGCGCGACGTCAGCAACTCCGCCATCAAAAAGGCATTGGCACCCCAGATGAAGGCAAGGCCGCCTTCAAAACGAGAGATCAGCAACGCCATTGTCGCCACGATGAAATAGACGCTGCCAGTGACAACAGGCGCGAAGATCGAGGAGGAGTGACGAAGAGCGGACCGTTGCATATTGGCGGGGAGGCTAGCGCGGCATCCTTAATATTTGCTCACCATGAATGCCCGCGATCGGGGAAAGCCCCTGTAATAGCGACGCAAAAACCCCGGCGCGTGAGGCGCCGGGGTCGATCGTCATGCAAATCTGGCCGCGCCGTCAGGCCGATGCGTCGGAAAGCAAATCATCGGTTGGCGCCGAGATGGACGGATTGCGATCCTTGATCTTCGCGCGCGCAGCCCGCACGCCGGCCCCATAATCGGGATGGACGGCGTCAAACAGCTTGCACTGGCGTTCCTCGATAAAGTCGGGAATGTCGCCCATGGCCGCGGCGATATTGGCGAACAGCCGTTCCTTCTCGCCCGCATCGAACAGTTCGAACAAGGCGCGGGGCTGGCTGAAATCGTCATTACCCTCCCTGTGGCTCCAGCGGTCTGCATCACCCGAAATTCGCAGCGGCGGCTCCAGAAACTTATTGTCCTCGACCGGTCCGCCAAAGCTGTTCGGTTCATAATAGGCCGCCGGATTGGGGTTATTGGGGGTGAAGCGCATCGCTCCATCCTTGTGATAATGATGCACGGGGCATTTGGGGGCATTGACCGGCAATGCCTCATAATGGGTGCCGATGCGGTGGCGATGGGCGTCGGCATAGCTGAAGATTCGCGCCTGAAGCATCTTGTCGGGCGAAAAGCCGATGCCTGGCACGATGTTCGATGGCGACATCGCCAGTTGCTCGATTTCCGCGAAATAATTGTCCGCGTTGCGGTTCAGCTCCATCACGCCAATGTCGATCGGCGGATAGTCCGCATGCGGCCACACCTTGGTCAGGTCGAACGGATTGTAGGGCGTCTTGTCGGCATCCAGTTCGGGCATGATCTGCACCTGGACCTTCCACTTCGGAAACTCGCCGCGCTCGATTGCCTCGAACAAATCCTCCTGCGTCGATTCACGGGTGCGGCCCACGACCTGCGCCGCTTCCTCATTGGTCCAATGCTTGTGGCCCTGCATCGTCTTGAAGTGGAATTTGACCCAGAAACGCTCATTGGCGTCGTTGATCAGGCTGAAGGTGTGGCTGCCATAGCCGTTGATGTGGCGCACGTCCGTCGGCAGACCGCGATCGGACATCAGGATCGTCACCTGATGCAGCGATTCCGGGCTGAGCGACCAGAAATCCCACATCGCCGTGGGCGAACGCAGATTGGTGCGCGGGTGGCGCTTTTGCGTGTGGATGAAATCGGGGAATTTCAGCGGATCGCGCACGAAAAAGACCGGGGTGTTGTTGCCGACCAGATCCCAATTGCCTTCGGGCGTGTAGAATTTCATCGCAAAGCCGCGCACGTCGCGCTCGGCATCGGCCGCGCCCGCTTCGCCGGCGACGGTCGAAAAGCGCAGGATCATCGGCGTTTGCGCGCCCGGTTGCAGCACCTTCGCCTTGGTATATTTGCTGATGTCGCCGGTGATGGTCAGCGTGCCATGTGCGCCCCAGCCCTTGGCGTGGACGACGCGTTCGGGGATGCGTTCGCGATTCTGGTGGGCCAGCTTTTCCAGCAACTGATAGTCCTGCAACAGCAGGGGGCCGCGCGGGCCAGCGCTCAGGCTGTTCTGATTATCAGCGATCGGCGCGCCGCCGCTGGTCGTCATTAGGGGCTTATCGGCCATGGTCATCATCCTCATATTGCGAATGATGAAAGGATAAGCGGCGCTCAGGTTCCAGAGAAATTGATTAAAACATGCTGACTGATCGAATTTTACGGTAAATCAGGCGCAGGTCGGCGATCAGGCCTTTTCCAGCGTGCATTGCAGCGGATGCTGGTTCTGCCGGGCGAAATCCATCACCTGATTGACCTTGGTTTCGGCCACTTCATAGCTGAAAATCCCGCATACGCCCACGCCGCGCTGGTGAACATGCAGCATCACGCGAGTCGCCTGCTCCATATCCATGCGGAAAAATTGCTGGAGGACGTGCACGACGAATTCCATCGGCGTGTAATCGTCGTTGAGCATGAGCACTTTGTAGAGAGATGGCTTTTTCGTGCGGGTCCGGGTGCGCGTGGCGATGCCGACGCTGGGACCGGTGCCATCGCCCGGATCGTCCCGATCCTCCCCCGTCATCGTCGCGGGGATCATAGATGCTGTCAAAATGCTGGTCATGATGGTCGAGGATATGGCAATTTGCCGGCCCATGGCAAGGGGCCGCCATGGCTGGATGCGATGGTAACCATCAATTTTGCATACGGCAAAAAGGGCGCACCCCCCGATATGGAGAGCGCGCCCTGATGCTGTTCGTCCGATCGCTTAGGCAGCGAGCGACTTCACCTTGTCGGTCACCACGGTCACGCGGGCGGTCAGCGGGCTGGCAACGTCGCTGGCCAGCTTCATCATCGCTTCGCTGCTCGTGGCGGCTTCCTTGGTGAAATCGTCAAAGCTGCTCGAAAACATCTGGCTTTGCAGCTGGAAGAATTCGGTCGGGGTCTTGACGGTCGCGAAGGACTTGAAAGAGGCGGTCGCCTTTTCGAAGCTCTTGCGGCTGTAGTCGACAGCTTCCTGGCCCAGGGTTTCCATGCCCTTGGCTGCGATCTTGCCGGATTCGACCATCGCTTCGACATTGCCCTTGGCGATGTCGCTGAATTCTTCGATGGCCTTGGTCGACTTTTCGACGCTGGCCTTCGCCTTTTCGTTCATGTCGGCATAAACGGTTTCCAGCTTCGCCTTGGCGTCTTCAGCGAACTTCTTGCCGGTTTCGATTACGTCGTTCATCGTTTTGGTTCCTTCTATGGCGGACAGCGTCTTGAGTGCGAACGGTTCGGCCTGCTCGGGCAAGCTCTTGGTCATTTCGGGTTCGGCCGGAGCCTCAGGCGGCGTGGCGTCTACGGGCGCCTGCGCCTCCGGTTCGGCAACCGGTTCCGGAAGTGGCGGCGCGTCGACGGCGGTCGTCGCTGCAACAACGGCAGCGGGATTGGCGTCGATTGCTTTCACGCTGGACGCCGCCGCCTTACGCGGGGGCGCTTTCTTGGGTGCGGGGGCAATCGCCGCTTCGGCAGCCTTGAGCGCTTCGCTGGCCGACAAGGTCGTCGATGCGCTTTTAGCGCGCGGGGCGCTGCGTCCGGTCTTGGGTGTTACGGCCATGGACTTTCCTCCATTTGTTGCAGTGCACAATAGTCGCTTTGCCATGTGATTGCAAGACTTATTGTGCGCTGCAACAAAAGCGTCACGCAGTAGGGTGGAGGAGGCGATCCAAGGGCTGGAAAAAGCGCGATTAACGCGCTTTTACATAGCGTCCGGGCGCATCTTCCACCGCCTTCAGCCGGCCCTTGCCCGGTACACGCGCCCCTTTGACCGGGACGGTCTGCGGATCGAGTCGTTCGATCCAGGCGCGCCAGTCGGGCCACCAGCTGCCCTTGGTTTCCTGCGCCGCGGTCAGGAAGGCGTCGAGCGTCGGCTGGCTATCCTCGCACGCCCAATATTGATATTTCTGCGCCGCCGGAGGATTGATGACCCCGGCGATATGCCCCGACCCTGCCAGCAGGAAGCGGACCGGCCCGGACAGATTTTCGGTAAGCTTCCACACGCTTTCCAGCGGCGCGATATGATCCTCTTTCCCCGCCTGCACATAAGCGGGCGTCGTGACTTTCGTGAGATCGATCGGCGTGCCGTCTACCGTGATGGCGCCGGGCACCACCAGCAGATTGTCGCGATAGAGCTGGGTCAGATAATCCCTGTGCCAGCGAGCGGGCAGATTGGTCGTGTCGCCATTCCAGTAGAGCAGGTCGAACGGCGGATAATCCTGCCCCAACAGATAATTGTTGACGACATAGTTCCAGATCAGGTCGCGACCGCGCAGCAGGTTGAAGGTGAGCGCCATATAGCGCCCGTCCAGAAACCCCTGCGATGACAATTGGTCGACCAGCTTCATCTGTTCATTATCGATGAACAGGGTCAGGTCGCCCGCCCGGCTGAAATCGACCTGGGCGGTGAAGAAGGTCGCGCTCGCCACCTTGCCCCCCTCCCCGCGCGCGGCCAGCAGCGCCAGCGTTGCCGCCAGCGTGGTGCCCGCGACGCAATAGCCGATCGTATGCACGCTCGGCACGCCCAGCAGATCGCGCACCGTATCGATCGCGTCGATCTGGCCGCGCAGGATATAATCGTCCCAGATCAGATCCTTCATCGATGCGTCGGCGGATTTCCAGGAGACGAGAAACACGCTGATCCCCTGATCCACCGCCCATTTGACAAAGCTTTTCTGCGGGCTGAGGTCGAGGATATAGAAGCGGTTGATCCATGGCGGGAAGATGATGAGCGGCGTCGCCAGCACATCCGGCGTGGAAGGCGCATAATGGATAAGCTGGTAGAGCGGGGTTTCGTGGATGACCTTGCCAGGCGTCGCGGCGATATTGACGCCCAGTTCAAACTGGGTGCCGTCGGTATGGGTCAATTGGCCCTTTTCCAGATCGGCCAGCATATGCTGCAAGCCCTTGACCAGATTTTCGCCTCCACTCTCGATCGTCTTTTCCACCACGGTCGGGTTGGTCAGCGGGAAATTGGAGGGCGAAAGCGCATCGAGCATGCCGCTGGTCGCAAAGCGCAGCTTCGCCTTCTGCTTGGGATCGACGCCGTCGACGGCATCGGCCAGTTGCAGCATATAGTCCGAAACGAGCAGATAGCTTTGCCGGATCAGGTCGTAAAAGGGGTGCTGGGTCCAGGCGGGATCGGCAAAGCGGCGGTCCTTGCGCGCGGCCGGGCTGTCGGCCGGCACGGGTTCGGGCTTTTCGCGGAACATGCCGCCTGAATCGATGAAGCGCTGCCACATCGCCAGCCCTTCGTCAGCGAAACTCGTCTGGATACGCGCCACCGTTTCGGGCGAAAAGGGGAGCGTCTGGCCCGCGGCGCCCGCCGCCTGTTCCAGCATCAGTTGCTGGGCCTGACCAATCGCGTGGGTCCATTGCTGCATCTGTTCCAGCGTAGGCAGATGCGGCTCCATGATGTCGGCTTTATCCATGGCCACTCTCCTGTTCCTGGCATCGTTTCATCGCATCGCTTTTTCTGGCGCGGCGCAAGCTGGCCGGTTATAGCCAGATTGTGACGCGGCAACGGCGCGACACGCACTATTCCCTACCGAGCGCTTTCAGGAAAGCCCCCAAAATGTCCGAAGAATTCTACCGCATGAAACGCCTGCCCCCCTATGTCATCGCCGAAGTGAACGCGATGCGGGCGGCCGCGCGCGCGGCGGGAGAGGATATTATCGACCTGGGCATGGGCAATCCCGATCTGCCGCCGCCGTCCCATGTCATCGACAAGCTGGTCGAGGTAGCGCGCAAGCCCGACGCCCATGGCTATTCCCAGTCGAAGGGGATTCCGGGCCTCCGCAAGGCGCAGGCCAATTATTATGGCCGCCGCTTCGGCGTGGATGTCGACCCGGAAACCGAGGTCGTCGTGACCATGGGATCGAAGGAAGGTCTGGCAAGCCTGGCCACCGCGATCACGGCGCCGGGCGATGTCGTGCTGGCCCCCAACCCCAGCTATCCGATCCATATGTTCGGCTTCATCCTGGCGGGCGCGACCATCCGGTCGGTGCCGACGACGCCGGACGACAATTATTTCCGCTCGCTCGACCGCGCCATGGCCTTCACCGTGCCGCGCCCGTCGATCCTGGTGGTCAATTATCCGTCCAACCCGACCGCCGAGACGGTGGACCTGGCCTTTTATGAGCGACTGGTCGCCTGGGCGAAGGAGAATAAGGTGTGGGTCTTGTCCGACCTTGCCTATTCCGAGCTATATTATGACGGCAACCCGACGCCATCCATCCTGCAGGTGCCGGGCGCGAAGGACATTGCGATCGAGTTCACCTCGCTCAGCAAGACCTATTCGATGGCGGGCTGGCGGATCGGCTTTGCGGTCGGCAACAAGCAACTGATCGCGGCGATGAGCCGGGTGAAATCCTATCTCGACTACGGCGCGTTCACGCCGATCCAGGCGGCGGCCTGCGCCGCGCTCAACGGGCCGCAGGATATCGTGCAGAAGAATCGCGAACTGTACCACAAGCGCCGCGACGTGCTGGTCGAAAGCTTTGGCCGCGCTGGATGGGACATTCCCGCCCCGCCCGCGTCCATGTTCGCCTGGGCGCCGTTGCCGCCTGCGCTGAAGGACATGGGCAGCCTGGAATTTTCCAAGCAATTGCTGACCCATGCCAAGGTCGCGGTTGCGCCGGGCGTCGGCTATGGCGAGGATGGCGAAGGCTATGTCCGCATCGCTATGGTGGAAAATGAACAGCGGCTGCGGCAGGCGGCCCGCAACGTGAAGAAATATCTTCAGTCGATGGGCGTCAATACGCCAGCCAAGGGCGCGGCTTGACGATCGCAGTCGCGCCATGATCCCCCTTCCCCAGGTTTCGCTGGTCTCTCAGACGATCCAGCTGGCGCTTGCCCCGGTGTTCCTGCTCGCTGGGATCGGCGCGTTCCTGAATGTCTCCGTCAGCAGGCTGGCGCGGATCATCGACCGGGCGCGGACGGTGGAGGCGGCGATCCTGACCACGCGCGGGCGCGAGCATGACCGGCTGGTGCATGAAATCCGCGTCCTCGACCAGCGGATGAGCGTCGTCAATATGGCGATCTTCCTGTCGGTTGCGTCCGCCTGCGCGGTGTGTCTGGTCGTCATCCTGCTGTTTGCGGGCAATTTGTTCGACGCCCATCTGGGGACGCCGATCGCCATATTGTTCAGCCTGGCGATGCTGTTGCAGGCAGGCGGCTTTGCGACCTTCATTCAGGAGATCCGGCTGGGGTCGAAGATCATCCATGTCCGCAACGAAGTCCTGTATCATAAGGCCGAGATGGAAGAGCCGGACGCCGAATGACGCGCTTCACCGTCAATGACCGGCCAGTCCAGTATCGCATGGACCCGGACACGCCGCTGCTATGGGCGCTGCGCGACGCATCGAACCTGACCGGCACCAAATATGGCTGCGGCACGGGCGACTGCGGCGCCTGCACGGTGGATATAGACGGGGAAGCGGTACGCTCCTGCCAGGTGACGATCGGCAAGACCGAAGGGCGTTTCGTCACCACGATCGAGGCGCTGTCGCCCGATCGCGGTCATCCGCTGCAACAGGCGTTCGCCGCCGACAATGTGTCGCAATGCGGCTATTGCATCCCCGGCATGATCATGGCGGCGTCAGTGCTGCTGCGCCGGACCAATGATCCAAGCGACGCGGAAATTGACGCGGCGATCACCAATATCTGCCGGTGCGGCATCTATCCCCGGCTGCGCGGCGCGATCCGCCGGGCCGGGCGGATCATGCGGGGCGAAGATACGGGCACGGGCGATCAGGGAGCCGCCGCGCCGCCGCCGGGCATCACCCCGGAGGAGGCGGCCCGTACGATCCCGGCACTTGGTCGGGCAGCGCCTGCGCCCAAACGATAGCGCTGCCCGACTAGGCTGCGTCCTCGATCAGCGGCGTCATCGCCTGCGCCAGCGTCGCGCCCGAATAGGGCTTCTTGACCAGCGTGACATCGGCGAAGCGATCCGGCAGTTCCAGTCCGTCACCATAGCCGGTCGCAAACAGGAAGGGGATGCCCTGATCCGCCAGCAGATCGGCCACCGGCATGCTGGTTTCCGCGCCCAGGTTGAAATCGAGCACCGCCAGATCGACCGGATGCTGATGAAGGGCTTCGCGCGCGCGGGCGGTGGTGGCGGCGGTCGTCACATCCGCGCCCAGATCGCGCAGGGCGTCCTCCCCGTCCATGGCGATGATCATATTATCTTCCACAAGCAGGACGTGGCGCCCCTTGAGCAATGCGGGCGTCGCGGCAATGACGGGGCGCGAACGATCGGTGCCGACGACGTCGGGCAGCACCGACACGACATGAGTGGAAGGGATGCAGAAATGCGCCTCCAGCCCGGCCAGCCGGTAGTGGATTTCGGCGCGGCCATCCAGATCATAGGGGATGGATCGCTCGATCACGGTCGATCCAAAACCACGGCGCGTGGGCGCGACCACCGCGGGACCGCCGCTTTCGCGCCAGTCGATCAGCAGGCTGCCATCCTGATCTACGCGCCAGTCGATCGTCACAGTCCCATTGTCCGACAGCGCGCCATATTTGGCGGCATTGGTCAGCATTTCGTGGATCACCAGCGCCATGACCGTGAAGCAACCAGGCGTCAGCAGCACATTGGGGCCAGACAGCCGCACCCGGTCGCGCCGTTCACCCAGATACACGCCCGCCTCTACCTCTATCAGGTCATAGAGGCGCGCAGGGCTCCAGCGGTCGGCAGTGATCTGGTCGTGGGCGCGGGCCAGCGCGTGGATGCGGCTTTCCAGCGTGCCGATGAAATCCTCTACCGACACGGCGCTGCTGCGCGTCTGCGACAAAAGCCCGCGAATCAGCGCCAATATGTTGCGGACCCGGTGATTGAGTTCCGCGATCAGCAATTCCTGCTTCTCATGCGCGCGCTGCCGTTCGGCATCCGCTGAATCGGACAGGCGCAGCACGACTTCCAGCAGGGCTGTGCGCAGGGCTTCGGCGACGCGCAATTGCGCGGGGGCGAAAGGCAGTGCCGTTCCCTTCACCAGTTCCGACCATTCCTCGAAACTTTTGCGCGGAGTGAGCCGCGGGCCATTGGGGCCATATTCGATATGCTTGTCCTGATTGCCCGCCCAGCGCACCGCACGCAACTGTTCGGCACGGAACAAGACCACATAGTCGCGCGGTCGGCGCGACAGCGGAATGGCGAGCAGCCCGGAAACGCGATCGGCATAAGCGGTCGCTTCGGGCAGGACGCGGCCGAGCGCATCGGTCGTATAGACCTGACTGGCGGCGACGCGGTTGAGCATCGAGATGATGCCAGCGAACGCCGCTTCGTCAGGGGTCAGCCCCGACAGGCTGATCTGCCCGTCAATATAGACACCAACGCCATCGGCCGGAATCGTGTCGAAGATGATGTCGCCCAGCCAGCGCGCGTTGGACAGCAGGTCATGATCCTGCGCCACGGCCGACATGAGCCGGTCGGCAACCTGTCTCGCCTTGCCCTCATAGTCGGCTGTCTCCGCGCGTTCGCGGCTTTCCAGCATCATCGAGAATATCTGGCCGAACAGTTCCGCCGCGCTGCGCTGGGCAAAGGTCGGCAGGCGCGGGGCGTAGTGGTGGCAGGCGAACAGCCCCCATAGCCGCCCTTCGACTATGATGGAGATGGAGAGCGACGCCCCCACCCCCATATTGCGCAGATATTCGATATGGATGGGTGATACCGCGCGCGTGAGGCAGAGCGACATGTCGAGCGCCGCGCCGGTCGGATCGAGCGTCGGGACGATCGGCACGGGCTGTGCATGAACATCGGCGATCACCCGGAAGATGTTGCGCAGATAGAGCGCGCGCGCCTGCACCGGAATGTCGGAGGCGGGGTAATGCAGGCCAAAGAAGCTGTCGATGCCGGGCCGCAGCGCTTCGGCCAGGACTTCGCCATCGCCGCCATCGGCGAAGCGATAGACCATCACCCGATCAAAGCCGGTCAGCGCCCGCACCTGTCGCGCACCATCGCGCAGGAAAGCCGTCATCCCATCGGCCTGTGCCAGTCGCGCAACCATGGAGCGAACGGTGCTGCTCGCCTCCATCTCGTCGGCGCTGGCGGGTTCGGCCTCTATCACCACCAGCGGACCGGAGAAATGGACGGCGACATCGAACGGCGCGCCGCCGGACATCAGCGGCAGGGAGAAGATGCGTTCCACCGAGTCGGCGCCACGCAGCAGGGTGATGCGGTTGCGCAGCGCATGGATCGCATCGGCATCCAGCAGGTCGCTGACCGGCTTGCCCAGCATGTCGTCCGGGGACAGGCCAATGAAGGCAGCGCTGTTGGCCGATACGCGCGAGACGAGCCAGTCGGCGGTCAGCGCGATCAGGAAACCGAAAGGTTGAACCGTGCCCAGCACATGGATCGGTTCCCGATCGCAATTGGTCAGATTGACGGCGAAGTCCGCGCCTGTACCGCCGCCATCAGCCATGGGCAGTGGCCAGTTCAGCGCGGGTTGCGGCAGCAAAAAGGGCGAAGGCGGCCTGCGCGCCCTGCACGGCGTCGTCCAGCCAGTCGTCGCCCCTGTCAGCGGCTGCCCGATCGAGCGCCTGCTGAAACGCGACCCAACCGCCCTTGCCATGGACGGCGGACAAATAGGCATGCGGCAGGCCGGGTGCGACCCGGCGCGCGAGCATCGCGCCACCCAGCCGCGACCCTTCCAGCGCATAAAGCAGCCCCCAGCGATAGCCATCGCGATCGGGATCAGCGAGCGAAAGGGGCGCGGGCATAGCCATATCCATCGCCGCGAGATCCGCCGCGATCATGGGCAGGCGCGGCGATTCGGGGCGCGCAACCGATTCGAGCGCGCCCAGCGCGCGGGCATGGGCCGTCAGGAACGCAGCATAATCGCTTTCTGAATCAAGCCGATAGGCTGAAAATAGGCCATCAACATGGCTATGACTGTCGCTGGTAGCTTCGCGCAGGGCCTGACGGACGCCGCTGACATGGGGAGATTTATTCACTCGGCAGTCCTATAGAGGGGGCAAGCACCCTGCACTGATCTGGATCAGCATTTGATCCGGGTCCGGCCGTTTTTAGCGGACAGACCGATACGAAAACGAAATAACGCGCGAGGCGGGATTTGGGTTCATTACGTCCCGCGATTCTTTCAAATGGCTGACGGACAGGTTCAGACTTGCGACATCGCGCGCGCCCTAGAAAGGCGGCATGAGGGGACAGGAGGTTCCCGCGCAAAGAAAGTCACGATGATGTTCAGGAAGATGATGCTGACGGGACTCATGGCCGCAACGCTGCTCAGCGGTGTCGCCCCCGCTTATGCCCAGAGCAATGAGAATGGCCGTGGCAATCGCGGCGATCGTGCAGAACGTGGCGGCGGTGACCGTCAGGCCTATCAATGGCGCGGCAATGGGCAGCGCCCGATGGGCGGCGAAGGGCAGCAGGCGCAACGCTGGCAACAAAGAGAGAGCCGCGCGGTTGCGCAGACACCGGCGCCCCAGGCCCCCGTACAGCAGCCCCGCGCCGACCGCCCGTGGCGCAATCCCGGCAGCTCTGCGGTAGTGTCCGCGCCTGATCGACAGGATGCGCGGCAGGACAGGCGTGGCGATCGCCGCAATGACTGGCAGGATTATCGCGAGGGCCAACGCACCGATCGCCAGGACTGGCGTAACGATCGCCGCGACGACCGGCGGGATTATCGCCAGGATCGGCGCGATGACCGGCGCTGGAACGACAATCGGGGCGTGGTGGGCAACTGGAACAATGGCCGCCGCTATGACGATCGTACCCGCTGGAGCAACCAGCAGCGCTGGAATCAGGGCTGGCGGCAGGACAGGCGCTATGACTGGAACAGCTATCGCAACCGCTATGGCAACCAGTACCGTCTGGGCCGCTACTACGCGCCGCGTGGCTGGGACTATGGCTATCGCCGTTTCTCTGTGGGTATCGTGCTGAGCAGCCTGCTCTATTCCAACAGCTATTGGCTGAACGATCCCTATGCCTATCGCCTGCCGCCCGCTTACGGCACACTGCGCTGGATCCGCTATTATGACGATGCGCTGCTGGTGGACATTCGGGACGGCTATGTCGTCGACGTGATCCATGACTTTTTCTGGTAATCGCGCTCCCTGAAGTGGCCTTCAGGAATACTGGCCCCGGTGCGGTGACGCGCCGGGGTCTTTTCATGGCACCGGCCGCTGTGGCAAGGTGACGGAATGACAGACAATGACGATGATGGCGGCATCGCCTCCCCCGCCCGCGCGGCGATCGGGGCGCAGGTGCAGGCCCGGCTGGAGCGCAACCCAATGGTCAGCCGGATCGAGTCGCCCCATCTGGCCATCTATGGGCGGCAGGATTTCCTCAGCCCCGAAGAATGCGCCGATCTGCGCGCCATTATCGATGCGGGGGCACAGCCTTCGACCCTGTTTTCGGGCAGTGCGAACGCCGATTACCGGACCAGCCACAGTTGCAATCTCGACCCCTTCGATCCGCTGATCAAGGCGATCAGCGACCGTATATGCGCGCTCACCGGCCTGCCTGCGGATCATGGGGAAACATTGCAGGGACAGCGCTATACCAGCGGCCAGGAATATCGGCTGCATTGCGATTATTTTCCGGTCACCGCCAACTATTGGCCGGCCATGCGCGTCACTGGCGGGCAGCGCAGCTGGACGACCATGATCTATCTTTCCCCGGTCGAGGCGGGGGGCGAGACGCATTTCCCCCATTGCGAATTCATGGTGCCGCCGGTCGAGGGGATGATCCTGATCTGGAACAATATGGATGCTGACGGCGCCCCCAACAATTTCAGCCTGCACGCCGCCCGGCCAGTCGAACAGGGCACCAAATATGTCGTCACCAAATGGTTTCGCGAAAGGCCCTGGACGCCGAGATCTGCTTGAGAATGGGCCTTCGCCCATTCGTGCAGGAAAGGGCCGGTGCGGCTTCGAAATGCGCCCTGCCACGCATTGTCGAACATCCCCAGCGATACACTTTGCGACATAAATGACTGAAAACTGACAGCTTCATTTTCAGTCCGTTCAGGCGCGCTGCGCCATATCTCCCTGTGTTGGCGACAGGGAACCCGGTCCAGCCGGACAGGGTTCAGCCGCCAAGGAAATAGGAGTTATGCTATGCGTAAACTGATCATCCTGGGCCTGCTGGCCGCCACGGTCGCGCCTAGTGTCGCGTCCGCACAGTCCTATGGCGAAGTGCGCCGCAGCGAACGCAATTTGCGTGAAGAAAAGCAGGAATTGCGCCAGGCCCAGCGTTATGGCGATCGTCGCGACGTGCGCGATGAACGCCGCGATGTCCGTCAGGCCCGCCAGGAGGTTCGTGAGGATTGGCGCGACTATCGCCGCTCGCACCGCGACGTGTATCGCGGCGGCAACTGGCGCGCGCCGTTCCGTTACAACCAGTGGAATGTCGGCGTCCGCCTACGCCCGGCCTATTACAACTCGCGCTATTATATCGCCGACCCCTATCGCTATCGCCTGCCCCGTCCGGGCGTGAACCAGCGCTGGGTACGCCATTATAATGATGTGCTGCTGGTCAATGTCCGCAACGGGCGCGTGATCCAGGTGCATCGCGGCTTCTTCTGGTAAGAGGCCAGCCCATGGGGAAACGGCCCCGGACAGCGATGTCCGGGGCCGTTTTCGTTGCATTTCCGCCCAACTTGGCCGCGCCGCCCGTTGCCAGACAAGCGCGGCCGATGGCACGCAGAACGCACCATCAGTCCGAAAGGGGGGTGGACCGTTGCGCAAAACGCGCGCTTGGCCGAAAAGTTCCGCTTTTCCGGTAAAATCCGCCGATTCAGGCCGCCAGTGCCTGCCCAATCAGCTTACGACTGTTATCGATACCATAAAGCGCGATGAAACTGCCCATGCGCGGCCCTTGGTCCGCGCCCAGCAGCGTCTGGTACAGCGCCTTGAACCAGTCCCGCAATTCGGCAAAACCGAACACCTCATCCTTGCCGATGGCATAGACGATATTCTGGATGTCCTCCGCTGATGCATCGGCAGGCAGAGCAGCGAGTTCCGCGTCCAGCCTGCGCAAGGCCGCAGCCTCATTGGCGTCGGGCGCGCGGCGCTGGAGGGTGGGAGCGACGAAATCGCGATGATAGGCCAGCGCATGGCCAATCAGCGCGTCAAGATCAGGATAGGTTTCCGGCGAGGCGTCCGCGACATAATTGGTGAGATAACCCCACACCTGATCGCGGCTGGCATCGCCCATGACGCCGACCAGATTGAGCAACAGGCCAAAGGTCACCGGCAACCGGCCGTCGGGCAGCTTGCCGTCATGAACATGGTGGACCGGATTACCCAACTGCTGTTCGACCGGCTGGCCCGGATAATTGCCCCGGAACTGCCAATATTCGTCCACCGCGCGCGGGATAACGCCCATGTGCAACTGCTTGGCCTTTTTGGGTTCGCGATAGGCGTAGAAGGCCAGGCTTTCCTGCGGACCGTATGTCAGCCATTGCTCAAGGCTCAGGCCATTGCCCTTGGACTTGGAGATTTTCTCGCCCTTTTCGTCGAGGAACATCTCATAGTTGAAGCCCTCGGGCGGCCGGGCGCCAAGCGCGCGGCAAATCTTCGACGATTGCGTGACCGAATCGATCAGATCCTTGCCCGCCATTTCATAGTCGACGCCCAGCGCATACCAGCGCATCGCCCAGTCGACCTTCCATTGCAGCTTTGCGCCGCCCGACAGGATCGACTGTTCGACCATTTCGCCTTCATCCTCGAAACGGACGATCCCGGCTTCGGCGTCGACGACTTCCACCGGCACCTGAAGGACGATGCCGCTCTTGGGCGAAATGGGCAGGACCGGGGAATAGGTCGCCTGCCGTTCCTTGCGCAGGGTGGGCAGCATGATGTCCATGATCGCCTGATACCGCCGCAACACCTGCTTGAGCGCCTCGTCAAACGCCCCGGCCCGATAGCGTTCGGTCGCGGAGACAAATTCATAGTCAAAGCCGAAGCGGTCGAGAAATTCGCGCAGCATCGCATTATTGTGATGGGCGAAGCTTTCGAACTTTTCGAACGGATCGGGCACCTGCGTCAGCGGCTTGCCCAGATGCTGCGTCAGCATCGCCTGATTGGGCACATTGTCAGGCACCTTGCGCAGCCCGTCCATATCGTCGCTGAACGCCACCAGCCGCGTGGGAATATCCGACAGGGCGTGATAGGCGTTGCGCACCATCGTCGTGCGCAGCACTTCGTTGAACGTGCCGATATGCGGCAGGCCCGAAGGTCCATAGCCGGTTTCAAACAGGATATGGCCTTTGTCCGGCGCGCCATCGGGATAGCGCTTGAGCAGCTTGCGCGCTTCTTCATAGGGCCAGGCCTTGGCCGCCAGGGCGGCGGTGCGGAATAGATCGGTCGCGGTCATGACATGCCCCTAGCTCCGGACAGGCCGAAAAGAAACGCTCTTTGCGGGCAAATCTGCGTTAAGAACCGTTCGCACATTAGAGCTTCATTAACCCTATCGAGGGATAATCAGGCTTCTGGAGGCATCATGCAGATCTTGCGCACCCGCGAACGCATCGTGGTCGACATCGCCATCGTCGTCACGACCGTACTCGACAGCCTGGAAGGCACGATCGTCGACCTGAGCGAAGGCGGCGCGCAAGTGGTCGGCTGCACCCTGCCTGCCGGTTCATCGTGCCAGATCGATCTGGACGGCCACATCACCTTTAGCACGGTGCGCTGGTCCGAAGAAGACCGCATGGGCATTCGCTTCCCCTATGAGTTGAACGAAGGTCCGCTGTACGACCAGCTGGAACTGGCCCGCGCGGCGCGGCGCACGCCCGTCGCCTTCCAGCCGCGCGCCCGCATTATGGCCGCAGCCACCGGCGGTGGCGGTTTTGGCCGCCGGACCAGCTGAAACAGGTTTTCCTTTTGTTCCCGCTCGCTTAAACGGGGCGGGTGATCGATCCAGCATCCCTGCCAGCCCTCCACGCCAGTCATGGCGGCATCTGGTTGCGCGAAGGCGGTCGGACGCAAGGGCTGGCCAAGGGGCAGGCGATCGGTCGCGCGGCAGAAACGCCGGTGCTGCTGCTCAATGCGCCGCTGACCGGCCAGCGTCTGGGCTATCCCGATCTCAACGGCCTGGACCTGCTGGAACTTTGGGCATTTCTCCACCCTGCCCGCTTCCTTGTCCCCACGCCCAAGGGGTTGGCGCAAGCGCTTGGCCTGCCGGTACCGGGCGCGGAAGCGGACATTCCCGCCTTGCTCCAGAATGCGACGCAGGCCCTGCTCGACCGGCTCGAATCGCCGGACTGGCGTGAGCGGGAAGGCGCTTGGACGTCGGCGCAGACGCTGCACCGGCTGCGCTGGCCATGGTCGCCGCTGGTCGCGCCGCGCATCGCCAAGCCGCGTGAGGCCGAGCGCTGGCTCTTTTCCAAATTGCCCGAATGGGAGGAAGCGCAGCCCCGCCCTGCCCCGCGCACCGTGATGCTGGATGAGGCGCAGGTGCTGGACCGGCTCGACACGCTGACCGGCGCGGGGGCGGAGGCGCGTCCGGGCCAGCGCGCCTATGCCACCGCCGCGATCGGCCCGTTCCGCCCGCGCGCGCACCGCGACCAGCCCAACATGCTGCTGGCGGAAGCGGGCACCGGCATTGGCAAGACATTGGGGTATCTTGCGCCCGCCTCGCTCTGGGCGGCGCAAGCGCAGGGGACGGTGTGGGTATCCACCTATACCAAGGCACTGCAACGCCAGCTTGACCGCGAATCACTGCGGCTGTTTCCCGACGCGGCGGTCGCGGCCCGGCGGGTGGTGGTGCGCAAGGGGCGGGAAAATTATCTCTGCCTGCTCAATCTGGAAGATGCGTTGCAGGGGGGCTTTAGCGGCCGGGCCGCGATATTGGCGCAACTGGTCGCGCGCTGGGCGGCTTTCAGCAAGGATGGGGATATGGTCGGCGGCGACCTGCCCGGCTGGTTGCCCACCCTGTTCCGCCGCAACGGCTCCACCGCGCTGACCGATCGGCGCGGCGAGTGCATCTATGCCGGCTGCCCGCATTATCGCAAATGCTTCATCGAGCGGTCGGCCCGCGCGTCCGCCGATGCCGACATCGTCATCGCCAATCATGCGCTGGTGATGATCAACGCGGCGCGCGGCCGCGAAACCGGCCAGCGACCCCAGCGGATCATCTTTGACGAAGGCCATCATCTGTTTGACGCTGCCGATTCTACCTTTTCGGTCGCCTTGTCGGGACAGGAGGCGATCGAGCTGCGCCGCTGGATCATGGGGCCGGAGGGCGGATCGCGCGGGCGACGGCGCGGCCTGTCGGCGCGCCTGTCCGACCTTGCCAGCTATGATGTGGAGGGCGGAGAGGCGATCCGCGCCGCCGCCGACGCGGCGCTGGCCCTGCCCGCCGACGAATGGCTGAAGCGCGTCGTGGCCGATGAGCCGTTCGGACCGCTTGAAGCCCTCTTTACGGCCGTGCGCGGCACTGTCTTTGCGCGTGCCGCGGACACGGGCGAGGCGGATGCGGGCTATGGACTGGAGACCGAACTGGCCGCACCGGATGGTCCGCTGGTCGAGGCGGCGCAGGAGGCCGCGCTGGCGCTCGATGCTCTGCTGCGCCCGCTGACGCACCTGTCGCGACGGCTGGAGGCAGTGATCGAGGATGCGCCCGACTGGCTGGACGGCGCGGCGCGGGCGCGAATCGAGGGGGCGGTGGCCTCGCTCGGCTGGCGGCGCGACCTGATCAGCGCATGGCTGGCGCTGCTGGCGCGGATCGGCGGGCCGGCCGATCCCGACTATGTCGACTGGATGACGGTCGACCGGGTCGAGGGGCGGGAATATGACATTGGCATCCACCGCCACTGGCTGGACCCCAGCCGACCGCTTGCCGAAACCGTATTGAAACCCGCGCAGGGCGTGATCGTCACCTCCGCGACGCTGAAAGGTGGGGGCGACTGGGGCGATGCGGAAAGCCGCAGCGGCGCTGTCCACCTGCCCCACGGCGCCGGACGGTTCGAAGCTGGCAGCCCGTTCGATTATGCCGCGCGCGCGCAAGTGCTGATCGTCACCGACATCAAGCGGGGCGATCTCGCCGCATTGTCGGGCGCCTATGGCCGTCTGATCGAAGCAGCGGGCGGCGGCACGCTGGGGCTGTTCACCGCGATCCGGCGATTGCGCGCCGTCCATGCCCGCATCGCCGACCGGCTGGCGCGCGCGGGGCTGCCGCTCTACGCCCAGCATGTCGATCCGATCGACACGGGCACGCTGGTCGACATCTTCCGCGACGATCCGCGCGCATCACTGTTGGGGACGGACGCGCTGCGCGACGGCGTGGACGTGCCCGGCCATTCGCTGCGCCTGGTGGTGATGGAGGGGGTGCCATGGTCCAAGCCAACCGTGCTGCACGCGGCGCGGCGGCTGGCCAATGGCGGCAATGCCTATGACGACCGGCTGATTCGTGCGCGGCTGGCGCAGGCGTTCGGCCGCCTGATCCGCCGGGCCGAGGACAAGGGCTGTTTCGTCATCCTGTCGGCCGCCATGCCCAGTCGCTTGCTCAGCGCCTTTCCGCCCGGCACGCCGATCCGTCGGGTGACGCTGGACGAGGCAATCATAGCGGTCAGTGTCGCTTCGCGACGCGAAACCCTTGGCGAAACTGCGTCCTTAGGGCATCAGGGACACGAATCCGGCCACAGCCATCTGGAGAGAGAATGAAGCGGCTGACCCTGTTGCGCCACGCCAAGTCCGACTGGGACGATCCGGTGGCCCGCGACTTCGACCGGCCCTTGAATCATCGGGGCGAGAAGGCGGCGCTGTTGATGGGCCAGTTTGCCGCCCAGCGGCAGATGCAGTTCGATATGCTGGTGGCGTCGCCCGCCGTGCGGGTGGTGCAGACGCTGGAGACGTTTTTCACCGGCCTTGGCGAATCGCTCGATGCGCGTTGGGACAGGCGCATCTATCTCGCCTCCTCCCCGACATTGTTCGATGTCATTCGCGACCTGCCCGAAAGCACCGACAGCGCCCTGCTGGCCGGGCATAATCCGGGGCTGGAGGAGTTGATCCTCGATCTCGTCCCCGACGATGGCGCCAATCCGCTGCGCGAGGATGTGGAGGTGAAGTTCCCGACCGCCAGCATCGCGGTGCTGGACCTCAAAGTCGACCGCTGGAGCGAGGCGCGGGAGAATATCGCCACGCTGGTCAGCTTCACCCGCCCGCGCGATCTGGACCCGGCGCTGGGTCCGGGGATGCGCTGACGAGGCCGGCGGCCATGACGCCCATAATCTGGCGCGTCGCGCGGGCCGACGATGCCCCTGCGCTTTCCATCCTTGGCGGGGCGACCTTCCTGTCCAGCTTCGCCCACGACCATCCCGGCGCGGCGCTGGTCCGTCATATCCGCACCGCCCATGGCATCCCTTATTATGATGCCGCACTGGCCGATCCTGAGCAGACCGTCCTGATTGGCGAGACGCCACTTGGCGCGCCGGTGAGCTATGCGATGGTCACGCCGCCTGACCTGCCGATCGCGACCGATCCGGCCTGCGACCGGGAATTGAAGCGGCTCTATCTGCTGTCGGGCTGGCAGGGTGGCGGGCATGGCGATAGGATCATGGACCTGGTTGCGCAGGAAGCCCGGCGGCGCGGGGCCAGCCGCCTGCTACTGGCCGTCTATCCCCAAAATGACCGGGCGCGGCGCTTCTATGCGCGGCATGATTTTGTTGAGGTCGGATCGCTGACCTTCATGGTCGGCGACGTGCCGTTCCGCGACCTGATCTATGCCCGGCAATTATAGCCGAATGGCGCGGGCCAACTGGTCGCGTATGCCCTCCAGCCGCGCCAGCACATCATCGTGCGTCCCTGGCTCCGGCACATCCGGCGATACGGCCCCATTGCCATCGACCAGCATCTTCTGCGCGCCCTTCACAGTGAAGCCTTCGATGTTGAGCAGATCATGGATGCGACGGGCCAGCGCCACGTCGGCGGGACGGTAGTAGCGGCGATTGCCGGAACGCTGGAGCGGGCGCAGTTGCGGGAAACGCGTTTCCCAATAGCGCAATATATGCTGGGGCAGGCCCAATTCATCAGCCAGTTCACTGATGGTCAGCAATGCACCCTCTGCCTTTTTCATGACAGCAATGTTGCACCCTAAGACCCATCAAGGTCAATCACGGTAAACTACGGGTTAGCGCGGAAAACATGCAACTGCACAGCATCGAGGCCCGGCGACCGAACGCCCGCCTGCAAGATGGTGACCCCTACGGGAATCGAACCCGTGTTTCAGCCGTGAAAGGGCCGCGTCCTAACCGCTAGACGAAGGGGCCGTTGGCGGCGCCACCGGATGGCGCTGCGAAGCGAGGCGGGCATTAGGAGGAGACGGCGCAGGGGTCAACCCCCCTTTTTCCTGTGTCGGATTTCTCCACCCTCAATCCGCCCAGGCCGCGTCCTCCAGATGAAGTTCGGCGGCCGGGCGGCTACCCCAGTCGTCGATCTTCGCCCGACCCGCGACCCATAGCCGCCGGTCGCGCGGCGCGCCCAGTATCGCCTGCCCCAGTTCGGTCTCGGCCTGCCGGAAGGCGATGGTCTTGAACGAGCGGCCATCCTCCCCGCCCATGATCGCGCGCAAATGGCCGTTGCCCACGACATCGGCCTTGATCACGCGCATCGGTCCGGCAGCGATGCGGGGGGCTGGCCAGCCCGCGCCATAGGGTCCGCCCGCCTCGATCGCGGCGATAAAATCGGGATTGACCCCGGCGGGGGCCAGCACGGCGTCGATCAGCAACGCCCGGTCGTCGCGGGCGCGGGCGACGGCACCTGACAACCGATCGTCAAGGAAATCGGCCAGCGCATCGACCCGGTCCGCCGCTACGGTCAGTCCCGCCGCCATCGCATGACCGCCGCCCGCGACCAGCAGGCCACTATCCTTGGCCGCCATCACCGCCGCGCCCAGATCGACCCCGCTGATCGATCGGCCCGATCCCTTGCCCACGCCATCTTCGTCCAGCGCGATGACGATGGCCGGGCGGCCTGCCTTTTCCTTGATCCGCCCGGCGACGATGCCAATGACGCCGGGGTGCCATCCCTGCCCGGCGATCACCGCTATGGCGCGATTGCCCTGGGCCGCCAGCAATGCCTCGGCCTGCTCCTGCACCGCCGCCTCGATCGCGCGCCGTTCTTCATTATACTGATTCAATTGTTCGGCGATCCGCGCGGCTTCGGCAGGATCCTGCGTCGTCAGCAGGCGCACCCCCAGATCGGCCTGCCCGACACGCCCGCCCGCATTGATTCGCGGTCCCAGCGCAAAACCCAGGTCGTGGCATAGCGGGGCGCGGGTCAGGCGGCTGGCGTCGATCAACGCGGCCAGGCCAATATTGCGGCGCCGGGCCATCACCTTGAGCCCCTGCGCCACGAAGGCGCGGTTCAGGCCTTTCAACTGCGCGACATCGGCCACCGTGCCCAGCGCGACGATGTCCAGCAACTCCATCAGCGCCGGTTCGGCCCGCGTTACGAACCAGCTGCGGGCGCGCAGCACCCGCACCAGTGCCGCGCCCAGAAGAAAGGCGACGCCGACCGCCGCGAGATGACCATGGGTTGCGGCCTCATCCCCTTCATCCAGCCGGTTGGGATTGACCAGGGCCAGCGCCATGGGCAGCGCCGCGCTGCATTTATGATGATCGACCACGACGACATCGACTCCGGTGTCGCGTGCCATGGCCAGCGCCTCGAATGCCTGTGCGCCGCAATCGACGGTGACGATCAGGGTCGCGCCCTCGCCCGCCAGCCGCACCAGCGCCTCACCGGACGGGCCATAGCCTTCCATCAGCCGGTCGGGGATATAGGGTTTCGCCGTCAGTCCCAGGTCGCGCAGCAGGCGGATGAGCAGGGCCGCACTGGTGGCGCCATCGACGTCATAATCGCCAAAAATGCGCACATCCTCGCCCCGCTGCACCGCGTCGGCCAGCCGTTCCGCGGCGGCATCCATGTCGCGGAACAGGCTGGGGTCGGGCATGAAGGCGCGGATCGTGGGGTTGCGGTGCGCATCCAGCGCGTCGCGCGGACAGCCGCGCGCCAGCAGCAATTGCGTCACCAGATCGTCGGGCGCATAGCCCGGTTCGCGCGCATCCGCGCCCTCTCCCCGCCATTTCCAGGGCTGGCCAGTGATGGAGCGGGAGATGTTGAGCGCAAATGTCATGCCGCCGCTCTAGTCGCTTGCATGCAGGGATGGAAGCACGGCCCGTCGCGGCGAATTGCCCGCCGGACGGAACCGCGGCAACTGCTTGAGCGTATTGCTGCTTTGTGGCCGCCTTCATGGCTGGCGACCAGAGGGGCGTGACGGACATATGATAATAAGACAGGCGCATCATGTCCGGCACATGTTGGGCCTTCTTATCGCGACCGCATCCCCCCTGCCGCTGCTGGCGCAGACGCCGCCGCCCGCCACCACGCCTTCCCTGCCCTATGATGCGACGCAGGCTGAAGAGCCGATCCTGCCGGACGACCAGTTCGAGGCGCGCCTGCCGCAGATGGAGGGAAGCGACCCTGCCAAGCCGCTGCCGTCGATCGACAGCTGGATCGACCAGCAAATGCCCTCGACCGGCGCGGCGGCGGAACTGCCGCCTGCCATCGAGCCGGCTGAGGAGCAGGAACTGGCGCAACCGCTGCCCCCGCTGGACAGCGTAACCGTGCCCGCCAACGTCGCGGCCGACAGCGACCCGAACGCAAAGCTGCCCGACGTCCGTTATGCCACCCGGATCGAGGGTTTTGGCAAGACGGGCCTTGAAGACGAATTTCGGGATGCATCCGCGCTGATCGACGGCGATGGCAAGGCAGAGACCGCCGCGATGGTGCAGGCACGGGCGCAGGAGGATGAGAAGCTGGCGGTACGGCTTTTCTATTCCGAAGGCTATTATGACGCGACCGCCCTCGCCAGCCTCGACCAGACCGGCGATGGCACGTTGACCGCCGTGATTTCCGTGACGCCGGGCAAGCGCTACAAGCTGGGCGAGATCATCGTGCAGGCCGGGCCGACCGTGCCGCCGGGGCTGGTGCGCGACAGTCTGCCGCTCAAGACCGGGGACTATATCGTCGCGACGACGGTCGAAGGCGCGGAGGCCAATGTCGCACTGCGGCTGCCCGAACAAGGCTATGCTTTCGCCAAGGTGGGGGAGCGCGACATATTGCTCGACCCCGCGACGGTGACGGGCGCCTATACCCTGCCCGTGGACACCGGGCCGCGCGGCACGTTCCGCAAGATTACCACCAGTGGCGACAAGCAGGCGTTCGGGGCCGATCATATCGAGGTGATCCGCCGCTACAAGCCGGGCGAGATCTATGACAGCCGCAAGGTCGATGATTTGCGCAAGGCGCTGGTCGCGACCGGCCTGTTTTCCAGCGTCGCGGTCGATCCCGTTCGCACCAACGAGGCAGGGCCGGACGGGACCGAATATGTCGACCTGCACGTCGAACAGGCTGCCGGGCCGCCGCGTACGCTGGCGGGCGAGGTGGGATATGGCACCGGGCAGGGTTTCCGCGCGGAAGGGACATGGACCCATCGCAACCTGTTCCCGCCCGAAGGCGCGCTGATCGCGGGCGTGGTCGCGGGCACGCAGGAACAGGGCGTGTCGGGCACGTTCCGCCGATCCAACGCGGGCAAGCGCGACAAGACGTTTCAGGCCGGTGCGCTGATCAACCATCAGAAATATGACGCCTATGAAGCCTTCACCGCCGGGCTGAACATCAGTTGGGCGCGGCAATCGACGCCGATCTTCCAGAAGCGCTGGACCTATACCTATGGCGCGGAAATCCTGCTGTCGAACGAACAGACGACGATCGATCCGGCGACTGGCCAGAACAAGCGGCTGACCTATTTCATCGGCGCGCTGCCGGTGCAGGTCGGCTATGACCGGTCCGACGATCTGCTCAACCCGACCAAGGGGTTCCGCGCCAGTGTGCGCGTGTCGCCCGAAGCGTCATTGCAGGGCAATGTTTCGCCCTATGTGCGCGGCACGTTCGACCTGACCGGCTATTACCCCGTGTCGGATTCGCTGGTCATCGCAGCGCGCACCCGGCTTGGCACGATCAGCGGCGTGTCGCGCGACGATGTCGCGCCATCGCGGCGCATCTATGCGGGCGGCGGCGGATCAGTGCGTGGCTATGGCTATCAGGAACTGGGGCCGAAAGATGTAAACAACGATCCCATCGGGGGCCGATCGGTCAATGAATTTGCGGTCGAGGGCCGGTATCGTTTCGGCAATTATGGCGCGGTGGCCTTTGTCGATGCAGGTCAGGTCTATAACAGCGCGATCCCGAAATTTTCCGACATGCGCTATGGCGTCGGCATCGGTGGGCGCTTCTACACCAATTTCGGTCCCTTCCGCGCCGACATTGCAATGCCGATCAACCGGCAGCCGGGCGAATCCAAATTCGCTGTCTATATCGGTATTGGGCAGGCCTTCTAATGACTCAGGATGACACCCCCGCCCAGACCGTCCCTAGCGAGGCCGTGATCGTGCGCGAAGGTCGCCCCTTGTGGCAGAAGATCGCGATCGGGGTCGTCGGCCTGGTCGTGGCGGTGATCGTGCTGGTGGCGGGCCTGCTGCTGGGCCTCAACACCCAGCCGGGCAAGCGATTCCTGATCCAGCAGATCGCGGCGCTGAAACTCGAATCGGGCATGGCCATCGAAGTCGGACGGATCGACGGGTCGATCTATAGCGACATGGTGATCCACGATCTTGTTCTGCGCGATCCCAAGGGCGTGTTCGCGGTGTCCCCGCGCGTGCATGTCGTGTGGAAGCCGTTTCGTTATGTGAACAACCATATTTCGGTCAGCCTGCTGGAGACCCCGCTGGTGGTGCTGGCGCGCAGCCCGCAGTTCAACGCCACCCCGACCGATCCCAATGCCCCTATCCTGCCGGATCTGGACATTGACGTCGACCGGCTGAAGATCGGCAAATTCGTGCTGGCGAAGCCCGTCATCGGCCAGAAGCGCGAAATCGCGATCGACGGCGTGACCCATATCGCCGACGGCCGCGCGATCCTGTCCGCCGACGCGATCGTCGACAGCGGCGACCGGTTGCAAGCGAAGCTGGACGCGGTTCCGGCGCAAAATCGGCTGGCCATGAGCGGCACGCTGACCGCGCCCAGGGGCGGTGTCATTGCCGCCATGTCGGGCCTGACCGACGGGATGACCGCGACGCTGGATGGCAAGGGGACATGGCAGGCCTGGAACGGGCGCATCGTTGCGACCAGTCCCAGGGGCGAGATCGCCAACATCGCCGTCGCCGCGCGTGATGGCGCGTTCTCCGCCAAGGGTCCGCTGCGCCCCGGCCTGGTCATGGCCGGCACGGTCGATCGCCTGACCGCGCCGCAGCTGGACGTCGACCTGTTTGCAGGCCTGAACGAACGGCGCGTCAACCTGAAGGCGACACTGCGGTCCCCTGCCCTGTCCGCCGATGCGCAGGGCGTGGTCGATCTGGGCACGAGCCGGTTCAGCGCGCTGAAGATCAATGCGGCGCTGCTGACCCCCGGCGCGATCATGGAGAAGGTAAAGGGTCGCGACGTGCGGGCCGCCATCATTCTGGACGGGCCGATCGCCACGCCGTTCATCGATTATGACATCAGCGCCAAATATCTGGCGTTCGACGCCACCGGCATCGAAAATCTGAAAGCCACCGGCCGCGCGGTGATCGACGCCGACCGCATCCGCATTCCGGTCAACGCCACCGCGAGCCGGGTGACCGGCCTTAACGCCGCGGCTGGCGGGTTGATGAACAATCTGCGGGTGAAGGGCGATTTCGCCTATGCCAGTGGCAGGTTGATCAGCGACAACCTCAAGATCGACAGTGACAAGATCGACGCGACCGCAATAGTCCTCGCCGATCTGGACAACGCCCTTTATCGCGGGGCGCTGAAAGGACGGGTCAATGACTACCGGATCGACGGCGTCGGCATCGTCAATCTGAACACCGATATAGAGCTGGTCCCCGGTCCCAAGGGCGGCTTTGGCCTGTCGGGCCGCTTTGGCGTGCGAACCGCGCGCTGGGACAATGCGTCGGTACGCGATTTCCTGGGCGGCAACGCCATCGCCACCGGGCGGATCGGCATGACGCCGGAGGGCAAGTTCACGCTCGCCGGGCTGAAGGGCGCGGCGCCCAATTTCACCATCCAGTCGGGTTCGGGCAGCTACGACACCAACGGCCAGATCGCGTTCGACGCCACCGCCGCCTCGCACCAATATGGGCCGCTGGCGCTGACCGTCCGCGGGACGATGGAGCGACCCCAGGCGGTGTTGCGCGCGGCACGGCCCAATGTCGGCGTGCAGCTGAATGATGTGGTCGCGAAGCTGAACGGAGAGGCCGCAGGCTATCGGCTCGAAGCGACCGGCGGATCGCCCTATGGCCCCTTCTTCGCCAATGTGCTGATCCGCACCGCCGCTGGCCCGTTGACGATCGACATCGCCAAGGCCCGCTTTGCCGGGGTCGATATGGCAGGCACGCTGCGGCAGAGCGCGGCCGGTCCCTTTGCAGGTCAGCTGAGCCTGAACGGGTCGGGCATTACAGGCGCGGTGCGGCTGGCGGCGGTCGGCGAGGCGCAGGGCGTGGATGTCAACGCCACCGCCAATAACGCCAAGCTGCCGGGCGACGCGGACGTGATCATCGGCCGCGCCATCGTCAACGCCTCCATGGTGCTGACCGACCAGCCCCGAATCCTGGCCGACGTGCAGATCGCCAACGCTGCCTATGGCGACTATGTGGTGCGCACGGCGCGCGCCAAGGTCGATTATCAGGGCGGGCGTGGCAAGGCGCAGCTCGTGGCCGATGGCTCCAGCGGCGTCCCCTTCTCGATCGCGGCCAATGCCGCGCTGCGCCCCGATCTTTATGCCGTGGCGTTACAGGGCAAGGCAGGCAATATTCCCTTCCGCCTCGCCAACCCCGCGATCATCCGTACGGAGGCGGGGGGTTATCGACTGGAGCCGGCCACGCTGATCCTGCCGCAGGGCAAGGTCGATCTGGCCGGACGGTCTGGCGACAGCACGGCCATGCAGATGCGGTTCAAGGATTTTGACCTGGCGATCATCAACATGGCCTCGCCGGGACTGGGTATTGGCGGCAAGGCGACCGGGACGATCGACTATGTGCAGACCGGCAATGCTTTCCCGACCGCGACCACGCGGCTCGCCATCGCCGATTTCCGGCGCTCCAGCCTGACCGCCGTGTCCGATCCCGTGTCGATGAGCATGGAGGGCAAGCTTTCCAGCGCGGGCGGCGACCTGCGCGGGCTGATCCGGCGCGGTTCGTCGACGCTGGGACGGTTCGTGGCGACGCTCGCCCCGCCCGGCCCCGGCAACAGCTGGAGCGAGCAGTTGCAGGCGGCGCCGCTGGGCGGTGGCATCCGCTATGCCGGACCGGCCGACATTCTCTTTTCCTTCGCGGGTCTTGCCGACCAGCAACTGACCGGCGGGCTGGCGGTAGCAGCCGATTTCAGCGGGCGACTGGCCGATCCGCGTATCAACGGCGTCGCCCGCGCCAATGCGCTGACCTATGAAAATGAGACGTTCGGCACGCGGGTCACCCAGATGAAGCTCGATGGCCGCTTCACGAACGACCGGCTGGAGTTGCGCGACTTTTCCGGTCGAGCAGGCGACGGCACGGTCCAGGCGTCCGGCACGGTGGGCCTTGCCGCCGACAGCGGGTTCCCGATGAATATCGCCATCAAACTCGACCGCGCCCGGCTGGCCCGAAGCGAAGCAATCACCAGCGTCGTCAGCGGCACGCTGGCCATCACCAACAGCGCGGCCAATGGCGGCCTGATCAAGGGCGACCTGAGCCTGCCCGAAACCCGCTACAGGGTTGCCTGGCAGGGTGGCACCGAGATTCGCCAGTTGCAGGGCGTGCGGCGCAAGGGCGAAGGCGCGGACATTCTGGACCAGCGCCAGGCCGCGCGTCAGGCGGCGGCGAAGCCCGCTGACTGGAAGCTCGACATCCGGGTGCGGGCCGACAATGAAATCTATGTCACCGGCATGGGGCTGGATTCGGAATGGAAGACAGCGATGCGGGTGACCGGCACTACCGCCAACCCGCGGGTTGTCGGCAAGCTGGAAGTGCTGCGCGGACGCTATAGTTTTTCGGGCAAACAGTTCGACCTGGAACAGGGGCTCATCACCTTTAACGGACCGATGCTGAACCCGGTGCTGGCGATCAAGGCGCAGACGCGGATCGACACGGTGACGGCGGGCATACAGGTGACCGGATCGGCGCAGCAGCCCGACATCGCGTTCATTTCCAATCCCACCCTGCCGCAGGACGAAATCCTGTCGCGCATATTGTTCGGCGACAATGTCGCCAACCTGTCTGCGATGCAGGCGGTGCAGCTGGCGGCGGCGCTCAACGGCCTGCGCGGCGGCAGCGGCGGGTTGAACCCGATGGGCAAGTTGCAGGGCGCGTCGGGAATCGACCGCATCGGCATTGTCGGCGGCGATGAAACGACCGGGCGCGGCACGAGCCTGGCGGTGGGGCAGCATATCTCCAACAATGTCTATGTGGAGGTGATCACCGATTCCAAGGGCTTTACCGCCACCCAGCTGGAGATCGCACTGTCCAGGACGCTGAGCCTGTTGTCCAAGACCGGGACCAATGCCGGATCGTCCGCGAACCTGCGCTATTCCAAGGATTATTGATGGGAGCGCGGGCATCGCGCTCTTGAGATTGTCGGTTCGGGCCGAACCTGTCGAAGCCCTGTCCTTACATCAAGCAGGACGACACTTCGACAGGCGCAGGGCGAACTGGGATGGGCTGCCTAGCCCTCGTCCACGCGCGAGACGAGGATCGACTGGGCGTTCATCATGGCGTTGCCAAAGGCGGTCATGAAGGCAATGTCGGTGGCGTCGCGGCCGACCGCAATGCGGACCATGGTTTCGACCGGGGCGAGGCCGGTCGAAACGACGATGTGCCACGCGCCGTCGAGCCAGACTTCGACAACGGCATGGAAATCGGGCGGATCAAGATCGAGGGCATAGACCGAGACGAGCCGTGCCGGAATATCGCGGGAGCGGATCAGCGCGGCGGTCAGATGGGCATAGTCGCGACAGACACCCTGTTGGGCAACGAAGGTATCGGCAGCGGTGGTCGTGCCGTCGGAACTGCCGGGCACATAGATGAGATTGTCATGCACCCAGTCGCGCAGCGCCGCGACCAGCGCGCCGCCCTCCAGATCGGGGAAATGGCCGCAGACGAAGCTGACAAAGCGGTCAGCCTCGCAATAGCGGCTGGGCCAGATGAAGGGCAGCACATCCTCCGGCAGGCTGGCCAGCGGGCTTTTGGCGAGGCTGACAAGGTCGATCGCGGGCCGGTCGACATCGACGGTGGCGCGGTAGGTGCTGAGCATCCGTCCGGTGCCGGTGCGGGTCCAGGTGCGCCGGCCAACGCCGCTGCCGCCCACCTTGTTGGTCAATGGCCCGGCATTGTTGATGATGTGGGACTGGCTGACGATTCGCTGATCCGGCAGCGCGGCGGCTTCCACCGCCAGCAGCACATCGGTCGGTTCGGCGAAGTCATAGTCCAGTATCGCCTCGATCGCGACGCGCATCAGGGGAGCCTTTCAAAAGCGGGAAGAAGACGCGGTAACGCGCCAGCCGCCATTAGGGTGCAGAGCATTGCGAGAGCGCAGGCAGGGCGCAAGTGCCAGATCCGCTGAACCGCTTAACTTCGCATATTTCCCGGCAAATCGGACGTTATCTTGCGCTGGCCCGATCCTATCGGAAAGTCGGCGTTGATGGAGCCGGACGGTAAAAGGCCCGCTGCGCAGGGGGTGCGCGGCGGGCCTTTTCAGTGCGTGAAGCGAGGGGCGGACGAGTTGCGCCAGAGATCGTTCCGGCTGATCGGGCCGGACGAGCATCTGCGCTTATTCGTCATCATCCTCCGCTTCGGGTCCGGCCATCAACGCTTCGGCAACCTCTTCGGTCTTGCCCCGGATCGCCTTTTCCAGACGATCCGCCATCTCAGGATGCGTTTTCAGAAATGTCTTGGCGTTTTCACGACCCTGGCCGATGCGGACAGAGTCGTAGGAGAACCAGGCGCCCGATTTCTCAACGATCCCGGCCTTGACGCCCAGATCGAGGATTTCGCCGATCTTGGAGATGCCTTCGCCATACATGATGTCGAATTCGACCTGCTTGAACGGCGGGGCAACCTTGTTCTTGACCACTTTTACGCGGGTCGCATTGCCGACAATATCTTCGCGATCCTTGATCTGGCCGGTGCGGCGAATGTCGAGGCGGACCGAGGCGTAGAATTTGAGCGCATTGCCGCCAGTCGTGGTTTCCGGATTGCCGTACATCACGCCGATCTTCATCCGCACCTGGTTGATGAAGATCACCATGCATTTGGAGCGCGAGATCGAGCCGGTCAGCTTGCGCAGCGCCTGGCTCATGAGGCGCGCCTGAAGGCCGACATGGCTGTCGCCCATTTCGCCTTCGATTTCCGCCCGCGGCACCAGCGCGGCGACCGAGTCGACCACCAGCACGTCGATGGCGTTGGAGCGCACCAGCGTATCGACGATTTCCAGCGCCTGTTCGCCCGTGTCGGGCTGCGACACGATCAGTTCGTCAATGTCGACGCCCAGTTTCTTGGCATAGCCCGGATCGAGCGCATGTTCCGCGTCCACAAAGGCGGCAGTGCCGCCATTCTTCTGCGCTTCGGCAATGGCGTGCAGCGCCAGCGTGGTTTTGCCCGAACTTTCCGGGCCGTAAATCTCGATAATCCGCCCCTTGGGCAGGCCGCCAATGCCAAGAGCGATGTCGAGGCCGAGCGAGCCGGTCGAGATGGCTTCAATCTCGATCTTTTCCCGGCTGCCCAGCTTCATCGCAGAGCCTTTGCCAAAGGCCCGGTCGATCTGGGCAAGCGCGGCGTCCAATGCTTTTTGTCTGTCCATAGTCCCGTTCTTCTTGGAATCGATGAGTGTGAGCATAGCGGACATCGGCCTAATCCCTGTCAAGCGGACTGCGTCGATTCTCTCGGCGCCTGGCGATGATGTATCCTGTTTGTTCTAATAGAACAAGAGGGGAACGGAAATTTCCTATTCGCCCAGTATTTTTCCCAACGCCCGCTCGACCGCGCCGATGGTGAAGGGCTTGGCAAGCGTGGGGCGGTCGGCGTGATGGGTCGGCAGATCGTCGGCCATGCCGCCCGTCGCAAAGACGAAGGGCACGCCTTTCTGGACCAATATGTCAGCGACGGGCCAGCTTTTCTCACCCTGCAAATTGCAGTCGAGCAGGGCCGCGTCAAAGCCGCCGTCGCGCGCATGGGCGCAGGCTTCGTCGACCGAAGCGGCGACCGCATGCAAGCGATAACCCAGCGCGTCGAGATAATCTTCCAGCATCATGCCGATCATCGCTTCATCCTCGACGATCAAAATGCTCTTGCCGTCCGACATGCCGTGGCGATCCCCTGTTGATACGCGCATGCGCTAACCCATCGGTGCGGGAATGGACAGGATAATTACCTTGATCAAGCACAACTTATTCGAGGGTCATTCCGCCACGGGTCGCGTCGCCAGTGCGTCCCGCGCCGCTTCGGCCAGTTGATTGACCGAGAAGGGCTTGGGGAGGAAAGCGACGTTGGCGATGTCGATCGACTTGCGCAATTGCTCCTCGGCATAGCCCGACATGAACAATACCGGCAGGTCGGGGAAAGCGCGACGCGCCTGCGCCACCATGGCGGGGCCGTCCATATTGGGCATCACCACGTCGGAGATCAAAAGGTCGATCGCGACATCGCCCGCCAACACCTCCAGCCCCTGTTCGCCGTCGCTGGCGGTCAGCACGGTATAGCCCTGCCGCACCAATGCCCGTTCCGCGACGGCACGGACCATATCCTCATCCTCCACCAGCAGGATGGTGCCGGTGCCCCATGTCTCGCTGCGCCTGACCGGCGGCTTGACCGGCGCGACGTCATTCGCATCGGACCCGGCATAGACAGGCAGGTAGATGACGAAGCTGGCACCGCGCCCCAGTTCGGATTCGGCAAAGATGTAGCCGCCCGACTGCTTGACGATGCCATAGACGGTGGACAGGCCAAGGCCCGTCCCCTTGCCCAGTTCCTTGGTGGTGAAGAACGGCTCGAAAATCTTGGCCAATATGTCGGGCGGGATGCCAAGCCCGGTGTCCGATACGCGCAGCGCGGTATAGTCCCCCGCCGGCAGGATCTGCTGGCGCATTTCGCGCACCTTGATCGCGGGCACGGCATAGGTCTGGATATTGAGCGTGCCGCCTTCGGGCATGGCATCGCGGGCATTGACCGCCAGATTGACGATCACCTGTTCCAGCTGGCCGGGATCGGCGCGCACCGCGCCCAGATTGCGCCCATGGCTGACGTCCAGCTTCACATTTTCGCCCAGCAGGCGCTTCAAAAGATTGGAGACGTCCGCCACGATGTCAGGCAGTTGCAGGATCTGGGGCCGCAGCGTCTGCTGGCGCGAAAAGGCGAGCAATTGCCGGGTCAGGCCAGCGGCGCGATTGCTGTTCGACTTGATCTGCTGAATGTCGTCATAGTCGCTGTCGCCGGGCGTATGGCGCATCAGCATCAGGTCGCAATGGCCGATGATCGCGGTCAGGATATTGTTGAAATCATGCGCGACGCCGCCCGCCAGCTGGCCGATCGCCTGCATCTTGGTCGCCTGCGCCACCTGCCGCTTGAGCTTGGATTCCTCGCTATTATCCTTGAGCGAGAGGAGCACCGCCGCCTCGCCCAGCCCGCGCACGCCAGCCAGGCTCAATGCGATCGGCTCGTCAGGCTGGTCCCGCATACGCACGGCTATGTCGCCCGACATTTGCGGCCCCACGGCAAAGCGCCGCACCGCGTCGGCCACCGCCGCCTGATCCTCCCGCACTACCAGATCGCCGGGATAGCTGGGCTTGTCGCCGGGTTTGAGGCCCGCGACCCGCGCAAAGGCATTATTGAGGAACAGCACCCGCCCGTCGCGGTCGGCCATGGCCAGGCCAAAGGGCAGCAGCGACAGCAGGGTTTCGATGTAGGAAAGCGCCGACGTGCCGCCGCCGCCCGCCGGTTCGTCGATCAGCAGCAGCAGCATCGGCCCGTCCTGCGCGCTGACCTGCGCCGCCATGCCGTTGCCCTGCGTCACCCGCTTCAACGGCACCTGTAGCAGGCGCAGCGGCAGGCCGCCCTGCTCTTCGCGCGCCAGGAACAGTCGCCCTTTGTCATCCACGCGCATATGGCCGGCGAAATCGCGCCCGGTGATATTGGCGTCGATCCGCCCGGCGGCGCGCAGCAGGAACGCGCCATTGGCGGCACGGATGCGGCCTTCGCCGCCGATCATCACCGCCATCACGCCCGCCTCGCCCAGCTGGCGGCCCGCTTCGCCGGTCAGGAAGCGGTTGACGTCGTCCAGCGCGCTGGGCTGGCGCACCGGGGCAAAGCGCCAGAGCAGATAATCCTCGGCCCGGCCGGTACGCACCACCTCCGCATCCAGCCGCAGCGCGCCTTGCGCGATCCCGCCGACCTTCGCCTCCCCATCGCGCCAGGCGGCACGGGCAGCGACCGACAGGCTTTCGGTGAGCGCCGGATCGCCGGTGATGCCCGGCGGGGTGGGATAACCGGCGAACCATTCGCCAAACAGGTCGCTGGCGCAAACCAGCCGCCCGGCGCGATCGGTAACGGCGATCGCCATGCTGGATGCGTCAGCGGCGGCGCGGGCGACCGTCCAGTCGGGGATCGCTTCCTTGTCGGAAAGTTGCGGCGGATAAAGGCGGCGATGCCAGGCCATGAGCGCCGCAATGGTGAGGACAGTGGCCGCAAATCCGCCGGTCAGCAGCCAATTGTCGATCGCATAGAAAATCAGCCCGGCCGAAAGCGCCGCCGCCAGCAGCAACAGCGGCAGGGCAAAACCCGATCGCGACTGGGTCAGCCACGCATCCCCATTGCTGTTCACCCGCGCGGCCATGGGCGGCCCTTCCCCTGCATCGACACTGTCAAACCCGCTTGCCCATCCTAGAGGACAGGAGCTGGTTTCTCCAATGCGCTGCTTTTATGGGCCTTGCCAATCCTCAATTTGCGCGCCTGCCATTTGCGGCCCATGCGATGACGCCAGACCCAGTCGGCAATGACATAGCCGATGGCGGCCGCAACGATCGAGATGATCGAGAGACCCAGCAGCAAGGCGGGCGCTGCTTCGGACACCAGCCAGGCGGCCCATTGGCCAATCGTGGCATGATGATCCACCAGCGTCATGAAGCCCGATGCGTCCGCGCTGCGGCCCAGCATCCAGTTGCCGATATAGACCGACAGCCACAGGATCAGCGGCGTGGTCGCGGGATTGGACAGGAAGGTCATGGCCGCCGCGACAGGAATATTGGCGCGGAAGGGCAGCGCCAGCAGCGCCGCGCCTGCAATCTGCACGCCAGGGATCAGCAGGAAGATGCCGACCAGCAGTCCCAGTGCCACGCCGCGGGGCACCGACCGGCGCGTGAAGCGCCACAGCGAGGGTTCCAGCACGCGGTGCGCGACGGGGGCGAGGAACCTGTTATGCTCCAGGCTTTCGCGCGTCGGCGCATTGGCGTGCCACCAGCGGCTGAGGCGGTTGTCCATGGCTCAGCCCTTGTCCCGCATGATGCGCTGCTGGTCGCGCTTCCAGTCGCGGTCCTTGATCGTTTCGCGCTTGTCGTGGTTCTGCTTGCCCTTGGCCAGCGCCAGTTCGATCTTTGCGCGGCCCTGGCTGTTGAAATAGACCATCAGTGGTACCAGCGTCATGCCCTGTCGCGACACGGCGCTGTGCATCTTGTGGATCTCCCGCTCGTGCAGCAGCAGCTTGCGGGGGCGTTTGGGTTCGTGATTCTGACGATTGCCGTGGCTATATTCGGGGATGTTGCTGTTCACCAGAAACACCTGATTACCCTTCACCTCGGCATAGCTTTCGGCGATCGACCCTTCGCCGCCGCGCAGCGCCTTCACCTCTGTCCCCTGCAGGGCGATGCCCGCTTCGAACACATCTTCGATGAAATAGTCAAAGCGCGCGCGCCGGTTTTCGGCGACGATCTTTTTCTTGTCGAAGGTAACGGGACGGGGGCGGGCCATTAATCTACTTTTTCATCCGTTCGGTTCGAGAATCCTGAGCCTGTCGAAGGGCGAGAACCCTCCCCGCGCAGTTCTCGACAAGCTCGAACCGAACGGAGATGGGCCTTCTATACCAGCCCCGCAATTTCCAGCGCGCGGTCGACCGCGGCCCGGCTGGATTCCGACGGCCAGGTGATTGGCAGGCGGACGTCGCCGGGCATGTCGGGCCGCACGCGCGTAAGGGCATATTTAACAGGCCCGGGTGAAGAATCGCTGAACAGGGCATCATGCAAGGGGTAAAGACGATCCTGCAACGCCAAGGCACCATCCCAGTCATGCGCGGCGCAGGCCGCCTGGAAATCGGCGGTAAGGCGCGGCGCGACATTGGCGGTGACGGAGATGCACCCCTTGCCACCCATGGCGTTGAATCCCAATGCGGTTTCGTCATTGCCCGAAAGCTGGCAGAAATCCGGGCGGCAGGCGAGACGCTGTGCGCTGACCCGCCCCAGATTCCCGGTGGCGTCCTTGATCCCCACGATCGTCTGAAATTCTTCCGACAGGCGGTGGATAACCGGCACGCCGATGTCGGTGATGGTGCGGCTGGGGACGTTGTAGAGGACGATCGGCAGCGAGCAGCGTTCGGCGAGATAGGCGAAATGCTGATAGACGCCGTCCTGATTGGGCTTGTTGTAATAGGGCGCGACCACCAGTGCGGCATCCGCCCCGGCCCCTTGCGCGGCATACATATGATCAAGCGCGATCCGCGTATCGTTGGAGCCGCAACCCGCGATCACGGGCACGCGCCCGGCGGCCTGATCGACGCAGATGGCGATGACGCGATTATGCTCCTCGACCGTCATGGTCGCGCTTTCGCCGGTGGTGCCGCAGGGGACGAGCGCGCTTGATCCTTCGGCGATCTGCCAGTCGACCAGCGCGCGAAACGCCGCCTCATCCACCGATCCGTCGCGAAACGGGGTCACCAGAGCCGGAATCGAGCCGGAAAACATGATTAAACTCCTTCAATTCTCCGGCCGGCCGGGGCATGATCAGTCAAGCGGCGCGCTATAGCGCGTCATTCAGGCGCTGATAAGGATGCATTTGCGATAATGTCCAGCATGGCGACGCCCCGAATGATTGAAAGTTACATTATCCGTATGCCCCTTGTTGCACTGTTGCTGTTTACCGCCGGCGCAAGCGCCCAGACCGAAGGCCCAGCCCCCGCGTCAGCGCCCGCCGACCCGCCCGGCGCCGTGGTCCAGCCGCTGCCCGCGCAGGATACGCCGGGGGCGCAATGGAACAGGGTGGCGTCCCGCGTCGGCATGGCCAGCGACGGCACGATCGGTGCGACGATCGACCAGTGGCGCGCGCTGCAGCAAAGCGACGGGCTGGGCTTTTCCACCTATGCAAGCTTCATCACCGCCAATCCGGGCTGGCCGGGTGAGGACAGGATGCGGCGGCTGGCCGAAACCGGCATCAATCCCGACAGCTACGATCCCCGGCAGGTCACAGCCTTCTTCGCCCGTTTCCCGCCGCGCACCGCGACCGGCCACGCCCGCAACGCCACCGCGCTGATGCAGATGGGGCGGATGGACGAAGCGCGGGTCGCCGCGCGCAATGCCTGGATCGGCGGCAGCCTGAGCGCTGCGGACGAAGCGCGATTGCTGTCCCTCTTCGGGTCCGGCCTGACGCCTGCCGATCACGACCTGCGCGCCGACATGCTGCTGTGGGCCAACGACACGGTCGGGGCGACGCGGATGCTGGCCTATGTCTCGCCGGGCAGGCGCGCCGTCTATCAGGCGCGCATCGCCTTCCGCCGCAAGTCGGCCGACGCTGCGATGCTGATGCAGGCCGCCGAACCAGTCGGCGCAAGCGATGCAGGCTTTGTCGCCGACAAGGCGTTGTGGCTGCGCGACAGCGGCAACTGGGTTGCGGCACGCCAATATCTCGCCAATCGCGGCCCGCTCAGCTACCGCCCGACCAACGTCGAGAAATTCTACGAAATATTGCTGGGACAGGCGCGCGCCGCGGCCAATGACAGCCAGTGGAGCTTTGCCTGGGGCATCGCCAGCAAGATTGACGACGCGGTGCCGCCGGGCGTCGACCTGTCCGACCAGCCGATCGGGGTACGGGACGATTATACCAGCCTGGCCTGGCTGGCCGGGACGACCGCCTTCTACAATCTCAATCGCCCGACCGACGCGGTGGCGATGTTCCGCCGCTATGCCGATGCGGCCAAATCGCCCCAGACCAGGTCGAAAGGCTATTATTGGGCCGGTCGCGCCGCGCTTCAGGCGGGCGACGCCGCCAGCGCCAACGGCTATTTCACACAGGCGGGCGTCTATCCCGACCAGTTTTACGGTCAGCTGGCGCTCGAACGGCTGGGCCGTCCGATCCCCGCGCCCGCCACGGTCGAGCGCCCGGTGCCGATTTCCGCCGCCGAACGCGCCGCGTTCGATCAGCGATCCGTCGTGCGCGCGGTCAAGGCGCTGGGACAGATGGGCTATTGGCAGGATCAGGGCAAATTCGCCCGCGCCATCGCCAACAATGCCGACAGCGACACCGATCATTATCTCGCGGCGGAACTGGCCGAAAAGATCGGCCGCACCGACATGAGCGTCATGGTCGGCCGTCGCGCCGTTTCCAGCGGCCTGACCGGCTATGGCGAAAGCGCCTTCCCGCGCGTGCCCGTGCCGCCCACGGCGCAATATAACTGGACCATGGTGCATGCCATCGCCCGGCAGGAAAGCCAGTTCGACAAGCAGATCGTCAGCCATGCAGGCGCGCGCGGGCTGATGCAGCTGATGCCCGGCACGGCGCGCGAACAGGCGGGCAAGCTGGGTCTTGGCTACAATCCCGCCTCGCTCAACGATCCCAGCTACAATATCATGCTGGGTTCGGGCTATTTCCAGCGGATGCTGGACTATTATGGCGGCAGCTATCCGCTGGCCGTCGCGGCCTATAATGCCGGGCCGGGCAATGTGAACAAATGGATCGCCGCCAATGGCGACCCGCGCCTGCCTGGTGCCGACATGCTTCGCTGGATCGAGCAGATCCCGATTTTCGAGACCCGCAACTATGTGCAGCGGGTGCTGGAAAATGCCGTCGTCTATGAAGCGATGAACCCGGAACGGGCGAAATTCCGCGGGACCAGCGCGGTGCTGAGCCGCTATCTGGGGAAACAGACGCCGGGTTGAGAGGCCTATCGCCGCCCCCTTCGCCCTGAGCGAAGCGCAAGGCTTCGACAAGGTCCGCCAGAATGGTTATGGGATGGAGGGATGACGACCCCCTATCCCAATTATATCTCGCCCGAAGGCTTCGCCAAATTGCGCGCGGAATATGACCATTTGCTCGGCGTCGAGCGCCCCGCCATCGTCGAAGTCGTGAGCTGGGCGGCGGGCAATGGCGACCGCAGCGAAAATGGCGACTATCTCTATGGTCGCAAGCGGATGCGCGAGATCGACTTTCAGCTGAAGCGCCTGTCCAAGAAGATGAAGGACGCCAAGGTCGTCGACGCCCGGCAGCAGGGCGACAAGAGCCGCGTCTATTTCGGCGCGACCGTCACCATCGCCGATGAGGATGACAATCACCGCATCGTCACGCTAGTCGGCAATGACGAAACCGACATCGAGGCTGGCCGGATCGGCTGGTCCTCCCCCATCGCCCGCGCCCTGCGCGGCGCGGCCATCGGCGACTTGCGCCGCGTGATGCTGCCGTCGGGCGAGAAGGAATATGAGGTGATGGCGATCCGCTATCCCGACTGAGCCGCGCTTGCGCGGTGCAAGGCGCGCGCCCGCCGCCCGATAGCAAGCCACCCATGGCGGGCGTCACGACAGGATGCCGCGCCGCCCGGTCATGGCGAACAGAAGCGAGACGGCCTCTAGTCGTGCGGGCGCAGCGAGCGGTTGAGGCTTTCGAGCACTTCAGCGATCGGTTCGGTCACGGTCACGCTGCGGCCTTCGCCAAAGCGGATGCGCGTGCCGTCATTGACCGACGAGACGAAGGTGACTTGCGACGCGTTGACAGCGGTTTCAGTGCGGTCAGTGCCCACGAACATGACGAGCATGGCTTCCTCTCCTTTTTATGGACGCACAGCCTATCGCCATTTGCGCGCGACGCCAGAGGGATTTCTACGGATCGTCAGGTCGCGCCGATCGCCATGATGAAGCCGCCCGCGCGCGCTTCCAGCCGATGAGCCTCCCCGGCCAGTCTTTGCGCCACCGACTGCATCGCGCGCGCACCCAGCACGGTCGCGTCCGCATTGCCGCTGATCGCCTGCGCGCCGGAGCGGATATGGTCGCTCGACGACCCCGCCTCCGCCACGCTTTCGGCAATGGCGCGGCTGAAAGCGGCCTGGCGGGCGACCGCGTCGAACAGCGAAGCTGACAGACGGTCGGCGCGGGCCATGGCCGCATCCATATGCATATGGCCCGCCGCCACATCAGCGACCGTCGCGCGGACATGCGCGATCCGCCCGGCGATGCCCGCCGCGGCATCGCGTGTCTGTTGGGCCAGCGACTTTACCTCGCGCGCGACCACGGCAAAGCCGTTGCCCGCATCACCCGCCCGCGCCGCCTCTATACTGGCATTGAGCGCCAGCATCGCCGTCGCGCCCGCGATGCTGTCGATCAGGGCGACGACTTCGCCGATATTCTCCGTCTCGCTCCGCAGCGCCTCGCCCTGCGCCATGCCTGCGCGGCTGCGCGCGGCGGCATCGCGCATCGCTGCGCCCGCATCGCGCGCCTCGCTCTCCATCGCCTGGAATATCTGACCCAGTTCGACGCCGCCCGCCGCGATGCTCGCCAGCCGATCGGCCGTCTGCGCCGCGGCGACCGCCATCGCCGCACTGTCCGCGCCATCGCCCGCCGCGCGCTCCGCCGCCTGCGTTGCGAGCGCCGACAACTGGTCGGCCATGGCCACCATGTCCGCGATCAGCAGCGCGACATCGCCCTGAAAGCCAGCACTTTCGCGCCGTATCTGCTCGACCCGTTCCGATCGCGCCAGCGCCACCTGCGCGTCGCGCTGCGCCGTCAGGCGTAGCAACAGGGTGCCGTCCAGTACGCCTGCATAGCGCCCGTCGTCCGTGACGATCAGCCCTTCGCACCCGGTCCCCTGCGCGGCATAGAGATCGACCAGCCGATCGAGGCCCGCACCCCGGTCCACAAGGGCGCAGGGGCGGACATGATCGTCCAGCCGCCCGCCGAAACTGGGGTTGCGCAGCAAGGCATGGCCGAAGGGGTTGAACAGGATGCGGCGCATGTCGCGCTCATAGATCGCGCCGACGGGCCGGTCGCGCGCGTCCAGCACCGGCAGCAGGCGCAGGGCGGAATCCCGCTGGAAGCAATCGACCGCCTCACTGAGCGGACGCCCCAGCCAGATAACCGGCTTGTCCTGCGCCAGGGGCAGGCTGACCAAGCCGGGCGCGTCCGGCGGGATTATGGGGGCATGAAACATGGCCAGAGCCTTAGCCGCCCAATGGTAACGAGCCGTTAGAATTTCATGACATTTTTGTTACAAGTAACTGTTTTCACTGAATTTTATACAGATTTGGCGGGGCGATAGCCAAAGGCGTCCTGCGCGAGCTTGACGACCGCCGGGTCCGCCGCCGGGAAATCCATCGGGACGAGCGCTTCCAGTCGTTCCGCCACATAGGTCAGCGCGGCGATGCGTCCGCTCTTGCGGTGATTATTGTCAATGACGTGCCATGGCGCATGTTTCGTGTCGGTCTTTTTGAACATGGCGTGCATCGCATCCAGATAGTCCGCGCGCCTGGCCCGGTTGCGATAGTCGTCCGCGCCGGTTTTCCAGCGCTTCCACGGGATGTCCAGCCGCTCGGCCAACTGCTTGTCCTGCGTGTCCTGGGTGATGTGGACGAAGAGTTTGACGATATTCATGCCAGCGTCGATCTGCTGCTTTTCGAACGCGTTGATTTCGTCATAGCCGCGCTTCCAGTCGGCCTTGCTGCAAAATCCCTCGACCCGCTCCACCAGCACCCGGCCATACCAGCTACGGTCAAAGACCGCGATGTTGCCGCTGGCGGGCAGGCGCGTCCAGAAGCGCCAGAGGAAATGATGATCGCGCTCCACCTCATTGGGCGCGGCGATGGGATGAACCTGATAGTAGCGCGGATCCCAGTCGGCCGACATCCGCTTGATGATGCCGCCCTTGCCCGCTGCGTCCCAGCCCTCCAGCAGGATGACGCTGCGGCGCTTGTGCAGGATATGGGCGACCTGAATCTTAGCGAGGCGTTGCTGGAGCGCAGCCAGCGCCGCATCATAATCGCCGTCATATTTCGGCGCGTCTTCGTAGGTCGCGAGGTCGATGGTCATGGGCAGCTATCCTCAATCGTCATGCCGGACCTGATCCAGCATCCAGGGCGACAGGGACAGTGTCCGACACCCTGGATGCTGAAGCAAGTTCAGCATGACGAAAAAGGAAAACTCAACCCTTCGCCTGTGGCTCCACGACGCGCACATGCAGTTCGCGCAGCTGCTTGAATTCGGCGGCGCTGGGTGCGCCCATCAGCAGGTCTTCCGCCTTCTGGTTCATCGGGAAGAGCGTGATTTCGCGCAGATTCTGCGCCCCGCACAGCAGCATCACGATGCGATCGACGCCCGCGGCCATGCCGCCATGGGGCGGCGCGCCATATTGGAAGGCGCGATAGAGGCCGCCAAAGCGATCCTCCACATCCTGCTGGGACAGGCCGACCAGTTCGAACGCCTTGACCATCAGTTCGGGCGACTGGTTGCGGATCGACCCCGACGCAATTTCGAACCCGTTGCAGACCATGTCATATTGATAGGCGTTGATCGTCAGCGGGTCTTGCGTGTTCAGCGCCTCCAGGCCGCCCTGCGGCATGGAGAAGGGGTTGTGCGCGAAATCGACCGACTTCGTATCCTCATCATATTCGTAGAAGGGGAAGTCGACGATCCAGCACAGGGCGAACCGATCCTTGTCGATGAGGTCCAGCGTTTCGCCCACGCGGGTGCGGGCAAGGCCTGCCAGCTTGGCGGCCTGCGCTTCCTTGCCAGCGGCGAAGAACACGCCGTCATTATCACCAAGACCCAGCGCCGCGATCAGCTTTGCGGTCGCTTCCTCGCCATGATTTTTGGCGATCGGGCCGCCAGGCACGCCATCCTTGATGTTGATATAGCCAAGGCCCGAATAGCCCTCGCCCCGCGCCCAATTGTTCATTTCGTCGAAGAATTTGCGGCTGCCCGCGCCAGCACCGGGTGCCGGGATCGCGCGAATCCGGGCGCCGCTTTCGACCAGCGACGCGAAGATGCCAAAGCCGGAGCCGACGAAATGGTCGGTCACATCGACGATTTCGATAGGGTTGCGCAGGTCCGGCTTGTCGCTGCCATATTTCAGCAGCGCTTCGGCATGCGGGATCCGCGGGAAGCTGCCGGCCGGGGTGACCGGCTTGCCGTCGGCAAATTGTTCGAACACCTGGGCGATCACCGGCTCCATCGTGTCCCACACTTCTTCCTGGGTCACGAAGCTCATTTCCAGGTCGAGCTGGTAGAATTCGCCCGGCAGCCGGTCAGCACGCGGGTCTTCGTCACGGAAGCAGGGGGCGATCTGGAAATAACGGTCGAAGCCTGCGACCATCAGCAACTGCTTATATTGCTGGGGCGCCTGCGGCAGGGCGTAGAATTTGCCGGGATGGATACGGCTGGGCACCAGAAAGTCGCGCGCGCCTTCCGGGCTGGACGCGGTCAGGATCGGCGTCGAATATTCGGTGAAGCCCGCGCCTTCCATCCGGCGGCGCATGTCCGAAATGATCTTCGTGCGCTTGACGATATTGGCGTGCAGCGTTTCGCGCCGCAGGTCGAGGAAGCGGTAGCGCAGGCGGATGTCTTCGGGATAGTCCTGCTCGCCCGCGACCGGCAGCGGCAGTTCGGCGGCAGTCGACAGGACGGTGACGGCATCGGCCACCACTTCGATCGTGCCGGTTTCCATCTTGGGATTGGTCGCTTCGGGACCGCGCGCCACGACCGTGCCGTCGATCGTCACCACTGATTCGAGACGCAGCCCCTCCAGCACGCGCAGCGCTTCGCTATCCGCCTTCGCCACCATCTGGGTGATGCCATAATGGTCGCGCAGGTCGACGAACAGCACGCCGCCATGGTCGCGCTTGCGATGCACCCAGCCGGACAGGCGCACGGCCGTGCCGACATCGGCTTCACGAAGGGCGCCGCAAGTATGGGTGCGATAGGCGTGCATGGCGTTTTGGTCTTTCAGCTTCGTTTTACGGAAATGACAAAGCCCTGACGGCAGGCTATGGGCATAAGGTCACTACGACCAGCCCGCCAGGGAGCGGGCCTGCCCATAATAAGATCGATGACCATATGCAAATCCATCCGCTGATTACCGACAGCAAGACACTTTCCGATTTCTGCGCCCGCATCGCCAAATCCCCCTATGTCGCCATCGACACGGAATTCATGCGCGAAAACAGCTATTGGCCCGAACTCTGCCTGATCCAGGTGGCCGACGCGGACGAAGCCGCCGCCATCGACCCAAAGGCGCCGGGCATCGACCTGAAGCCCCTGCTCGACCTGATGGTCGACAATGAGGATGTGCTGAAAATCTTTCATGCCGGCGGACAGGACATAGAGATTGTCTATAATCTGACCGGCAAGACCCCGCACCCGATGTTCGATACCCAGATTGCGGCGATGGCATTGGGCCTTGGCGAGCAGATCGGCTATGGCAATCTGGTCGAGGCGTGGCTGGGCGTACAGCTGGACAAGGGCGCGCGCTTTACCGACTGGGCGCGCCGCCCGCTCGACAAGCGCCAGATCGACTATGCCATCGGCGACGTCACCTATCTGATCCAGATTTTCCCCAAGATGCTGGAAGAGTTGCGCAAGACCGGGCGTGGCGACTGGCTGGACCAGGAAATGGAGCGGATCAGCGATCCCAGCCATTATGAAACGCTGCCCGAAGATGCCTGGAAGCGCGTCCGCATCGCCAGCAAGAAAGCCGATGTGCTGGGTCGCCTGAAAGCGCTGGCGGCGTGGCGCGAGATCGAGGCGCAGGACAAGAATCTGCCGCGCGGCCGCATCGTCAAGGATGAGACGCTGGCCGACATTGCCAGCCATCCGCCGCGCACGCAGGATGATCTGGGCAAGGTGCGCGGCCTGTCCGCGACCTGGCGCACCAATGACATCGGCGCGCGGTTAATGGCGGCGCTGGGCAAGCAGCAGCCGCTCAGCAAGGATGAAATGCCCGACCGGGAGCCGCGGCGTCCGGGGCTGGGCAAGGATGGCGCGCTCGTCGCAGACCTGCTCAAGCTGCTGCTCAAGATCCGGTCGCGCGACATCAATGTCGCATCGCGCCTGCTGGCGCGCAGCGATGACATTGAAGCGCTGGCGGCGGGCGTGCGGAACGACCTATCGATCCTGGAGGGGTGGCGTTACGAACAATATGGCCGCGACGCGGTCGATCTGGTCGAGGGGCGGCTGGCCTTTGCGGTCAAGGGCGGTCGGCTGAAGATGACGCGGACGGAGTGATTTCCTACTCTTGTTCGAGTTGAGCCTGTCGAAGGGTCAGGCTGAGCGAAGAATGGAATTTGGGTAAGGAGAATAACCCCATGCACCGCATCCTGTCTCTGACCGGCGCGCTTGCGCTGACCGCCTGCGCCACCACCGCGCCGCCGCCAGTGGCGGCTGGCCCGTGCAATCATGATGCCCTTGCACGTTTTACCGGGCAAAAGGCGAGCGCGGAAACCGGCGCGGCGCTGCTGGCTGCATCGGGGGCCAGAACGCTGCGCTGGGGCGGCCCCGGCATGGCGATGACGATGGACTTTCGCCCCGACCGGCTGACCGTCAGCTATGACGAAGCGATGACGATCACCTCGGCGCGCTGCGGTTGAACCCATCCCTATTCCCGCGCAGGCGGGAACAGGGAGCGATGAGATCGAAAGCCCTGCCATGAGCGCCACCGCAGACATCGCCATCCGCATGGCTCGCGCGACCTTCAATCGCGCGCTGGCCGACGCGAATCTGGCCGCGATCGGCCCGCTGCTCGCGCCCGACGCCGTGCTGGTCGCGGGCACCGACAGCGCGCTAATCACCGGGCGCAAGGCGCAACTGATTGCCTGGAAACGCGAATTCGCGGCAGCCGAGCGACTGATCTACACCCGCACGCCCGACACAATCCTTGTTTCCCCGGTAGAACCGATCGCCATGGAGCAGGGCCATTGGCAGGGCGTGGCGAGCGGCAGCGGCGAGACGCTGGCGTCAGGCACCTATAGCGCCAAATGGCGAAACAGCGGCGGCGCGTGGATGATCGAGGCGGAGATTTTCCTGACCCTGGCCTGACCGGCATGGAGCGCGAACTGCCTGGTGGCCGCCCGCAATAGGGGCGAGGCATGGCGTCGGCTTCCGGTCATGCCATCATCCCGTCCTCCCCTGATCATGCCCCTTTGCGCTGTTGCGCCCGGCGGGCAAAGATGTTGAGGCACTCCACCAGCGTCGAGAAGGCCATCGCCGCGTAGATATAGCCCTTTGGCACATGCACGCCGAAGCCATCGGCGATCAGCACCGCGCCGATCATCAGCAAAAAGCCCAGCGCCAGCATCACAACGGTCGGGTTCCTGGCGATGAAATTGGCGAGCGGATCGGCGGCCAGCACCATCGCACCCACAGCGACCAGCACGGCAATGACCATGACTGCAAGATTATCGGTCATGCCCACGGCAGTCAGGATCGAATCGAGCGAGAAGATCATATCGAGCAGGATGATCTGCACGATCGCGCTGCCGAAGGTCAGCGTCGCCACGCTCTTCTTGTCCAGCATATCGTCGCCACGTGCGGGATCGACATTATGATGGATTTCCTTGGTCGCCTTCCAGATCAGGAACAGCCCGCCCGCGATCAGGATCAGGTCACGCCAGGAAAATTCGGTTTCAAAGGTCGGCGCGCCATATTGATTGGGCGGGCCGATGATCCCCAGGTCGAACACGGGCGCGGTCAGGCCGACGATCCAGGCGATCATCGACAGCAGCACCAGCCGCATCCCCAGCGCCAGGCCAATGCCGATACGGCGCGCCTTTTGCCGCTGATGTTCGGGCAGCTTGTTCGTCAGGATCGAAATGAACACCAGATTGTCGATGCCCAGCACCACTTCCATCACCACCAGCGCGACGAGCGCAGCCAGGGCGGCGGGATCGGTAAAGGCGGTAAGCAGGCTGTCCATCATGATCCTTCCGTCCGGTCTTTCGGCACGCCAGCGCAACGACAGGAAGGCCCACTGGTTCCAACTGACACACTTTGTCACATGGGTGCGCTACCATCGGCAAAAGCGCGGTCCAAGCGACTGGACTGGACGAGACCAGTCGCATAGCGAAGGCGCGTTCTCCTTTTCACGCGGCAGCCCCGGCTGCGGCGCACCAGTCCCAAGCGAAAGGCAGCCCATGGCCAGAACCACCCTCACCCGTTTCCTGATCGAACAACAGCGGCTGGCCAATGCGCTGCCCGCCGAATTGCGCCTGTTGATCGAAACCGTGGCGCGCGCGTGCAAGACGATCAGCCATTCGGTGAGCAAGGGTGCGCTGGGCGAAGTGCTGGGCAGCCTGGACAGTGAAAATGTGCAGGGCGAGGTGCAGAAGAAGCTGGACGTGATCGCCAACGAACTGCTGCTCGACGCCAATGAATGGGGCGGACATCTGGCGGCGATGGCGTCGGAAGAGATGGAAACGATCCACCGCATCCCCAACCGCTATCCCAAGGGTGAATATCTGCTGCTGTTCGATCCGATCGACGGGTCCAGCAATATCGACGTCGATCTGTCGGTCGGGACGATCTTTTCGGTGCTGAAAGCGCCCGACGAATGTGCCGGTCGCGAAGTGACGGAAGAGGATTTCCTTCAGAATGGCCGGGCGCAGGTCGCAGCGGGCTATGCCATTTATGGCCCGCAGACGCTGCTGGTGCTGAGCGTCGGCACCGGCGTATATGAATTCACGCTGGACCGCGAAGTCGGCAGTTGGGTCATGACCGATCCCGACATGAAGATGCCGCAGGGCAAGTGCGAATTCGCCATCAACATGTCCAATCGCCGCCAATGGTCGCCCGGCATCGCCCGCTATATCGAAGAACGGGTGATGGGCGCGCAGGGGCCATGCGGGGTGGATTACAATATGCGCTGGACCGCTTCCATGGTTGCGGACGTCCACCGCATCCTGAAGCGCGGCGGCATCTTCATGTATCCCGCCGACCATCGCACACCCGGCAAGGCCAAGCTGCGCCTGATGTATGAAGCCAATCCGATGAGCTATCTGATCGAGCAGGCCGGCGGCGCGGCCACCGACGGTTTCATCCCGATCATGGATGTCGATGCCACCAGCCTGCACCAGCGCGTCGGCGTGATTCTGGGCGACAAGGCGGAAGTGGAAATGGTCACAGCCTATGGACGGGAATAGCCGATCTGCGGCGTTCCTGTTCAGCGATGGTCAGAGATAGTAAAAGTGGGGGAGAGCGGAGCGCCGCTCAATCCCCCTTGCTATGGCCTCGCCCTGCCGGTCTTACCGGCGGCCCCTCTCCAGAAACATTTTATATGGCGCGGCTGTAGCGCAATTCGCCTAGACCAAGCCGGAGCCAAAAAAAAGGGCCGATCCGCAGACCAGCCCAAAAAGTTTAGGAGAGGATGCCTGAAAGGCACAGTTCTTTTGCAGCCGGGGCAGAATTTTCGCAAATGCGAAGGATGAAAGCGCGGTTGCGCCAAACGCAATCGCTTGCTGCAATTTTAACCATCCCAACGTCCGTTCGAGTCGCCGGTAAAGCAAATGTCAGGGCTTTGCCCCTAAGCGGGGCCGATGCATTATCGCCGCGATATCGACGGACTGCGCGCCCTGGCGATTCTGCCGGTGCTGCTGTTCCACGCCCATGTGCCGGGATTTGATGGCGGCTATGTCGGCGTCGATATATTCTTCGTCATTTCAGGCTATCTGATCACCGGCATCATCGCCCGCGAAGTCGATGATGGCCGCTTCTCGCTCGCGCGCTTTTACGAGCGGCGATTCCGGCGGATCGTCCCGGCGCTGGGGCTGATGATATTGGTGGTGCTGGGGCTGAGCGCCTGGCTCTATCTGCCCGGTGACCTGGAGGGGGTGCCGCGGTCCGCGCTGGCCGCCACGCTGTTTGCCTCGAACCTGTGGTTCTTTACCGACACCGGCTATTTCGCGGGGGGCGCGGACGTCAAGCCGCTGCTCCACACATGGTCGCTGGCGGTGGAGGAACAATATTATATCGGCTTCCCCATCCTGCTGATGCTGATCGCCCGCTTCGCCCCCCGCTGGCGAACGGCTGTGGTGATGGCGATTGCGGCAGGATCGCTGCTGCTGTCGATCGCGATGCAGCGCGATACCAGCGGTTTCGCCTTCTACCTGTTGCCGACGCGCGCCTGGGAATTGCTGGCGGGGGCGTCATTGGCGCTGGGCGTCGTGCCCGCGCTAAAGGCCCGCTGGTTGCGCGAACTGGTGGCGTGGGGCGGGATCGCCGGAATTGCGTTCGCGGTCGGCTGTTATGATCGCGACACGCTGTTCCCCGGCATCGCCGCCCTCGCCCCGGTGCTGGGCGCGGCGGCGCTGATCCACAGCGCGCCGGGGACGAGCGCGGGACGGTTGCTTGGCTGGGCGCCACTGATGGGCGTGGGTCTTGTCTCCTACTCGCTCTATCTGTGGCACTGGCCAATGATCGTGTTCACCGAATATGCGACCGACATGGCCATTACGGGCTGGACGCGAATCGCGGTCATTGCCGGATCATTTGTCGCAGCGATCCTGTCCTGGCGCTTTGTCGAGCGCCCCTTTCGCGATTCGCAGGCGATGCCCGCGCGCGCCATCTTCCGCTTCACCGGCGCGACCATGGCGCTGCTGTGCACCTTGTCGCTGGCCTTGATGGCTGCGGGACCATGGCCATCGCGTTTCGCGCCGACAGTGTTGGCGCAGGCGGCTGGGCGCGACGACATCAGCCCCGAACGCAAGCGCTGCCACGACATATTCGCCCGTGGCGCGACGCCATGCGTGCTGGGCGCGGCGGTCCCGCCCGATGCGATGCTATGGGGTGACAGCCATGGGGTCGAACTGGCCTATGCGCTGGCGCTGGAGGCCAGGGCGCAAGGATGGGCGCTGGTGCAGCGCACGACATCGAGTTGCCCGCCGGTGCTGGGCTATGATGCGCCCAGGGATGCGCGGTGCGCGGCGGCCAATCGCGCCGCCTTTGCCGCATTGTGCGCAAACCCCGCCATCCGCCGCGTCTATCTGGCCGCCTTCTGGGCCAATGGCGCGTTTGACGATCCGGCATTCGTGGCCAAGCTGGACCGCAGCATCGCCGCGATCCGGGCCGAAGGACGGGAGGTCGTGCTGATCGGCGCGGTGCCTCCGCAACCCTTTGACGTGCCGCGCCGCCTTGCTCACCTGGCACGCGCCGGGCGACTGGCAGAGGCGCAAGGCGTCGCGCGGTCCTGGCTGGATGCCCGGACCGTCCATTTGCGCGCGCTATTTGCGCGATGGCAGGCACAGGGCGTCAGGCTGATCGATCCGGCAGTCGCGCTGTGCGATGCCCGGCACTGCGCGATCGAGCAGGGCGGCAAGCCGCTCTATTTCGATTCGCACCATCTGAGCGTAACAGGCGCGCGGCTGGTCATCGCGCGCGGCGGCTGACGCCTATTCGGCCGCCAGCGCATAATTGGCGCGCGGCAATTCGTTCGCCAAAGCCTGGGCGATGGCCATGATGATCCCCTGTATCCGGGCGAGGCCCGGCCCCGGCTGATCCAGCGCATCATCCAGATAGAGGCTGCGATCCACCTCTATCTGGATCGCGTGCATGCCGCTTTCGGGACGACCATGGCGTTCGATCAGATGATCGCCGGCATAGGGATGGTTTTGCGCCGCGACGATGCCATGGCCAGCGGCGACATCGGCCGCGAGCGTCATCAGCCGGGTGGAGGCGCTGCGCCCGAACCGATCGCCCAGCACGATTTTGGGTGCTTCCTGCCCGGCGGCGGGGGGCGGCAGCGGCGGCATGGAATGAAGGTCGATCAGGATCGCATGGCCAAAGGCGTCGCGCGCTGCCCTCATCAGGCGGGTCAGTTCGGCATGATAGGGCCGGTGAATCGCTTCGATCCGGCGCTGCGCCTCGCTCCACGCCACAGGCTTGTGCCATAATTCATGCGCGCCGACCATGCGGCGGGGGAAAAGGCCCAGCCCGCCGCGCAGCTTGACGCTGCTCTGAAACGCGGCGTCGCGCGGCGCGCCGACGAGCATGGCAGGGTCGATTTCGCGCTCGTGACGGTTAAGGTCGATCAGCGCGCGCGGCGCGCGGGCAAGGACGACGGTGAAGCCGCGCGCGATGAGCGGATGGACCAGCAGGTCGGCCCAGCGGTCTTCCAGCCGTTGCAATTGTTGTCGCCGTACCCGCGCTTGCGCCAGCAGTTCGGGCGGATAATCGCGCCCGGCATGGGGGACGGAAAGGATGACGGGCCGGTCGGGATTGACGGGGCCGAATTGGTCGAAACCCGCCTCGGTCCGGGCGGGAGGACATGGCGCGGGACGATCCAATAAGGCTCCTTTCACCGGCCATATGACTGGCCGCACCAAAAATGGTTACTTGGCTGGATAATGTTTACACCTTGTCGCATATATCGGACAGGGACGCCACCCTGACGGGGGCATGGGGACAGGCCGGAAACGGCAATGAGAGTAGCTGGCGCAATGGTTCGCATATTATTGGCGGAAGATGACGAGAGTATGCGGGTCTATCTGGCCCGTGCGCTGGAACGGTCCGGCTATGAGGTCGTGGCCGTCGCGACCGGCACCGAAGCCCTGCCCCATATCGCGTCCGACCGATTCGACCTGTTGCTGACCGATATCGTGATGCCCGAAATGGACGGGATCGAACTGGCGCAGCACGCGGCGTCCGTGGCCCCGGACATGCGGATCATGTTCATTACCGGCTTTGCCGCCGTGACGCTGAAGGCCGGGAAGGCGGTGCCGCAGGCCAAGGTATTGTCCAAGCCCTTCCACCTGCGCGACCTGGTGCTGGAGGTTGAACGGATGTTCGGTAGCGAGAGTCTGACCGGGCTGAACTGACCCCGCCCGTCAATCCTCGATCACTTCTTCCATATCGGCCGTGGGGTTGAGCGGGATGCCGGCCATCGCGGCGGTGAGCCTTTCGCGGTCCAGCCCCTTTTCCCACGCTGATACGACGATGGTGGCGACGGCGTTGCCGACAAAGTTGGTGAGTGCCCGAACCTCGCTCATGAAGCGGTCGACCCCCAAAATCAGCGCCATGCCCGCGACCGGCACCGACGGCACGATCGACAGCGTCGCCGCCAGCGTGATGAACCCCGCGCCCGTCACGCCCGCCGCGCCCTTGGACGAAATCATCGCGACGAGCAGCAGCAACACCTGCTGTTGCAGGGTCAGGTCGACATTGCATGCCTGCGCGATGAACAGCGCCGCCAGCGTCATGTAGATGTTCGTGCCGTCGAGGTTGAAGCTGTAGCCGGTCGGCACGACCAGCCCGACCACCGACTTGCGGCATCCCGCCCGCTCCATCTTCTCGATCAGGCTGGGCAGCGCGGCTTCGGACGAGGATGTGCCCAGCACGAGCAGCAGTTCCGCCTTCAAGTAACGGATGAGGTGCAGGATATTGAAGCCGGCCAGCCGCGCGACCGTGCCCAGCACCACCAGCACGAACAGCAGCGAAGTCAGGTAGAAGGTCGCGACCAGACCGACCAGATTGGCAAGCGTGCCCACGCCATATTCGCCGATGGTGAAGGCCATCGCCCCGAACGCCCCGACCGGCGCCGCCTTCATCAGGAAGGCGACCAGTTTGAATACGGCATGGCTGGCCGATTCGAGGACCGCCATCAACGGCGCCGCCTTGTCGCCGATCATGGTCAGCGCGATGCCGAACAGGATGGCGACGAACAGCACTTGCAGGATGTTGCCGTCCGCGACCGCCGACACCATGGTCGACGGGATGATGCTCATCAGGAAGCCCGTCAGCGTGGTTTCATGCGCCTTGTGCGCGAAGTCCGCGACCTTGCCCGCGTCGAGGCTGGCCGGATCGATATTCAGGCCAGCGCCCGGCTGGACCAGATTGGCGACAATCAGCCCGACAATGAGCGCGAGCGTCGAAAAGGTCAGGAAATAGGCAAAAGCCTTGGCCGCGACCCGGCCGATCGCGCCCAATTCCTTCATTCCGGCAATGCCGGTGACGATGGTGAGGAAAATGACGGGGGCGATGATCATCTTCACCAGTTTGATGAACGCGTCCCCCAGCGGCTTCAACTGCACGCCCATGTCGGGAAAGAAATGGCCAATGCCGACGCCCAGCGCGATCGCGATCAGTACCTGAACATAGAGTTGGCGATACCATGGCAGACGCGGCGTCGTCTGGATCGGCGAAGATGGCGATGGCAGCATAGGTCTGGCGTCCCCCTGTTTGCACCGCAGCATATGGGCCGTCCCTGCCCTGTCCAGAAGAATGTCGCACCCCTGCAATTTCCCGCTTGCGCAGGTCCGGTCCCCCGGCTATTGGCCCAACTCCCGTGGGCGTATAGCTCAGTGGTAGAGCACTGTGTTGACATCGCAGGGGTCGCAAGTTCAATCCTTGCTACGCCCACCATGACAAAGCCCGTCGCCTGGTTTCAGGTGGCGGGCTTTCTCTTTTGCCACAGGCGGAGGATGATATGATCCCGGTTTGCGAGACGATTTCGGGGCAACGCCTGTTGTTCGTGATGGCGGCCGACGCGGAATATGGGCCGCAACTGCGCGCCCGATTCGCGCCGCTGATGACCGGGGTTGGCCCGATCGAGGCGGCATTGGCGACCGGCATTGCCCTGCACGACATGGCGCGCGCAAACGCCCTGCCCGATCTGGTCGTCTGCCTGGGATCGGCCGGATCGCGGATCTGCGGGCTGGGCGAAGTGGTGCAGGTGGCCAGCGTATCGTGGCGCGACATGGATGCGTCGCGACTGGGGTTCGTGAAGGGGGTGACGCCGTTCGCCGATCATCCGGTCGATCTGCCGCTGGTAACGCCCCTCACCCTGCCGAGCGCGCGGCTGTCGACCGGCGCCAATATCGTGGGCGGCGATGACTATGCGGCGATCGACGCCGACATGGTGGACATGGAGACATTTGCAGTGGCACGCGCCTGCGCCCGTTTTGGCGTCCCGCTGATGGGGCTGCGCGGCATTTCCGACGGGCCGGGCGAACTGGCCCATATCCATGGCTGGACAGCGTTGCTGGGCCTGCTGGACGAGCGGTTGGCGCTGGCGGTGGACGGGTTGGCGGCCGCGCTGGCAAAATAGCGACGTGCGAGGGTCGACTACTCGCCCGCAAACGTCATGATCGCCCGCGCGGCGACGCCTTCGGCGGCGAGCGCCGCCATGCCGCCGAGATCGGGCAGGTCGATCGCGAACAGGGCCATGAGCACGCTTGCCCCCTGTTCTCGCAGCAACTGCGCCGCAGCCACAGCCGTCCCGCCAGTGGCGATCAGATCATCGACCAGCACCACGCGCGCGCCCTTGGGCACCTGGCCTTCATGCAGTTCCAGCCGGTCGGTGCCATATTCCAGAACATAATCGATGCCCACGGTCTTGCCGGGGAGCTTGCCCTTCTTGCGCACCGGCACGAAGCCCTTGCCGAGCGTGAACGCCAGCGCTGCGCCCAGGATGAAGCCCCGCGCCTCGACACCCACGATCAGGTCCGGGTCAAGCGGACGGGCGATGTCGGCCAGGCGCGCGGTCAGGTCGCGCAGCCCTTCCCCATCAGCCAGCAGCGTCGTGATGTCGCGAAACTGGATGCCCGGCTTGGGAAAGTCGGGAATGGTGCGAATGAGGTCGGTCAGGTCGCTGGTCATCGCGCCCCTATAGAGAAAGGGCGCGGCTTCCTCAAGAAACCGCGCCCTTTGCTATGCTTGTCCTGTCGGACCGGACGGTCAGGCCGCCTTTTTCTTGTCCGCCCAGATATTCTGATAGGACATATAAGCCAGGCCCGTCGCGATCAGCAGGAAGATCAGCGTTGCCAGACCCGCGCGCCGACGGTTTTCCAGCTTGGGTTCGGCGGTCCAGGTCAGGAAGGCCGAGACGTCCTGCGCCATCTGGTCGACGGTCGGCTTGGGCTGGCCCGGACCATAGGTCACCTGGCCATCAGCCGTCAGCGGCGGCGCCATGGCAAGGTTGAGGTTCGGGAAATAGGGGTTGTAGTGCAGCCCTTCCGGCGTCTTGGCATCCGGGAACTCCTTGAGCAGTTCAGCCGGCTGCGCCTGGAAGCCCGTCAGCAGCGAATAGACATAGGCGCTGCCGTGGTGGCGGGCCTTGGTCATCAGCGAGAGGTCTGGCGGGATCGCATTGTTGTTAGCCGCCGCCGCCGCGACATTGTTCGCGAAAGGCTTGGGGAAATGATCCGACGGCACAGGATCGCGGCTCGACGCCTCACCAGTGGCCGGGTCGACCGACGGGGTCTTGATCGCCCACTGCTTGGCGATCGCCTTCACTTCGGCTTCGTTATAGCCGAGCGCCTGAAGATCGCGGAAAGCGACGAATTTCAGGCTGTGGCAAGCCGAGCAGACTTCCTTAAACACCTGGAAGCCGCGTTGCAGCTGCGCCTGATCATATTTGCCAAGCGGCCCGTCAAACGAGAAGGACACATGCTTTACCGGCTTGTGGAATTCATGCTCCACGGTCGGCTGCGGCGGTTCGGAGACATAAGCCACCGCACCAACCAGGAAGGAGATGAACAGCCAGCCTGCAAAGAAGAGGCCGACGAGGAATGCGCCAATGCGAACCATGGTCTTATCTACCCCTTATTCGGCCGGAACCGCGACGGTTTCGCCGTCGGTCTTGCCATATTTGGCCAGCACAGCCTCGGTGATCGAGCCGGGCAGCGGGAGCGGCTTTTCAAAACGCGAGATCAGCGGAAGGATGATCAGGAAGTGGGCGAAATAATAGGCACCCGCCAACTGGCTCATCATGACATAGGGTTCTTCCGCCGGCGCGCCGCCCAACCAGCCCAGGATCAGCACGTCGAGGCACAGGATCCAGAAGAACTTGTTGAAGGTCGGCCGATACTTGCCCGACCGCACCGGCGAGGTGTCGAGCCAGGGCAGGAAGAAGAGCAGCAGGATCGACGCGAACATCGCCAGCACGCCGAGCAGCTTTGCGGGCACGAAGAAGAAGTCCACGGTGAACGCGCGCAGGATGGCGTAGAAGGGCCAGAAATACCATTCCGGCACGATGTGCGCGGGGGTCGAGAGCGGGTTCGCCTCGATATAGTTATCCGGGTGGCCCAGGAAGTTGGGGGCGAAGAACAGCAGCGCGCAGAAGGCGATGAGGAACACGCCCGCGCCGAAGCCATCCTTTGCGGTATAATAGGGGTGGAACGGCACAGTGTCCTGCGGCCCCTTCACTTCCACGCCGGTCGGGTTCGAGGAACCGGGAATATGCAGCGCCCAGATGTGCAGGATGATGACACCGGCAATCACGAAGGGCAGCAGGAAGTGGAGCGAGAAGAAGCGGTTGAGCGAAGCGTTACCAGGGGCAAAGCCGCCCAGCAGCCAGGTCTGGATCGGTTCGCCCACGACCGGGATCGCGCCGAACAGGCCGGTGATCACCTTTGCGCCCCAGTAGGACATCTGGCCCCAAGGGAGGACGTAGCCCATGAAAGCGGTCGCCATCATCAGCAGGAAGATGACGAGGCCGAGCAGCCACACCATTTCGCGCGGCGCCTTGTAGGAACCGAAATAGAGACCGCGGAAAATGTGGAGATAGACGACGATGAAGAAGAAGCTTGCCCCGTTGGCGTGAGCATAGCGCATCAGCCAGCCCGCGTTCACGTCACGCATCGTCTGTTCGACGGTGCTGAACGCGACGAGATCATTGGCGCCGTAATGCATCGCCATGATCACGCCGGTGACGATCTGGATCACCAGCGCAAGACCGGCGAGAACACCGAAGTTCCAGAAATAGTTGAGGTTGCGCGGCACGGGATAGCCCGCGCCAACGGCGTTATAGGCGAGACGCGGAAGCGGCAGCTTCTCGTCGATCCACACCATGACCGGATTTTTCGGCGTATATTGCTCAGCCCAGGGAAAGCTCATCGTTTCTTACCTCAGCCTACGAGAATGGCGGTGTCGGAAGTGAAGGCGAACTTCGGCACTTCCAGGTTCTTGGGCGCGGGGCCTTTGCGGATGCGCGCGGCGGTATCGTAGGACGAACCATGGCATGGGCAGAAATAGCCGCCATATTCACCCCGATTTTCACCTTCGCCCGCGCCCAGCGGCACGCAGCCCAGATGGGTGCAGACACCCATGGTCACCAGCCACTGCTTCTTGCCATCCACGGTGCGCTCTTCCAGCGTCTGCGGATCGCGCAGCGTGGAAGGGTCCACCTTGTCGGCTTCGGCGATTTCTTTTTCCGTCAGCTGGCGCACGAAAAGCGGCTGGCTGCGGAAGGTGGTCTTGATCGCCTGACCCGGCTGGATGGCCGAAAGATCAACTTCGGTCGATGCAAGCGCCAGCACGTCGGCGCTGGGGTTCATCTGGTCGATCAACGGCAGGACGACGGCAACAGCGCCGACCCCCGCGAAACTCACCGCAGCGATGTTGATGAAATCGCGACGACGCACCCCATCATCGCCGGATAGACCCGTGCTGTCTGTATGTTCAACGATCGCCATGCACCTTAACCCTTGCAAGAACGTCCCTGATCCCGCCGGAGCGCCGTTTCCGGCGCCATTATGTCAAGGAATTCGGATGGCCATGCGAAACGGCCCCGCCTTCCCCCCGGCGTGGTTCGCGGGCCTGATAACCTCAGTGCGCGCTCTTTGCCAACAGCAAAGTCACTGACCCTATGACAATTTGCCCCGCTGCATTATGGCGCGGGTCATGCGTATAGCCCTTTATCAACCCGAAATAGCGGGCAATGTCGGCGCGATCCTGCGCCTGGCCGCCTGTTTTGCCGTGCCGGTGGACATCATCATGCCAACCGGATTCGCCTTTTCCGACGCGCGCCTGAAGCGCGCGGCCATGGACTATGGCGCGTCGGCCGATGTCACCCGCCACGCCAATTTCGCGGCCTTCGACGCCGAACGCCGCGCGCAGGGCCGCCGCCTGCTGCTGATGAGCGCCCATGCGTCGGAACGGCTGCCCGACGTTGCCTTCCACGTCGACGACGTGTTGCTGATGGGATCGGAAAGCGCCGGCGTACCGGAGGCGGTGCGCGATATGGCCGACATCCGCATCCGCATTCCGATGGCGGCGGGGTTTCGATCCTTGAACATCGCCGTTTCCACGGGCATCGCCGTCGCCGAAGCCCTGCGCCAGACCGGAAAGTTCCCGCAATGACCCCTGCCCCGATAACCCCAGCCCCCGTGCCCACCGTCCCCTTCGCCCTCGATTCCCGGCAGCAGGCCGCGCGCGCCTGGTTCGAATCGCTGCGCGACCGAATCTGCGCCGCGTTCGAGGCGATCGAGCGGGAGGCCGGCAGCGAGGCCCGCTTTGCCTACACCCATTGGGACCGCGAAGCCGAAGGGCAGGCGCCCGGCGAAGGCGGCGGCGGCGTGCGCGGGGTGATGAAGGGCAAGATTTTCGAGAAGGTCGGCGTCAACGTCTCCACCGTCGGCGGGGAGTTCGCCCCCGGATTCGCGCAGACGATCCACGGCGCGGCCGAAAACCCCGCCTTCTTCGCCACCGGCATCAGCCTGGTCGCGCATATGGCCAATCCCCACGTTCCTGCCGTGCATATGAACACGCGCTATCTGGTGACGACCAAAAGCTGGTTCGGCGGCGGCGCGGACCTGAACCCGCCCTTGCCGCGCGAGGAGGATACGGCCTATTTTCACGATGTGCTGAAACGCGCCTGTGATGCGCATGACGGGGACTATTATCCCCGCTTCAAGGCGTGGGCCGACGAGTATTTCTACATTCCCCATCGCGGCGTGCATCGCGGGGTCGGCGGGATTTTCTACGATCATCTGGAATGTGCCGACGATGCCGGGTTCGACGCCAACTTCGCCTTTACCCGCGCGGTGGGCGAGGCTTTTCTGGAGGCGTATCCGCCGATCGTAAGGCGGCGCATGAGCGACGAATGGAGCAAGGCGGACTATGCCCAAATGCTGGAATGGCGCGGCCGCTATGCCGAATTCAATCTGGTGCATGACCGGGGGACGCTGTTCGGCCTCAAGACCGGGGGCAATATCGAGGCGATCCTGATGAGCCTGCCGCCCATGGCGAGCTGGAGCTAAGGCGCGATGGGGTCGATCCCGGTCGAGCCGGGGATGGTGGCGGCGGTCGTCACTCATCTGGAAATGCGGGCGCGCCCCCGCCCCGCGCCGATTCCACCCGCCCCGCTGCAACTGGTGCGATGGAAGGCGCCGAAGATCGACACCTATCGCGCCCTGTTTCGCCGGGTGGGCGAGCCATGGCTGTGGTTTTCACGGCTGGTGATGAGCGACGAATCGCTCGCCGCGATCATCCATGATCCGATGGTCGAGATTTACGCCGTTGCTGATCCACGCGGGATCGAGGTCGGATTGCTGGAGCTGGACTTCCGCGCGATGCCCGATTGCGAACTGGCCTTTTTCGGGCTGGTGCCGCAACTGAACGGCAAGGGCCATGGCAAATGGCTGATGGCGCAGGCCAAGGCGCTGGCATGGCGCAAGGGGGTGGAGCGATTCTGGGTCCACACCTGCACGCTCGATAGTCCCGCAGCGCTGGGATTCTATATGAAGGCCGGGTTCGTCCCGACCAGGCGCGAGATCGAGACATTCGCCGACCCGCGCCTCGCCGGTATTTTACCGCGCGACTGTGCGCCGCATGTGCCGTTGCTGGATCAGTCCGCCAACGCCTGACGATAGAGGCGGGCGATCATGACCAGCATATAGACCTGGATGGCTGTCGAAATGACAGCGCCAGCGACTCCGCCGATCAGCCGCGCGGCTTCCGCGCCGCCGATGAGGCCGCCGATCAGACCGAAGATCGCCTGCGCCGCCGTGCTGGCGATCGCCGACACGATCAGGGTGATGAGGATGAAGGCCAGCAGCCGCAAGAAATGGCCGCGCGTGAGCGACCATGACTGACGCAGTGAGGGCATGACGCCAGCGCTGCCGTCAATGACGACCGGATTGAGCAGCATCAGCCGGATACTGGCAAAGAGCGCCAGCCCGACCAGCCCGAATCCCAACAGAACCCCGCCGCCCGCTGCCAGCGGCTTCGACACCAGCGACAACAGGATCATGACGGTAACCAGCACCATCGCAGCCGCCATCAGCGCCCCGATCACCACCAGGGCCGTACCGATCAATACGGGCAGGCGATTGAGGCCCAGGCGCAGCGCTTCACCGACGCTGATGCCCGGACGCAGGGCCAGCGCGAACAGGGTGAGCGATCCGAACCAGACCAGAAGGACCGCCACTATCAGTCCCAGCCAGTAGCTGAGGGGAACCGCAGGCATAGTCGATGCGGTGGGCGAGAGCGACCAGGCGGCGAGTTCCGGTGGGGTCATTTCCTGCAGGATCAGGCCCGGCAGCGCCACGAACAGCAGCGCGACGGGGAAAAGCAGCGTGGCTTCGCGCGCGACGAAGGCCACGGCCTCCTCCCATGCCTTGCCAATGGACATCGTTGCCATATCTTGAACTGCCTGCCTGATCGCTGCGTAAAACCGGGTCGAGACTTGATCGCTCGCCCGGCCCAAGTCAAGGAAGGGTCATGAGCCAAATTTTCCCCTTTCCCCCTGACGTCGAATGGCGCGTGGACAGATCACCTGTCGCTTACCCGCAAGCGCTGGCGGACATGGAGGCGCGCGCCGCCGCGATCCATGCGGGCGAAGCGGGCGAGCGGGTCTGGTTGATCGAGCATCCGCCGCTCTACACCGCCGGGACGAGCGCCGATCCCGCGGAACTGATCGACCCGCGCTTTCCGGTCCATAACGCCGGGCGCGGCGGGCGTTATACCTATCATGGGCCGGGGCAGCGGATCGGCTATCTCAACATCGACCTTGGCAAACGCGGCAAGGATGTCCGCAATTTCGTCCATCACCTCGAAGGCTGGATGATCGCGGCATTGAGCGATCTGGGCATTGCTGCGCGGCGGGCGGAAGGGCGGATCGGCATCTGGACCGACGACCGCGACGGGCGCGAAGCGAAGATCGGCGCGCTGGGCATTCGGGTGCGGCGCTGGGTGACGCTCCACGGCTTTTCGATCAATGTCGATCCAGACCTGACCCATTTTACCGGCATCGTGCCATGCGGGATCAGCGAATATCCCGTCACCAGCATCGCAGCATTGGGCGGCAGCGCCTCCATGGCCGCGCTGGACGATGCTTTACGGGCGCATTTCCCTGCTTTTCTCAATCGCTTGGGCCGATGCGGCACGGGGGTTGAGCAATGCGGAACGGGCCGCTAGGGTCTGGCCTTTCGCCGGGCGAGGCTGCCGGGCCTGAAGGAGACCCGGATGCGCCGTAACGCAATGACCGTAGCTTTCGCCATGCTGTTTGCGCTTGCCGCCTGTGGCAGTGCCGACAAGGGCGGCAACAAGGTCGAGATGAAGGATATGGAAGTGGTGGACGGCACCGCGACCGATGCCATGACCGATCTGGACGGGGTGCAGAGCGAAGGCACGGCGGTCGCGATGCCGAATAGCAATGCAGCCGACAATGCGACGGCCGCTCGTCCCAAGCCAGCCGAGCAAAAGGCGCAGGCCGAAGATGCGGAGGTTCTGGCCGATCAGTGACGGTTCAGCCCTGATATAGTTTGTCGAGAGAATAGGTGGGGGACGCAGGACGTCCCGTTGGAGAATATCGTTTCATGAGCTTCCGTTCCTCTTTGCGCCCTGTCCTTGCGGGTTTCGCGCTGGCCGCCGCGCCGATAATGGCGCAGCCCGCCGCCGCGCAGTTTTTCTGGTCGCCGCCTGACCTGTCGGCCCCGCCACTGACCGATGCGGCCGCCGCGACCGCGATGGGCCTGCCCGGCGCGACGGCGGCGGAGATCAAGGCCGGGCTGGTGTGGAACCTGCGCGCGGCGCTCAATATCGCCGCATTGCAATGCCAGTTCGAGCCGACGCTGCTGGCGATCAGCAATTATAACGCGATGATCGCCCATCACGATGCGGAACTCGATTCGGCGCAGTCGGTGCTATTGGGCTATTTCCAGCGGACCGTGGGCAAGGGACGGCCCGGACAGGCCGCGTCGGACCAATATGGCACGCGCATCTATTCGGGCTATTCGACGGTGCAGGCGCAAAAGGGCTTTTGCCAGGCGGCCACTGTGGTCGGGCGGCAGGCGATCTTCGCCGATCGCGGCACTCTGCATGAAGTGGCGCGCAATGGGCTGGCCTCGATCAAGAAGTCGCTCGTGGTCGCGGGCGAGCAATATTATGGATCGCCCGGCTACGACTATCGGGTCGCCATGCCCTCCCTGGCCGCCAATTGCTGGAAGAAGGGCGTTTTGCAGCCCGAGTGCCAGCAGCAATGGAATGCGCAGAAGGGCGAGGCGCAGCCCTGACCGGCGTTACCGCAGGCCCAGATATTTATGGGCCTGCACCGTCAGCCGCCAGCGTGGGCGATCCATGACCAGCGCGATCGCAGCGCGGGCATTATCCTGCGCATGAGGATCATCGAGCGGCTGAAGCAGATGATGGGCGAAGGCCCATTGCTCCATGGCCGCCACATCGGCAATGCTGTGTCCGCCACCGGGCTGGGGCCAGACCAGCTTCAATTCATGGCCTTCGCGCTGAACGACATCGCTGCCAGCCTTGGGACTGATGCAGATCCAGTCGATGCCGGGATGGACGGCCAGCGTGCCGTTGCTTTCGATCGCGATGGCGAAGCCGCGGGCGTGGAGCGCGTCGACCAGCGCATCATCGACCTGCAACATCGGCTCGCCGCCGGTCAGGACGATATAGCGGCCAGCATCGCCCGCGCCCCAGAAAGCCAGGGCAGCATCGGCCAGCGCATCGGCATCGGCGAATTTGCCGCCGCCATCGCCGTCCGTCCCGACGAAATCGGTGTCGCAAAAGCGGCAGATCGCCTGCGCGCGATCCTGTTCGCGCCCGCTCCACAGGTTGCAGCCGGCAAAGCGCAGGAACACCGCGCGCCGCCCGGCCTGCACCCCCTCCCCCTGAAGGGTCAGGAACATTTCCTTGACGGCATAGCTCATCGTCCGCCGCCGTTCAGGGCCGGGCAGCGTAGATGGTGGGATCGGGCAGGCCAGCCTCCTCAAACCCCTTGGACCGCAAACGGCAACTGTCGCACAGGCCGCAATGCTTGCCGTCCGGGGTGGGATCATAGCAGGACCAGCTGACCCCGGCATCCAGCCCCAGACGATGCGCTTCACGCACGATGTCCGCCTTGCTCATATGTTGCAGCGGCGCGTTGATGCGAATCGGATGGCCCTCCACCCCCGCCTTGGTCGCGAGGGCCGCCATGGTCTGGAAGGCGTCGATAAATTCGGGGCGGCAATCGGGATATCCCGAATAGTCGAGCGCGTTGACGCCGATGAAAATGTCGCTGGCCCCGGCCACTTCGGCCAGCCCCAGCGTCAGCGACAGGAAGATGGTATTGCGGGCGGGTACGTAAGTGACGGGAATATCGTCACCTACTCCGCCCTTTGGCACAGCGATGTCGGCCGTCAGCGCCGACCCGCCAAACGCCGTCAGATCGAGCGGGAGGACGATGTGGCGCATCGCGTTGAGCGCCTGCGCGACCCGTCCGGCCGCGCGCATTTCGACGCGATGGCGCTGGTTATAGTCGATCGACAGGGCCAGCAGATGATAGCCAGCTTCCCGCGCCAGGCCGCCCGCGACCATCGAATCAAGGCCGCCCGATAGCAGGACGACGGCGAATTTTCGTTCATTGGAACCCATGGCCCCGCGCTACCGCCCGTGACGCGCCAGTGCAAGCGGCGCAATCATGGTCCGATTATTGGCAGTCGCCGATGCGCCGGGCTTCCATTGCAAAGGCGAAGGGTGCGCCATCGGCAATCCCCTGCGAATTGATCTGGACCAGCCGGGGCGTTTCGACACGCAGGTCGGTGCGGCCATTGCCCGCAGCGGCGCAATCATAGGTGATGGTCGCCATGGTCGGGGCGTCGCTGACCACGAAGCTGCGGCACAGCGTGCGGCCATGGCGGACCTGAAGCAACTGGCGCAGATCGGTGATGCACAGCTTGCGGGTCTGGCCGTCTTCGCTGCCCTCGCCGCGTTCGTGCAATTCCCATTGGCCAGGCTGCAACGGACGCAGCGCCGCGAGCGACGGGCCCTGGGCGGCTCCGGCCCAACTCCCCGTCATCATCGCCGCCGCGACGGCCAGCGTCCGCAGTCCGTTCCTTGCCATGATATTACCTATGTCCCGCCATGGATTGCGCGCCCGATGGGCCGCAAGCCGCCTACCCGACAGATGAAGCCCAATTGCGGCATTTTGATAGCGCGCGCGGGCGAGTTTGCCCAAATTACAAATGTCGTTAGCGTAACGATCCGCTCAATGCGCCGTAAAACTGTCGAGCGCGAGCGGGAAAATGCGCGAGCAAAAAGCGCAATCGACCCCGATAATGCCATCGCTGCCCGCCATTTCGACCCGCTCTTCCGCCGGAAAGCGACCAATCACATCACGGATATGGGCGATGTCGCAGCGGCAGCCCTTGGCCAGCGGCGACGGCTCCATGACCCGTACTTCGGGCTCCTCATGGAAAAGGCGCCAGACGATGTCGGTCAGCGGCAGCGTCTCGTCGGTCAGTTCCGCCTGGCCCAACGTGATGCCCAATGCCTGGACATGCTCCCATTCCGGGTGATCGTGACGGACATGCAGCCGTTCCCGCCCCACTTCGCCTTCGGGCAGATGCTGGATCAGCATGCCCCCCGCGATGCAGCCCTGCCCCGCGTCATGGCGGGTGCCCATGCGAATGATGCTGGGGATCTGTTCGGACTGGAAGAAATATTGTTCCGCCGCATCGGCCAGCGTTTCGCCGTCGAGCGGGACGATGCCCTGATAGCGTTCGCCGGTGAGCGCCTGATCGAACGTGATGGCGAGATAGCCCTTGCCGAACAGGCCGAACAGCGTCGGGTCCGGGCCAAGCTCGGCCAGCCGGTCAGCGTCGAACTTGGCATAGCCGCGCAGTTCGCCATTCTTATAGTCAGCGACCAGCAGCCGGACGACGCCGGTTTCGGTCTGCGCCTGTAGCGTCAGCTGCCCGCCCGCCTGCTTGAGCGTGCTGCCCAGCAACGCGGCAAGCACCAGCGCCGACGCCAGCAGCCGCTCGATCGGCGGGGGATAGGCGTGGGCGGCCAGAACCTGATCCAGCACCGGCCCCAGCCGCACGATTCGCCCGCGCGCATGACGCGACGGAATGGTGAAGCCGATAGCATGGTCGATATGAGGAGGCAGAATGACGATTCCTTGTGATCCGCCCGACCCCGGTTGCGGGATCGGGCGGCAATGCATTCACCCGAATATAGGGCGGCTCTAGAGCTTTCCAAGCGCCCAGAGCAGGACCGACTTCTGGCCATGGATGCGGTTTTCCGCTTCGTCCCAGATCAGCGACTGGGGGCCGTCGATCACGTCTGCGACGACTTCCTCGCCGCGATGGGCGGGCAGGCAGTGGAGGAAGCGGGCCTGCGGCTTCGCCTCTGCCATCAGCGCGGGTGTGACCTGATAGGGCATCATCGCCGCCAGCTTTTCTTCCGCATGGGACTGGCCCATCGAAATCCAGGTATCGGTCACGACCACGTCCGCGCCGGCCACCGCCGCCACGGGATCGCGGGTCAGGGTGATGCTGGCCCCCAGCGCCTGCGCCGCTGCCGCAAAAGCGGGATCGGGATCATAGCCCTGCGGCACGCCGATGCGGACGTCGAACTTCAGCAGGCCAGCCGCCTCGATAATCGAATGGAGGACGTTATTGCCGTCGCCCAGCCAGGCCCACTGGCTGCCCGGAAGCGCCAGCCCATGTTCCACCACGGTCAGCAGGTCCGCAACGATCTGGCACGGATGCGACAGGTCTGTCAGGCCGTTGATGACCGGGACGGTGGCGTAATAGGCCATTTCCTCGATCTTGGCATGATCATCGGTGCGGATCATGATCGCGTCGCACATGCGGCTGAGCACGCGGGCGGTGTCCGCCACCGTCTCGCCGCGGCCGAGCTGGCTGGTCGCGCCGTCGAGGATCAGCGACGTGCCGCCCAGCTGGCGGATCGCCATGTCGAACGACACGCGCGTGCGGGTCGAGTTTTTTTCGAAGATCATCGCCAGCGTGTGGCCCGCCAGCGGCGCGTCAGCATCGGCGCGGCCCTTGGGCCAGCTGGCCCGCGCGGCCTTGCGGTCGATGGCATCGGCAATCATCGCGGCAATGGCATCGCCGCCTGCGTCGGACAGGTTCAGAAAATGTCTGGTCATTGGTAACAACCCCCTCGACCGTTCGGGCTGAGCGAAGTCGAAGCCGCTTCCTTTCTTGCGGAAGAAAAACGACGCTTCGACTTCGCTCAACGCGAACGAAGGTAAAATCAGGCCGCCTGGGCCTCCGCATAGCTGCGCGCGCCCGCGGACAGTTTTTCGACACATTCGGCGATATGGCTTTCGTCAATCACCAGCGGCGGCAGGATTCGGACGACATTCTGCCCCGCCGACACGGTCAGCAGACCATGATTGTCGCGCAGATGGGCGACAAAGCCGCGCGCTTCGACACTGTCGTTGAGCTTCACGCCCAGCATCAGCCCCATGCCGCGCACGTCCTGGAACAGACCGTCATGATTGGGGATAAGCTGTTCCAGCGCAGCGCGCAGGCGTGCGCCGATCGCTTTCACATGATCCATGAAACCGTCGGCCATGACCTCTTCCAGCACGGCCAGACCCGCCGCCATGGCGAGGGGATTGCCGCCATAGGTGGTGCCATGGGTGCCAAATACCATGCCCTTGGCGGCTTCCTCGGTCGCCAGGCACGCGCCCAGCGGGAAGCCAGCGCCGATGCCCTTGGCCACCGACATGATGTCGGGCGTAATGCCATATTGTTCATGCGCGAAGAAGGTGCCGGTACGGGCATAGCCGCACTGGACCTCATCCAGGATGAGCAGCAGGCCATGTTCGTCACATGCCTTGCGCAGGCCGGTCAGGAACTCATGCGTCGCTGGCGTCACGCCGCCTTCGCCCTGCACCGGCTCCAGCAGGAAACCGGCGCTATTGTCGTCGATCTGCGCCAGCGCGGCGTCCAGATCGTTGAACGGCACCACGGCGAAACCGGGCAGCAACGGTTCGAACCCATCGCGCATCTTGGGCTGGCTGGTGGCCGAGATCGTCCCCAGCGTCCGCCCGTGAAACGCGTTGTCGAAGCTGATGATCTTGTGCCGGTGCGCCTGGCCATTGACATAATGGTAGCGGCGCGCGGTCTTGATCGCGCATTCGACCGCTTCCGCGCCCGAATTGGTGAAGAACACGGTATCGGCAAAGGTCGTATCGACCAGCTTCTGCGCGAATTTTTCCCCCAGCGGCATGCCATAGAGGTTGGACACATGCATCAGCGTCGCGGCCTGATCGGCAATGGCCTTCACCAGCCTGGGATGGCCATGCCCCAGCAGGTTCACCGCAATGCCGCTGGCAAAATCGAGATAGCGCTCACCGCGCTCACCGATCAGATAGCAACCTTCGCCTCGCACCGGACGAACATCGCACCGGGGGTAAACGGGCATGAGCGGCGTAATCGACATGAGCCTTCCCTTTCTGGGCTTGATGCGCGTCCTTGCACGAAGGACTGGTGGTACAACGCAAAAAGGCGGCCCCCGCCGGGCCGCCCTTTGCGAGCATCGCCTATACAGACGCCATGTTTGGGGTGCAACCCCGCAACACGGGCCAGTCAGACCATGCTGGCATTCTTGAAAATGCGCGAAAGCGCGCATGTCATAGCGCGCATCTTATCCGATCTGATTCCAGGCGTCGGCGATTTCCGCGATCAGTTCACGCGCCTGATCGACCGGCTCTGCCGACCTTTCCTTGGCGCCGACGAGCAGCAGGCGGCGCGCTTCGCGGTAGATTTGCGCCAGCCCGACGGAAATGTCGCCGCCCTTGTCGAAGTCCAGGCTCGATTCGAGCGCGAACAGGATCGACATCGCCCGCGCCTGCTTGTCGGATACTTTCATCCGGTCGCCCTGGCGTTCCGCCAGCGCCGCCGCTTCCATCGCGATCAGCAGTTCGTCGAACAAGATCTTGACCAGCGCATGAGGGGTCGCGCCTTCCGTCCGGCTGCCCGAATGGACCGCTGCATAGCGCCGCGCCGCCATATTGCCTGCATAACCCTGATTGTAGAACATCGTCCTGCCGTCCCCGATTAATTCTTGCTGTTGTTCCAGATTTCAATCTGCTGATCGAGATAGCTCTGCGTCGCCTTGAGCGCGGTCAGTCGCGTTTCCATCTTGGAATAGACGCTGGTGAGTTGCGCTTCGTAGCTGGCCATCTGTGTGTCGAGCTTTTCCAGCTGCTTGGTCAGCGTTTCGCCCAGGGTCTTATATTTGGCCTGGGATTGCGCGAAGGAGCCGTCCTTCAGCTGGATCTTGTCCCGTACGCTGTCCATCAGCCCCGCCAGCCCCGGATTGGTCGCCGACGCGACCGCAGGGTTGAGCAATTGCGTGATCGCGGAAGGATCGGCCGCGATGGCCTTGTCCAGCGTGTCGGTATCAAGTTTGAGCGTGCCATCGCGATTGGTGGCGACGCCGATGTCCGACAGCGTCCTGTAGGTGCCCGTGTCGGACAAGGGCGTGGAGGTCATCGCCGACAGTTGGCGGCGCATGTCGCGGATCGAGGCTTCGCCGTTCAGCACGCCTGCGGACGATGAGTCCGCTCCGGTCGCCGTGGCCGTGTTCAGCGCCTTGACCAGCGTATTATAGGCATCGACAAATTCGACCATCAGGTCGCGCATCGACGTGGTCGGCTCGGTCGTCGCCAGCGTGACGGTGGTGCCGGGCGCGGCCTTGTTCAGGTCGATGCGCAGATTGGCGATCGCGGTGTCGATGGTGTTGGTGGCGTAATGCTGCTCCACCCCGTCGAGCTTGATGATGGCATTTTGCGGGCTGGCCTTGGACTCCATGGTGAGGCTGTCGGCACCATTCCAGGCGAAGGCAGCCAGATCATCGCCGCTGACCGATGTCAGCGAAAAATCATTGGCCGCGCCGGTCGCGCCCTTCATCACCAGCCGCGTCCCCTGCACGTCGGTCACGACCGATGCGGTGACGCCCAGTCCCGATGCGTTGATGGCGGCGGCAAGGCCGGTATAGCTGTTATTGCTGGCGTTGATCGTGATGGCAGCGGATGAGCCGCCGACCGTCAGCGTCAGTTCCCCTTCGCCGACCGCGCTGGCGGCGCTCGCGCCCGACACCGGGATCGACGCCAGGGTACGGCCGGAAGCAAGTTGCTGCACTTCCAGCTGGGCCGGCAATCCCTTGGGCACGCCCCCCGGCAGCGGGCTGACCGAGGCAATGCTGGTGTCGTTGGATGCGGGCACGCCCGCATAGCCAGTGCCCGACAACAAGGTGGTCAGCGCGTCGGCAAAAGTGTCCAGCGAACTGGAGGCGGACGCCAGTGCGGAAATCCGTGCGCTGTTCAGGCTCTGGCGATCGGTGATCACCTTTTCCTTCGGATCGCGCGTGGCGGCGACCAGGCTCGATACGAGCGACTTGGTGTCGATGCCCGATCCAATGCCGAGTGCGGTGGTGATATTGGAGGTGACCGATGCCATTGCGCCGTCCTTTCAGAGGAAAGAACGGCGCTAGCGGCAAGACCTTTAGGAATGATTTTCGCGAGACGTCCCGCGCGGATTATCCGTTGGCGGACGCCAGCACCTGATCGACCGTGGCGCGGCTGATCGCGCCCTGGGCAGCCTTGGCATAGGCGGCCTGTTCCACCATGCGCCGGGCGATGACGGTGGCGTGTTCGACCGCTTCCTTGCTGGCGGGCGGCAACGGCACCAGAATGATCGGCACCGGCATCAGCGCCTGGATCGCGCCCGCAGCCGCTTCGACGCTGGGCGGGTTGGTCGCTGATCGCAGGTCGGCCAATATGTCGGCAATTTCGACATGAACCTTGGCATATTCGGCAACGCTGGCGACATCCTCGTCAATCGAGGCAAGGTCGACCTGCGACGCGGCGCCACGCGCGCCGGGCGCTTCGCGACCCGCCCGGCCGAGCGACGCAGGCGGGACGGCCTGCACCGGGGACAGCGCGCGCGTTGCGGCCCTGTCTATCGGCGATACTTCGCTGCGTGAACCATAGTCGTTCATGACGCACCATCATAATGCGTCCCCGTGAAGAGATTACGGATGAGTGCGGCTAAACTTTAATTCACCACGATGTTTTTTTGCTGGCCCGACAGATGGAGGGCGAGAAGGATGGGGATGAGGCCCGGCCCCGGCAGCCCGGCCATGCCAGCGACGATCTGAAGCAAGGGGAGGAAGAAGGCGAGCGATGGCCCGATTCGCCCCTCCCCCGCCGCCAGAGCCAGCACCGCCACGGCAGCCAGCGCCAGCGTGTCGTAGGAGAGCATGTAGGGCGTGGCCGAAACGGCGCAGGCAAGGAACAGGAGATTGGCACGCAGGTCGTCAGGCGCAGGGCGCTGCCGGAAACGCAGCCAGACCAGAATAGCGGCGAGCAGCGCCAGCACCGTCTGGAGCGCGCTCGCAGCCGAGACGGGCACGCCGATGACGCGCAGGTTCATGAACAGGGTGGGCATGAACGGCCCGGCGAGATGATCGGGATCACTGAGCACCAGCGACTGGTTGGCGATGCCGGTGGCGATATAGATGTGCCAGATGTCGATGCCCCAGATCAGCGCGACGACGCCCGCCAGCGTGACGCTGGACAGGGTGGCGGCGGCAAAGGCGCGCCAGTTGCCGGTCGCGATGAACAGCAAGGGGATCAGCAGGGCAAGCTGGGGCTTTACCAGCAGCAGGCCGACCAGCGCGCCAGCCAGCCAGGGGCGGCTTTCGCGCCAGCGCAGCACGGCCAGCAGGATAGCGGCGGCCAGCAGCGCGAACTGGCCCGACATGAGGCCGATCAGCGCGGCAGGCGCGGCCAGAAGCAGCGCGATGATGCGCCAGTCGCGGGTCCATAGGCGCAGGGCGACAGTGAAGCCGACAATGCCGCACGCCGTCCACAGCGACAGGGCGGGAAGATAGGGAAGCAGGCCGAAAGGGGCAGCGATCAGCAGGGCAACGGGGGGATAGGACCAGAGCTGACCGGGATAGCCCGCGCCGACCACGGGGCCGAGCGCGGCAAGATAGGTCGGCATGTCATAATAGCGGGCCGGGTCGGCCTGCCACGCGGCGCGGCCATACATCCAGATGTTGAGGAAATCGCGCCCGACGACCAGCGATGTGCCATCGCGCGGGATGGCTGGACCCAAGGACAGGGTCAGACAATAGGCCGGAACGAATATCAGCAGCGTAAGGCCCGCGCCGATCCATAGCAGGCGGAGCCTGTCCATGAAGGCGTTAATGCTTCTTGCCGTCGGCGTCGAAGCGCAGGTCTTCAGGAATCGTGATGAACGGCCGGTCCATCTCGCTCGCCATGCGGTTTTCGACCCGGAATACGAAGGCCAGCACGGTCGCGACCGCCATGTAGAGGCCTTCATTGACGATCTGCCCGGTGCGCGAGGTGAAATAGATGGCGCGGGCGAGTTCGGGATATTGGAGGACGGTCACGCCATTCTGGTCGGCCAATTCACGGATGGCTGCGGCGATCGCGTCGCTGCCGCGCGCGACCACGACCGGGGCGGCATCGACGCCTGGCTTGTAGCGCAGCGCGACGGCGAAATGGGTCGGGTTGGTGATGATGACGCTGGCTTCCGCCACGGCCTGCCGGGTGGAGCCATTGAGCGTTTCATATTGGCGGCGGCGGATCTGGCCCTTGAGTTCAGGCGAACCTTCGCTTTCCTTATGCTCATCCTTGATTTCCTGCTTGGACATGCCGAGCCGCTTGGCCCGCTGCATGATCTGCGCCGGCACGTCGATGCCCGCGATCAGGAACAGACCGCCCGCCATTACCAGGCAGGTCAGGATGAACATATTGCCAAGGTCGGCCATGGCGGGTGCGATGCCCTGCTTGCCAAGCCCGATGATCGCGGTCAGCCGGTCCCAGATCATCCACACGCCGATGCTGCCGAGCAGCCCGACCTTGGCGATGGACTTGAGCAGTTCGATAAGCCCCTGGGTGCCGAAGATTCGCTTGAGGCCAGCGCCGGGATTCAATTTCGACGCCTTGGGCGCGAAGGCGCCGGGGCGGAACCCAAGCGACCCCAGCAAGGCGGGCGCGGCGATGGCGGCGAGGAAGGTCGCCAGCATGACGCCAGCCACCGGCAGGGCGATGCCGGTCAGCAGGTCCAGCCCGCGTTCGGCGGGCGAAAAATCGACGATATCGTCCCGCCTGAAGCGCAGCGCCTGTGTCAGCATGTCCGACAAGGCGTCGATCATCGAGGGGCCGGTCACCGCCAGCCAGCCGATACCTGCCATCACCACCAGCGCCGTGCCCAGTTCGCGCGACTGGAGAATGTCGCCCTTCTTGGCGGCGTCCTGCAATTTTTTGGGTGTCGGTTTTTCGGTCTTTTCGCCGCCGCCGGGACTGTCCGCCATGGTCTAGCGCCCTTCCGCGATCGACTGGGCATGATCCAGCCCTGCCTTGAGCGCGACCGTCAGCCCTTCGCCCATGATCGGCGCGGCAATCGCCAGCAGGACAAGGCCCGCCATCATCGCCATCGGCATGCCGACCGCGAACAGGTTGAGCGAGGGCGCGGCGCGCGCCAGCATGCCCATGACGATCTGCACCAGCACCAGCGCGAAGCCAACCGGCAGCGCGACGGTGACGCCAGCGCCCAGCAACGCGCCGCCAAATTCGACCAGATGCCAGACCGCATCGTTGGACAGCATCGCCGCGCCGGGGGGCAGCGCCTGATAGCTTTTGACGACAAAGGCCGCGAGCAGCAGATGCCCGTCCATGCCAAGCAGCAGGAAGGTCGCCAGGATGGAGAGGAACTGCCCCACCACCTGCGTCCCCTGCCCTGACGACGGATCGACCATCGCCGCGAAATTGAGGCCCATGGCGTTGCCGATCGTTTCCCCCGCGACGAAAGCGGCGGCATAGCCGATCTGGACCGCAAACCCCATGGCGAGACCAGCCAGCACTTCGCCCGCGACCATCATCACGCCTTCAAAACTGGCGATGCCGTCGGGCGGCAGGACGATGGTGACGGTGTTGAGCGCAGCAAGGCCGAGCGCGAGGCTGAGGATCAGGCGCAGTTGCAGCGGCACGGCGGGCGCGCCGAATACCGGGGCCGCGATGAAGGCCGCGCCGGGGCGGATCATGGCGATCAGCCAGATCCACAACTGGGCCTCCACGCCTGCGAAGCCCGGTGCGATCATTGCAGCAGGTCCGGTATCCGCTCGAAAATCTCGCGGGTGAAATCGGCGATCAGCACCATGATCGAACCGCCGAACAAAGCGAGCATACCGCCGACGACGATGATCTTGGGAATGAAGCTCAACGTCTGTTCGTTGATCGAGGTCGCGGCCTGCACCATGCCGATCACCAGACCCGCGACCAGCGCGGGCAGCAGGATGGGGGCGGCGGCCAGCGCCGTGATCCAGAGCGCCTGCTGGGCAAGGCCCATGAAGAAATCGGCGTTTTCCATCAGCCGGGCAACCCAACGCCGTTCGTTTCGAGCGAAGTCGAGAAACCTGCGCACAACCGTTTCTCGACTTCGCTCGAAACGAACGGAAGGGGAGTAAGCACGCCAATCATGTCGCGAACGACCCCGCCAAGCTGCCCATGGTCAGCGCCCAGCCATCGACCAGCACGAACAAGAGCAGCTTGAACGGCATGGAGATGATGGTTGGGGACAGCATCATCATGCCCAGCGCCATCAGCGTGGAGGCGACGACAAGGTCGATGATGAGGAAGGGCAGAAAGATCATGAAGCCGATCTGGAAGGCGGTCTTGAGTTCGCTGGTGACGAAAGCGGGCAGCAGGATGGTGAAGGGGATGTCGGCGGACGTGCGGAAGGGCGGGGCTTCGGCCAGACCGGCGAACAGCTTGAGGTCGCTTTCGCGCGTCTGCTTGGCCATGAAACCGTGCAGCACCTTGCCCGACCGACCGACCGCTTCCTCTATGCTGATCTGCCCCTTGCCATAGGGGTCGAACGCCAGCTGGTTGATCTGGTCGATGGCGGGCCGCATCACGAACAGGGACAGGAACAGGGACAGGCCCAGCAGCACCTGGTTGGGCGGGGTCTGTTGCAGGCCCAGCGCCTGCCGCAGCAGCGACAGGACGATGATGATGCGGGTGAAGCTGGTCATCATGAGGATCAGCGACGGCAACACCGTCAGCAGGCTCATGAGGATCAGGATTTGCAGGCTGAGCGAGAGCGAGCGGCCATCGCCCGAAATCTGACCCATGGCGCGGCTCAATGCGCCGCCATTGTCGACCGGCGCAGCGGGTGCGGCCTGGGCGAAGGCGGGGGTGGAAAAGAGCAGGATCACAAGAAAGGCGGCCGTCAGCGCCAGCGCAATTCTGATCCCGTCATTCCGGCGCAGGCCGCAATCCGGGGTGGCATAAGCTGCGCGCCAACGCCCTGGACCCCGGCCTTCGCCGGGGTGACGATTGTCAGGTAGCAGGAGCAAGTCAGCGAACACGGACATGATCGCCTTCCGCGATTTTTTCGATGCGGCCGCGGGTGACCGAGAGGAGGATTTTCTTGCCCTCAAACTCCACGACGGCAAGCTTGCCGAACGCCCCCATCGGCAGGGCTTCGAGCAGTTTGAGCGAACGGTCGCCCTGCGTGCCGATCATGCCCGGCTGATATTTGCGCCACAGCCACAGCGCGCCAAAAGCCATGCCGCCGACCAGCGGCAGGAGGATCAGCAATTTGACGAAATACCAGACCATCATGAAGCCGCCCGCAGATTATGGTTAATGCCCTGCGTTCCGCAGTTTCGGCCGTCAAGGCAAGCGTAAAATCCGATGCGTGCGATCAACCGCGCCGTTCGATCCCGGCCAGCCGGGTTTCGGTCGCGGCAATGTCGATGATGCGGATGCCATAACGGCCATTGACCGTCACCACCTCACCCTTGGCGATCAGCGCGCCATTGACCATGATGTCGAGCAGATCGTCGGCCTGCCGATCCAGTTCGACAATCGAGCCTTCGGCCAGATCCATGACTTCGGCAAGGCGCAGCGAGGTGGAGCCGACCTCCACCGACATGCGCACGGGAATGTCGGCCAGCAGTTTGAACTGATGGTTATTGCTCATCCGCCCGACCGGATCATCTCCACGCTCCATGCGGGGGGCTTCGCTCATGTCACTCATTGGTCGGGTCCTTGTACAATCTTTTCAATCTGGAAGGCGGCGCGGCCATCCTGTTCGCCGATGCTGCCGCGCGCGACGATGCGGTTACCCACGATCAGCGGCAGGCTGCGGCTGATGGTGACGGGAATGACGTCCCCGACCTTGAGCTGCATCAGTTCGGCGAGCGACAGGTTGGGACGGGCCAGCACGGTGCGGGCGGGAAGGCGGATGTCGCGCATGCGGCGGGCAATGCGCGCCTGCCAGACGGGATCCTTCTGATCATCGTCGGCGGGTAATCTGGTGCCCATCAGCGGTTCGACGGCGCGCAGGGCGGCCAGCGGAAAGACGAGATCGACCGGCCAGAGCTGGTCGCGGGTGATGCCGATCATGAAGCGCTGGACGACCATCTGGTCGCCCGGCTGGGCGGAGGCAGCAAAACCGACGCCGGTTTCGCGCACGATCAGCGCCGGTTCCAGCGGCAGGATGTCGGACCATGTCTCGACCAGGCGGGAAAGGAGGGATTCAGACAGCCGGGCAATCAGCCGGTCTTCTGTCGGCGTGAATTCGCCGCGCGGGGGCAAGGGACGATTGCCGATACCGCCATAGAAACAGTCAACCAGGGTGGAAATCATCGCTGCGTCCATGCGCAGCAGCACCTGCCCCTTGAGCGGGGCCACGCGGTAGATGGAAATGCTGGTAAAGGCCGGCACCTGGGCGGACCAGGCGGAAAAATCGAGCAGCTGCGCGTCCTGCGCCTCCACCTGCGGGCGCACGCCGCAGATCGGTTCCACCAGCGCACGGATGCGCCGGCCGAGCTTTTCGCCCAGCCGGTCCAGCCCCGACAGCATCATTGGTGCCTGCGATTCCCCGCGCCCGAAGGCGTAGGTTTGAACGTCGTCCATCTTGGTCCCCTGCCCTTCGGGTCAGGGGATTTCCCGACCTTTCAGACAGGCCTATTGAATAACGAAATTGGTAAAATAAACGTTATCAACCCCGCCATAACCCGTTTTTTGCTTCAATATATCGTTGATAATGCCCTTGATCTTGCCCTGGAGCGCCCGCTTGCCTTCGGGGGTGGACAGCATCTCCTCCGGCTGCTGCGCGAGCATCATGAGCACCTGGCTGCGGATCGCCATTTCGTGCGTCTTGATCGCGTCGATCACGCGCAGGTCGTAATAGGTCGATACCGCGACCGAAATCTGGGCGAAGGCGTCCGTATCGGACATGTTGGAGGTGAAGGGGGTCTGAAGCTGGAAATAGGTCGCCTGATAGGCGGCCGGGTTGGCAGGCGCGGGCAGGTCTATGCCCTTGCCATGCGCGCCATGGGCCGCCGCTGCGGCTTCACCATGCGGCGCGGCATGGGCCTTGGCGATTTCCTCGGCGCTTTCGCCGGCCAGCACCAGCACGGGCTTGTTGGGGTCTTCCTTGGGCCCTTCTTCCTTGGGGCTGAAGAAACCGGCGGCGTAAAGACCACCGGCCGCTCCGGCGCCGCCGACCACCATGGCGACGACGATCAGCAGGATCATTTTCATGCCCCCGCCCTTTTTCTTCTTCTTGGCCTTAGGATCGTCGCTCATCGTTCATATCCCCCAGGATAGCGCTGGTCACGCATAGCGCGCGCGAATGGCTTGGCTGGCGGTATCACCAGTCTGCTCATGGTTAAGAACGGCCGGATCGCCGCCCGCTTTATGGGCGAGTGCGATATTTTCACGCTGTTGCCAGCGGCCTTGCTGCTGCGACTGGCCCATGCCCTGCCCAATACCCTGACCAGCGCCCTGCCAGTTGGCGGACGGGCCGTTGTGCTGGCCCTGTTGCTGTTGGGAGGGTTGCTGCTGCGACGACGGGTCGGATCGCGCCGCATCGCCGACATGCGGGGCGCGTTCGATCTTCACCTCGCTGATGCGCACCGCAGACAGACCCGCGTCCAGGCGCAGCCGGTCGCTGTCCTGTCGCAGGGCGGCTTCGGCGATGTCGCTGGAGACGGTCAGGCTGACCGCTGCGCCATCAATGCCCTGGCGGATGCTGACGTCGATCGGGCCGAGCTGGTCGCTGCTGATCTGGAACCGGCCCTGCGCGCCATTGGCGGACAGGCCCGCAATGTCGCGCGCCAGCGAATCGATCCACTGGCCCGACACGCCCATGTCGACGACCTGCGCGCCAAGGGTGGCGGAGAGATCGACCGCGGGAAGCGCGGAGGCGACGGTCGGGATCGTTAGCGGCGGGGCGGCGGGCGCGGGGACGGCGGGGTCAATGGCTCTGGGCATCGCCTCCGTGGTCGGGGCGACGGGTGCATCAGCGGGTGCCGTGTCGCCCCCGGCCGCAGGCGACGGCGCGGACTGACGGGCCATATGCTGACGCGCAAGCTGGAGCAGCGACAGGGCCTCTGCCCTGGCCGACAGTGAGCTGGACATATTGGCGGCGTTTATGATGGGTGCCGGGTCCGACGCGGGGTCGGGAAGCGTCGGCGCAGGATCGGGCGCAAGAACGGGGCTGGGCACGGTCACCGTTCCGGTCGCCGTGGCGTCAAGCGGCGTGGGCGCGACAGCGAGCGGAGCGGCCTGCCCCGGCGCTGGCGCAATCGCAGCTGGCACGGCAGCAGAATTAGCGCCATTTCCGGTCGGCGTCGCTGCCGCGATGGGGGCAACTGGCTGCTCCGCGCCCATGTTAGCAATCGATTGCGCTTGATCGCCGACAGGCTGGATTGTTACGGCTGGCGCGGCGGCGGGCTGGACCGTGGCGGGAGAGGAAGCCGGCGGCGCGTCAGGGGATTGTTGCGGGGGCGTAGCGGGTAGCGGCGCAGCAGGCGGCGGCATCATCCCCATGGCGGACGGTTGCGGCGGGGCGTCGGGCTGTTCCGTACGCGCCGCTTCGATGTCGGAAGGTTCCGCGTCCGCGTCTGTCACCGGCATTGCCTCGGACGGCGCGATGGCGGGCGCGGGCGCAGGCATTGGCGCGCCTTGTTCCGGGATCGCATGATGCTCAGCCTTGGGGGCCGGTTTGGCGGGCGTATCCGATACGGGCGTAGCGGGCAGCGGCGGCGCAGGCGGCAGCATCGTCGCCATGGCGGACGGTTGCGGCGGGGCGTCGGGCTGTTCCGGACGCTCCGCGTCGATGTCGGATGGCTCCGCGTCCGTGTCTGTCACCGGCATTGCGTCGGACGGCGCGATGGCGGGCGCGGGCGTTTGCTGGGGGGCGATAACGGCCGCCTCGGTAGGCGCGATGTGCGCCGCGACCAGCAGCTGCGCCACCGACTGCATGGGCGCAGCCGGTGCAGTCGGGGCCGTCTGGGGATCGTCGGATTGCTGGGTGATGGGCAGCGGGCTTGGCGCGTGCGGCTTCGGCGCGGCGGCGATCGGCGCGCTGGGGCTGGGCGGCACCGCCGGGGCGGCAGCTGGAAGCGGCAAGGCGTCGCCATCTGTCGGAACCGGCGCGTTTATGGCGGGGGCATCGGGCAGAGGCGCATTGTCGCCAGGGTCGGGCATGCTGGCCTGGGGCATCGCCAAAGGCTGCGCGCCATGGCCTTGCGGATCACTGGCGGCGGCGGGCGATCCGTTTGGCGAGAGCCTGGCGGCGTCGATCATCGCGGCAAAGTCGGCCGTGCCATCTGGCACCGCTGATGTCTCGGCCTTGCCGGTCGCGCCAACGGGCGTGCTGGCGAAGAGTAGCGCCTTGAGGCTGGCAATCATATTCATGTCAGACTTCCCCGTTTCGCTGCATCCGACGATAGCTCGGCAATGCCGCCAGCTTGTTTTCGCGCCATTCCTCCAGGGTCGCGCGGGCGCGGTCCTTGAGGCGGGTGGCGATTTCCTTCTCGCGGTTCGCTGCAAGAGTCATGCCTTCCCTGGCCTCCACCTTGCGCCGGGCGTCATAAAGGGCGCCGTCCAGCTGTCTCCCGGCCTGTTCCAGCCGGGTAGCCAGTTCCTGCATCGCGGCGAAGGACGCGCCGGTCGCCGCCCCTTCGGTCTCGAATAATTCGCCGCGCACCTTGTTGAGGCGCTCGATATTGCGGGCGAGCCCGTCCGCTTCGTCCCGCGCGCGGGCGGTTTCCGCGACGGCCATGGCATGCTGGACGTGGCGTACGCGCAGCACGCGCTGGCGGCGGGACACAAGCCCCTTCATGCGCTAAAGCTCGCGACGAGCGCGTTGGCGCTGGTATCGAGATCGATACGGCTCTTCTGGTCCTGCCGGATGAAGTCGAGAATTTCCTGACGGCGCTGGACCGCTTCGTCGATCACCGGATCATTGCCGGGGCGATAGGCGCCCATCAGGATGAGATCGCGATTTTCCTCATAAGCGGCCCACAGGCGGCGATAATTGGCGGCGGCCATGCGATGGTCGTCGGGCACCACGTCGGCCATGACGCGCGACAGGGACTTGCCAATGTCGATGGCCGGGAAGATCGCCTGTTCGGACAGATGGCGCGACAGGACGAAATGGCCGTCCACAATGGCGCGAGCGGCGTCGACGATCGGATCGTCGGTATCATCGCCATCGGCCAGCACGGTGTAGAGCGCGGTGATCGACCCGCCGGTGCGCGAATCCACCCCAGCCCGTTCGACCAGACGGGGGATGAGCGCGAGCGCGGAGGGCGGATAGCCCTTCATCGCGGGCGGTTCGCCAAGGGCAAGGCCGATTTCGCGCTGGGCATGGGCGCAGCGGGTCAGGCTGTCGATCAGCAGCAGCACCTTCTTGCCACGGGCGCGGAAATATTCGGCGATGGCAGTAGCGCGCGCAGCGGCGCGCAGGCGCAGCACCGGGGGATGATCTGCAGGAACAGCAACGACGATGCTCTTGTGCATCATGTGCTTCAATTTGGTTTCGAGAAAATCGCTGACTTCGCGGCCACGTTCGCCGATCAGGCCGACAACGACCACATCGGCTTCGGCCCCGGCGATCATCTGGCCCATCAGCACCGATTTGCCGACGCCCGACCCGGCGATGATGGCGATGCGCTGGCCGCGCCCGGCGGTCAGCAGGGCGTTGACGGCGCGGACGCCAAGGTCGAACGGTTCGGTGACGCGGCCACGATCCAGAACATTGCCCTTGACCCCGTTCAGCGGCCAGACGCCGCCCGCGATGATCGGCCCCTTGCGGTCGAGCGGCTGACCCATGGCGTCGACGACGCGGCCGATCAGCCCTTCCCCGACCTGCACCATATTGGCCTGGCTATCGGGTTCGACCCGGATGCCGTTTTCCAGCGGCGCGTCGGCGTCGAGCGGCACCAGCAATGTGCGATCGCCACGAAAGCCGACGACTTCGGCGCGGCAGATCGACCCGTCGCTGGCCATGACGCGCGCGCCGGAGCCGATCGGACGGCGAAAGCCGGTGACTTCGAGCATGCCCGCGTCATGGCTGACCAGACGGCCCACGCGGCGGGGCGTGCGATTCTGGACCTGAAGATGATCGAACAGGGTTTCGGCCTGCGCCAGCGCGGCGCGGATCATGACTTGCCCTCCATATCGTCCATCAGCGCGCGCAGGCGGGACAGGCGAACGTCCGGGCCATCCTCCACCCAGCCGTCGGCGGTTTCGAGCCGGACGCAGCCACGGTGCAACGCCTTGTCGGGAACCAGCGACACGCCGATCGATTCGCCTTCGAGCAGGGCGATGTCGTCGGGATGGAGATGAAGGGCGCTCTTGCCCTGATTATCCTCGATAAAGGCGGCAACGGTGTCGCAGCGCTGCACCAGCCGTTCGATGTCGATCTCCACTTCGCCGACAATCTGTTCGACCAGCCGCACGACCGTGGCCGAGAGCATGGTGGATAACATGCCGCTGGGCGCGGGGCTGAGCATTTCGAGCGCCTGCGTCAGCCGTTCATGCGCCTCAGACGCATCGGCATGGGTCTGGGCGGTGACGCGACAGCCTTCGTCGAAACCCATGGTGAAGGCTTCCAGCCGGGCCTCCTCCAGCGGATCGGCCTCCGGCTCCATTTCGATGACGCCATGGCGCATCGTGGCGGTATGCTGACCGGGGACCGAGGTATAGAGGCTGCGAAAGCCGCCGCTTTCGACCTGGCGCACGCCGGTCATCGAGACCGGCGCGACATCCTGCATGGCTTCCGCACCCCAGATTCTGGAGCCGCTTCCGCTGGCGCGGCGCGGCTCCAGAGTCCTGGTTGCCGCATTTTCCGAGCCGTCGGCAAAGGGCCGACTTGAAAATGCTTCAGACAAAGTCATTCCCCTTGCCACCCAGCATGATGGTGCCCGCGTCCGCCATGCGGCGCGCAGTGGCGATGATGAGTTTTTGCGCGTCGATCACTTCGGCAAGGCGGATCGGACCGCGTTCCTCGATCTCGTCGGCGATCGATTGCGCCGCGCGGGCGGACATGCAGCCAAAGATCTTGGCCTTGAGCAGGTCGTTGACGCCCTTGAGCGCCACAACCAGCACGGCGCTGTCGACGGTGCGCATCAGCGTGCCGAGATTCTTGTCATCCATGTCGATAAGGTTATCGAACACGAACATCTCTTCCTCGATGGTCTGGGCGATCATCTTGTCGCGCTTGGCCACCGCCTTCATGATCCGCTGCTCATTGTCCTTGCGGACATTGTTCATGATCGCAGCCGCCTCGATCGTGCCGCCGCGCTGCGATGCCGCGCCCTGCTTCTTGGCGGGGCCGCGCAGCAGCAACTGCTCCAGATCGTCCAGCGCCTCGTTCGACACCGGGCCTAGCGTGGCGATGCGGTAGACAATCTCTTCCTGATATTCGACCGGCAGCAATTGCAGCACGTCGGCGGCAATCGGCGCTTCGAGATGGGCCAGCACGATCGCCATGATCTGCGGATGCTCCGCCTCGATGAGCGCGGCGATTTCCTTGGCGTCCATCCATTTGAGCATTTCAAGCTGGGTGGAGCGGGTCGGCGGGGTGATGCGCGCGAGGATGGTTTCGGCCCGCTCCTCGCCCAATGCCTTGGTCATCGCGCCGCGAATATGGCGGGTCGCACCATAGCCGATGGTGGTGCGCTTCTTCGCCTTGGTCACGAAATGGTCGAGCGCCTCGTTCACCTCTTCAGGATCGACATCGGCGACGTCATACATGGCATAGCCCAGCTGGCGCACTTCATCAGGCTCCAGGCGCGCAAGGATCTGCGCGGCCTCATCCTCGTCGAACAGCATCAGCAGGACGGCGGCGGCGGCGCTGCCCTTGAGCGCCTCTGGCCGACCGGGAACGATCTCAGGCATTTTCCTTCTTCCCCTCCTTCAGGAGGTCGCGGACGACCAGGGCGGCACGGTCGGGGTCCTGCTTCACAAAGTTGCGAATGAGGTCGGCGCGCTGGGCATAGTCATAGGTGGAGGAAATCATATCGAGCGTGACCGGGCGGGCCGGATCGGGCGCCTCGACCGCCTGCCGGGTCAGTTCGCCGGAAATTTCGCGGCCGATGCGCTGGCCATTCTGGGCCGTGTCGGCGGCGATCGCTTCCTGTGCTGCGGCGCGACGCTTGAGCAGCGGGCGGCCGATGCCGAAGATGACGAGCAGCGCGACCAGCAGGGCCGAGACGTTGCGAATGAGCGGCGAGACCCAATCCGCCTCATACCAGAGGGGCTGTTCTTCCGGCGTCTTGAGGAAGCTGCGCGAGGAGAGCGCGACCACGTCGCCACGGGCCTGGTCGAAGCCGATCGCACCCTTCACCAAGGCTTCGAGGGCAGCGATTTCCTGCGGCGTGCGCGCCTTGCCATCGGGTGCATTGTCGAGCGCGACGGCGACCGACAGGCGCTTGACGGTGCCGACCGCATCCTTGGTAACGGACACTTCACGGCCCAGTTCAAAGCTGCGGTTGAAGGTTTCCTCGGTCTTCATCAGCGGGTTGGGCGGCGTGCCGGGCGTCTGCGCGGCGGTCTGACCCTGTTGCACGGCCTGACCATTGGGATTGGTCTGGGTCACGGTCGGGTTGACGGGCGCCTGATTGCTGAGCGCGCCGGGGATGCCCGATGCTTCGCCCGTGCCCTGACCACGCGGATCGGAGGCCCAGGTGCCCTGTTCGGTGCGCAACCGGGCTTCGTCCTGCGGATAGGTTTCGCGGGTCGCCTGCCGCTCGGCAAAATTGAGTTCGGCATGGACTTCGGTCGAGAAATTATTGGCCCCCAGGATCGGGGTGAGCAGCGCGACGACCGACTGGCGATAGCGGTCCTCGATCCGGCTCTGGATCGCCAGCTGGCGATCGTCGCCGGAGTCGCTGTCATTCTTGCTGAGCAGGCGGCCATTCTGGTCGACCAGCGAGATCTGGTCGGGCGAAAGTTCGGGAATGGACGATGCCACGAGGTGAACGATCGCGCTGACCTGCGCATCGGTGAGCGTGCGGCCATTGGCAAGGCGCAGCATGACCGAGGCGGACGGCTTGGCCCGGTCGCGCAGGAATACGCTGGGCGGTTCTACGGCGAGGTGGACCTTGGCGCTTTCGACGCTGTCGATCGCCTCGATGGTGCGGGCCAGATCCATTTCGCGGGCCGAACGGAGCTTTTCGCCCTCGACCGCGCGGCTGGCGCCCATCGGCAGGCTATCGATCATGCTGTTGCCGTCGGGCGCGCTCTTGGGCAGGCCCTGCGCGGCGAGCATCATCTTCGCCTTGAAATAATCGCCCTCGCCCACGGTCATCGCGCCGCTATTGTCGAAGTCGTAGGGAATGCCGTTCTGGTCGAGAACCTGCGCCACGGCGGACTTGTCACCGTCGGGCAGGCCGCGGAACAGATCGCGCTGCGGCGGTTCGCGCAGCGCCATCCAGGCGAGGCCAGCGACGGCAAGGACGCCGAGCAGGCCAAGCAGCGGCAGGCTCTTGGCTACCGCTGGCTGTTTCATGAAGCCGGTGAGCCGCGCGCGCAGCGCGTCGACCCCCTTGGCCGAGCCGAAGCCGGACGAAGCGGTCGCCGGGAGGGCGGGCCGGGCGGCAGCGCCGCCATCGATGGTGAGTGCGTTCTCGCTCATGATTTAGACCGGCATGCTCATGATGTCCTTGTAAGCGGACAGAAGTTTGTTGCGGACTTGAAGGGTCGCTTCGAAGCTGACCGACGCCTGCTGCTTGGCCAGCATGACGGCGGCGATGTCGGTGGTTTCGCCCCGCTCGAACGCGGCGGCTGCCTCACCGGCCTTGCCTTGCAGGCCATTGACCTGTTGCAGCGCGCTGTTGAGCGCTTCGGTAAAGCCGCCGGGCGCAGTACCGTTTGGGGCGTTCGCGCCGCCGACCGACCCGGTCGAGGCGACGTCGCGCAGCGCGGCGTTTTTTTGCAGGATGGCGTTGCGGATCGCCATCACATTGTCTGTCGGAGAAATGCCGGTCATGCCCTATCCTCCCTTCAAGCCGCAGCCAGATCGCGCATTTCGGCGAGCCGATAGCGCAGCGTGCGTTCGGAAATGCCGAGCTTGCGCGCGGCGGCGGCGCGGTGGCCGTCGGTTTCGCGCAGCGCGGTGCGGACCGCTTCCAGCTTGCTGTGATGGGCAACGTCGCGCAGGCGGACGGGTTCGGCCGGTTCGGGCGAGACGATGTGCAGGCCCTGGGGCCGGGGCGCGCTCGCCAGATGCAGGTCGTGCGCGTCGATCCGATCGCCATCGCGCAGCACCAGAGCGCGCTGAAGGACGTTGCCCAGTTCGCGGGCATTGCCCGGCCAGGCATGGGCGGCCAGCTTGTCGAGCGCGGCGGCGGTCGGCCAGACAAAGCCGTCCTTGGCCATGTCCGAAAAGCGCAGCAGCATGGCGGCGGCAATCGCGGCGATGTCGCCGGGGCGCTCGGCCAGCGGGCGCAGGTCGAGCGGCATGACATTCAAGCGCCAGTAGAGATCCTCGCGGAACCGTCCGGCGGCGCATTCGGCGGCCAGATCGCGGTTGCAGGCGGCGATGACGCGGACATTGACCGGGACGGCGTGGGTCGCGCCGACGGGCAGGACTTCGCCTTCCTGCAAGGCGCGCAGCAGCTTGGCCTGAAGTGCGATCGGCAGTTCGGCGATTTCGTCGAGGAACAGCGTGCCGCCGTCCGCCGCCAGGAACAGCCCTTCGGACGCATTGGCCGCGCCGGTGAAGCTGCCCTTGCGATGGCCAAACAGCATCGCTTCCATCATGGTTTCCGGCAGCGCGGCGCAATTGACGGCGATGAAATCGCCCGACGTGCGGCCCGACTGGGCGTGGAGGAAGCGCGCCATGCCTTCCTTGCCGGTGCCGGTGTCGCCCTGAATGAGAACGGTGGCTTCGCTGCGTGCGACCCGACCGGCAAGCGTCATGAGGCGCGCGCTGGCGCTGTCGCCCACCGCAGGAATAGCCGCGGGACGGGCCAGTTCGGCGATCAGGGCGAAGGCGAAGCCCATATCTTCCAGCCCGAAGGCGACACGGGCGGGCAGGCCGTTGGCGGCGGCGACCAGCGACGGCGCGCCGTCGACAAGCGAGATCAATATATCGCGGTGCGTCGCGTGGCCGATTTCGGTCGCCAGCAGCACGCGGCGGCTATCGCGTTCGCGCGGTGCGGCGGCATCGACGACCCGGACAGCGAACAGGGCATTTTCCAGCCAGTGCTGCAACCCTGGAACGAGCGCACAGACGCCTCGGCTCATATCGAGCGATGACATTAGTTGGTCCCCAAATGGCTGGCCAGCTTGTACCCCCGTACGCCCTGGCCTTCTTCGATGGTCCCAATGTGCGCTACCGTGGTTAGCAATTGGTTAATTGCCGGCAGGACTTGCCGCATGGCGGCAATTATTTTCCGCCACGGCAACGGCCCAAACCGACTTAATATATCACGCGCGCGCGTGGAGGGCCGGTAAGCGACGGGCAAAACACGAAAAATGCAGAAAATTCGACAGCGCCCCTAAAAGCCCGCCGCACCCCGCCGTTATCCCCTTTCGAGGCCGCAAGCGCTCTAACGGATGGCAGCGACCTGATTGACACGGAAAGGGAAACACCATGACTGTTATCGGAACCAACACCGCCGCTCTGCGCTCCGCCAACGCTTCCTCGATGGCCAGCAAGGGCCTGAGCACCGCGATGGAACGCCTGTCGACCGGCAAGCGCATCAACAGCGCGAAGGACGACGCCGCTGGCCTGGCGATCGCTTCGACCATGACCTCGCAGATCCGCGGCATGACCCAGGGCATCCGCAACGCCAATGACGGCATCAGCCTGGCCCAGACCGCTGAAGGTTCGCTCGGCGAAGTCACCAACATGCTGCAGCGTATGCGTGAACTGACCGTTCAGGCGCTGAACGGCACCAACGACACCAACGCCAAGGCGAACATCACGTCGGAACTGGACCAGCTGTCCACCCAGATCAGCACCACGATGACCAATTCCAAGTTCAACGGCATCTCGCTGTTCCCGACCACCGCTGCGACGGTTTCGATCCAGGCCGGTGCGACCGCGAACGACACTGTCTCGCTTTCGCTGGGTGGCATCGACCTTTCGCCGGTCGTCGGCGCGGCGGCCGCCACGGTCAGCGCCGGCACCGCCACCACGGCGACCCTGGCGCTTTATGACACGGCCCTGTCGGCCGTATCGACCGCCCAGGCCAAGCTGGGTGCCGCGCAGAACCGCCTGGAATCGACGGTCAACAACCTGACCGCCAACGTCACCAACCTGACCGACGCCCGCAGCCGCATCGAAGACGCCGACTTCTCGGCCGAAACGACCGCTCTCGCCAAGTCGCAGATCCTGAGCCAGGCGTCGACCGCGATGCTGGCACAGGCCAACCAGAGCCAGCAGGGCGTGCTGAAGCTGATCGGCTAAATCAGGCCAACCGAATTGGTCGGCTGAGGTCCTGGTCACCGGACAGCCGCGCCAAGTAGCCCCCGGCACATCAACAGTCCCCACCGTGCCGGGGGTCACAACTTCGATCTAACGACCAGCATATGCGAAACCCTCGTCCCCCCGGGCGGGGGTTTCGTCGCGTTCCTGAAAATGCGCGAAAGGGCGCATTTTGTGAGGCCGCACCGGCATGTCCATCGCATAGGGATATAAGGATACGCCCTTGGCTTTGGCGGTTATGCCTTCCATGATGAAAGCCATGACCCATATCAACCGGCGCGCGATGATCGCCGCCACCAGCGCTGCGCTGATCCTTCCCCACAGGCTGATGGCGCAGGCCGCCAGCGAGCCATTTTCCTGGGACCGGCTGATTGCGCGGGCGCAGCGGCTGGCCCGTACGCCATTTGCCGAAACGCCGCTCTATCCCGGTGCGCAGGCGATCGACTATGATGCGCTGCATCAGGCGCGCTTTGCCGAGGATCGCACCATCTGGGGCGATTTGCCCGGCGATACCGGCGTCCGCCTGTTCCCGCTCAGCCGGACGGCGGCGCAGCCGGTGCAGATCGCGCTGGTCGACAAGGGGCGCGCGACGCCGCTGCGCTATGATCCGGCCATGTTCGATGCGCCGGACAGCAATCCTGTCAAGAAACTGCCCCCCGACGCAGGCTTTGCCGGGTTCCGGATCATGAACGCCGCGCGCGACGGCGACTGGCTGTCCTTTCTGGGGGCCAGCTATTTCCGCGCGCCCAGCCCGCAAAAGCAGTTCGGCCTGTCCGCCCGCGCGATCGCGATCAATACCAGCCTGCAGGGGAAGGAGGAATTTCCGCGCTTCACCCATTTCTGGCTGGAGCGGACGGGCGACAGCAGCGTCACCATCCACGCGCTGCTGGATGGCGCGTCGATCACCGGCGCGTTCCGGTTCGTCAGCAGCCTGGGCAAGGACGGCGTGCGGCAGGATGTGACCGCCGCGCTGTTCCCCCGTCGCGCGATCCCCGAACTGGGGCTGATGCCGATGACCAGCATGTTCTGGTATGATCAGGCCAACCGCCGGCAGGGGACCGACTGGCGACCGGAAATCCATGACAGCGACATGCTCTCGATCGCCAGTGGCGATGGCAGCGTCCATGCCCGGCCGCTGGTCAATCCCGCCATGCCGCAGATCAGCGCCTTTGCCGAGCGCGATCCGAAGGGCTTTGGCCTGCTCCAGCGGGACCGCGATTTTGCGCATTATCAGGATGATGGCGTCTTTTACGACCGTCGCCCCTCGCTTTGGGCGAGCCCTGCCCGGCCGCTTGGCGCGGGACAGGTGCGGCTCTACAGTTTTCCGACGGACAGCGAATATACCGATAATGTCGCGGCCTATTGGACGCCCGATGCTGCGCCGGTGCCAGGGCGGCGGATTGACCTCGCCTACCGGCTGGACTGGTCGGCGGCGCAAAATCCGGCCGGAACCGTGCTGGCAAGAGTCGCCAATGTCTGGCGCGGGCGTGGCGACCAGCCCGACGCGCAGCGACTGGTGGTCGATTTTGCCGATGTGCCGGATGGCGTGCGGCCGGATGTGTGGACGGACGTGACCGGGGGCAGGCTGATCAAGGCGGCGGGGTATCCCGTGCTGGGGCAGCCGGGCCTGTACCGCGCGGTCATCGATCTGGCGACCAATGCGGGCGTCCAGTCCGAAGTTCGGCTGCAATTGCGGAGTGCAGGTCGCGTTTTCAGCGAATATGTGCATTATCCAATCACAGGATGAAGGGAACCGCCAGCGTAACGAGCGGTTCTGTCCTCTGGGTCAAAGCTAATCAGGTCTGGAACGCAAGTGACGGGAGGCGTGCTGTCGGCGGATGCCGTCACCGGAGAAAAGCCCATGCCAAGGGCATTTGAGCAGGTGCCGGCGGAAACGCCGATCGCCATGCCGGTGCAGGATTTTGCCGGTCGTCCGCCGATGATCGTGCGGCGGCGGTTCAATATCGATCTGTGGGCGCGCCGCCTGCTGGTCGTTCTGCTGGCATTGCTGCCCGCCGCCATGGCCGCGCATGAAATGCGCCGGTCGATCGGGCTGGACGGGATTTCGGCCTGGGAGGGCGTCTATCTGGCGCTGTTCATCCCGCTCTTCGCCTGGATCGCTTTCGGTTTCGCCACTGCGTCAATCGGCTTCCTGCTGCTGACCGTGGGCAAGGGGCGCGCCGTGACGCCGCATGCACTGACATCCGCCACCGCGCTGGCGGGAAAGACCGCGATCCTGCTGCCGGTCTGTAACGAGGATTTTCTGGGCGTGCTGGGTCGCCTGTCGATCATGGAGCGATCGCTGGCGCAGGTGATGGGGGGCGAACGGTTCGAATTTTTCATCCTGTCCGATTCCAACCCCGAAAATGGCGAGGTCGAGCGTCGCGCCTATCTGGAATTACGCGAATCCTTTTCCCGCCCCGTCCATTATCGCCGCCGGGCGCTGAATATCGGGCGCAAGCCGGGCAATATCGCCGAGTGGGTGGAGCGTTTTGGCGGCGGCTATGACTATATGGTCGTGCTGGACGCGGACAGCGTGATGAGCGGTCAGACGATGGCGCGGCTGGCCGCCGACATGGAACGGCATCCGCAGGTCGGGCTGATCCAGACCGTCCCCACCGTCGTCGGCGCCGCGACGCTGTTTGCGCGCTGGCAGCAATTTGCCAGTCGGCTGTTCGGGCCGATTTCAGCGGCGGGCATGATCTGGTGGGCCGGGTCCGAAGGCATGTTCTGGGGCCATAACGCCATCGTGCGGGTCAAGGCGTTCGCGCAGAGCTGCGGCCTGCCGGAGCTGCCGGGCCGCGCGCCCTTTGGCGGGCATATCATGAGCCACGACATGATCGAGGCTGCGCTGCTGCGGCGGCGTGGCTGGGACGTGCATATGGTGAATGCGGATGACAGTTTCGAGGAATTCCCGCCCGCCATGCCCGACCTGTTCACGCGCGACCGGCGCTGGTGCCAGGGCAATATCCAGCATGTGCCGTTATTCATGAAGATTGCCGGGCTGCATCCGGTCAGCCGATTCCAGTTGCTGGTCGGCGCGTCGGCCTATTGTACGTCGCCGCTGTGGCTGGCGCTGATGCTGGTGGTGCTGGGCGGCGCGCTGGCGGGTGTGTGGCCGCCGAGCGCAGTGTTGCCGTCTGGCGGGCTGCTGGCAGTGACGGCGACATTGCTGTTTGGACCCAAGCTGCTGGCAATGATCTGGGCGATGATCGACCCGGCGCGGCGGATCGGCTTTGGCGGCGCGGCACGGATGACGCGCGGGGTGATGGCCGATATTGTGCTGTCCATCCTGATGGCACCGGTGGCAATGCTCACGCAGACGATCAATCTTTTCGGCATATTGATGGGGCGCAAGAGCAGCTGGAACGGGCAGACCCGCGACCGTGACGGCATGGGCGCGCTCGATGCGATCTGGTTGTTCAAATGGCATATTCTGCTGGGGATCGGGCTGACCGCCATGGCCGTGCAGGCCGGTGGGCTGGGCTGGATCAGCCCGGTGGTGGCGGGATTGTTGCTGGCCCCCGTGCTGGCGGCGCTGACCGCGCGCAAGGATCTGGGGCGGCGGGCCGAGCAAGGCGGCCTGTTCGTGGTCGCCGATCCATGGTGGCGCACGCAAAGCTATCGCCCGCTGCGCTTTCGCTGGCCAAATGGCGACGAGCGGCGGATGGGGCCGTTTGCCGCGAATGATGAGTGAGGCAGGCTACGGCCAAAACCGTTCGGGCTGAGCTTGTCGAAGCCTTGTTCTTCTTCGCAAGAGGGACAAGCCTTCGACTTCGCTCAGGGCGAACGGAGATTGTGTGTGCTCAGTCCCAGTCGCGCAGTTTCTCGCGCAGGCGGTCGAGCGCGGCTTTCTTGATCTGGCAAACCCGCGCCGCGCCAATGTCGAGCGTGTGGCCGATCTCCTCCAGATTGAGTTCCTCGACAAAATAGAGTTGCAGCACCAGCGCCTCGCGCTCCGGCAATTCGCCGATGCCGCGGGCGATCGCAGCCTTGAGCGATTCGCGTTCCAATATGTCGTCGGCGCGGTCCTCCACATCGGCGAACCACATCGACTGGTCGGAATAGACTTCGTCCATGCTTGTGTGCTGGACCATTTCCACGCTGTCGGCGATTTCGCGATAGGCGGCCGGTTCCAGCCCCATGTCGGCGGACATTTCCGCTTCGGTCGGGAGGCGCCCCAGCTTCTGTTCCAGCCGGTTGCGCACCTTGGCCAGATCCTTGCGCTTGGCCATGGCTGACCGGCAGATCGTCGCCTGCCGCCGCAGATGGTCGATCATCGCGCCACGCACGCGCAGTTGCGCATAGGCGGCAAAGCCCAGCCCGCGATCCTCAAAACCATTGGCGGCCTCGACCAGCGCGACCATGCCGATCTGTAGCAGATCCTCCACCTCTATCGCGGTGGAAACGCGGCCATGGACGTGCCAGGCGATCTTGCGCACCAGCGGCATATATTGGCGCGCCAGCCGTTCCGGGCTGTTGTCCCCCGGCCTGCCATAAGTGTGGGCGCCGGACGTGATCTTGTTCATGTACATCGGTCAGCCTCTCCTCAAGCGACCCGTTCGCGCTGCATCATGGGATCATGACGGGGCGCGGGATCGTGGCGCGGCGTTGGACGTTGTTCGCCACCGACGACGGCGGCCACCTCCACACCCTTGCCGTCCGGTATTTCCAGGAAGGACAGCACGGGCGTTTCGGGCAGGTGCGGCTTGAACAGCCGCGCCATCGCCCGGCGCGCGACCGGCGAGGTGACGATGGCGAAATTGCGTGCCTGCCCCAGCAGGGGCCGCGCAGCCTGCACCACGGCTTCGACGATCCGGTTGGCGAGCGCGGGTTCGATCGGGTGGCGCGCATCGCCCGCCACGCGCATGGCCTGCGCCAGCAAGGCTTCGAGATCGCCGTCGAGCGTGATGACCGGCAGCGGCATCTTGACCGGAACAAGCCCCTGGATGATCAGCGCGCCGATGCGCTGGCGGACCGCTTCGACCAGTTGCTCGTGGCTCATGTCCGGGCGGGCGGCGTCGACCATCGCTTCGCAGATGCGGCGGAAATCCTTGAGCGCAATGCCTTCGGACAGGAGGGCGCGGCAGAGCGCGCTGATCTGCGTGAGGCTGAGCGTCGCGGGCGTCAGGCCATCGACCAGCTGGGGCGCCACATCCTTCAGATTGTCGAGCAGCTTGCGCGCTTCATCGAGGCCGAACATTTCCGCCGCGTTCATGGCGATCAGCTGGTTGAGATGCGTCGCCACGACCGTCGGCGGATCGACCACCGTATAGCCCGCGACGACCGCCTCGCTGCGCTTGGCCTGCGGAATCCAGACCGCGTCGAGGCCGAAGGTCGGGTCTTTCGCCGCGCGCCCTGCGACCGTGCCTTCCAGTGCGCCACTGTCGAGGGCCAGCAGGTCGTCCGGCCAGATTTCGTCCTCGCCGACGACGACACCGGCGATGGTGATGCGATATTGATTGGGTTCGAGCGCCAGATTGTCCTTCACCCGGACCATCGGCACGACAAAGCCCAGTTCCTTGGACAATTGGCGACGAATGCCGGTGATCCGCGCCATCAGCGGCGCGCCCTTGCGTTCGTCGACCAGGCTGATGAGCCCATAGCCGATTTCCAGGCCGAGCAGCGCGCCGTCCGACACATCGCCCCATTCGATCAGCGCTGGGTTGGCGGGCGGCGGCGCAGGTTCGGGTTCGGCTGCTTTTTTCTGGCTGGCCTTGCGCAGGTTCCAGGCGATCAGCCAGGAAACGGCGGCGGCCGGCAGGATGATCATGTGCGGCATGCCGGGCAGCATGCCCAGGAATGTCAGGATCGCCGCGACCGGTACCCAGGCGCGGCCGGAGCCGAACTGGTTGGCGATCTGGCCGGACAGGTCGTCCTCGCTCTTGACGCGGGTGACGATGGAGGCCGCCGCGATCGACAGCAGCAAGGCAGGGATCTGCGCGACCAGCGCATCACCGATGGCCAGAAGAATATAGGTTTCCGCCGCCTGCCCCATAGTCAGGCCGTGGCTGACGACACCCAATATGATGCCACCGATGATGTTGATCACCAGGATCAGGATGCCCGCGACCGCGTCACCCTTCACGAATTTGCTGGCGCCGTCCATCGAGCCGTAGAAATCCGCTTCGGTCGCGACTTCCGCGCGGCGCAGCTTGGCTTCTTCGGGGGTCATGAGGCCAGCGTTCAGATCGGCGTCGATCGCCATCTGCTTGCCGGGCAAGGCGTCCAGGGTGAAGCGGGCGCTGACTTCCGACACGCGGCCCGCGCCCTTGGTGATGACCACCAGGTTGATGATCATCAGGATGGCGAACACGAAGATGCCGACGACATAGTCGCCGCCGATCAGGAAATGGCCGAACGCCTCGATCACCTGTCCCGCCGAATCGGACCCTTCATGCCCCTGCACCAGCACGACGCGGGTGGATGCAACGTTGAGCGCGAGGCGCAGCAGCGTCGCGAACAGCAGCACGGTCGGGAAGGCGGAAAAATCGAGTGGCTTGGCGGCGTTGAGCGCCACCATCAGCACGGCGAGCGAGATCATGATGTTGGTGATGAACCCGATGTCGAGCATGATCGCCGGGACCGGCACCATCATGAACAGCACGACCATCAGCGTCGCGAAGGGCAGCACCGCCCCCTTGGCGGCGCTCATCCAGATCTTCGCTTTGATTTGGTTGGGAGACATGAGGAGCCGTTACCTTCCGAGGGTGGCAAGCATGAGATAGGCGAGACGTGCGGTTTGCGGCTGGGGCCGGATGCCGACATCGATTTGCTGTTCAAGGCGCTGGGTTTCGATCCGCACATAATCGGCGGGCTGCACCGTCTTTGCGCCGCCGGGCAGCGAAGCGTCGGCATATTGGACGGGACCGCCCAGGCTATCGACGCCCTTCTGCAATTTGGAGGCGAAGCGATCGCGAATGTCGGCGAAGCTGCGAGGATGGCCGGCACGGTCGTAGAAGATCGAACGGTTGGCGCGCGCCGCCGACGGGAAGAGCGAGGCTGCCGTGGCATCGGGCGCGCGGTCATGGACCGACAAGAATTTGCTCGCGCCGCCTACCCCCAGGAAATGGGCAAGATAGAGATCGACCGGCTCGGCCTCGCGGCCAAGGCGCTTTTCCAGAAAAGCCTTGTTGTCGGCGGCATGTTCCGCCGCCATCACGGACGCGGTTTCAGGATGCTTGCGCAGGTCGAGTATTTGCTGCCGCAATTCCGGGTCCGACACATAATAGCGGCCATTGCTGCCCTGGCTGATTGCGTCGGCCGCCCAGCCGAGGCCATATTGGCTGCCATGCTGGTCGATGACCGCCAGCCAGCTCTGGTCGATGAACTGGTAAAGGCCCGTCGCGGACGATGTCGTCGCGCGCGCGGTGGGGTTCATGCTGGATTCGATTTTGGCCTGACCCAGCAGATAGGCGAAATCCACGCCCGTACGGCGGCTCGCCATGGCGATCGCGTTCGTGACGCGATTGCCTGTCGATGTCCCCGTCGCTGTAATGTCTGCAAAAGCCGACATCGGCACATGTTCCCCACTTGGTTCTGGGGAGCATTAGAGCAAGGCTTATGCCAAGATTTGGTTAATGCGGGCGCAACTATTTGCTTTTCTGCGATTGTGGTTATGCAGACGGAGCAGGTGCGCGGCATCGATAGGGCGACACCCCTCCACCGGCTGCGCCGGTCCCCTCCCCTTGCAGGGGAGGATTTTTCTGGCGCGAACATCCGCCAAACGAAAAACGGCGCCGATGGGCGCCGCTTTTTCGTCTTGGCGTTTGGTCGCCCTTTTTAGCGGCTGTAGGTCAGCGGGGCGTTGCGCGCGCCATGGGCGGCGAGCATCGCCAGCCGCTGATTCGCATGATCGGCGAGCAGATTGACCCGTATCCGCGCGCTGTCGATCAAAGGGAGCATCGCGCTCAGCCGCGCAACGGTCTGGGGTTCGGAACGCCATGCCCCGATGGCGCGGATGGCGGCGGCGCTGTGGCTTACCCGGTTGCTGGCAATCTCGATCGCCGCGGCATCATTGCCGTCCAGCACGTCGCGCAGATCCTCGAACGCTTCGAACAGATCGTCCAGCGCAGCAAGGCCAAGCGACATCTGCCCGGTCCCTTAACCAGCGACCGGCAGGTCGAGCGCGACCATGCGCTCGGCAATGGCCGATGGGTTGACGGGGTAGTTGCCCGACGCGATCGCGGCCTTGATGGCGGCGACACGATCCATGTCGATCGGCGCGCCTTCCGCCGCCATGCGCGAAGCTGGGCTGGCCGACGATGCCGACGACGAAGCGGTGGTCGAGCCGGTGGTCGACGACGCGCGCGTCTTGCCCCCTTCACGCAGGCGGTTCGCCTCTATGGCGGCGCTGATGCTTTGGCCGACGGACTTAATCATGGGTCTAATCCTTCACTCGTCCCTTACACCTATAACGGACAGGTTCAGAAATCCTTAAATCCAGGAATACGCACAAGTCCCATTTCGACGACTTGCGCAAAAATCGGTGCGGACTTCTTGTCCTCGCGCACCCGGATGGTTTCGCCGACCGCGCCATCTTCATCCGCGATCATCACGCGAGAGACGCTGAAGGCAGCGTTGCCGGCCATCAACTGGACCGGATCGCCGCGCTTGACGACATGTTCCGCCGGGGCCGGGCGGGCAGCGGGGGTGAAACGGTTGGCGGCAGCGGTGCGCGGCACAGCGCCCGACGCGGCGGCGGATGCTCCCGCAACCAGCGGCACGCGAATGCGCCAGCCCAGCGCGTCGCATTTGACGATCGCAGCGCCGAACATGGGGCCATCGACCGCGGGGGTGGTGGGGCAAGCGGCAAGCTTCAGGCGGCGATCGACCGGCGCGACGGGGCCGCCCGGTTCACCCAGATTGGCGCCTACGGTCATCGCCACCAGACTGTCGATCCGGTCCAGATTCTCGAACTTCTGCTGCGCCAGCGCGGGTTGCGCGGCCGCAAGGGCGATGGCGGCAAGAAGGATTGGCTTGGCTCGAAACACATTCTGTCTCCTGAAAAGACGGAGGGTCTTTCCGGGGAATTCAGCAATATCCGTGCCAGTTTGGGCTGTTATTCGGTCTTGGCGCCCGGCGCGATGCGGATCACCTGCCCCTGCCCGCCCCTGCCATCGGCCTGATCGAGGCCGCGAATCCGCAGTCGATCCTGCGATATGCCGTCCAGCTTGAGCGCGCGGGCGACTGCGCCGAGACGGGCGGCCGCAAGATCCCAGTCGTCGAAACGCTGGCGCGCGCGGTCGCTGCCATGGCTGCGAATTTCCACGCCACCGGCTTGCCCGGCATATTGACGGGCAATGACGGACAGGCGGGCGCGGCCCTGATCGGTGAGCATGGCTTCCCCCGGCACGAACAGTTCGACCGCGCGCATCTCCACGCCCGGCCGCATGACGCGGCCGCCAAATTGCTGCGCGACCTGCCCCAGCATGGCGTCGCGGCGCGATCCGCTGGCCTGCAACAGGACGAAGAAGGCCAGCAGCAGAAGCAAAAGATCGGCGAAGCTGACCGCCCAGCGGTTGCGCCGCGCGGCGACGGTGGTGGACGCGCTCATGCGACTTCGCGGATCGACGCCCGGCGCAGCGGCGCATTTTCGCGCCGCGCGATGCCCAGCATCCGGGCGACAACCTCCTGCTGCCAGGCCAGTTCGCGTTCGGACAGGTCGGCCAGGCGCGCGGCAATGGGCGCTGCGATCATATTGGCGATGACGACGCCATAAAAGGTGGTGAGCAGCGCCAGCGCCATGGCGGGGCCGAGCGCAGCGGGATCATCCATCGCCGCGAACATGCCAATAAGGCCGATGATCGTCCCGGCCATGCCCAGCGCGGGCGCGGCATCAGCGATCGAGAGCCACACATTGCGCGCGCCGGCATGGCGCTGCGCCCGGTCGGCCAGCGCCTGCGCCGCCCATAGTTCGAACAGGTCGGCGCGGTCGCTGTTGGCGAGCCTGCGGGCGGCTTCTGTCAGGAAGGGATTGGCGGTCTTGACCCGGTCAGTGCAGGACAGGCCGCGCAGCTGCGCCACCTGATCGATTTTGAGCATGGCGGCGCGCGCCGCATCACGATCCCGCGTCGGATCGGCAGTGACCAGCGGCACGAGCGCCGCGATCGCCCGGCCAAGCGCCGCGACCCCGTTCTGGAACAGCGCGACCAATATGATGCCCGCGACCATGGCCAATAATGTCAGCGGGTCGAACAGATGGCCCATCATCGCGATCATGCAAATTCGTCCCCATTTTGGCCGTCACCGGACAACGGCAAGGCAGTGCCGCCGACCGGCAATTTCTTGCCGCCCTTGCCGCCCCTATCCGCCAAAGCCCCGTATTCCGGGGATTTTCACCCTACCCCTGCGTCACCTGCGCAAATTGGCACGGCTCTTGCGAATATCAGGCTGGATCGCCCGTATCGAACGCCATCAGGCATGAGAACGGCAGCGGTCGACCAACTTTTAGGCCTGGCAAAGGGCAAAAGGCATGTCGGTGGAAGAAAGTCTGTTCGGGATCCATGGAAAGGCGCTGGCACTTCGTTCGCAGCGCCTGTCCCTGCTCGCGTCCAACATCGCCAATGCCTCCACCCCCGGCTACAAGGCGCGCGACATCGATTTCGACGCCGCGCTGAAGCAGGCGACGACGCAGGCAAGCGGCGGCGCGGCTGACGTGTCCAAGGCCGTCGACGACGCCATGGGCTATCGCGTCCCGCTGCAACCCAGCCTGGACGGCAACACGGTGGAACTGAGCACCGAACAGACGCTGTTTGCGGAAAATGCCGTCAAATATCGCACGACCCTCTCCTTCCTTGAGGGCCGCATCAACACCATCAACCGCGCACTGAAGGGAGAATGAGCATGAGCGGCTCTGGCCCCATGAATGTTTTTGACATTGCCGGTCGCGCCATGAGCGCGCAGCTGGTGCGTCTGAACGCGACGGCTTCCAACATGGCGAACGCGGGCAATGTCACCGGCAGCGCCGCCGAAGCCTATCGCGCGATCAAGCCGGTGTTCCAGTCAGTCACCGACAGCCCAGGCGTGTCGACGGTCAAGGTCGACAAGGTGGTCACAACCGACGCGCAGCCGACCAAGCGGCACGATCCCAATCACCCGCTGGCCGATGCCAATGGCGATGTGTGGGAAGCGGCGGTCGATAGCAATGCCGAGATGATCGACATGATCGAGACGGCGCGCATGTACCAGAACAATGTGCAGGTGCTCAACACCGCCAAGTCCCTGATGCTCGAAACCATAAGGATCGGCAAATGACGACATCCACCGTCACCGACAGCGCCGGGCTTTCGGTCTATAATCCGACTGCCAAGGTCGGCACCGGCAAATCCGAAATGGGTCAGGGGGATTTCCTGCGCCTGCTCACCGCGCAGATGCAGACGCAGGATCCGTTCGAGCCGGTCAACAACGCCGAAATGGTGTCGCAGATGGCGACCATCACCAATTCGAGCGGCATTGCCGAAATGAACGCCAATCTGGCGTCGATCAAGGAACAGCTGTCGGGCACGCGCCTGGGCGATGCGGCGAGCTGGATCGGCAAATCCATGCTGGTGCAGAGCAATATCGCAGCGCCGGACGCAAATGGCCTCTATGCTGGCCAGATCACCCTGCCTGCCGCAGTCGATGGCGCATCGGTCGATCTGGTCGATGGCAATGGCAATGTCGTCAAGTCGATCGATCTGGGCGCACGGCCCGCAGGCGATGTCAGCTTCTATTGGGATGGCAAGGACGACACCGGCGCAACCGTCAGCAACGCCGCGCTTCAGGTCAAGGTCAGGGGCGCGACCCCCAGCAAGGTCGCGACCTGGGCGACGATCGCCGCCGTCCAGTCTCCGGCGGACGGCTCCGCATCCAAACTCATCACCGCGCTCGGCACCTACAGCCCGTCGGACGCCATCAGCCTCAGCTAATCCACTCGCTTTTCACGCTTATTTTCACCCCCATTTTCTGTTCACCTAGGGAGTTACGCCATGACCTTCTATGTTTCCCTGTCCGGCCTCAAGGGCGCGCAGGCCGATCTGTCGGCCATTTCCAACAACGTCGCCAACGTCAATTCGACCGCGTTCAAGAAGAGCAAGGCGCAGTTCGGCGACATTTTCGCCGCCGCGCCGATGCAGACGACGCATCAGGTCGCTGGCCAGGGCGTGCGCGTGCAGGGCATCAGCCAGCAATTCACCCAAGGCACGATCGAAACCACCGACAAGACGCTGGACATGGCCATCACCGGCGAAGGCTTCTTCACCGTCAAGGCCGAAGACGGCACGATCAGCTATACCCGCAACGGTGCTTTCTCCGTCGATGACGATCGCTACGCGCTCGACACCACCGGCGCACGCATGCAGGTTTTCCCCGTCGATCCCGACACGGGCGTTCCGACCACGACGCCTACGGCTGCCAGCACGCCTGCCGATCTGGTCGATCTGCAGGTGCCGACCACCTATCAGGGTCTGCCCGACGGCGCGCAGCTGACCAGCGTGGGCGTGGCCAAGGACGGGCTGGTATCGGCCATCTATGCCGATGGCAGCACCGTCTATCTGGGTCAGGTCGCCATGGCGTCCTTCAACAGCCTGGAAGGCCTGCGCCAGCAGGGGGATGCGCACTGGTCGTCCACCGTCGCCAGCGGCAGCCCGATCCTGGGTCTGGCCAATGAAGGCATGTTCGGCGCGGTCAACACCGGGTCGCTGGAGCGGTCCAACGTCGACATCACCGACGAACTGGTGTCGCTGATCGCGGCGCAGCGCAACTTCCAGGCGAACAGCAAGGCGATCGAGGCGGCAAACACGCTGACCACCACCATCGTCAACATCCGCACCTGATAAGCGAGCCGCGCCGGTCCCTTCCTACGGGGTGGGGACCGGCGCGACTTTCCAGCGAACGTAGGAATTTTCCATGGACCGGCTCGTCAATACGGCACTTACCGCGATGCGCGGCGCAATGGCCCGGCAGGCGTCGATCGCGAACAATCTCGCGAACGCCAATACGGTGGGCTTTCGCGCCGAAATCGCCAATGCCGAGACGCGCTGGATCAAGGGCGATACGTTCGACACGCGCGCACAGGCATCCGAACAGGTGATCGCCGCCGACATGGCGCAAGGCGCGGTCACCCAGACGGGCAATGCGCTCGACGTGGCCCTGAACGGTGATGCATTGCTCGCCGTTCAGGGCGCCGACGGCAGCGAAGCCTATACGCGGCGCGGCGACCTGAAGATCAGTGACAGCGGCCTGCTGACCACCGGCGACGGCATGCCCGTACTGGGTGAAGGCGGCCCCATCACCTTGCCCCAGCTCGACAGCGTGTCGATCGCGCAGGATGGCAGTATCTGGGGCGTGCCGCAGGGTGGCGACGCGGCCAATCCGCAGCGGATCGATGCGCTCAAGCTCGTCAATGCGACGGGTTCCGGCATCGCCAAGGGTACGGATGGCCTGTTCCGCGAAGTCAATGGCGGCGCATTGCCGCAAGACCCGCTGGCCACCGTCACCAGCGGATCGATCGAAGGATCGAACGTCAATCCAACCAGCGCGCTTGTCCAGATGATCGAGGCGAGCCGCGCCTTTGAAACGCAGGTCAAGCTGATCGACACCGCCAAGCAGCTGGACGATGGCGGCGCATCGCTGATGCGGCTTGATAGTTAATCTGGCACGAACCTTGCTTTTATTGAGGCATCAGGCGTCCCTTCACTGCGACGCTTTACGGAGATGAGACGATGAGCAACGCCGCCCTTCATGTCGCCCGCACCGGCCTCGATGCGCAAAACACCAAGATGCGCGTGATCGCCAACAACCTGGCGAACGTCAACACCACCGGATTCAAGCGCGATCGCGCCGATTTCGAAACGCTCGCCTATCAGCAGATGATTGCGGCGGGCGCCAATTCGGACAGCGAAAACAAGTTCGCGACCGGCCTCAACCTTGGCTCCGGCGTGTCGTTGCAGGGGACGAGCAAGATCAACACGCAGGGCACGCTGACCGAAACGGGCAATGCGCTCGACATGGCGATCGAAGGGTCCGGCTTCTTTCAGGTCCAGCGCCCGGATGGCTCCATCGCCTATACCCGCGCAGGCAATTTCAGCGTCACCGCCGAAGGCACCGTCGTCACCAGCGACGGCCTGCCGCTGATCCCGCAAATCACCGTGCCGGAAGGCGCGACGTCAGTGACGGTCGGCAATGACGGCACCGTGTCCGCGACGCTCCAGGGTGAAGCGACGCCGACCCAGCTTGGCCAGATCGAACTGGCGACCTTCATGAACGCAGCGGGGCTTTCCGCGATCGGCGGCAACCTGCTGGTCGAAAGCGCCGCCAGCGGTACGCCGCAGGTCGGCGTCGCGGGCCTCGAAGGACGCGGATCGATCCGGTCGGGCAGTCTGGAAACGTCGAACGTCAATGTCGTCGAGGAACTGGTCGACATGATCGAGACCCAGCGCGCCTATGAGGTCAACAGCAAGATGATCAAGGCGACGGACGAGATGCTCCAGTACGTCAACCAGAATATGTGATCGGACTGATGCGCACCCTCCTCATCGCCTTCACCGCCACATCACTGGTCGCTCTCGCCGCCGCCCCCGCTTATGCGGGCAAGAAGCGCGATACCGAGCGCGCGCTCTATGCGCCGACCGTGGTGGCGCAGCCGGTCGCGCCGCCATCCAATGGTTCGATCTTTCAGGCATCCATGGGCTATACCCCCCTGACCAGCGGCGCGCGGGCGACGGCGGTGGGCGACATCATCACCATCGTGCTGGTCGAGCGGACGCAGGCGACCAAGAGCAACAGCGCCGACACCAGCCGCGACGGCAATCTGGGCCTAACCCCGCCATCGACCGGCCTGCTGTCCAAGCTGTTTTCCGCCAGCGACGTCGCCATGGGCGGCCAGAACGGCTTTAACGGCAAGGGCGGGGCGACCCAGTCCAACGCGCTGTCGGGCGAGATTACCGTGACGATCGCGGCGACATATCCCAATGGCACCATGCTGGTGCGGGGTGAAAAGGCGCTGACGCTCAATCGCGGCGACGAATTCATCCAGATCAGCGGTCTCGTCCGCCAGGCCGATATTGGCCCGGACAACCGCATCGCATCGACCCGCGTGGCCGACGCCAAGATCATCTACACCGGCAAGGGCGAGATCGCCCGTGCCAGCAAGCAAGGCTGGCTGCAGAGTTTCTTTTCAAAGATCAGCCCGTTTTGATGGAGCGTTTTCCAGCCATGATCCTTGCCCTGCATCCGATCCGCTTCCTGGCGCTCCTGACACTGGCCGTGATGGCCTCCTTCGCCGTGCCCGCGCAGGCGGAACGGGTGAAGGATCTGGGCACGTTCCAGGGCGTTCGCCCCAACCAGCTGACCGGCTATGGCATCGTCGTCGGTCTGGCAGGCACAGGCGACGACAGCCTGCAATATGCGACCGAGGGCATGAAGGGCGTGGTTTCGCGCTTTGGCCTGACGCTGCCGCAGGGGATCAATCCCGCGCTCAAAAATGCGGCGGCCGTGCTGGTCACCGCCGATCTGCCCGCTTTTTCCAAGCCCGGCCAGCGGCTGGACATTACCGTGTCGGCGCTGGGCAAGGCCAAGTCGCTGCGCGGCGGCACGCTGATCCTGACGCCGCTTCGCGGTGCGGACAATGAAATCTATGCCATGGCGCAGGGCAATCTGGCCGTGGGCGGTCTGGGCGTGTCCGGCGCCGATGGCAGCCAGGTGTCGGTCAATATCCCCTCGGCCGGGCGCATCCCCGGCGGCGCGACGGTAGAGCGCGCGGTGGCGACCGGGTTCGATACCGCGCCCACGCTGACCTTCAACCTTGCCGAAGCGGACCTGACCACGGCTCTGCGCGTAGCCGACGGCATCAACCGCGCCTTTGGCGATCGCCGCGCCCGCGCCATGGACGCTGTATCCGTGACGATCGACGCCATTCCGGGGGCGGAGGACCGCATCCTGATGATGGGCATGATCGAAAATATCGAGATTGCGCCCGCCGATGCACCAGCCAAGGTCATCGTCAACGCGCGTACCGGCACGGTCGTCATCAATGGCGCGGTGCGTATTCATCCCGCCGCCGTCGCGCACGGCAAATTGACCGTCAGCGTCAATGAAAGCCCGCGCATCGTCCAGCCCGCGCCGTTCAGCCGGGGCCAGACAGCGCAGGAAGAGTCGAGCAACATCAGCATCGACGAACAGAAAAAACCTATGGTTAATTTTAAAGGCGGGGCGTCGCTGGCCGATATAGTCAAGGCGGTCAACGCCATCGGGGCATCTCCTGCCGACATGGTCGCGATCCTGGAAGCGCTCAAGCAGGCGGGCGCAATGAAAGCGGAACTGGTGGTATTGTGATGCAGATCAGCGCGACATCCTCCGCGACCGCCCCGTCGGGCGCAACGCCCGCGAACAAGGCCAGTCTGGAAAAGACCGCGCAGCAGTTCGAGGCGATTTTCCTGCGCCAGATGATCGGCGCGATGCGATCCGCCAGCCTGGCCGAGGGCATTTCCGATTCCAGCGCGACCGAGCAGTTTCAGTCGATGGCCGATTCGCGCACCGCCGACGCCATGGCGAGCGGCAACAGCCTGGGCATCGCGCAATTGCTGATCAAGCAGTTCGGCGCCAAGCCTGCGCCTGACGCACCCGCCGGGACGACCGCGCCATGAGCGACCTGTTCATCATCGGCGCTTCGGGCACCCGCGCCTATCGCACCGCGATGGCGGCGATTGGCGAGAATATCGCCAATGCCAGCACCGATGGCTATGCCCGCCGGTCCGTGACGACGGCCGAATCCGGCGCGTCCACATCCACCATGGCCATGTATGTGTCCAAGGCGAATTTTGGCGGCACGCAGGTGACGAGCATCAATCGCGGCACCGACCCCTATCTGGACGCCACGGTGCGGCTGACCGGCATGGGGCTGGGCAGTTCGACCGCGCGGCTGCGCTGGCTGAGCGACGCTGAAAATGCGCTCAACGACACGGGCACCGGCATCGGCGCGCTGATGACCGGCATGTTCCAGAATATGGAAAAGCTGGCCGCCAGCCCGTCCGACACATCGCTGCGCGTCACCACATTGGACAGCATTTCCCGCGTCGCGCAGGCCTTCAACCAGACCGCCGCGGACCTGGAAGCGGTGTCGGAGGGCATTGCGACCGAAGCGCAGGCGTCGGTCAGCACGGTCAACCGTTCGCTCGAAGCGCTGGCCGACATCAACAACAGCCTGTTGCGCGCGCAGCCGGGCACCTCTGCCTATTCGCAGTTGCTCGACAGCCGTGACGCCGCGTTGCAGGACCTGACCGAAAATCTGAACGTCACGATCAGCTTTGGCGCACATGACAGCGCGCAGATCAGCTATGGCGGGCAAACGCTGGTACAGGGCAATGTCGCCGCCAGCCTGGTGGCGAACAGCAATGCCGACGGCACGCTGGCCCTGACGCTGGCCGATGGCACGGCGCTCGCCACGCCAGCCAATGGCGCGCTGGGCGGCCTGTTTTCTGCGGCCAGTACCGTCACCGACCGCCGCGCAAGCCTCGACACGATTGCCGGGCAATTCGTCACCGACATGAACGCCTGGCACGCGCAGGGCGTCACCGATGCTGGCAATGCCGGCGCGGCGCTATTATCCTATGGCGGCAGCGCGGCCAGCGTCGCGGCGTTGATCACCGATCCGGCGGAACTGGCCACCCGATCATCGAACGGCACGCTGAACGGCAACCTGCTGACCGTCACGTCCACCCTGCGTGGCAATGGCAGCGTCGAACAGGCCTGGACCGCGCTGATCGCCACCCATGGCAATCTGCTGGCGGCGACAAAGTCGGAAAACACCACTGCGCAAAGCCGCAGCGACCAGGCGGTCGCGGCGCGCGAAGCGGTGAGCGGCGTCGATCTGGACATGGAAGCGGCCGATCTTCTGCGCATCCAGCAGGCCTATTCGGCCAGCGCCAAGATCTTGCAGGTCGCCAAGGAAACCATCGATTCCATTCTTCAGATCCTCTGAGCTGCGAAAGGGCTGAGCCATGGTAGGTATCACCAACAAGATCATGCTCGCCGAAATCCGCCGGCAGCAGCAATTGTCGCAGAATATCGTCGACGGACAGACCGCCATTTCCACCGGCGTCACGCTGAACAAGCCGTCGGACGACGCGCTCGCCTGGGTGCAACTGTCCGACGTGGGCCGGGCGCAGGCGCAGCAGTCCGCGTGGCAGACCAATATCAGCTATGGCAAGACCCGCGCCGCCAATGCCGAAGCCAATCTGGACGAGGTCAACAATCTGTTGACCCGCGCGCAGGAACTGGTGTCGTCATCCCGCAACGGATCGGTCAACGATACCAGCCGCGTCGCGATCTACGAGGAAATGTCGACCATCCGCGCGACCATCAGCGAACTGCTGAACCAGACGGACTATCAGGGCGTATCGGTTTTCGACGATCAGCAGAGCGTGCTGGTGCCGGTCAGCCGCGGCCTCAACCTGGCCGTGGTTGCGACGAGACAGGAAGTTTCCGAAGGGATCGACGTCAACGGCACGCCGATGTCGATCGACGACATGCTGGGCCAGAGCATCGCCGCCCTGCAAAGCGGGGACGACGATGCGGTTGCGGCGAGTCTGGACGCGATGAAGATCGGGCAAAACCATATCACGGTGGAACTGGCCCGGCAGGGCGTGCGCAGCAACCGGCTGGATGTGGTCGGCGACCGGCTGACCGACATCGACCTTGATCTGACCGAACGGCGCTCCGCGCTGGAATCGACGGACCTGACCGAAGTCATTTCCAATGTGAAGGCGCAACTGATGCAGCTGGAAGCCGCGCAATCGGCCTTCGCCCGGATCAACCAGCGGACATTGTTCGACCTGATCAGCTGATCCGACGAAATTAAGTCGTCGTCCTAAACCGGACGCTAACCAGTCCGTATTAACCAGATGACAGAGCGTCGCATGGGACGCCGCCGGGGGCGAAACGCCGCCGGATCGTTTATATCGGGGAATTTCGCATGTTCGCAGCCATCGGACTGGTCGTCCTGCTTGTCATGGTGTTTGGCGGCTTCGCCTTCACCGGCGGCGATCTTGGCCCGGTGCTTCACGCGCTGCCGCACGAAATGCTGATCATCGGCGGCGCGGCAGTCGGCGCGCTCATCATCGGCAACAGCGGATCGGACCTCAAGGCGCTGGGCGGTGGCCTGGGCAAGGTGTTCAAGGGCGCCAAGTACAAGAAGCAGGATTTTCTGGACTGCATCTTTCTGGTGAGCAAGCTCATGAAAACGCTGCGGGTCGAAGGACCGGTGGCGCTGGAGCCGCATATCGAGGACCCATCGACCTCCACCATCTTTACCGAATATCCCAAGCTGATGAAGGACAAGGCGCTGATCCACCTGATCAGCGATACGCTGCGTCTGGTCGTCATCTCGTCCGGCACGCTCGATCCGCATGCGGTGGAAGAGGTGATGGATAACAGCCTCAAGACCCATCATCATGAAGCGATCAAACCCGCCGACAATCTTCAGGGGCTGGCCGACGCGCTGCCCGCACTCGGCATCGTCGCGGCGGTGCTGGGCGTGGTCAAGACCATGGGGTCGATCGACCAGCCGCCCGCCATTCTGGGCGCGATGATCGGATCGGCGCTGGTCGGCACCTTCCTTGGCATTCTGCTCGCCTATGGCATGGTCAATCCCTTCGCCAACCGGTGCCGCTCGGTTATCGAGGCGGACGGGGCGATCTACCATGTCGTCAAGCAGATCATCATCGCATCGCTGCACGGCCATCCGCAGCCGCTGGTGATCGAGGCGGCCCGGTCCGGCCTGACCCATGCCAATCAGCCCGGCTTTGCCGAAGTGTTCGACGGCATGCGGGGCAAATAAGCCATGGCAGAAAAAAAGCGCGGCGCGAACGAGCCGGAACCCCGGCCAATCATCGTCAAGAAGATCATCGTCGATGGCCATGGCGGCCATCATGGCGGCGCGTGGAAAGTCGCCTATGCCGATTTCGTGACCGCGATGATGGCGTTCTTCCTGCTGATGTGGCTGCTGGGCGCGACCACCGAAAAGCAGCGCAAGGCGCTGGCCGACTATTTCACCCCGACGCTGGTCGAGCTGAAAATGGCGTCGGCGGGCTCCACCGGGCTGATGGGGGGCGACAGCATCACGGGCAAGGAAAACTACCCGACCACTGGCGGCCAGGGCAACCTGTCCATCACCATCCCGCGTGACGCGACCGGCACCAAGGATCAGGGCGGCAAGGCGATGCGCGCCGCCGACCGGCAGAAGTTCGAATCGATCAAGAAGGATCTGGAAGCGCGCATAGCGCGGCAGAAGGGCATGGCGAAGCTGCGCAAGAATGTGCGCTTCACCGAAACCCGCGAAGGGTTGCGCATCGACCTGATCGACGAAGCGGATTTCGCGATGTTCGCGATGGGCACCGACCGGCTTGTGCCGCAGGCCCGCGCGCTGATCAGCGAAGTCGCGACCGTGCTGCAAACCATGCCCAACCCGCTGATCGTGCGCGGCCATACCGACGGCCTGCCCTATGCGTCGGGCCGGACCATGAACAACTGGCTGCTGTCATCGACCCGCGCTGAATCGACGCGCAAGGCGCTGGCCGACAGCGGCATCCCCAACAATCGCTTCGCCCGGATCGAAGGCGTCGCCGACCGCGAACCCTTTATCAAGAACGACGCCTATGACCCGCGCAACCGGCGCATGTCGATCATCCTGGGCTGGACCCGTGGCGGCAACAATGCGGACGATGCGGATATGGACGCGGAAACCAGGGCGGCGATCAAGGAACGCGACGACCCGACCCGCGTGGCGAAAAAGGCGGCGCAGAGCCTGGACATGGGCGGCACCGGCCTGCCCGGCGGCGCGACGCTGCTAAACCCGACCGCGCCTGGGACTTCGGGGAAGCCGGGGAAGCATTGAGGATGGTTGGGTAGCGAGAGCGAGCGGGGAGCAGATTGTCTGGTTTACAGGTGCAAGCACCGTAAAGGAGACATGCCTTTCACCGTCACCCCAGCGAAGGCTGGGGTGACGATCAAGGAAATGGCCGATTCCAAGTCGCGGCACAGCATATTCCAGAGGCAACTTTTGATCGCTTTTGGACCCTCCGTCTAACCCCTCTTCCTTTAAGGACGAGGGCGTGACACCCTCACGGCGCCGCGCGCCACCAGCGTCGATCCCCAAGGGGGAAGGGAGCCTTGCTTCGCGCTGGCGTCATCTACCCGGCGCACAAAAAAGGGGCCGTTTTGGCGGCCCCTTTTGTCTCATTCGGCTTTGCGTGTGATCAGCGTGGCGGCTGGGCGCCTGCTGCGCCTTGCTGTTGCTGCATCATCTGCTGCATCTGCATGATTTCGGCGCGCGACTTGAAGTCGTGCAGTTCGACGTCGAAGACCAGGATCGAACCGGCGGGAATCGGACCTGCGGCCTGATCGCCATAGCCAAGCTGCGGCGGGATCCAGAGGCGGTATTTGCCGCCCTTCTTCATCTTTTGCAGGCCTTCGGAGAAGCCGGGGACGACGCCGTCGATCGGCATCGGCGCCTGCGGATTTTCGTCGAACACGGTGCCGTCGAGCAGCGTGCCCTTATAGCCCACCAGCGCCACGTCGGCGGTGGTCGGGCTGGGACCAGTGCCTTCGGCCAGCACCTTATATTGCAGACTCGACGGAGTGGTGATCACGCCTTCAGCATCGGCATTCTGCGCCATGAAGGTAGCGGGCGAGGCTTTGACGCCCTGCTGCCCGGCCCAGGCCAGACCGCCAGCCGCCAGCGCAAGCGCGGCGACACCAATCCAGAGGCGCGTCAAAGACCCCCTGGCGATAGGACGAAGGGGAACGGCCGTTGTGGACATGGCGACGCTTCTCGCAATTCAAGGGCAGGCAGGCAGCAGGAAAGCGGGACGGCACGGGCCGCCCCGGCGGCGCTTACTTCGCGCCGTCGCGCTCGGCGCGCTTGCGATCCATCTTGCGGGCGCGGCGGACGGCGGCGGCCTTTTCACGGGCGCGCTTTTCCGACGGCTTTTCGTAGTGACGACGCAGCTTCATTTCGCGATACACGCCTTCACGCTGCAGCTTCTTCTTGAGCGCGCGGAGGGCCTGGTCGACATTATTGTCGCGAACGATGATCTGCATAAGTCCGTCAATCTCCAATCGAAAACGAGCCTTTTGCCGGGATTTTTCAATCCGTCCCGACAGCCCGTCGCAATAGCAAAGCCTGTGAGTCGTCGCAGGTCACCCTACGCCGTGTGGGGCGCGCCCTACCAGCAGAGTCGCAGCAATTCAACCCTAAAGCCCGCACTATGGACTAACGGGCGCGGAAAGCGGATAGTCCTGGCCATGATATAAGAGAGGATCGCCCATGGCCAGCGCCGCAAAACGCCCCGATATGTCCGCCGCCGAATGGGAGGCGCGCCAGCAGCTGGCCGCCTGCTACCGCATATTCGACCATATGGGCTGGTCCGAGCTCATCTATAACCACATCACCGTGCGGGTGCCCGGAGAGGAGAGCGCCTTCCTGATCAACCCGTTCGGCCTGGGCTATCAGGAAGTGACCGCGTCCAATCTGGTCAAGATCGACATTGACGGCGCGGTGCTGGATGGCAGCCCCTATCCGGTCAACCGCGCGGGATTTGTCCAGCATAGCGTGTTCCACCGCCATCTGCCCGACGCCCATTGCATCATCCACACCCACACGACGGCGGGCATGGCGGTGAGCGCCACCGCCGAAGGACTGCGCCCGATCAGCTTCTATGCCGCCGCCTTTGCCGGGCAAATCGCCTATCATGATTTTGAGGGCGTCACGATCCGCAGTGAGGAGGGCGAGCGGTTGATCGCCAATCTGGGCGACAAGCGGGTGATGATGCTGCGCAACCATGGCACGCTGGTGATGGCGCAGAGCCTGCCAGAGGCGTTCCTCAAACATTGGCTGCTCCAGCGCGCGTGCGAGATTCAGGTGGCGGCTGGCGCGGCGGGAACGCCGGTGGAACTGAGCGCCGAGGTGATCGCGGTGCATCAGCGCGATCTGGCCGGGGTGCAACTGCCGGTGGGGCCGGGCGTGCCGGATTTCCAGGCGATGGTGCGGCTGATCGACCGGGTGGACGGGAGCTGGCGGGATTAGGGAGACTTGTCATCCTCCCCCGGCGGGGGAAGATGCTCACGGCGGCGGGCAGTTGTTCCCCTCATCCGCCAGCCGTCGCACTTCCTGCGCGGCGACCTGGGCCAGCCAGGCGCGGCGTTCGGCCTTGTCGGCATTCTCCTCCGCAAGCTTGCGCGCGGCCTGCGCTTCGTTGCGCTGCTGCACGGCCATGCGGGCATAGGTGAAGGCGGCGATCGACAGGCCGCTCAGCAGCAGGATCAGCAGGAAGGCGAAGGTGCCAAGCGCCACGGCGATGCGGCGGCTGCGGCGCTGGTCGCGGCGGTAGAGGCTGGCATAGGGCGTACCAAGCAGCCCGGCGATCAGCTTGAGCTTGACGATATTGCGGTCGTTTTTCTGAAGGTCGGGCGCAAGCGGTTCGAGCGGTTGGGTGCGATCCAGTTCGCCCTTGGCATCCAGCGAGAACAGCAGGGGCGCGGGGAAACAGTCCGTGTCGGGATCGCCGGGCTTGCCCGCCGCAATCAGCGCGAACACCGGCGCGTCCGGATTGATCGTCTTGAAGCTGCGAATTTCCTTGTCGACCCAGACCGACCGGGCGGCGGTGGGCGAGCAGATGACGATCAGCGCGTCGGATCGGGCAAGCGCGCCCAGCAATTTGGGGCCGAGTTCGGCTGCGCCCGCCAGTTCATCCTCATCGCGGAAAATCGGTCGCAACCGGGCGGGGATAGGGCCACGATCGCCCGCCGACCCGACCAGCGCCTTTGGCACGCGATAATTTTCGATCGCGCGGTGGAGCCAGCGGGCAACCTTCATGTCGGCATGGCTGTAACTGATGAAGGCGGCATAGCGCCCCGCCCCCGCTCCGCCCACCAGCGCGGTCAATTGTTTGGCCAAGTCCGCGCCGCCGCTCAGCACTGGCTTTCCAACGGCCGTGGCAGTATCCACGGGAATGGAGATTATCTTGCTGAAAGGGTTGGACATGAAGCGTAAAATCCTAGTCGCAAGCGCAGCGATGATGCTGGCACAAAGTGGCGCGATGGCGCAGCAGGCCGCGCCCGCCGCCCAGCCCGCCGCAGTCAAGCCCGCCGATCCGTTCGTGCAGGCGATTGCCGCGCGGCAAGTGGCCGACTTCGCCCGGCGCGAGGGTGATCCCTATGCGATGCTGACAGCCGCACGGATGCTGAAGCAGGTGCCGATGAGCGAAGGCGAAGCAGCGACGGGGGACGACGCGGCCTTTTCCCCCGACGCGCTGTTTGCCGAGGCCAAGGCGCTGGCCCGTGACGATCAGGCCTTGCTGTTGCAGATTCGCCTGTCCCAGTCCGCGTCTGGGCGCGGGGTGATGGCGTCGGCGTTCGGCAAGGGGCTGGTGCGGCGGGTACAGGACGTCAATCCGCGCAACGCCTATCGCTTCACCGTGACCGCCAAGGGTGGCGAGCCGCTGCGCATCGGCGCAATCGGCGACATCGGCACCAGCATGTATATCCGCCTGCTCGATGCGTCGGGCAAGCAATTGTGCCTGGACGACAATGCCGATTATGCGCCGGTCTGCGCGGTGACGCCCCGCGCGTCGGGAGAATATCGCATCGACATCGGCAACAAGAGCGCGGCCAAGAGCCGGACGGTGATTTTGAGCAATTGATCGGACGGGCGCGACAGGCATCGCGTCAGTTGCCGGTATAAAGCTCGCCGATCGACAGGCTCGCCTGCCCCGGCGACTTGGCCAGCAATTCGCGGATCGGCGCGACCAGCCAGTTGGCGGCGCGCTGATTTTCGACCGTGCGCAGCAGGACGCGGAAGGCTTCCGGCGGCTGGGGCGTCACCAGGGCCACGACATGGTCCGCGCCATAGGGAGCGATGACCTGACTTTCGAGGACCGGCAGCGACTGGCCGGGGGCGAGGCGACCGTCGCCATCCGATGGCGCGACCGGGAAAAGGCGCTGGACCGTGCCGTCCGACGCTATGTTGAACACAGTAGCATATTGTGGCGCGGCGACACGCTGGCCGTCCGCCTGTAGCGCCAGCGTGACCGGCGCGCCGGACGGATAGCGCGCACCATTGTCGAGCGGGCCGACGACTAGTCGGGCGCGCTGTTCAGACAGGAGCGGTCGCATCGCTTCGATCGCGGCCCATTTGTCGATGACGCCGCGCAGCTGCGGCAGGGTTTTGACATTTTGCGCGACCATGTCGCCCGTGCGGCGGAGCATGACGTGGCGGACATTGTCCCAAACAAAATCCGCGCCTTTGCCATCGATCAGGACACGCCAGGGATGGTCAGCCCCGGCGACGCTGGCCCGCGCCTTCACATCAGCGACGTAGAGGCCGGGCAGCGGCGGCGCGACCGGGGGCGCGGGCGGCGGCGGCACGGTGGCGAACAGACCCTGCCCTTCGCGGCCCGGCGGGATGATGATGCTGCTTTCCTGCCGCTGGCCGCTCAACATGCGGACCTGGACATTGAGATAGGTGCCCAGTTCACCGATGGTCAGCTTGCCATCGCCATCCTGATCCGCCGCCATGCCCCTGCCATCGGCACCGGGCGTGGTCAGCCCCTGTTCGAAAGACCATGTGAGGAAACCGCGTGTCGGCGCGCCTTCGACCGGCAGGGCATTTTCCCATGCGATCTGATCGTCGCGGGCAGCGCCGATATAGAACAGGTTTGGCAGATCTTCCCGCGTGGCGGTGAGCGCCGCGCCCTCGACCGAAGCCAAGGTGCTGGCGAAACGCGGCGCGGGGCGAGAGCCCAGTTCGACATTGCGGCCACCCAGCGTCAGGCGTGGGGTCATGCCCATCGCGCGCGGATCGACCGATCGGTGCAGCGTGCCCGAATGGCAGGTGTCCGCCATCATCAGCACCTGCACACCGCGCGGCACGTAGAGGGCCAGCCAGGTGTAGAAATCCTTGTCGACGATGAAGCGTTCAGCGTCCTTGCTGTCAGGATCGAAACCGGGCAGCGGCAGGAACTGGTCGGTATCGCCGTCTCGCGTCCCCTTCACGCTGGCTTCGGCCAACGCGCCATGGCCGGTATAGTAAAGGAATATCCAGTCGCCCGGTTTGGAACGTAGCCCCAAAGCATGGAGCGCGGTTTCGACCGTGGTCCGACTGACACCTTCATTGCGCAATATTGTGACATCGCTGGCGCCCTGGCCGCGAATCACTGTTTCCATCGCTGCAAGATCATTTTCAGGACCAGCCAGATCCATGATCTGGGACGAGTGGAACTGCCATGCGCCCACCAATAGGGCGCGGGTTTCGGCTTTAGCGAGCGAAGGAGATGCCATTATTGTGACAAAAGCGGTTAATACTGTTGCCCAGAGTCCACGAAGCCCCTTCCCCACTTGGGATCTCCCGCGATTTTTTGTTGCCTGTTCAGTTATTACCCCATAATCTCATAATGGTTTGGGGAGCAATAACTATATCATGACGCGGGGTGGGACGATGATGATAGTCAAAAGCTTCTTAACCATTGCTGCGGCGGGGTTTTTGTTAGGATCTTCCTCCGCCGCACTGGCGCAGGCCAACCCGCCCGCGACACCGGCGCAAGGCGGGGCGGGCGACGCGACCGATGGCGCTGCCGGGCGCGGCGTGCGCATCCTGCAACCCGAAACGTCCCCCGCGAATATCGTTACGAATGGGCAACAGGCTGCGCCTGCCAATGCGTCGCAGCCGGTCGCCCCTCCCGCGGCCAATGCCATCGCGCCGGCAAAGCAGCGCCCGACCGCCCCGGTCGGCACGGGACCAGTCCCGGCGCGCGCGCCGGTTCCGGCTCCTGTCGTGCTGAAATCGTGCGACCGTCCCTTTGCCAAACCCACCCTCCGTTTTGCCAACCCGGCCCGGTTCGACCGCGCGCTCAAAGGCGCTCTGCGGCGGGGCAAGACGGTGGTGGTCGATATCGAATCGCCCTATCCGGTCGCCAATGAAGCGCCCGCGCCGCTGGGCGCCTGGCTGAACGAGGTCGAAAAGAGCGGTGGCATGGTCACCGTCAGCCCCTATTGCCAAAAGGGTCGAGGTTTGGGGGGCTTCCTTGCCAAGCTGTTCGGCGGCGGCCCGGCTGAACCCTATAAGGCCGCGCGCGCCTATGACGCGGTGCTGCATGTCGATTCGGTAGACCAGATCGTCACTCAAGTAGAATTCGCGCCGCGCAAGGCATCCAAATGACCCCACGCCCCGTTTTGTTTCCCGCGCTCCTGTTCCGCGCCATGGCAGCGCTGAGCCTGTTCGTCGCGTTGCTGACTGGCGGCGGCGCGGCGCAAGCGGCGGACGAACCCCGGCTGGCGCTCGTGATTGTCAATGGCGCGTATCAGTCCTTCGACAAGCTGGCGTCCACCTATGCCGATGGCGACAAGATCGCCACTGCGCTTAGCGCGACCGGCTTTGTCGATGCGAATGGCGAAGGGCCGGTGCAGGTGCGGCGTGACCTGTCGCGTGAAGCGATGCTGGCCGCGATTGCCGATTTCCGCGCGAAGCTGACCGCTGCCGGACCCAAGGCGTTCGGCATGCTCTATTTTTCCGGC
>NZ_BARE01000017.1 GCF_000367345.1 Sphingobium xenophagum NBRC 107872
AGCCAGTTGAGCGCCTTCACCGCCTTCAAAACGGCTTCGCGCGCGACCGGGTTGACGAAGCTCTTGTTGTTGATGACGTTGGAGACCGTCATGGCCGATACGCCAGCCTCCCGCGCGACTGCCGTGATCGTGGGGCCTTTCGCGCCTCTCCGGCGTTTGCGGGTAGTGTCCGGGCTCGTCATGTCATCCCTGGTCGGTTGGCGAAGGACATCGTCATAAGCGTGGATTGGCAAACAATCCACACTCTGACGACCAGGCGCATTGGCCGGGCTGGTTCGGCCAATCAGTCACCGCCACGGATGCGGAATTTGGCCGGCTCCTGCTTCAGGACCGGGGTGCCACCGGCCAGCGAGACGCGGAAATTTTCCAGCTGGGGATCGCCCGTCCGCTCCATCTCGGCCAGCATCAGCCGCTTCATCTCATCGACCTTGGCCTTGTAGGCGGGATCGGCGACCAGATTGTTCCGCTGGCCCGGATCAGCCTCCAGATCATAGAGCGCCATGGGATAGCCCATCACATATTGCTTCACGCGCGCGGCGATGCGCGCGTCGGTTTCCGCGGCCTTCGCCATGGCGGGGAAGGTGAGACCCCACATGCTTTCGATCTTGAGTTCGGTCTTGCCGTTCGCCCAGGCGGTGTAATGGAAGGCGTGGCGTTTGTCCTGCAAGGTGCGCGAAGGGTAGAGCATCCCGCTCGACACATAGTCGACATAGGACATGACGAACGGCTTGTCCTGCGCCGCGCCGCCCTTCAGCATCGGAACCCAGGATTGCCCGTCCAGCTCCGCGATCGGCTTGGCCTGCAACAGCTCGATCAGCGTCGGCAATATGTCGAGGTTGGTCGTGAGCGTATCGAAGCGGCGCGGCTTTCCCATGCCGGGGTAGCGCAGCAGCACGGGCGTACGGATGCCATGGTCATAGACGCTTGCCTTGGCAAAGGGCATCGGCATGCCATGATCCGCCACGAACAGGACGATCGTGTCGTCCCAAGTGCCGCTATCCTTGAGAGCCTTCAGAATATTGCCCACGGCGATGTCGAGGCGTTGCACCGAATTCCAATATTGCGCCATCTCCTCCCGAATATCGGGCAAGTCTTCGAGATTGGCGGGGATCGGAACCTGGCCCGCCTTGAGCGGCCGCGGGATGCGGTAGGGGCCGGTCTGCTCGTGATCGATTTCCTGCGCATCTTCCGCGCCATAAAATGGCCGGTGCGGATCGTTGATGTTGCAGTTGATGAAGAAGGGTTTGTACTGGGCCTGCGCTTCCGTGACGGCAAGGCGGAGCATGTCGGCATGCACCATGGGATGACGGTCCTTGCCTTCCTGCTTTAAGTCCCAGGGGAAGGAGGAGGCGGGCTGCATATGGCCGATCTTGTGGCTGGCGGCGCAATAATAGCCTTCGGCAGCCAGGGTGGTGCATAGCGTCGGCGTGCCCTCCCGCATCGGGAAGAAGCCGTTGCCGCCATTCTTGTGCGGCAACAGGCCGCTCATGAACGCCTGGCGCGAGGGCATGCAGATCGGCGCTACGGTCCGCACCTGCTCAAAGACATGGCTTTGCGCGGCGAGGCTATCGAGATTGGGGGTGAGGCCGCGCCGTCCGTTCATGAAGCCGAGCGCCGACCAGTCCACATCGTCCGATGTGATGAGCAGCAGATTGTGGCGCTTGCGCGGATCACGCTTCACATAGTCGACCGCCTGGGCATAGCGGGGAAACGCGGCCATGATGGCGGCGGCTGCGCTGGCCTGCAAAAACCTGCGCTTGCGTTGGTTGATCATCCCATCCTCCCTTGCGGCCACCGTCGCGTCACCCTGCGGGGCTGGCCGGTCCGTCACTTGATATGCTGCCTTGTGCAAATGCAGTCTTGCCCACTTCTGCGATATAATCAATATAGCGCTAAATTAAACTGACATTGCGGGACAGAAGGGGCATGGCCTTGAAAGAGCGGTATCGGGGCGTAATGCTGGCTCGGGCCTGCGTCGCCGGGCTTTTTGCCCTGGCCACGCCGCTGGTTGCCGCCGCGCCTGAAGCGCCGCAGTGGCGGGATCTGAACCGCAACAACCAGCTAGACCGCTACGAGGATTCGCGTCTGTCGGTGCAGGAGCGGGTCGACGACCTGATGGCGCGCATGACCATCGAGGAAAAAGTCGGCCTGATGGTGCATGCGAGCCTGCCGGGACATGGATCGGCGATCGGCGTGTCATCGACCGGCTATGACATGGCGCGGGTGCGCGCCATGATCGAAGGCGGAAAGGTCAACAGCTTCATCACCCGGATCGTGGTGAAGCCGGCGGAATTCGCGCGCCAGAACAATATGGTGCAGAAGATCGCGGAAGGCACAAGGCTGGGCATTCCGGCAACGATCAGCACTGATCCGCGCCATCATTTTCAGGCCACGATCGGCGCGAGCACGACGGGCGGTGGCTTTACCCTGTGGCCCGATACGCTGGGATTTGCGGCGCTGGACGACGCCGATCTCGTCCGCCGGTTTGGGGATATTGCGCGGCAGGAATATCGCGCCGTCGGCATCCATATGGCGTTGTCGCCCCAGGCCGATGTGGGCAGCGAGCCGCGCTGGTCCCGCTTTTCCGCGACATTCGGTTCCGACCCCGCAACCATCTCCCGCCTGGCGGGCGCCTATGTGGAAGGGTTCCAGGGCGGCGCGACCGGCGTGACGCCAACGGGCGTCGCGACCGTGGTCAAGCATTGGGTCGGCTATGGCGCGGAGCCGGAAGGGTTTGACGGGCACAATCATTATGGCCGCAACGTCCATCTGACCGATGCGTCATTTGCCGATCATGTCCGCGCGTTCGATGGCCCGCTGGCGGCAGCGAGCGAGGGCGTGATGCCTACCTATGTCGCGCTGCATGGCCCCTCGATTGACGGCAAGCCGGTCGAGCCGGTCGGCGCAGGGTTCAGCAAACAGGTGCTGACCGACCTGCTGCGCGGCGAAAAGGCATATCGGGGCCTGATCATTTCCGACTGGTCGATCACGCGCGACTGCCCGCAGACCTGCGTGTCGCCGGATGCGACTCATCCCCAGGCGCCGCAGGCGATCGGCATGCCATGGGGCGTCGAAACGCTGAGCGTCGCCGATCGATTCGCCAAGGGCGTGGACGCAGGCATCGACCAGTTCGGCGGCGTCGATGATGCCACCCCGATATTGGAAGGCGTGCGCAGCGGCGCAATTTCGGTCGAGCGAATCGACGATTCGGCGCGGCGCATATTGGCGCTCAAGTTCCGGCAGGGCCTGTTCGACAATCCTTATGTCGACGAACAGGCCGCCGCCAGGCTGGTCGGCAATGCCGCCTGGCAGAGCGAGGCGGACAAGGCGCAGCGGCAAAGCCAGATACTGCTGCGCAACGAGGGCGGATTATTGCCGCTGAAAGGGCGCAAGAAAATCTGGCTTTATGGCGTGGATGAGGCTGTTGCGGCTTCGGCGGGCTATGTCGTCGTCAAAGACCCGTCCGAGGCCGACATAGCGCTGGTGCGCGCCGCCACGCCGTTCGAAAAGCTGCACCCTTTTCATTTTTTCGGGTCGCGGCAGCATGAAGGGCGGCTCGACTTCAGGGCCGATGATCCGGCGCTGGTGGCGCTCAAGCGGGCGGCGGCGCATGTGCCCGTCATTGCCGCGGTGGAGATGGATCGACCCGCGGTGCTTACCGCCCTTATGCCGCATGCCAAGGCCGTGCTCGTCAATTTCGGCACCAGCGACGTGGCCCTGTTCGACATAGTGTCGGGGCGCAGCCCGGCCTGCGGTCACCTGCCTTTCGCGCTTCCGGCATCCATGGCCGCGGTCGAACGCCAGCGCGCGGACCTGTCGGACGACGAGGAGGCGCTGTTCCCCAGGGGGGCGGGCCTGTGTCTGAAATGATTTGGCAGTATCCGGGTCGATATAGGCAAGTGTCTGGCGCGCAAGGCACTGTTGCAAAACTGTATCGCTCGCCGGGCAATCGTCGGCAAGCGTGCAACGATGTGATTGACAGCGCTGCCATATAAAATTACCGCTACATCAACGGGTGAGCCCTCAAACGTCTGAAACGATGTCGGGGCACATAATCAGGCAGGCCAATTCTGACAGGCCGCCGCAACAGGGGAGGGTATCGTGGCTTCACAGCGTCATCGTCATTATCTGGGATTCTTGCTCGCGGGGGCCGCGATGGCATGCTGCGGCGCTGCAATGGCGCAGGAGCAGGCGGGGGAAGCGGATGGCGCAAGCGAAGCCATCATCGTTACCGGTTCGCGCGTGGTTCGTAACGGCGCGGACATGCCCACGCCGGTTACGGTGGTCGGTGCGGACCTGATCGCCCAAACCGGCGCGACGCAGCTGTCGCAGGTCATCAACGACCTGCCCGTCGTGCGCACCGATACCAGTTCGACGACGGCGTTCGTCGGCGGTGGCGGCAACGGCCCCGGCAACAATCTGATCAACCTGCGCGGTCTGGGCGCGGTTCGCACCCTCGTGCTGGTGGACGGGCTGCGCTTTCCCGCGACGACCTTCACCGGCCTGTTCAACACCGACCTCATTCCAAGCTCGCTGGTCTCGCGGCTGGACATCGTCACCGGCGGCGCGTCGGCGGCCTATGGTTCGGACGCTGTGGCCGGTGTCGTCAACATCATCCTCAACAACAAGCTGGAGGGCGTTCGCGCTTCGGCGCAATATGGCGTGACGGACGCTGGCGATGGGGATGAGCAGAAATACTCGTTCGGCGTGGGCCAGAAATTCCTGGATGGCCGCCTGCACATCATCGCCGGGCTTGATTATCAGGACCGGAAAAGGACGGGCAACTGCTACTCGCGCAGCTGGTGCGCCCAGGAATATGGCGTCATGTCGAACGCCAATTCCGCGCAGAACGGCCTGCCGGCCCTTATCATCTCACCCGACGTGCGTTGGGCCCAGAATACGCCCGCTGGCCTGATCGTCAGTTCCAGGCTGACCAACGCATTTGGCGGGCAACAGGTGTCGGACGACGGCACGACGCTGCTGCCCTTCACCTTCGGCCAGCTTTATACGCCCAATAACAATCAGATGATCGGCGGGTCGCGTCCCGGCATCAATCCTGCCAGCAGCGCCTTCGATCTTCAGGGGCCGCAAAAGCGCCTGGCCGCCCTCTTCCGGGCGGAAGCGGAACTGAGCGACAATCTGAAGGCGTGGATGGACAGCGCCTACGGTCAGACGGACAATCAGGGCACGTTCGCGCAGCTGCGTTCGGGTAACCAGAACGCCGCAGGCACATTGCGGGCGGGGCCGCTCAACACCGGCGCGATCACGCTGTCGGTCAACAATCCCTTCCTTCCCGCTCAGCTGCGCAGCCAGATGCAGCAGATCGGCTTGGCGAACGTCAACATCGGCAAGGCGGGCGATGGTCTGCTGGTTCCGATCGTCGACTATCATGTCGAAAGCTATCGGGTCGCCACCGGCCTGAAGGGCGATCTGGGCGGCTGGACCTGGGACGCCAGCTATGTCCGGGGCGTCAGCAAGCTGGACAATGTCGCGCGCAACGTCATCAATCAAAATAATTTCTCGCGCGCGGTTCAGGCCGTCAACGGCACGGGCGCCAATGCCGGCAGGATCGTCTGCGCGGTCAACCAGTCGGCGACCACGGACGCCGCTTGTCAGCCGCTCAACCTGTTCGGCGTCGGCACAGCCAGCGACGCCGCGCTGCAATATGCCTTTGGCACGGCCGTTCAGCGGTCCAGGATCACGCTGGACGATGTCAGCGCGAACGTCCAGGGGCAGCCTTTCGACGCCTGGGGCGGGCCGGTTTCGGTCGCGGCGGGCGCGGAATATCGTACCGAAAGCATCGCGGCGGACGTCGACCCGGTATCGGCCGCCGGTGGCTTCGTTCAGAATTACAGCGCCCTGCACGGACGCAGCAAGGTGTTCGAAGTCTATGCCGAGGCCAATGTGCCGCTGCTGTCCAACGTTCCCCTTGCCGAGACGCTGGAAGTCAATGGCGCGGTGCGGCACGCCCATTATAAATTCTCCAGCCCCGAAGCGCCTCTTGCGGGCGGCGCCGTTGGCCCTGCGGACTCCAGCTTCAACGCGGTCACCTGGAAGCTCGGCCTGGTCTACAAGCCGGTAGACTGGCTGCGGATGCGCGGCACCATTTCGCGCGACTTCCGTGCGCCGAACATGAACGAGCAATATATCCTGCCCAACGTCCAGAACAGCGCGATCCTGGACCCGGCGACCAATACCAGCACGCAGGTCGCCACCCAGTCCGGCGGCAACCCGAACCTGCGCCCGGAAATTTCGCATACCAAGACCTTCGGCGTCACGATCCAGCCCGCAGCGATACCCAATCTCCAGCTGTCGGTTGACTATTATGACATCAAGGTAACCGGCTATATCGCGGCCGTGGGCGGTCCCACCCTGGTCACCCAGTGCTTCCAGGGCGCGCAGGATGCATGCGCCTTCGTCACCCGCGACGCCAACGGGGTTCTGACCTTCATCCGCAACATCTCCGCCAACGCGAACGAGTTGCAGGTCAAGGGCTTCGATGTCGAACTGGGCTATCGCAAGCAGATCGAGAATATCGGTATGCTGGACCTGCGCATCCTGGGCACGGCCTATACGAAGCTGACCTATGTCAACGCGGGATCGCCACTGGACGGCAAATGCCAGAACGGCACCGTCACGCAGCAGGCCTATCCCAGCATGTCCTGCTATCAGATCAACACGCGGGCCACCTTCACCAGCGGGCCGCTGACTTTGGGCATGCAGTCGCGCTATATTCCCAAGGGCAAGTTCGGCACCACCTATGTCGGGCCGCAGGATGACGGCTATAGCCCGACCCTGCCGAACAGCATCAACGACAATCGTGTCAAGGCGGTCACCTATGTCGACGTGAATGCGAGCTATCGCATCATCGACAATGGCCCGCGCATGGTGGAAGTGTTTGGCGCGATCAAGAATGCGTTCAACACCAACCCGCCGGTGGCGCCGGCCAACAATATCGGCACCAACGCCAATCTTTACGACGTGCTGGGCCGCACCTTCCGCGTCGGCGTGCGGATGGCCTACTGATCGGACCACTGCCGGATAATGGGCCGCCGCGATTTCGATCGGGGCGGCCTTTTCTTTTGAGCCTGTCGTTCTGTCCTTTGACCCTGACAGTCGTGGCCCTGAAGTCCGTGCCGCCATATTTGCATCTGCCCACCTGCTGCCATAGGCCGTTCGCCGAGCGACAGTCCGTAATGAGGTGAGATTTTTGGTCACGATCTATGATGTGGCGGCCAAGGCCGGCGTCGGCATGAAAACCGTCTCCAGAGTTCTCAACAACGAAGCCCATGTCCGCCCGGCCATGAAGGACCGGGTCATGAAGGCTATCGACGAACTTGGCTATCGCCCCAATCTGGCGGCGCGGCAATTGGCGGCCAGTCGATCCTTCCTGATCACTTTCATATTGAGCGACGTTTTCAGCAGCTATCAGACGAGCATGCTGGTGGCCGCATCGACCGAATGTCGTCTGCGCAATTATCATCTCGTGGTCGAGGTAAGGGATCAGGACGAAACTGCGGAGAGGCTGGTCGAGCGGGTGACGGCCAATCTGCGCCCGGACGGCATCATGCTGGTCCCGCCGCTCAGCAACGACGCCGCGATCGTCAGGGCGATCGAGAGCAAGGGAACCCGGCTGGTCCGGGTCGCGTCCACCCTGTCGGGCTATGGCGACATCGTTCCTGTCAGGGACACGGACGTCAGCCACAAAATGGTGGCGCATATCGCTGCAACGGGAAAGTCGCGCATCGCCCTTATCGCGCCGCCGTTCGACAAGGCCGCCGCCAGCGAACGGGTGACGGGCTATCGGTCGGCCCTCGCCGACGCGCGCCTGCCCTATCGTGCGGACTATGTCGTGAAGGGGGATTTCACCTTCGCGTCCGGCAAGGCCGCCGCCGAGCAGCTTCTGGCCCTGCCGGAACCCCCCGACGCCATTTTCGCCACCAACGACGCGATGGCGCTGGGCGCGATGGCGGCGGCGCGGCAGATCGGCCTGGACATACCCCGCGACATAGCGATTGCGGGCTTCGACGATTCGCCGGGCAGTCGCACCATGTACCCGCCGCTGACGACGGTGAGGCAGCCGATTCCGGGCATGGCGCGCAATGCCATTTCCGTCCTTCTGGGCCATGCCGACGCGCTGGAGGAACTGGTGCCCGAACTCATCATCCGCGGGTCCACGCAACCGGGAGCGGCTGCCGAGGTGCATGGCGAGGACATGTAAGGCGCGACATTGACAGCGCTGCCAATTGCGATATTACCGCTCTAAACAGATTGGAGGGGTCATGAAGAGGCTGCGTCTATACGGGTTGCTGGCGGCGGGTATGGTGTTGGCGACATGTCCCGCGACCCTGCTGTCCGCGCGCCCCGCGCAAAAGGCGGCCAGTCCCGCCAAGGCCGAACCGGCGCGCAAGCCGCGGAACGTCGTATTCATCCTGCTGGATGACCTGCGCTATGACGGCATGGGCTTTTTGCAGCCGGAACTCAGAACCCCCAATATCGACCGGCTGGCGCGGGGCGGCACCTATTTCCCCAATACGGTGGTCACGTCGTCGCTGTGCAGCCCCAGCCGCGCGACCATCCTGACGGGCGAAACCGCGCGCAACCATGGCATTGTCGACAATGCGAATTCGTCGGAAGCCGGGCTGACCTTCTTCCCGTCCTATCTGCAGAAGGCGGGTTACCAGACCGCCTTCATCGGCAAATGGCATATGGGCAACGACGTCGACACGCCGCGTCCGGGCTTTAACAAATGGGTCAGTTTCCGGGGGCAGGGGAGCTATTATCCTGCGAGCGGCGATCCCGATGCAGCCGTGCAGGGCGGCGAAACGACGATGTGGAACGTCGATGGCAAGAAGGTCGCGCAGCAAGGTTATATTACCGATGAGCTGACCGACTACGCCATGAACTGGCTGGAAAAGGAACGCGACAAGAGCAAGCCGTTCTTCCTGTATCTGAGCCACAAGGCGGTCCATTCGGACCCTCTGCCGCCGCCGCGCTACCGCCATCTATACGATCGGACCGATTTCAAGATTCCGGCCAGCGCCGCCAACACGCCCGAAAATTACAAGGGCAAGCCGATGTGGGTCTATAACCAGCGAAACACATGGCACGGCATCGATTTCTTCTTCAACACCGATATGAAGATGACCGAATATCTGCGCTATTATTATGGAGCGCTTGCTGCGGTCGATGACAGTGTTGGCCGTATTGCCGCCTATCTGAAGGCGAACGGGCTGGAAAAGGATACGCTGGTCGTCTTTACCGCCGACAACGGGTTTCAGATCGGTGATCATGGCCTGATCGACAAGCGGACCGCCTATCAGGCGTCGGTGCGCGTGCCGATGGTCATGTATGAGCCGGGGACGGTGCCGGCCGGTGTGGTCAACAGCGGGCGGATACGCAATCTTGATTATGCGCCGACCTTCCTGGACCTGGCCGGGGTGGAGAAACCAGCGCAGTTCGAAGGGGTCAGCGCATGGCCGCTCATTACTGGCAAGGTCGCGGACAAGGACTGGAAGGCGCCCGACTTCACCTATGAATATTATTGGGAATGGGCCTATCCCATGACGCCGGGTACATTCGCCATTCAGCGCGATAACCTGAAATATATCCAATATTACGGCGTCTACGACACCGACGAACTCTATGATCTGGCGCGCGATCCTGACGAAATGCACAATCTGATCGATGATCCGGCCTATCTTCAGGCCAAGGTCGATCTGCGCAAGGCGTTGTACCAGCAACTGGCCAATCGCGACGGTCGCCACGCCATTCCCTATGGCGAACGCAACGCGATCGGCAGCGTGCGGCGCAACCGGGCGGGAACCGGCGCTGCGCCGTTCCCGGACAGCTGGCTGGTGGAACCCAATCGCGTGGACAGGAAGGACAATGTCCTGCCCGACAGCGTCGCCAAGCAGCGCGCGCATGATGAAGGCAAGGCGTTCGTTCGGTTCCCGGTGCTTGGCTCGCCGGAAGCGAATGCGAACGCGGGAATCAAGGATTGACGGCACGGACGCCTGATGTGCCGCCGGTGACGTGCCTGCCGCGCCGGGCGGGGCTGGCCATGGCAGCGGCGGCGCTGCTTGCGGCCGCGCCTGCCATGGCGGCTCAGGACGAACCGGGATGTCTGGACCAGCGCCTGTCGGCGACGCTGATCCGCCTCCAGCCAAAAGGGTCGCACCTGACGGCTGTTATCGCCCCGACGCTGGGTGGGCAGCTGGTCGGGTTGCAGCTGCGCCGGGCGGGCAAGAGCCATGAGCTTCTCTATCGCGGCATGGATTTCTGCCCGCAGCCCGGCTTTGCGGGCAAGGCGATGGTGATGTGGCCTGCAACGGGACGCACCTTCGCCGCCGATCCTTCGCAGGGCAAGGCTGACAAGGCCGCCGGCTGGCAATGGCAGGGGAAGCTGTGGCCGATGCCGATCCATGGCTTTGCCAAAAATGGCGCATGGTCGGTCGTTACCCCGCCAAAGGGGGCGAGCGGGGCGAGCGTCACGATCGCGTTGCGTGACACGCCCGAAAGCCGCGCGCTGTTCCCATTCCCGTTTCGCCTGTCGATCACCTACGCGCTGCGTGGCGACCGGATCAACGTCACCCATCAGGTCACGAACCCTGGCGATGTGGCGATGCCCTTTTCCATCGGCAATCACATCACCTTCGCCTTGCCGCTTGGCGGGCAGGGCGACGCTGCTGACGCAAGGATCAGTACCGATGGGCGAGGGCGGCTTTTGCTGGACGCCTATGGACGGCCCGCAGGCACAGGCGCGGTCGGCCCCCTTAAAGCCGCGCCGCTGTCCTCTCTTGGCAACGAAACGGCACTTCCTCTGCTCTGGTCGGGTTTTCGAGGTCGCCCCGCCGTCGCGCTGACGCAGCCTGGCGTGGGATCGATCATGATCGTGCAACAGTCGCGGCGTCCGGCGGAGCGCGATGTCGTCGCCTTCAATCTCTGGGGCAATGTCGAGAAGGGCTTTTTCAGTCCAGAGCCCTGGTATGGGCGGCAGAATGCGCTGTCCGATGGCGGCGTCGTGCTGCTGCCGCCGGGACAGAGTTTCACATGGGCGTTCTCCGCCGACATTCGTTTGTAGTTTATGGCAGGGCGTGCGGTCGTCCTGCGGCAGAAGGGATCAGGGAAGCATGATGAGCAGGCAGCGCAGGCAGAGGGCGAGTTTGTGGGTGCAGGCGGCAATGCTGGCGCTGGCCCCCTGCGCCATGTCGCAGCCCGTTGTCGCCCGGACCAGCGCGCCGGAACAGGCCGCCCCGCAGCAGCAGCGCATGAACGTCCTTTTCCTGATCGCCGACGATCTGAACACCCGGACCAGCGCGACCGGCTTCAAGCCCGTCCAGACCCCCAATCTGGACAGGCTGGCGAAGCGTTCCGTGAACTTTGCCAACGCCTATTCGCAATATCCCTGGTGCGGGCCGAGCCGCGCCTCCTTCCTGACCGGACGACGGCCCGACACCACCGGCGTCTGGGATTTGAAAACCAAGTTTCGGGACAATTTGCCCGGCGTCGTGACGCTGCCGCAATATTTCCGCCAGAATGGCTATTTTACCGGGCGCGTGGGCAAAATCTATCATCAGGGCGTGCCCGGCGACATCGGGACCAGCGGGCCTGACGACACGCCATCATGGGACCGGGTCGTCAATCCTGCCGGGCGGGACAAGATCAACGAGCGGGATGGCCGGATGACCATCCTCAACCCGCATCCGTCCGGGCGGCTGGGCAGCGCGCTCGCTTTCCTGGCGGATGAAGGGACGGATGAGGAGCAGACCGACGGCAAGGTCGCGTCCGAAACCATCGCCATGTTGAAAGAGCATCGGGACGGCCCCTTCTTCATTGCCGCCGGTTTCTATCGCCCGCACGTTCCCGAAGTCGCGCCCAAAAAATATTTCGACATGTATCCGCTGGACAAGGTCAAGTTCGAACCGGAGGACCCGGCGGCCCTGGCCAAGGTGCTGCCCGCATCCTACGGACTGGTCGGCTTCCAGAATCTGGACCTGACCGTCGACCAGCAGCGCAGCTTCGTGCGCGCCTATTACGCAGCCACATCCTTCATGGACGCGCAGGTCGGCCGCGTGCTGGATGCGCTCAAGCCGCTGGGGCTGGATCGCAACACGATCATCATATTCACCAGCGACCATGGCTTCCTGCTGGGCGAACATGGCCAGTGGGAAAAGCAGATGCTGTTCGAAGGGTCTGTGAAGGTGCCGCTGATCATCAACATGCCCGGCGCGAAAGGCAATCGGCGCGTGTCGAGGAAGATGGTCGAACTGGTCGATCTCTATCCGACCATCGCGGAGATCGCCGGACTGCCCAAGCCCGATGGCCTTGAAGGCGACAGTTTGAAGCCGCTGCTGGACAATCCGGCGTCGAAGGCGTGGACGCAGCCCGCCTATAGCCAGGTGCAGGGCGGTCGCAGCGTTCGCGTCGCCCGCTGGCGCTACACGGAGTGGGAGAAGGGCAGGCTGGGCGCGGAACTCTATGATGAGGATCGCGATCCGGGCGAGACGCGCAATCTGGCGGCTGATCCACGCTACGCCCACATCGTCCAGCGGTTGAAGGCGATGTTGCCCGAAGCCTCACCGGGGCCGCGTTACGGCGTTGGCGGGGCTGAATAGCCGCTTGATGGCCTGACCCGCCACGGCACGGGATGCAGATGTCTGCGCATGATGTCGAGGAAGGCCGTGATGCGGCGGCTGCGGCCATGGCGCGCGCTTAGCAGGGCCACCACGTCCACGTCGGGCGCGCGCCAGTCGGGCAGGATCTGCACCAGCTTGCCGGTCGCAAGGTCGTCGGCAAGATCCCATTCCGACCGCATGATCACGCCCAGTCCCGCAAGCGCCCAGCCACGCATGATCGCGCCGTCATTCGTCGACATGAAAGGCTTGATCCGGATCGTTTCGGCGCTGCTGTCGGGCCGGGAAAATCGCCATAGCGTGACGTCCTCGTCATTTTCCCGCAACGCCAGGCATCGGCACTGTTGCAGATCAACGGGTGCCTTGATGACGGGATGGTCCCGAAGATAGGCCGGCGACGCGCAGACGATGCGGCGATTGGGGGCGAGCGTCGTGACCAGCCGGGTCGTCCCGTGCAGCGACCCGATATGAATGACGACATCCCAACTGTCCGATGACAGCGACGCGGGATGATCGGACAGTTCCAGCGCGACCGTGGCTTCCGGATGCAACCGGACGAACTCGCTGACCGCCGGGGCGACGAATTCCCGGCCAAAGCCATAGGGCGCGGCGATCCTCAATTTTCCCCTGACGCTCGTCGATCGTTGGCCCAGCCGTTCGTCCAGTTGCTCGATCGCGTCGACGATCGCCGAGCCCTGGGCGGCCAGAAGCTCGCCTTCATCGGTCAGCATGAGCCCGCGCGACGAACGGTCGATCAGCCGCACGCCCACGCGCTGTTCAAGCGCCTTGAGCCGCTGGGTCACGGCTGGCGCCGACACGTTGAGCCGACGCGATGCGTCCGCCAGCGAGGCTGACCCGGCAATGACCCCGAAGAACAGGAAATCCTCACTCGACAGCATTAAGTCTGACCTTAATTAGAAATGACGAATCTATTAATTGAAGACGAGGGGAAATTCCATAGACTGGTTGTCCTGTCACGCCCCTAAAGAGTGAAGCGGAACCAGCCTTGTTGGATGAAAAGACACGATATGCCGCCGATGCGGGCGCTCAAACGCTCAGGACCGTTGGCACCCCCTGCCTGATCCTCGATCAGGATCGGATGGACCGCAACGTCGCGCGGTTGCGCGAGCGAATGGAGCGGCTGGGCGTGCAATTGCGGCCCCATCTGAAAACGGCGAAGTCGGTCGATGCCGCGCGGCGGGTCATGACCGCGCCAGCGGGTCCGGCGACGGTTTCGACGCTGAAGGAGGCGGAGCAGTTCGCACGCGCTGGCGTGACCGACCTGACCTATGCCGTGGGCATTTCCCCCGACAAGATCGACCGGGTGCTGGCCCTGCGCGCATCGGGGGTCGACCTGTCGGTCACGCTGGACACGGTCGAGCAGGCGCGCGCGGTGGCGGACGCATCGCGCCGGGCGGGCGACAGGATACCGGCCCTGATCGAGATTGATTGCGACGGCCATCGGTCGGGCGTCCTGCCCGGCGATCGTGCGCTGCTGGTCGACATCGCCCAGGCGCTGGAAGATGGCGGCAGCTTGCGCGGGGTGCTGACCCATGCCGGGGCAAGCTATGGCGCGATCGGCGACGATGCGATCCGTGCAGCGGCCGAAGGCGAGCGCGCCGCCGTGGTTCAGGCCGCCACGCTGCTGCGCGAAGCGGGTTTCGATTGCCCGGTCGTAAGCGCTGGGTCCACGCCGACCGCGCATTTCGCCGAAACGCTGGACGGCGTGACGGAAATGCGCGCGGGCGTGTTCGTCTTTTTCGATCTGGTCATGGCCGGGATCGGCGTCTGCGCGATCGACGATATTGCGGTGTCGGTGCTGGCGACGGTGATCGGGCACCAGCCTGAAAAGGGCTGGATATTGGTCGATGCCGGATGGATGGCGATGTCGCGCGATCGCGGTACCGCCAAGCAGGCGGTCGATCAGGGATATGGCCTTGTCTGCGATGTGCACGGCCAGCCAATGGACGATCTGATCCTGTCCGAAGCGAATCAGGAGCATGGCATCATCACGCTTCGGCCCGGTTCGACGGCGTCGCTCCCCGACTTGCCGATCGGCACGCGGCTGCGCATCCTGCCCAACCATGCCTGCGCGACGGGCGCGCAGCATGACAGCTATCATGTCGTCAGCGGGCAGGGCGACAGGATCGAGGCCGTATGGCCCCGGTTCGGAGGATGGTGATGACGCGCATCGACGCGACCGGCGACGGCCCGCTTCCCGTGACGACGGCCAATGCGCCCGCGGCAGGCGGTCATTATGCGCAGGCCATCAAGCATGGCGGTCTTGCCTATATTTCCGGCCAGTTGCCGATCGAGCCCGATGGCACGCACCGTCCCGAAGCGGATTTTGACGATCAGGCGCGGCTGGCCATCCGCAACCTGCTGGCGGTGGCGCAGGCAGCGGGCAGTTCGGCCGAAAATCTCCTGAAAGTGACGGTCTATATCGTCGGCATCGAAAACTGGCCTCGCTTCAATGCCATCTACGCCGATCTGCTGGGCGACGTTCGCCCGGCCCGGTCGGTCGTTCCCGTCCCGCATCTCCACTATGGCTATCTTGTCGAAATTGACGCCATCGCCGCCTGCGCGAACTGATGGCGCTGAACTGATGCTTGACATGAAAGAGGATAGAGCGATTTCCACCCATCCTTCCATCATCGTGCGGCCCATGACCGGCGGGGACCGGGATCTCGACGGCGCGCTGGCGCTATCGCAGGCGGTCAGCTGGCCATATCGCAAGGATGACTGGCGCGTCGCGCTGGAACTGGGCCACGGCCTGCTGGCCGAAGCCGATGGCGCCATCGTCGCCTCTATCCTCTGGTGGCCTTATAGCGATGCCTTTGCCACCTGCGGCATCATCATCGTGTCGCCCGCCATGCAGGGACGTGGACTGGGCCGGACGTTGATGGAACAGATGCTCGACGCGACCGGCGACCGGGCGCTTCTGCTCAATTCGACGGTGGAGGGCCATCGCCTGTATGAAAGCTTCGGGTTCAGCGATGTCGGCACGGTTCACCAGCATCAGGCCCGGCTGCCGGATGGCATCCTTCCCTTGCCGGACAGCGCGGTGCGAACGGCGCAGGCAAGCGACCTGCCCGCCATCGTCAGGCTGGACGAACAGGCCTTCGGCGCGGCGCGGACCCGATTGATCGAGGCGTTCAGCCGCATCGGCACCGCCGCAGTCATCGAACGGGACGGGGTGATCACGGGCTTTGCCATGTGCCGGCGCTTTGGCTTTGGTCAGGCGGTCGGGCCGGTCGTCGCGGCAACGGCAGGCGATGCGCGGCAACTGATCCACCATTTCATGGCGGAACATGCGGGCACTTTTCTGCGGATCGACATTAGCGGCGATAGCGGTCTGGGCGACTGGTTGACGACAAATGGCCTGCCCGAAGTCGGCCACGTCACGACCATGATCCGGGGACAGCGTCCTGCCGTCGCGGGAGAAGCCCGGACCTATAGTCTTGCAAGCCAGTCTTTCGGTTGAAGGCGCAGTTCATGAAACTTATCCCCTATTGGCACGACACGGCCCCCGTCTTTTCTGGCACCGAAAAAGGGCCGGTCGAAGGCGACTATGACGTGGCAGTGGTGGGCGGTGGCTTTACCGGCCTTTCCGCATCATTGGCGCTGGCGAAGAAAGGCGCGCGCGTCATCCTGCTGGAAGCCGGGCGACTGGGCGGATGTGCATCCGGGCGCAATGGCGGGATGTGCAACAACGGCTTTGCGCAGGATTATGCCGGCATGGTTGGCCGCCTTGGCGCGGATGTCGCCAAACGGCTCTACCAAAGCTTCAACAGCGCGGTCGACACGGTCGAACAGATCGTCCGGGACGAAGCGATAGACTGCGATTTCAAGCGTGTCGGCAAGCTCAAGATGGCGGCGAAACCCGCGCATTATGACAAGCTGGCGCGGTCGCAGGAACTGATGGCGCAGGGCGCGGACCCGGACGCCTATATGGTGTCGCGTCAGGATATGCCATCGGAAGTCGGCACCGACCGCTATTTCGGCGGGCTGATCTTTCCCAGAAGCGCGGCGATGCATATGGGCAAATTCGTCCATGGTCTGGCAAGCGCAGCGGCGCGCCATGGCGTCCGGCTGCATGAGGACAGCCCGGTCACGGGCATGAAGCGGCTGAACGGCCACGCCCATCGCCTGTCCACGCCATCGGGTGATGTAACGGCCCGGCAGGTGCTGCTGGCGACGGGCACCTCCGCTGTCGGGCCATTATCCTATTTTCGCCGCCGCATCGTTCCGGTCGGCGCGTTTCTGATCGTGACCGAACCCCTGTCGCAGGCGCGGCTGGATAACCTGTTGCCGCATCGCCGCAACGCGACCGACACGCGCAATTTCGTCAGCTATTTCCGCGTGACGCCGGACAATCGCCTGCTCTTTGGCGGGCGGGCGCGCTTTGCCAGATCCAATCCCCGGTCGGACGTGAAGAGCGGGACCATCCTCCAGAAATCGATGGTCGATATTTTCCCCGGCCTGTCCGACGCCCGGATCGATTATTGCTGGGGTGGCATGGTCGATATGACGGCTGATCGCCTGCCGCGCGCGGGCGAGCATGACGGTCTCTTCTATTCCATGGGCTATAGTGGGCACGGCACGCAGATGTCGACCCATATGGGCCAGATCATGGCCGAGGTGATGGACGGCAACCCCGCTGCCAATCCGTGGGGCGATTTCGCCTGGCCGGCCATTCCGGGGCATTTCGGACCGACATGGTTCCTGCCGTTCGTCGGCGCCTATTATAAATTGCAGGACATATTGCACTGAAACGGTCCCGGTACCGGGCCTGTCGGCAACAGCTTCATAAGGACAGATCAGCGTGAGCGTCCCAGAATATCGCCAATTCTATATTGATGGCGCGTGGCGTACATCATCGTCCGACAAGATGAGCGCCATCCTGTGCCCGGTGACCGAAAGGGCCATCGGCTCGCTGGCCATGGGCACCCACGCCGATGTCGATGATGCCGTTGCCGCCGCCAGGCGTGCGTTCGCGACATTTTCCCTGACCCCGGTCGAGGAACGGCGCGCGCTGCTGGGGCGGATATTGGCGCTGATGGAGGAGCGGGCCGAAGCGTTGGCGATCGCGATGACCACGGAAATGGGCACGGCGATCAGCTTTGCGCGCGGCGCGCAGGTGCCCTTCGGCATCGCCCATGTGCGGGCGGCGATGGAGGCGCTGAGCGACTATGCGTTCATCACCCACCAGGGATCGACCGCGATCGTGCGGGAGCCGATTGGCGTGTGCGGCCTGATTACGCCCTGGAACTGGCCGCTCTACCAGATCACCGCCAAAGTTGCGCCGGCGATCGCGGCGGGCTGCACGACCGTCCTGAAACCCAGCGAATTGTCACCGCTGAGCGCGCTGCTGTTCGCGCAGATCATGCATGATGCGGGCACGCCCCCCGGCGTCTTCAATCTGGTCAACGGCACCGGGGAAGAGGTTGGGGCTGCGATGGCGTCGCATCCCGACATCGACATGATATCCATCACCGGATCGGTGCGTGCGGGCATATTGGTGGCGCAGGCGGCGGCGGTAACGGTCAAGCGCGTGGTGCAGGAACTGGGCGGCAAGTCGCCCAACATCCTGTTGCCCGACGCCGATTTCGCGCGCGTGGTGCCGTTGGGCGTCGCGTCAGCCCTGCGCAATGTCGGCCAGTCGTGCAGCGCGCCGACGCGGATGATCGTCCCCGTCGACCGGCTGGAAGAGGTGGAGACGCTGGCCCGCCGTCATGCGGAAACCATGATCGTTGGCGATCCGATGGCGCAGGACAGCGTTCTGGGCCCGGTTGCCAACAAGGCGCAGTTCGACCGCGTCCAGCATATGATCCGCGTCGGCATCGACGAAGGGGCGAAGCTGGTCTGCGGCGGTCCCGGTCGTCCCGAAGGATTGAGCGAGGGCTATTTCACGCGGCCCACCATATTTTCCGACGTCACGACCGACATGCGCATCGCGCAGGAGGAGATTTTCGGGCCGGTACTGTGCATCATCCCCTATGCGACGGAAGATGACGCGATCGCCATCGCCAACGACACCGTTTACGGCCTTGGCGGGCATGTCCAGTCGGCGGACCTGGAAAGCGCGCGCCGGGTCGCGCGCCGCATCCGATCCGGCCAGGTGCATATCAATCACCCCGCCTGGGACGCCCACGCCGCCTTTGGCGGTTACAAACAGTCGGGCAATGGCCGCGAATATGGCGTTTTCGGTCTGGAAGAATGCCTCGAAACCAAGGCGATATTGGGATACGGCCCGTCATGACCAACGTCTGAAGGGGCTGTCGCCAGAACCTTTCCCACCTTATTGACTGAACGCAGGCTGGAACTTCATCATGTCCCCCAGAACCAAAAAGATCGCCAGCGACGAAAGTCTGCCCCGGTCCGTCGACGTCGTCATCATCGGGGGCGGTATCGTCGGCGCGGCGACCGCTTATTATCTCGCCAGGCGGGGCCTGTCGGTGGCCCTGCTGGAAAAGGGCTATATCGGCTGTGAACAATCCAGCCGGAACTGGGGTTGGTGCAGGCAACAGAATCGGGACATACGCGAAATGCCGCTGTCGGTCCTGTCGATGCGGCTCTGGGACGGGTTGGCCGATGAAATCGGTCAGGATCTGGGCTTTCGCCGAACCGGCCTTCTCTATGCCAGCGATGATGAGAAGCAGTTGGCCGAATGGGAAAAGTGGCAGGAGGTCGCGCGGCTGTTTGATGTCGAAACGCGCATGTTGTCGGCGCGCGAAGCGGCGGAAACCTTCCCCGAAACCAAGCGCAAATGGCGCGGTGGCATCCACGCTGCCCGTGATGGCAAGGCGGAACCCGCGCTGGCCGCGCCTGTCCTTGCCGAAGGTGCGCGCACGCACGGCGCGACGATCCATCAACAATGCGCCGCCTATGCGCTCGATATAACCAATGGGGCCGTTAGCGGCGTTCACACGGAGAAGGGATTTATCGCGGCCGATGCCGTCCTGTGCGCTGCCGGTGCCTGGGCATCAGCATTTTGCCATACATTGGGCGTGCGCTTTCCCCAGGCCAGCGTGCGCCAGACCGCGCTCCGCTCCCGCCCCGCGCCCAATGTCGGCGAAGTGCTCTATACCCCCGATTGCGCGCTCACCCGCAGGCTGGACGGCAGCTATACGATGACGATCAGCGGCAAGGCCACGTTGGAAGTGACGCCCCAGAGCCTGCGCTACGCCAAGCCGTTCATGCCCATGTTTCTCAAGCGTCTGCGGGCCGTACAGGTGGGTGTCGGCAAATCCTTCTTCGTCGGGCCGGAATCCGTTTCCAGCAGGTGGTCCGCCAAGGAGCGCCGCTTTTCCGACATCCGGGTGCTGGACCCCGATCCCGATCCGAAATTCATCGCTGCGATCCTGGCCAATGTCCGCGCGAGCTTCCCGGCGCTGGCGGACATCGAAGTCGATGAGGCGTGGGGCGCCTATGTCGATTCGACCCCCGACGCGGTGCCGGTCATTTCGCCGATCGAAGGGATTGGCGGCTATTATCTGGCCGCTGGCTGTTCGGGACATGGCTTTGGCGTCGGGCCGGGCATCGGATTTCTGGCGGCGGAACTGATCGCCAATGACAAGCCCAGCGTCGATCCCCACCCCTATCGGCTGTCGCGATGGTCCGATGGGACAAGGATTGAAGTCGGCGCGCTATAATCCTGTGCCAACTGGCGGTGGCGCGAATCCGCCATGCGAGGGCCTAGGCGAGGCGAATGAAGACGTTGGTGGTCAGTCTTTCCTGACATCCCTGGTCCGTGAAGTGATCTGGCGGAATCATCCCTGAATGGAGAGCATTGCTTGGGTAGACCGCGATCCTGCCGGGGTGTCCAGTGATGGCGGCGGTCATTTCATAGTCGTCATTCGACCCGCATATATATTTTTTGCGCGCTCCGAGATGCTCGATGGAGGTTAGATAGTAGCTGAGCTTGTCTTCAGTTATTCGTTCCAGTCCAGTGGCGCGATGGCGGTAGAGGGCCGTGCCCATGGTGGGAGTCAGATAGTGCAAAATGGCGATCATCTTGCCACTGGTGTCATCAAAATGAGGGTTGCTCTGATATCTCGTAAGTTTTTCAGGGCGCGTCGTGACCCTTGAAAGGCTTGCGGATATGGCCCCCAAAATATCTGCTTCGAACGCATCGCTGATAAGAGGCGCCAAGATGTTCAGCATGGGGCCGACATAGCCAGCCATCAGGCTATCACCCGGCTTAAGGAAATGGCGCTCGCCTGGATAAGGACCCGTGGCTTGCGGGTATGGCAACAGCGCGCGCGCGCGACTGACAATCGCGTCAAGGTCGGCGACATAATTGTCGACAATCAGGACCGGTACTTTTTCGCGTCCGACATAGAGCAATTGTGGTTCGATCGTCGTCCGCCTTTCGAGCCTGCTCTCCGCCTCCAGATCGGTCCGCAGCCCTGCAAGCCGAGAACCAAAACGGTCCCGGATCGCCTATTGGTAGCGTTATCCAAAGTCAACTCTGGGCCAGTAGCGCCAGTCCAGTGAGCCCCCGCCTCCATGGGACATAGTCCGTGGAGGCGGGAGTCGTTCCGATCAGGCGTCCACCAGTTGTTTCGCGCCGTGCTGCACCGTCATGCGGTGCGTACCGGCCAGTGCGGTCGTGCGGGTGCGGATGTCCTTCATGAAGTGCCATGAACCTGCGACCTGTTGCGGCGTCACCTCCAGCGAGACATAGCCGCGCTGGCTGGTGTCGCAGAAGGCCATGCCCGGATTGACCGCGCGCAGGGCGCGGGCGATGTCGGCTGGCGGCACGCCCTTGGCATAGGCTTCAAAGCCCGGCGACGTGACGCTATGACCCGCAAATTCCACGCCGACCCGGTCCTTGCCGCCGCCCTGACCGGGGCCGCGATCGCCCAGATTATAGCCCCAGGCATTGTGGCTGTCGCCCGACAGGACGACAAGGTCGGCGTCAGCGCCGAGCGCCGCGTCGTACAGGCGGTTGCGCGCCGCCGGATAGCCGTCCCAGCTGTCCATATTATAGGGCAGGCCCGCCTGCGAGGCGGCGACCGCGCCGGCCAGCGACTTGCGCACGATCTCCGGCGCGTTGGCGGGCACCCAATCGGCTGCGTTGGTCGGAAAACGGCCATAGCCCATGATCACTTGCTGGGCCAGGATTTGCCAGGCGGTGCCTGCCTTTTTGGATTTGCCGAACCCGTCATAGAGCCATTTTTCCTGCGCCGTGCCCATCAGCGTACGGTCCTGCGCGCTCCAGGCGCCATCGCGGAAGTCGGCGAGCGCCTTGGCAACGTCCCCGCGCCCGGCGATCGCCTCGCGCACGTCCAGTTGCTTGTCGCGCCCGGTGATCCGGGTTTCGGGACGGAAGATGGTGGCCAGCGTGCCGATCTGGAAACTGTCATACATCGCGTCGGAAACGGGCATCCATTCGCGATAGACCTTTTCCGCCGCCGCCTTGCGCACGGCCCATTCGCCTTCCTTGTCGGGCTGATGATTTTCCGCGCCGTCCCTATAGGCGTCATTGGCCAGTTCATGATCGTCCCACTGGGCAATCATCGGGAAGGCGGCGTGCAGCGCCTGAAGATCGGGATCGAGCCGGTAAGAGGCGTAGCGCAGGCGATAATCGGCCAGCGTCACCATCTCGTTCGCCGGTTCGATGATGCGGCCAGGCACTGCCTCCTCCAGGCTGGGATAATGGCCGCGATCATATTCGTAGAGATAGTCGCCGCAATGGATGACCAGGTCGATATCGTCGCGCGCGGCGGCATGGCCATAGGCGTTGAAATAGCCAAAGGGCAGGTTGGAGCAGGAAAAGAGACCGATGCCGAAGCGGGATACGTCCCCCTGCGGCAGGGTGCGGGTGCGGCCGATCCGGCTGATCCGGCCATCGGGGGCGATGAAGCGGTAGAAATACCATTGGCCCGGCTGAAGGCCGGTAACGGTTATTTTCGCGGTGTGATCGGCATCGGCGCGGGCCGTGACTTCGCCGCCCGACATGACCTTTGCAAAGGCCGGGTCGGTCGCGACCTCGACGCGCAGCTTGCTGTCGCCCGACCCGACATAACGGGTCCACAGCAGCACGCTATTCGTGCCCGGCTCGCCACTGGCGACGCCATGGGTGAAGCCGCGCAGGCTCAATATCTGCGCAACGCCGGGAACGGGCAGGGCGGCCAGCCCGACGATGCTGGCCTTGATAAGCAGGCGGCGGTCGATGGTGAAGCTCATGGCGGTTCCTTTCCTGCTGCCGTTCAGAAACGGCCGGTCAGCTGCGCCCCGTAGAAGCGCGGTTCGGCGGGGATGAAGGTCGGGATGCCAAAGGCGCCCCCGGTATTGCCTGCGTCGAGCAGGTAATTCCCGTCTGTCGCGTTGCGCACGAAAGCGGAGATTTCGTAGCGATCCTCGGCGAAGCTGACACCTGCGCGCAGGTTGACCAGCATCACACCCTTCTGGCTGATCGCTTCGCTGTTGGGCACTTCGAAATAGATTTTGCTGCGATAGGTAAGGCTGGGCGTCGCAAAGACGCGCATGCCGTTGCCCATCGGCGCGTCGATCGTGAAGCCAGCCGCCGCCTGAAATCTGGGCTGGAGGCGGAACTGGTCCCCGGCGAAGCGGCCATTGGCCGGCTTGTCGTCGATGCCGCCATCGATATAGCCGCCATTGGCGAATATGTTGAGCCAGCTGGTAGGCTGGATCGCGACTTCCGCTTCAACGCCAAGGTTGCTGGCCGTGCCAGCGCTGACCGTGCGGGTCACGCCGTCGCTGCCGGTCACGCTGACCTGGAAATTATCATAGGTCTGATAGTAGACGCCCAGCGAGCCGGAAAAGATGCCACTATTGCCCTTCAGCCCGACTTCATAGTTCCAGACATTTTCTTCCGCGATCCGGTTGATGCGGGCGACGCCCCCGGCGGCGGCGTCCAGATTGACGGTCGGCGAGCGGCGGCCCTTCGACACGGTGGCAAAACCGTTGAGGGCGGGCGAGAAGCGATAGAGGATGTTGAAACGCGGCAGGAAGGCCGCGAAGCTGCCCTGGGTCCGCAGGACGCGACCATTGGTGTTGACCTGACCCGGAATGAGCGGCGCACGGGTCAGCACGGAATTGGGCACATTGGTCACATAGCCCGACCGGCGTTCTTCGATCAGCGCGCGGATGCCGGCCGTCAGTTCCAGCGACGGGCTGGCGAGCCAGGTGCCGTCGGCGAACATCGAATAGCTGTCATTCTTGCCCAGATTTTCAAAGACCGAGCTGTAGGGAATGACGGTGGCCGCGCCGTTGGTGAGGATCGCGGTCGCTTGCGACGCGGCGACGGTGCCGTTGGCCGCGATGCAGGGGAGGCCGGGGATCAGGCGCGCGGCGCACTGGAGATAGGTGCCTTCTTCGGTCGAAAAGGGCACGCGCTGGTGGTTATCCTCGCGAAACAGGTTCCAGCCGAATGCGCCGCGGAAATGATCCCCGGCATAGGCGAAGCGGGTTTCGTGGCTGGCCTGCCAACCCTTCGCCTCCTCGGCAAATTCCAGATACCAGGCGGCCGACCCGTCGGCGTCAAAGACTTCGTTGCTGTCGAACTTGCGATAGCCATTGACCATCGTCAGCGTCCAGTCGTCGGCGAAATCCCAGCTGAAGGTCAGGTTCGCGTCATAGACGTCGCGGTGCAGGCCAAGCTTGTCGCCGCCCAGCACGGTCGACGACAGCGGCGAACCGCTCAGATTGGCCGCGCCGAATGGGTTGCCCGGCCCTTCCGATGTCGGCAGCGCGCGGGATATGAAAGGCGTGCCGGAATTGCGCTGGCGGTCATAGGTCAGGATGAGGTCGGCGGTGAAGCTGTCGGTCGGCTTCAGGCGCAGCGAGCCACGCACGCCCAGCTGGTCGCGCGCATAGAGATCATCCTGCGTCGCGGACAGATTCTTCACATAGCCGTCGCGCTTTTTCCAGGCAAAGGCGATGCGTCCGGCGACCTTGTCCGACCCGCCATTGACGAAGCCGCTCAGCAGCTTGGAATCATAATTGCCGTAGCCCGCGGTCAGCTCGGCGGAAAAGCCGGGCTTGGGCCGGGCGGAGATCATGCTGATCGCGCCCACCGCCGACGCCGTGCCGAACAATGTCGCCTGCGGTCCCTTGATGACCTCGATCCGCTCCATATCGTAAATATCCTGATAGGAGCCGCGCGAGCGCGAAATATCGATGCCATTATAATAGAGGGTGACGCGCGGCGCCTGTTGCGCCGACCCGCTGTCGGACGTGATGCCGCGAATGACGATGCCGGGATTATTGGCGCTCTGTTCCTGGATGTTGAGGCCGGGGATATAGTTGGACAGTTCGTCAAGGTCCGAAACGCCGATTTGCTCCATCCGCTTGCCGCTGACGGCCGAGATGGTGATGGGCACATCCATCGCGCGCTGTTCGATTTTCTGGGCGGTAACGATGATCTGCTCGCCACCGCCCACTTCCGCGTCAGGCGCAGCGGTCTGGGCGATGGCGGGGAAGGCAGTGCTGCTGGCGAGCAGGACGGCAAAAATTTTCATACGGCGTGTCATGATGCGAACCCCCTTTATGGATGGGGACGCCGTTGCCGGAAGGATGTGACTCGCCGACTGCCGGGACATGACAATGTCGTGAAAGTTACGATATTATATTGTCATACAATACCGATCCCAATGGCGCCGAAACGGCCCGTCTGGACCTGTCGCCATGATCGTGACAGCGGACCCCAGCATGCCTTGTTGCGGTGCGTGCTTGCGCGGCACAGGGCCGCGGTAGGCGAGCAGGCGGCATGCCAAACCGCGATCAAAACAGGGCGGCAACCATAGATTCGCACCAGCCGAATTTTAGAGAATTCTTTGAAAGCAGAGATGTGGTGGCGGAGCGGCAGGGATTCGAACCCTGGATACGCTTTTGGCGTATACTCACTTTCCAGGCGAGCGCCTTCGACCACTCGGCCACCGCTCCGCATTGCACTGGAAGTCGCGCTCCCTATCGCGGCGAAGGCGGCTAGGCAAGGGGATGCTTTACTTTCCTGCGCGGTGACGCTCTGATCGGGACATGATCCGATTTTTCGCGCCCGCGCTGCTCGCTTTTATACCCGCTTCTGCCGCCATCGCCGCTGATCCGCCCGCAACGCCCGCCGCCGTGGTGGCCGCCGCCCCGGCCAGCGCCTGGCGCGCGATTGCGGCGGAAAATCTGCTGGTGATGACGATCGAGGGGGGCAAGCGCGTGGTGATAGAGGTCGCGCCTGCCTTTGCGCCGCGCCATGTCGCCAATATCCGCGCGCTGGCAAAGGCGCACTGGTGGGACGGGACCAGCATCAACCGGGTGCAGGATAACTATGTCGTGCAATGGGGCGATGCGACCGAGAAGAAGCCGCTGCCGCCCGGCCTGTCGCCGACCAGTTCCGCCGATTATGTCCGATCGATCGCCAACGTGCGGCTGGCGATCACGCCCTCGCCCTCGGCGGACGCCTATGCGCCCAAGACGGGCTATGTCGATGGCTGGCCGATGGCGATGGATGGCGATGGCGCGTGGCTGCCGCATTGTTATGGCTTTGTCGGCGTCGGCCGGAACGTCTCGCCCGATGCGGGAACGGGGGCGGAGCTTTACGCCGTAAACGGGCAGGCCCCGCGCCAGCTTGATCGCAATATCGCCGTGGTCGGCCGGGTGGTCGATGGCATGGCACATCTGTCCAGCCTGCCGCGCGGATCGGGCGAACTGGGTTTCTACACGGCCGACGAAAAGACAGTGCCGATCCTGTCGGTGCGATTGGCGAGCGAATTGCCCGAAGCCGAACGGCCGCATTTTCAGGTGATGGACGTCGCTTCGCCCAGCTTTGCCGCCTATTTGCGGCTGCGCGCCAACCGGAAGGATGATTTTTACGATCGCCCCGCTGGCGGCGTCGACCTGTGCAATGCGCCGGTGCCGGTGCGCGCCGCGCCATAAAGGAACATTCGCCGCCCCATTCGCGCTATAGCCGCAGCATGATAGCGGGAGAGAGCGGATGATCGTAGGCACCGTCAAGGAAATCAAGAATCACGAATATCGCGTCGGGCTGACCCCCGAAAGCGTCCATGAACTGACTGCGCATGGTCATGAGGTGCTGGTGGAAACGGGCGCGGGCGACGGGATCGGCGCGCATGACGCGCTGTATGAGAAGGCGGGCGCCAGGATCGTCGCCACCGCTGCGGAGATATTCGCCAGCGCCGAAATGATCGTGAAGGTCAAGGAGCCGCAACCGGGCGAACGCGCCATGCTGCGCGCCGGGCAGATCCTCTACACCTATCTGCATCTGGCCCCCGATCCTGACCAGACCCGCGATCTGATCGCCAGCGGGGCCGTCTGCATCGCCTATGAAACGGTGACGGACGATCAGGGTGGCCTGCCGCTGCTCAAACCCATGAGCCAGGTGGCTGGTCGCATGTCGATCCAGGCGGGCGCGACGGCGCTGGAAAAGGCGCATGGCGGGCGTGGCGTGCTGCTGGGCGGCGTGCCGGGCGTGCTGCCTGCCAAGGTGGCGGTGATCGGCGGCGGCGTGGTCGGCTTCAACGCGGCGCAGATGGCGGCGGGGCTTGGCGCGGACGTGACGATTCTGGACCGCAGCCCGCAAGTGCTGGAGCGGCTGGGCATGTATTTCGAAGCGCGGGCCAAGACGCGCTTTTCCAACCGCGCCAATCTGGCCGATTGCGTGGCGGACGCTGATCTGGTGATCGGCGCGGTGCTGATCCCCGGCGCGGCCGCGCCCAAGCTGGTCAGCGCGGACATGCTCAAAAGCATGAAGAAGGGTGCGGTGCTGGTCGATGTCGCGATCGACCAGGGCGGCTGTTTCGAAACCAGCCATGCCACCACCCATGCCGACCCGACCTATATCGTCGATGGCATCGTCCATTATTGCGTCGCCAACATGCCGGGCGCGGTGGCCCGCACCAGCACCTATGCGCTCAACAATGTGACGCTGCCCCATGCGTTGCGGATCGCCGATCTGGGATGGAAGGATGCGTTGCGCAGCGACCCGCATTTGCTGGCGGGCCTCAATGTGTGGGACGGCAAGATCACCTATGGCGCGGTCGCGGATGCGCTGGGTCTGGACCATGTTTCGGCGGCACAGGCGGTCGCCTAGATAAGCCACCGTCCAACTTTTGCCTGTTCCTGTTGCGGGTTAGCCGCGCCTGTTCGTCTAGCCAGACAAGGGGCGCTGTTCCGTGTCCCTTATCCGGTTTCGCCGAAGAGAGGCATGGTTTCCCGTGATGATCGATTCCCCGACATTCGCCCCCTTGACCTGCAAGGGCGTTAGCAACAGCTTGATCAAGGGTCAGGCACGGGAACAGGGGGCGCGGTGATGCACGGTGATGTCATGACCTGGCTGGTGCCGCTGGTTTCCATGCTGGCGGCGGGGCTGTTCGCCGGCTTTGCCGCGGGCATTTTCGGTATTGGCGGCGGCTTCGTCGTCGTGCCTGCCTTGTTCGTCGTGCTGCCCCTGCTGGGCGGCACGCACGATGCCATCGCCCATGTCGCGATCGGCACGTCGGCGGCGACGATCATCGTCACCTCCATTCGCTCGCTCCTGTCCCATGCCAAGCGCGGGGCGGTGGAGTTTGAGATACTCAAGACCTGGGCGCCGTGGATCATTCTGGGCGATGGCATGGGCGTGTTGTTGGCGGGCCATGTCGACGGGCGCATCCTGACCATGATCTTCGCCGGGGGCGTATTCCTGATGTCGCTCAACTTCCTGCTGCCCAAGGTCGGCGACAAGGTGATCAGCCAGGACATGCCGTCGGGGATCGCGCGGGTCGGCATTGCCGGGGGGCTGGGCACATTTTCCGCGCTGCTGGGGATCGGCGGCGGGACGATCGCGATCATGGTGATGACCTTGTGCGGTCGCTCGATCCACCGCGCGATTGCCACCGCGTCCGGCGTCGGCACGCTGATCGCCATTCCCAGCGCGATCGGCTTTGCGCTGATCGGCCTTAAGGAAACCGGCCTGCCCTGGGGGTCGCTGGGCTATGTCAATGTGCCCGCGACGCTGGCGATTGCCTCCATGTCGGTGCTGACCGCGCCGCTCGGCGTCGCAGTCGCTCATGCGCTGCCCGCCAAGCCGCTCAAGAAGATTTTTGGCGTCTATCTGGTCGTCATCGCCTTCGTCATGTTCCGCAACGCCCTGAAAATCTGACGGCGTGGGGCGTCACTAACAGCCATTGTCACTGGCGGCCTTTCCCTTCATTCGTGTAGCGGGGGGCGTTATGGGGCATAGTGACCAGATTTCCGTGCTGTTGGTGGAGGATGACGCGGCCGCGCGCGCCAATATCGCCGCGATCCTCAGCAGCGCGGGCATCAGCGTGGAACAGGCCGAAGATGGCGCGACCGGCCTGACGCGCGCGGGCAGCGGCAGCCATGACGTGCTGATTCTGGACCGGATGCTGCCTGGCTATTCGGGCATCGACATCGTCACCCGGCTGCGCGGCGCGGGGGTAGGGGCGCCAGTCCTGATGCTGTCCGCGCTGGGGCGCAGTGAACATCGGGTCGAAGGACTGGAAAGCGGCGTCGATGACTATCTCGCCAAGCCGTTCGAGCCGGACGAACTGGTCGCCCGCGTCCGGGCCTTGTGGCGGCGCGCCAGTCGCCGCAGCCATGATCCGGTGCTGCTGTTTGGCGATCTGGAATGTCATGCCAAGGCGCGCACCGCCTATCGGCAGGGCCGGCACCTGGCGCTGTCGCCCAAGGAATTTGAACTGTTCCGTTACCTGATGGACCATGCTGGCGAGGTGGTGACGCGCGAAATGCTGCTGCGCCATGTGTGGAAGCTGAATTTCGATCCGCAGACCAATGTCGTCGACGTCAATGTTGGCCGCCTGCGCCGCAAGCTGGAGGAGGGGTTTGACAGCCCCGTGCTGGAAACGGTGTGGGGCACCGGATACCGGCTGATCGCGGTCGGGGCCGGGCCTGCCGGCGGATCGACCAGCGGACCGGCCGGTGGCTAGGATCAATCTGTTCCACTCGGTCTTTGGCCGGGTCACTCTGTCGGCGCTGCTGGTCAGCCTGTTGTCGACGCTGGCGCTGTTCCTGGTCGTGGAAAAGATTGTCGTCGATGATGGCCGGGCGAGGCTGGCGCGGGAGGTCGATACCGATCTGGCCGGGCTGGCGGATATTTATGTCAGCGGCGGCGACGCGGAATTGCGCGCGCGCATCGCCGACCGGCTGTCGGTCGAACAGCAGGATGGCGAACAGGGCTGGTATCTGCTGGCCGACGCGCAGGGACGGCGCATCGCGGGCAATCTTGATCGCTGGCCCAAATTGTCCGCCCATGTTTCCGAAGCGCGATTCGTCACCCTGCCCGATGGGCAGCGCATGTTCGCGCGGGCGACCCGGCTTGGCCCGTCGGCGCAATTGCTGGTCGGGCGCAGCGATATGCGCGGACAGGCGCTGCTTGCCCGGCTGGCGATGGCCTTTGCCGTCGCGGGCGCGCTGATCGCGTTATTCAGCCTGCTGGCGGGTCATTTTGCCGCGCGCCGCCTGCGCGTTCGGGTGGAGGCGGTCAACGCCACCTTTGCGGCGGTCCGGGCCGGGCGGATTGCGGCACGGGTGCCGGGCGCCGGAACCAGTGACGAACTGACCGAACTGGCCGCCAACACCAATGCGATGCTGGATCAGGTCGAACGGCTGATAGAGGCGCAGCGCGCCGTGTCGGACCAGACCGCGCATGAAATCCGCACCCCGCTGATGCACCTCGACACCCGCATATTGAAGGCGATGGAAGGGACGCAGGACAGCACGCTGCTGCGCACGCTCGACCAGTCGCGCGGCGAGATTCGCGGGGTCGTGCGATTGCTCGATTCGCTGCTCGACATAGCGGGCACGCAGGCGCTGCGCGGTGACCTGCGTGGACTGGCGGAAGTCGATTTGAGCGACATAGCCGAGACGCTGGCGGACCTTTATGGCGCAAGCGCCGAAGAATTGGGTATCGGCTTTCATGCCCGGATCACGCCCGGCGTCATGCTGCGCGCGGACCCGATGCAGATGATGCGGCTGATGTCCAACCTGCTCGACAATGCGTTCAAATATGTGCCGAGCGGCGGGTCGGTGGCGCTGATCCTGTCGCCCGGCCCGCGCATCATCGTGCAGGATGACGGCCCCGGCATCCCCGCCGCCGACCGCACGCGCATTTTCGAACGCTATGTTCGGCTTGATGTCGGGTCAGGCGGCGGGCATGGGCTGGGACTGGCGCTTGCCAGAGCGATTGCGCAGCGGCATGAACTGTCGCTGCATGTGGAGGATGCCGCGCCCGGTGCGCGGTTCGTCGTCCAGTTGGAGGATCTGGCGGCTGGAGGGTCGGGATGATTAGGCTGTTGCTGCCCGCATTGCTGCTTGTCGCGCCGCCCGCCGCGCCCGCTGCGGACATGCTGCCCGCCGACCCGGTGCTGCGCACGCTGATGGAGGGGGACGCCGCGCTGGCTGGCGGCAATGCGGCGCAGCTTATGGACGTGGCGCAGATTCTCAAGGCGTTGGGCGCGACACCGGCCGAGGGACAGGATGACCTCGCCGCGCTCTGGACGCAGGAGGCGCAGACGCGCGGCGTGACCCGGTCCACCCTGGCCTTTCGCGGGCGGGCTCTGGGTCCGGCCTACCGGCGCGGCTTGCTGGAGGCGGGCGGCAGCTTCACCATGCGGCAATTATTCCTGGCCGGGCAGCGCGCGCAGATTTCCATTGCCCCGGCGAGTGGGGCTGGCGGCGCTGGCCTGTCGATCCGGGTACAGGGCAGCGACGGCGCGACCCTGTGCGCGAAAGCGGTCGGCGGGCCGCAGGCGGACTGCGCCTGGCTGCCGGTCTTTACCGAACGCTATGATATTGTGATAGAAAATGGCGGATCGACGCCTGCGGGATTCTATCTGATCATGCGCTGACCGCCGCTCGGTTCGTCGCTACGCGGGCGCGCTTCATCCATTCTGTCAGTTCATTCAGGCGAAAAAGGCCGGGGTCTGGGCGTTGTGTCCTCCATGTTTCATGAGGAATGAGGAGAAACCCGATGAAGCGTTCGTCTTTTCTGGCCGCTGCTGCCCTGCTCACCCTGACCTCCACCACGGCCTTCGCCCAGGGTGAAGGCCCGATCAGCTATGAAGAGCAATTGGCGCAGGTTGAAAACCAGTTGACCTATCAGTCGCCGATCGCCGGGGTCGAGAATGATTATTGGTTCAATTATCAGACCGACCTGGCCGAAGCGCGCAAGGAATTGACCAAGGATCTGCGCCGCTCGTCCGATGCGGAGGATAATCGGGACGCCTGGGAAGAATATCGCGCCGAACTGGCCGACGCCCGCGGCGATTATGCCAAGGAAATGGCCGAAAAAGGCTATCCGGTCGGGCAGGTGCGCGTGTTGAGCGACAATGGCCGGTGAAGAGGCGACGGGGGAGGGGACTGCCCTTTCCCCGTCCCTCAGTCGGCGTCGGGATCGCGGAAATTCAGCCGCCGCGTGACGGTATAGTCCAGCACGCCGACCAGCAGATAGCTGATCCATTGCTTGGCCAGCGTCAGCATCGTGCGGGTGGCGCGGTGGCTTTCCATCGTTACCACCTGGCTGTCCCGCGCCAACCGATCGATCAGCCCGCGCACCGACGTCGCGAACCCGGCATCGTCGATCCGCAGCATCACCTCCAGATTGATGAACAGGCTGCGCATGTCGAAATTGGCCGATCCGATAAACACGGCATCGTCGATGACGATCAGCTTCATATGCAATTTGCGCGGGCTATATTCGGCGATCTTCACGCCACGCTTGAGCAGCGGGCCATAGAGCAGCCGCGCCGCCTCTATCGTCGTGCGATTGTCCGATTTGGCGGGCAGGATGATCCGCGCGCCCTTGCGACCTGCGGCGCGGGCGATTCGCTTGAGCATCCCGCGCCCCGGCGAAAAATAGGCTGCGACCATGTCGACGCGCTGCGCATGCTCCAGATCATGCTTGACCACCTGCGCCCAGGGGCTGAGCCGCCGGGTCGGCCCGCCGATCAGCCAGCGGAACGGATCGGCCGGGTCATGATGAAGCGAGGGGTGCCAGTGGCGCACCATGCGCCGCAGCGTGCGGAACCGCTGCTTTTTGGTCGAGACCCAGCGCCAGAGCTGCCCATACCAGCGGGTCATCGCCTCGACCTGCGGCCCTTCTATCCATAGGCCCATGTCCGCCCAGCTATCGCGCGGCGGGATGCCGAAATAGCCATTTTCGACATTGAAGCCGCCGATCAGCACTTGCGTGTCATCGGCAATCGCCATCTTCTGATGGTTGCGGATCAGGTAGCGGGTGGACCGGCGCGTGCCGAAACGGCCGAAATGAGCGCCTGCCTCCACCAGAGGGGCAAAGAAGCTGTCAGGCGTACGCGCCGATCCGAAGCCGTCGACCATCAGCGTCACCATCACGCCACGCGCCCGCGCCGCGACCAGGGCGTCACGCACCGCCATGCCGCAGTCATCGCCCGAAAAGATATAATAATAGAGTTTGAGCGACGTCCGCGCCCCTGCAATCAGTGCGATCAGCGCATCCAGCAGGGCTGCGCCGTCGACGATCAGGCGCAGGTGATTGCCGTCCAGCGTGACGGCGATGTCGGGCACGTCGGCTTGCGCGCCTGCTGGCCTGTGGGTCGCCATCGCGCCCTCATGCCGCCTTTTGGCAGCGCGCGCCATGGCTTTATGGCCTTTTCATTGACTTGTAACAGGGGCGCTGCTAACCGGCCAACTGATCATTCCATTTGTTGCAGGAGGCCCGTTTGGCCCGCGTTACCGTCGAAGATTGCGTCGACAAGGTTACCAACCGTTTTGACCTCGTTCTGCTCGCCGCCCAGCGCGCGCGGGAAATTTCGGGCGGCGCAGAGCTGACCGTGGACCGCGACCGGGACAAGAATCCCGTCGTCGCCCTGCGCGAAATCGCTGAAGAAACGGTGCTGCCCGCCGAACTGCATGATTCGGTTGTCGCCTCGCTTCAGAAGGTGCAGATTGACGATGACGATACGCCGGACGAAATCGGCTCGATCGCGCAGTCGGCCGAAGCCCTGCGCCTGACCGCCGCTGCGCCGCCGCGCAACCAGAATATCGGCGGCGATTACGACGGCTGATCCACGGGATTGAGTTTGGAGAGGGAAGAGGCCCGGCCTGCGCAAGCAGGACCGGGCCTCACTTATTGGCGGCGGCTATTCCCTCTCCCTTCAGGGAGAAGCGCGCGCGCTCACCCCGCAGGCCGCGCGATGCGCTTGCCTTTGGTCCGGCGGGTGAGGTGAAATTGCCCGCAGCGGTCGCAGCGATAGGGGCGGAGGATGATGGTCGCCTGCTCTACCGCTGCCTGCGCCTGCTCCTGCGTCGGATAGCGGCGCTTGGCGGCACAGATGCGCAGGCGGGTGCTTTTCACAGACCAGTCACAGCGGCGGCAAGGCCCAGTCGATCGGCCCGCGCCCATGCGCCTCCAGAAAGGCGTTGGCCTGCGAAAAGGGGCGTGATCCGTGAAAGCCGTTATGGGCAGACAGCGGGGAAGGGTGGGCGGACTTCAGCACCAGATGCCGGCTTTGATCGACAAACGCCGCCTTGCGCTGGGCATAGGCGCCCCACAGCAGGAATACGGTGGGCTTTTCCTGCTCCGCCACCAGCCGCACGACGGCATCGGTGAATAATTCCCACCCCTTGCCCTGATGCGATGCGGCGCGCGCCATTTCGACCGTCAGCACGCTGTTGAGCAGCAGCACGCCCTGCCTGGCCCAATGTTCCAGAAATCCGTGGGATGCGCGCGGGATGCCCAGGTCCGCCTCCATCTCCTTGTAGATGTTGACCAGGGATGGCGGGGTGCGCACGCCCGGCTGGACCGAAAAGCACAGGCCATGCGCCTGCCCTTCGCCATGATAGGGATCTTGCCCCAATATCACGACCTTGACCTGGTCCAGCGGGGTGAGGTCGAGCGCGCGGAAATAGTCGCGCCCCTTGGGGAAGATGCGTTTGCCCGCCGCCTTTTCCGCCGCCAGAAAGGCTTTCAGCCCCTGCATATGCGGGGTGGTGAACTGGTCGGCCAGCGGGGTCAGCCAGCTTTCGTGCAACTTGATCGCGCTACTCATGGCGCGGGTGATGGCCCGCCCGATAAAGGCCTGTCAACGCGCGAATCGCGGTAAACTCTCTTGCGCTTGGCCTGCGCTTTGGCGACATGGGACGCATGGTTCCGTTTCGTCCCATCGCCATGCTCGCCGCCCTTGGCCTGTTCCTCGCGCCGCTGCCCGACGCCGACGCCTTTGGCCCTGCCAAGACAGCGGTGCAGCAAACCGCTGAAACGCGGCTGATCGCCCAGTTCCAGCGCTTTGCCAGCCTGACCGACGGCACGGTCGGCATCGTCGTGCGCGACCTTGGTACCGGGGAAACGCTCTCGCTCAATGGCGACACGCTCTTCCCGATGGCCAGCGCCTACAAGGTCGCGGTGGCAGGGCGGATCTTTGCGATGGTCGACGCGGGCGCGCTGACGCTGGAGGATCAACTCGCCAGCCCGGCGGGTCCGGTTTCGGTCGCCACGCTGCTGGACCTGATGCTGACCCGCAGCGACAATGACGCGACCGACCTGCTCGTCGCGCGGGCAGGCGGCCCGACGGCGGTGCATCAATGGGTCGCGGGGCTGGGCATCCGCGGCTTGCGGGTGGACAGCAACACCGCCGACCTTCTGTATCGCGCCATGGGCCTTGCGCCCCAGCCGGGCAATTTCCACCGCAATGTCGCCGCTGCGATGGCGGCCGACCCGGCGTTGCGCGAACGCGATGCACATGACATCCCCAACATCGCCTTCGCCCGCGACCCGCGCGATACCGCCACGCCGACCGCGATGACCGATCTGGTCACCGCGATTCGCACCGGCAAAGCCCTGTCGGGGCGCAGCACGGTGGCTTTGCTGTCGATCATGGAACGGTGCCGCACCGGCAAGGCGCGACTGCCCGGCATGTTGCCCCCCGGTACGCTGGTGGCGCACAAGACCGGGTCGCTCAACGGCACCGGCAATGATACCGGCGTCATCAGCCTGCCCGATGGACGGCTGTTCGCGATCACCGTATTCGTGATGCAGGATCATAAGGGGCATGAGACGCGCGACCGCATCATGGCGGAGGCCGCGCGGGCAAGTTATGACTATTTTCTGTTCGCGCCTGATAGAGGCACGGTCTGACGCACAGCCCTTAACATCGATCAACTCTGTGGATAGGGTGGCGGTAGAGAGGATTGCCGTGCCCGCCATCACCCGATTTCGCGACTTCTGGCCCTACTATCTGCAGGAACATGCGCGTCCTGGCACGCGCGCGTTGCATTATACCGGGACCAGCATGGTCGTGGCGCTGCTGACGGCGGCGCCCATTGCCGGGCGCTGGTGGATGGCGCTGGCCCTGCCGATCGTCGGCTATGGTTTTGCATGGATTGGCCATGGCCTGATCGAACGCAACCGGCCTGCCACCTTCCGCTATCCATTCTGGTCGCTGCGCGCCGATTTCGTGATGTGGTACCGTTATTTGACCGGGCATATCCGCCGCGATCTCGCGCGCGCCGGGGTGCGGCCCGATGGCACGGTGGACCCCGACCGGCGCGTGTCGGCCTAGCACCACTGCTTGACCGCACCCGGCGCTCTGCGACAAGAGGGCGCAATGGCTCTTGTCGCGCAATTTCTTCCCCTGCCGAACCGGACGGCGCTTGGCGCGCGCTGGAAGGCGCTCGAAGCGCAGGCGGATGCCGCGTTTTTCCTCAGCTGGACCTGGGTAGGCGCTTGGCTGGCCAGCTATGACGTGCGCCCTGAACTGCTGGCGGTGACGGACGAGACGGGGGCCGACGTCGCGCTGGCGCTGGTCGGTCACGCAATGATGCCGCGCCTGCTGGGACGCACGGCGACGCTGAGCCTCAACCAGTCGGGCGATGGGCAGGCCGACCGGCCCTATGTCGAATATAATGGCTTGCTTGCCGCGCGCGGGCGGGAGGCGGAGGCCGCGACCGCCACCATCGCCGCGCTGGGCCGCCGTCGTGACTGGCGCGCGCTGCGGCTGAGCGGGATCGCGCCGGATTCGCCGCTGCTGGACATGCCCTGCTGGACGAAGCGCCGGGTCGACGCCTCGCCTGTCTATCAGGTCGATCTGGACGGGGTGCGCGGCGCGGCGGGCGACTATCTCTCGTTGCTCAGCGCCAATACGCGCAGCCAGATCCGCCGCGCGATCAAGGATCATGGCGGCGGCCTGCCCCATGTCGCGCGGGCAGGCGCTAACGAAGTTACGCCCTGGCTGGCGGAAATGGCTGCGCTCAACAGCGGGCGTCATGCCGACAATGCCTGGGACGATCCCGCCTTTCGCGGCTTTGTTACCACCATCGTCGAACAGGGACGGGCCAGCGGCATGGTCGATCTGCTGCGCTTTACCGACGCGGGCGGGGTCGTCGGCTTGCTCGTCAATTTCGTCCATCGGGGGCAGGCGCTCAACTATCAGTCCGCCTTTGCCGATCCGCGCACGGGCAAGGACAAGCCGGGCCTGCTCTGCCACGCCGCCGCTGTCGACCATTATGCCGCGCGCGGCCTGGCGCTTTATTCCCTGCTCGCGGGCAAGGATCGCTACAAGCAGAGCCTCTCGACCTGTCAGGAGAGTCTCGACTGGTGGGTGATCGAACGGTTTTCGCCGCGGCTGGCGGCAGAAGCGGCGCTGCGCTATATCCTCAAGCGCCCAGCTTCCGCATGACGCGATAGACCAGCCGTCTGACGCTCTGCTTTTCGGGCCGATCACTGACGGTGCCCACCGGAAGTTTGCGCCGTCGCAGCAGCGCGTTGAAACTGTGCAACTCCCCCTCCGCCACACTGCGTTCGGACCGCCATGTCACCGACAGGCTGACCGATACGGCAGGGCCATTTTCGACGAAATGCGGGGCCTTGACCGGCACATGCACCGCGTCGCCGGGGTGGAGCGGGTAGGGCGCGCCCAGCGCCTTGAACCCGTCCTGCCAGACCAGATTGCGATGGCCGCCGCCATGAAATTCCTCGCTTTTCTGCGCCGGAACCAGCGCCTCGTCGCGCGCGGGGAAGATGGTCATCACCTTGGACCCCATGATCTGGAGCAGGATATTATGCTCCGGGTCCATGTGAAACGGGGTGACGCTGCCCGGCGATGTCAGGAAGATGAAGGCTTCGCGGTGGAGCATCGGCCCGGTCCTGGCCGCCACGATCGGCTCCAGATCGGCCAGCGCCGCATCGAGCAGCGCGGCATAGGCCGGGTCGCGCTCGACATTTTTGAGCACGGCCCAGCTGCCGTTGGTTTCGATGGTGCGGATCGTTTCGCCCAGTGTCAGGCCGTTCGACGGCGTATCCTCCGGCCGCACGCCCAGGGGCAGCTTGCCCAGATTATATTCGACGCTGGACGCAGGCATCCGCTCCGCCAGCGTGGCGAGCGCATCAAGGCTGAGCAGCGAGTGGCCGACCAGATTATGGCTTAGCGCGACCGGCTGGTCGGGATAGGCGGCGGCAAAGGTCGTGCGCGCGCTGTCGGGGAAGGTCGCTTCGTGGGTGGCGGCGATCGGGCGATGGGCGGTCATCGCTGTCCTTTCAATAGACTGGCCAGGGTTTCAAGGCCGTTGACAAGGGCGAAGGCGGCAGCGCGCTGGACCCGCGCCAGGCCGGTGCCGCGCAGCGCGATGCGATATTGCACGATCGTTCGCCGCTCCGCCCACAGGCTGTCGATCATCGGATGGTCGGGCGCGGCACAACTGTCCATCCAGCCGATCGCGGGATCATCCTGCACCGCGTGCAGATTGGCGATCTCGATCAGCACGCCCGGCGAAAAGCGGCCCAGCGCTTCGTCAAAGGCGATCTTGAATGAAAAGGCGCCTGCACCATGGCGGAAATTGGCCAGCATCGCGATCGCCCGGCCATCCAGGTCGATGCGCAGCATATGCAGCCGCCCGGCCTCGAATGCCGCCGCGCAGGCCGCACGGAAAAAGGTGGCGTCGGCAGGCTTGCAGGCGAGCGCCGTACCCTCCTGCCCCTTCCAGCCCGACGCTTCGAGCGCCAGAAAATCGGCGCACCAGTGCGGCAGGTCGGCGCGTTCGGTGAGCAGCCGGGTCTCGACCGTGCCAAGTTCGGCAAGCCGCTTTTGCAGACGGCGGATTTCCTTGCGCTTTTTGGCGCGAACATTGGTGTCCCAATAGGCGTCGGCTGACAGGTCCGACCGCAGCATCGCCCGATCGTAGCGGTGAATCTCCCGCCGCCCGCGCCGTTGTTCGACGCACAGCGCTTCCAGCGCGGCGGCATTCGCCCCGGCCGCGTCCAGCCCCTCCATATGCAAAAAGCCACGCGCCCAGGGGGCGTCATCCAGCTGCGCCAGGAAACTGCGCCACGCCGCGACTTCCTGCCCTTCGCGAATCATCGGCGCGCCAAAGAAGCAATGATCGTGCATCCAGTTGGACACGCAGCCGATCGGCATGCGGCCATGGCGCGGCTGCACCACGACCGGCAACAGCCCGATCAGATGGTCGCCCACCCGCGCTTCGATCAACCGGACATGCGCGTCGGTGGCGAGATGGTCGATCGCCGCGCCCAGCATGTCGGGCGCATAAAAGGCATTGGCTTCCGCCGCCTCCTTCGCTAGCGCCGCCCAGCGCGCACGCGGCTTCGCCCCCGTTGGCAGGGGGACGGGGCGCGATGGGTGCAATGCCATGTCCATGGGTTTCGCCTTAAATGGCAAAGATTAGGGAAAGCCTAAACTTTGCCCGTTAGGCGCGAAGCCACAGGATGGTTTATCGGGCAAATGGGGCGCGAAAAGGCCTTTACTTTGCCCGCCACTTTGGTGTGACTTACAGGGTGCGCCGCCCGCTGGCGCGACTTCGTGTGGGAGAATGAAGAGCATGACGATATTGGTCACCGGCGCGGCCGGCTTTATCGGCATGACCGTCGCCGATCGGCTCATGGCGCAGGGCCATGCCGTGGTCGGCATCGACAATATGAACGATTATTATCCCGTGTCGCTGAAGCGGGACAGGATCGCCGCGCTGGAACAGGCGCATGGCAAGCTGTTCACCTTTCACGAGCTGGATTTCGCCGACAATGATGCGTTGCAAGCCGCGCTTGCCGATCAGGTGATCGAATCGATCGTCCATCTCGGCGCGCAGGCCGGTGTGCGCTATTCGCTGATCAATCCGCATGCCTATGTGCGCTCCAACCTGGCGGGGCATGTCAACATGCTGGAACTCGCGCGTGAGCGGCGGGTGCGGCATTTTGTCTATGCCTCTTCCTCCTCCGTCTATGGCGGCAATGACAGCCTGCCGTTCCGCGTAGAGGACCGGGCCGACCATCCCGTTTCGCTCTATGCCGCGACCAAGCGCGCTGACGAACTGATGAGCGAGACCTACGCCCATCTGTTCCGCATACCGATGACGGGGCTGCGCTTCTTCACCGTTTACGGGCCTTGGGGGCGGCCAGACATGGCGATGTGGATCTTCACCAAGAAGATTCTCGCCGGGGATCCCATTCCGGTATTCAACCATGGCCGGATGCAGCGTGATTTCACCTATATCGATGACATCGTCACCGGGGTCATCGGCTGCCTCGACCATCCGCCCGCCGATGACGGCGCGCCCAAGCCTGGTGGCAGCCGGTCGCCGCACCGGCTCTACAATATCGGCAATAACAAGCCGGAAGAACTGATGCATCTGATCGCGGTGCTGGAGGATGCGCTGGGCCAGAAGGCGCAGATCGATTTCCAGCCGATGCAGCCGGGCGATGTTCACGCCACCTTTGCCGACATCAGCGCCATCGCCCATGACATCGGTTTTGCCCCGACCACGCAAATTGAATCGGGCGTGCCGCGATTCGTGGCATGGTATCGCGACTATCATCAGCCAAAATGACAATCCTGTTGCAACGCACCCATTAAGGCGAGAAAAGTTCCGCGGCTCGTCGTTAACTTAACTCGGCCTGTCGCGCGGCGTCGCGACGGTGTGAAGCAAAACCACGCCGAAATTCCTTTTCGCAGTTGCAAAATGATTTGCCATAAGTCCCTGAAACGGCGTAGACAGTCGCCCTGTGCCGGGGGTCAAACCGGCCAGGGGTCGCGGAACGAGGGATAGACGGCGCACCAAATAAGGTGGTTCGTCGCCGCGTGTGCCAGCCGGATATCCGGCGGTGACATGCGGGAAAAAGGGCAAACGCGTGTCGACACTTGCTTCGAAAATTGTGCCGTTCGGTTCGGGCGGACGAATAGTGAAGGCGGCCTGCCACAGCCTGTCGGTCGCTGCATTGGGCCTCAACGCGCTGGAAGCGCAATTTTCTGAACGTGACTTTGCCGCTACATTCGTGCGGCTGATCGGCGTCATCATGAATGTCCGGGGTCGCGTGATCGTGACTGGCATTGGCAAGAGCGGCATTGTCGCGCGCAAGATGACGGCGACTTTGACCTCCACGGGCACCCCGGCCATCTTCCTGCATCCGGCCGACGCTGGCCATGGCGATCTGGGCATGGTGACCCCGGATGATGTCGTGCTGATGCTGTCCCATTCGGGCGAGTCGACCGAGCTTGGCCCGATCATCCAATATTGCAAGCGCTTCGCCATTCCCTTGCTGGGCATGACCGCGCGGGCCCACAGCACGGTCGCCACCGCCGCAGACATTTGCATGCTGATGCCCGATGTGCCGGAAGCCTGCCCCAATTCGCTCGCTCCCACCACGTCGACCACGGTGCAGATGGCCTTTGGTGACGCCATGGCGATTGCGCTGATGGAAATGCGCGGATTTTCGGCGGATGATTTCCACAAATTCCATCCCAATGGCCGTCTCGGCGCGCAACTGATCAAGGTGCGCGAACTGATGGCCAAGGGAGCGGACATCCCCTCCGTGCGGGAAGGCGCCTCGCTGCTCGATGCGACCATCGAAATGACGCGCGCGCGCCTTGGCGGCACCGCGGTTGTCGATCGCGAAGGGCGGCTGATCGGTGCCTTCACTGACGGCGACCTGCGCCGCACCGTGACCGGCAAGCAGAATCTGACCGAAGCGGTCGGCCGCTTCATGACGCACACGCCGCTGGCCGTGGGGCCGGACGAACTGGCGCAGGAAGCACTGCACCTGATGCATGAACGCAACGTCATGCTGCTGTTCGTTTGCGACAATGGTCGTTTGATCGGCGCCGTCCATATGCACGATCTGCTGAACGCGGGCGTCGCCTGAACCAGCTTGTCGTCATTCCCGCGCGGGCGGGGTCATCCCGCCTGCCGCGCAAGCCGCTGCGCCTGATCGCCGGGCGCACCTTGCTCCATCGCACCATCGCCATGGCCCGCGCCGCGATCGGCGCGCGCGCGGGCGTTGCGCTGACGGTCGCTACTGATGATGACGAAATCGCCGATCATGCCCGCGCGGTCGGGTGTGATGCGGTGATGACCGACAGCGCCATTGCCACCGGATCGGGGCGCGCGCTGGCCGCCGCGCTGGCGCAGCCCACGCCGCCGCGCTTCGTCGTTAACCTCCAGGGCGATTCCCCTTTTCAGCCGCAGGGTGCGTTGGGCGCGGTCATCGCCGCGCTGGAGGCGGGCGCGCAGGTCGCCACTCCGGTGATCGCGCTCGATTGGGCTGCGCTCGATGCCCTGCGTGATCACAAGACCTGCTCCCCTTTCAGCGGCACGACCTGCGCTCGGGCGCCAGATGGCCGGGCCTTGTGGTTCTCCAAAAATATCATTCCCGCCATCAGGGGGGAGGATGCCCTGCGCGCCAGCCAGCCCGTCTCGCCGGTCTGGCGGCATGTCGGCCTTTATGGCTATGCACTGGACGCCCTGCGCGCCTTTGAAGCCAGCCCGCCCACGGCGCTGGAAAATCTGGAAGGGCTGGAGCAGCTGCGTTTGCTGGAACTGGGCATCCCGGTCATGACCGTGCCGGTCGATCCGCCGTCGTTCGACAGTAGCGGCATCGATACCGAAGCGGACATCAGCCGCGTCGAGGCGCTGATCGCCCGGCATGGCGATCCGACGCCGCCCTGACGCTATGCGCCGTCTTTTCATCATCCGTCATGGCAACACGTTCGCCAGCAGCGCGCAGGCCTGCCGCATCGGATCACGCACGGACCTGCCGCTGGTCGAGAGTGGCCATGCCCAGGGGCAACGGCTGGGCGCATGGTTCGCCGCGCAGGACTTCGCCATCACCCGCCTGCTGACCAGTCCACTCCTGCGCGCCCGACAAACCGCGCAGGCGATCGCTGACGCCAACGGCCATGCGCCAGACGGTACGGGCGACTGGCTGGGCGAAATCGATCATGGGCCCGACGAAGGCCGGCCCGAAGCGCAGGTTCTGGCGCGCATCGGCGCGCAGGCGATCGCAGACTGGGATGAGCGCGGCATCGCCCCGGCCGACTGGATCGTCGACGCCGAAGCGCGGATCGCGGCGTGGCACGCCTGCTTTGCCGAGGGCGGGGAGGGGGTGGACCTGTTCGTCACCAGCAATGGCGCGGCCCGCTTCGCGCTGCTGGCTGCCGGTTTGCCGCTAGGATCGCTCAAATTGCGGACGGGGGCATTCGGGGAGCTGGCGCTGGATGCGAACGGCCGTGTGACGCTGGTGCGATGGGACGTGCGGCCTTGAAGCGATAGCGACGCGCTCCGCTTCCTCTTGCCTGCCGGGGTGTGGCGGACCGCCGATCGAGGCTGCTAGTAGCTTTTGGAAAACCAGATCATGATGCCCATCGAGGCTATCGCCCAGCCGGCCAGCCCGACCGCCAGGCCACTGATGACGCCGATGGTCATGTTCCAGCGGCGCGCGCTGAGAATAGCGCCACCAAGCGCGAGGGCGAATACCACCAAAACGATTGCCGCCAATGTCATGAGGCAGCTTATCGCAGCACAAATGAAAATGTGCAATCCATGATTGCTACAGGGTTGACGCTCCGGATCAACCCGCTTTCAAACGGTTCGTCGCGTCAGGAAAACTCCACAACGTCCGCGCTTAATTTTTTCGCTGCGGGACCGAGAATGTCCCCGTCACCCGGCCCCCGGCGCTGCCTGTCACGCCAGCCCCGCCGCCCGATGCGCGACCATCGACGGTCGATCGCCCGGTGTTCAGGTCCATCACCAGCCGCCCGCCGGTCAGCCGGTTTGACCCTTGCGTCAGCGCGACATTGCCCAACATGGTGATGAGCTTGCTGTTGAGGTCGTAAATGGCGACATTGCCACGCGCGGTCTGATCCGCCTTGGTCACCACGACATTGCCGGATGCGTCGATCCGGTCGATCTCCACCCCGCTTGCGCCGCCGCCTGGCTCGTTGCGATAGGCCACCGTCATGCGCGCGGCGTTGAGCGTCATGCCCGCCTGCGTCACTTCGACATTGCCGGACACGACGACGCGGTCGGCGCGGTCCTGCACCTCGATCCGGTCGGCGGTGAAGTTGACCGGGGCGTTGCTGTCATGCCTGCTGACGACTTGCGCGAGCGATGGCATGGCGCCGACAAACATCAGGCCCGCGGCGCCCGCGCAACCGACCGACAGCAGAAGATAAGAGGCTTTCATCAGTTTCGCCCTTTGAGGCCATTTTGTTCGATGCGCAAGCTGGCCCGACCATTCAATGTCACCGTGCGCGCGCCCATGTCGGCTTCCAGATGGTCCGCACTGAATGTGCCGATCGGGATGCGCCCGTCGACCCGACCCGCGCTGCGCATCCGCCGGGTCTTTAAGTCGATGCCGACGTCGCGCGTGGTCAGGCGATAGCCGCCCGCCGCCTCGAACTGCACTGGCCCTTCGATCCCGACCCGCTCGGTCTCCATGTCGTAACGGCCCTTTTGTGCGCTCAGCACGGCGGGACCGTCCGACAGCAGGATGCGCGCGGACATGCTGTTCAGGTCCACGATCGGCTCGCGTGAGCTTTTCTGCACCGCTGATCCTGCGCGCAGGGAAAAGGGCTGCCCCTTGCTGTCCTGCCCGCGATACAGCGCCTCGGTCACGCGCATGCGTTCCTTGGCGACTTCGACTTTGTTCTTGTCCAGAACGAAGCTGACCTTGTCGCCGCTGGTAAAGGGCGCGGTCGCCAAAAGCGCGCTCAGCACCCCGACCGCGACCGGCAGCCAGTTTTTGAGCAGGCCGACCAGCCGGTCATGACTGCCCCCCGGTCGCGCCCAGTGGCGGCGCACATCGCGTTGCTGATCGGCCTGGACGGACATGGTGACGACGATCCGATTCGCTTACATGTGGGAAAATATGTCGATCTCCGGCCATCCCGCCAGATCGAGTTCGGCACGGTGCGGCAGGAAATCGAAACAGGCCTGCGCCAGTTCCATCCGCCCTTCGCGCTCCAGCCGCTTGTTCAATTCGGTGCGCAGCGCGTGGAGGAAGCGCACGTCGGATGCGGCATAATCCTTCTGCGCGTCGGACAGGACGGGGTTGCCCCAGTCGCTCGACTGCTGCTGCTTGCTGATGTCCTGGCCCAGCAGTTCGCGGACCAGCTCCTTCAGGCCATGGCGATCGGTATAGGTGCGGATCAGGCGTGAAGCGATCTTGGTGCAATAGACAGGGGCTGCCACGACGCCCAGATAATATTTGATCGCGGCAATGTCGAAACGCCCGAAATGGTAGAGTTTCAGCCGTTCCGGGTCCGCCAGCACGGCGCGCAGATTGGGCGCGGCATAGTCCGACCCGGCGGCAAAGCGGACCAGATGTTCATCGCCCTTGCCATCGCTGATCTGCACCACGCACAGGCGGTCGCGCGGGGTGATCAGCCCCATGGTTTCGGTGTCGACGGCAACCGGGCCGGGGGCGAGCACGCCTGCGGGCAGGTCTTCTTCATGAAAATGGACGGTCATGGCTTCCCCTCTATGGGCAAAGCGGGGATATCGCAATCAAAGGCTTTGCCGATGGTGCGACATGGCCATAGGATCAACCGAAGTCCTACCTGAAGCCCTGCCTGTAAAAACATTCGCGCTCCCCTGAAAAGTTGATATAGTGATTCCCAAACCGCGCCTTTGCGGTGGATTGTGCATGTCATTCGCCCGACATGTTTGTCCGATTGGTCTTGGGGCGAAGCGAAAGTGACTAACAGGGCATGAGTTTTGACAGAGGTCGCCGCGGCGGGCGCGGCAAGGACAAGCGCGACGGTTTCGGCGACGACAATTTCTACGATCAGGGCGCTGGCGGCGGCGGTGGTCGCGGTGGTTTTGGTGGCGGCTTCGGTGGCGGTGACCGCTTCGGCGGCGGCGGCGGTGGTTTCGGCGGTGACCGCTTCGGCGGCGGCGGCGGTGGTTTCGGCGGTGATCGCGCCGGCGGCGGCGGCTTTGGCGGTGGCAACCGCGGCGGCTTCGGCGGCGGCGGCGGCGGTGGTCGCGGCATGCCTGCGCAGGTCGTTGGCGAAGGCACTGGCGTCGTTAAATTCTTCAACGGGCAAAAGGGCTTCGGCTTCGTCGTTCGCGATGATGGCGGCGAGGACGTGTTCGTGCATATCAGTGCTGTCGAACAGGCCGGCCTGACTGGTCTGGCCGAAGGTCAGCAGCTTGGTTTCACCCTGGTCGATCGTGGCGGCAAGGTTTCGGCAACCGATCTCAAGATCGAAGGCGAACCGCTCCCCGTGACGGATCGTGGCCCGCCGCGCGAACCGCGCGCTGGTGGTTTCGGCGCCCCCGGTGGCGATCGTGGCGGCCCGCAGCGCCAACTGACCGGCGAACGCGCCAGCGGCACGGTCAAATTCTTCAACGCGATGAAGGGCTTTGGCTTCATTCAGCGCGATGATGGCCAGCCCGACGCCTTCGTCCACATCAGCGCCGTCGAACGCGCTGGCATGGCCGCCCTGAATGAAGGCGATCGTCTGGACTTTGAACTGGAAGTCGACCGTCGCGGCAAATATGCCGCCGTCAACCTCCAGCCCAAGGCCGACTAAGCGGCCACACTTCCGCTTTCGCGGGAGAGGATAAAGAAGGGGTCGCCTGCCCGGCGGCCCCTTTTTTGATGCTGGGGTGTTGGGCGGCTATGCCGCTTGACGATGACGTTGCCGCAATCAGGCGCGAAGGCTTATTTGCGCAGGCAAGCGCGTGAACGCGATATTGTCCGCGTCACCCGGCTGCACGGACGCCGTTTCGTCCATCCCGCTTGACCTGATACAGGGCAGTGTCGGCTGCCTCGAACAGTTGATCGCGCGACATGCCCGGCATGTAGCCTGCTACTCCGCAACTGATCGAGGTGAGGACTAACAGGGTCTCATCGGAAAATATGGGGCGTTGGGAAATGGAATAGGCGATACGCTCGCAGGCCAGTTTCGCTGTTTCCAGGTCGCATTGAAAGAGGATGGCGAACTCGTCGCCGCCGATACGGCCTACGATGTCGCTTTGCCTTATGCCCGCGGTCAATCGCTGCGCGATCTCCATGAGAACCGCATCCCCGACCTGATGACCGTAGCGGTCATTGATGACCTTGAAATGATCGACATCGACAATCGCTACCGAACAGGGACGGCTGGTGTCGGCCAGCGCGGCGCGCACATGTCGCCGAAAGCCAGCCCGGTTCTTGACCCCGGTCAGATCATCCGTTTCGACCTGAATGGTTATCGCATGCTCGCGGGCCTTTCGCGCTGTCGCGTCGCGCAAGGTCACGACGCGCCCGACAATCATGCCATCACGGGTAAGATCCCGGAACGATGCTTCCAGTGTGAGGGACGGTTGCAAAATCGGCGAAAACTCGATGGCCTTCTCCGTGCCCCGTTCATCGGTAGGGCGGCCAGACGCCACCAGCAGCTCTTCGCCTGTGCTAAGGGCGATTGCTGCGGCGGGATTGCCAAAAAGCTCCTCCGGCCCAAGCCCCAGATATTCGCGCACAGGACCGTCCGCCCATCGGCACACGCCATCATTGTCGAAGCTCAGGATGACGTCGGGTGAATGCGCCATGATGAGGCGCAGCGTCTCCTCGCGGGCGGCCAGATTGCCCAACGCTTCGGCGCGCGATGCAACGATCGCTGCCACGGGCAGTGTCGTCACCAACAGCGTCGCCAGATAGGCCTGAAAGAAGATGGCCTGAAAGGCCGCGCCCTCATTGATCAAGGCCATGGGGCCAAAATGCTGAAGGGCTGACACCGCGCCGATAATGGCAACGAGCATAACTCCGGCATAGGTGCCGAGCCGCCCGATGCGAAATGAGAGCAGAAGGAGCGAAGAAAAGGAGAGAAACAGTATCGGCAGGTGATTCTGCCCGAATACAAAAATTGTCACGGCGGCGTGGATCGCCATCAGGGCGAATGTTTCGCCTCTTTCCCACAGACTTTTGGCCGCAAAGCAACGACGGTAGCTTCCATCGAAAACGGCATTCAGGAACGGCGTACAAACGAGCAATCCAAGCGAATTGCTGGCAAACCAGCGGATGAATGACGGGCCGATCGGCACATTGTAATTCACCGAAGCGACCAGAGATCCGACAGCGGCTCCCATCAAGGGGGCGAAAAGACCTGCCCAGATGACGAAGCGCCCGACTGCCCTTACATCGGAGAGCAGATTCCTGGTGTCGCCGGACCGTCTGAGCGACCATGCCGCCAGCAGCACCTGGCCCATGTTGATCGCACCATAGAATATGATCCCGATGGTCCATTCACGGGTGAGCCCGTTGGCGGCAAGGTTGCCCAGCCACCCTGCCGTCAGAAGCAATGGCCAATGCCGTCTGCCCGAATTGAGCAGCAGCGCCAGGATGATGGCATCTGCGGGCCACACCGTCGCGTGATCACGGCCGTCACTTGTCAGCGCGATAGTGCCACTGGCGAGCATCAGATACCCTAACGCCCCCACCAGCGCGAAGGCGATCGGCTTTCTCAGCAAAATTCCGTTGAAAGGGCGGCCGCTGTGCATCACGCCCTGTCTTGCCCGGACGCTGGTTAAAAAGACGTCAACCTTCCCGGACTATGCGACGAATGACATTGAAAACTGATGCTTTTCCTCCGTCGCCTCTTTTTGATGGGGCCACCCGATTTCGCGGCTTCAGGCGAACTGCGCGATCGAGGATGATCGACGGTGGCCGTTGTCACGCCGTCCCAAATGCAGCGCGGTCATTCGCTCGCCAGCCACAACTCCCCATCACACCCGCCTGAACGGAAACGGCGCGCTCGTCCGTTCATAGCCATGCAAATCGAGCGCCCGCGTTACCGGGGGCAGCGCCCTGTCGGGGCAGGCGCGGCGTTCGCACAGGTGGCAGGTCGGGCCGACCTCGACCGCATCGTCCTTGTCCGCGTCGATCCCGTCGGCGTGGACGATCCGCGACGCATGTTTCGCCTCGCACCCCAGCGCGATGACCGCGCGGCCACGCGCGCCCGGCGGAAGGGGCAGCGCCATGGCGAGCGTGACGAAGCGGCGCTCGTCCAGCGTCTCGATCAGTTGCACGCTCACCTGATCGACTGCGCCAGCGCCATGCGCGTCCCAGCGGGGGCAAGTGCTGCCATAGCGGGCAAAGGGCCAGGCTTCGCCGTCGAAGCGCTTGGATATGATGCCCGCCCGGTCCATCCTGACCATGAAGAAGGGGATGCCGCGCGCGCCGGTGCGGTTGAGGCTGGTCAGGCGGTGGGCAAGCTGTTCGCTCGACACGCCGAATCGGTCGCGCAGCATGGGCAGGTCATGGCGGCATTGCTCCGCCGCCTGGCGGATGCGGTCATAGGGCATGATCAGCGCGGCCGCGGCATAGTTGGTGAGCGCGATGGTGGCGAGGCGGCGGCTATCCTCGTCCGGCGGGGCCGTGCGGGCGACCTGCGCGGCGATCGCGTTGGCCAGTTCCTGCGCGCACAGATGATAGGCGATGGCGAACAGCCGCCCGGACGCGGCCAGCCGTTCGCTCAGCATCAACCGCCGCCGGTGCATGTCATAATGGCGCAGCGTCCCCGCCAGCACATCGGCGCGCAGCACCTGGACGGCCATGCCGTGCCGGTCTTTCAGGCGCGCGCGCAACTCGGCCTGCAACAGCGCGGGGTCCTGGCTCAACTGCGCGGCGATGGCTTCGGCGCCCGCATCGATCTCGGCAAAATGATTGCCCGCCCGCGCGATCGTCTCGCGCAGCCAGTCGATCGGCGCGACCAGCGGCGCGGGGCCGCGCTCCCCCGCCGCTGCTTCGCCCGGCAGGCGGCGCAGATCGCTCAGCGCGCGATAGAATCGGGCGATGGCTTCGCTGACGCCGGGATAATTTTCCGACACTTCCAGCACTTCGTCGCGCGCAATGCCGATGTCGCGCACCAGCGCGTCGGACAATATCTCGCTCAACTCGCCCGATCCGCCATCATTGGCGCGCGCGGTGAAATCGCGAATGTCGATGTCATAGACATTGGCCAGCCGCAGCAGCATCTGCGCGGTCAACGGTCGCTGGTTGCGCTCCAGATGATTGAGATAGCTGGGAGAAACCCCCAGTTCCTCGGCCATGCGGGTCTGGTTGAGGCCCAATTCGCGGCGCAGGACGCGCAGCTTGGGGCCAAGATAGAGTTTGCGGTCTGTCGCGTCTGCCATAAAGTCATAATGTCATAGATTGACAGATTGACCAAATCCTATTGTGACACGCGGCCACTCATCGCCCTTCCGCTGCGCGTCAATATGTCTAACTCATTGTTCATCGCCGCACGACGGCTCGCTGAGACAAGGACAGGATCATGACGACGGACACGATGACGCAAGATATGACGGACACCGGCGGCCACCCCCAGCCCGCCCGGTCGCGCGCGGTTTTCTCGCAGGAGGATTTCGGCCTGATCCGCACCGCCATCGTCCATTATCTGCGCGAGATTCAGGACCAGCCGGAATCCGTCAAATATGCCAATCTCTATCACCGGCTTGGCCGCGTCGCCTGATCGGCGCCCAGCCTGACTGAAGCAGCACGGCATCGGCCAGCATGGCCGGTGCCGTATGGCTATCAAAAGAAGCGCGTGATCCAGTAGAAGCCCGCGCCGATCAGGGCGGCTGCGGGCAGGGTCACGACCCAGGCGACGATGATGCGCGATGCGATATTCCATCGTACCGCCGACAGCCGCCGCGATGCGCCGACACCTACGATCGCACCAGTGATGGTATGGGTCGTCGACACCGGAATGCCCAGATGCGTCGCCATGAACAGGGTGATCGCCCCGCCGGTTTCCGCGCAGAAACCCTGCGCCGGGCTAAGCCGCGTGATTTTCGACCCCATGGTGTGGACGATCTTCCACCCACCAAACAGCGTGCCGAACCCCATCGCTGCCTGACAGCTGATCACGACCCAGAAGGGCACATGGAATTCGCCCTGCAACATGCCCTGCGAATAGAGCAGCACGGCGATGATCCCCATCGTCTTTTGCGCGTCATTGCCGCCATGCCCCAGCGAGTAGAGCGATGCGGAAACGAGTTGCAGCTTGCGGAACACGCCGTCCGCGCCATGGGGCGTGAAGCGGCGGAAGATCCAGCTGATGATCAGCACCAGCAGCAACGCCAGCAGCAGGCCGATGGCCGGCGACATGACGATCGCCGCGCTGGTCTTGAACACGCCCGACCATATCACCGCGCCCAGCCCGGCCTTGGCCGTCCCCGCGCCCAGCAACCCGCCGATCAGCGCATGGCTGGAGGAAGAGGGGATGCCCAGCGCCCAGGTGATGAGGTTCCACGAAATCGCCCCCATCAGCGCGCCGAAAATCACCTGCGGATCGATGATCGCGGCGTCGACGATCCCCTTGCCCACTGTGGTCGCGACATGCAGGCCAAAGAAGAGGAAGGCGATGAAGTTGAAGAAGGCTGCCCAAACGACCGCATATTGGGGCTTTAGCACGCGGGTCGACACGATGGTCGCGATCGAGTTGGCGGCGTCGTGCAGGCCGTTGAGAAAGTCAAAGGCAAGCGCGACGCCGATCAGCGCGATCAGCAGCGGGAGGGCAATGGGGTCCATGAAGCGTATCCGGCGGGATCGTCAGGCGTGGTCGATGACCAGGCCGGAAATCTGGTTGGCGACATCCTCGAACCGGTCGGTGACCTTTTCCAGGTGGGAATAGATTTCCCGCCCGACGACAAAATCCATGGGATTGCCCTCGCGCGCGGCGGCATAGAGCGTCTTGAGGCCCGCTTCATGCAATATGTCGGCATGGCCCTCCAGCTTGACCAGCCGTTCGGTCAGGTCGTGCAGGCGCGCGGCGTTGAGGTTGAGCGAACGCAGCAGCGGCATCGCTTCGGCCGCCAGTCGCGCGCATTCGACGATCAGCGCGCTCATATCCTGCATCTGCGACGGGAATGCCTTGACCTCGTAGAGGGCGATGGCCTTGGCGGTCTGGTTCATCTGGTCGATCGCGTCGTCCATCACGCCGATCAGGCCGGTGATGGCGCTGCGGTCGAACGGGGTCACGAAGATGCGCCGCACGTCCAGCAACACGTCGCGGATGATGTCGTCCGCTTCATGTTCGCGATCGGAAATCTCCTTGATATGGACGTCCATGTCCGGTCCGCCCTTGAGCAGCCGGGCCAGCGCGTCCGCGCCGGCGACCAGGGTTGCCGCATGATTTTCGAACTGTTCGAAAAAGCGGCCCTGCTTTGGCATCAACGCATGAAACCAGGCGAGCATTCCAGTCCTTTCGCTTTGCTTGTCCTTGAACCACAGCAGCATCCGCACGAACCGGCCCGGATCGCGGGGCGGCTTGCGAAAGGCGGCGATGATTGCCTGAAGATCGGGTTCGTCGACGGCGCAGGCGGCCTCCGCCACGGGGAACCAGCGCAGTTCGCGTTGCCCCTGTTCGGGCCATTGCGACAACTGGCCAGTCACGGCAAGCGGAAATACCTCGACGGTCGCTTCGCGCGCCGCGCCGCTGCGTTTGCGCTTGTCATAGCTGTAGCGGCCAAGCGAGGCGGGACAGGCGATGCCGTGAATGCCCGCTTCCTCGAACGCTTCCAGTTCGGCGGCGCGATGGCCGGCCAGCCCCTTGATACGGTTGCCTTTGGGAATGACCCACCGCCGCGTGTCGCGCGACGTGATCAGCAGGATCTGCATCGATCCGTCGGCATGGGTCGTATAGGGCAGGGCGGCGATCTGGCGCATGGAGTGCGCCTTGTAACGAAATTGTCACAATGCGCAATCGGACCTCATCATGCCGGGCTTTCCGCACCGATGATCCATGGGCCGGCAGCTTTCCGCGCCAACGGTATCGGCCCTAAAGAAATAGAAATTCCGCCAGCGCCTCGACCGCCGGTGTCTCCGCCGCGCGGGCTCCAAGCGCCTGTCGCACCTCGATCGCGGGCAATTGGCTGTCGAGCCGAAGCCGCTCGATCCCGTCCATCCGCCCCAGATCGCGCGCCAGCGCGCCGAAGGCGGCGAAAATGCCTGTGCCCGCGCGCAACGCCGTCATCACCGCGAACATATCATCGGATTCGAGCGCTGGTGCGCCAAGCTGCACCCGCCCGCGCGCCAGCGCATCCTCGATAATGTGGCGCATGGGGCTGCGCCGCTCCAGCGCCAGCATCGGCGTGACCGCCAGATCCTCGCGCGACACGCTGTCCGCCTGCGCCAGCGGATGGGCCGCGCCCGCATAGAGGCTGAGCGGTTCCGACCAGCCATAGCGGGACGCGAAACCGGCCGGCTCCTCCAGCGCATAGAAATAGGCGATGTCCGCGCGCCCCTCCCGCAACGCTGCCGCTGCGTCCGTCACCGACTGGACATGCAAGTCCAGCGTGATGGCAATATCCTCGTTCGCCGCCTCGAACGCCGATAGCGCGTCCTGAAAATGACCGAAGATCGGGGCAGGGGCAGCCAGCATGATCGTCTGGCGCTGCGGCGCGGGCGGTTGGAGCGGCGGGGCCGGCGCTTCGGCAGGAGCAGCCGTCTCGTCCCAATCCTCCGGCGCGTCCTGCGACAATAATGTCATGGCCTGCGCCGTCTTGCGCCCGGCAGGGGTCAGGCGGACGCTCCCGCTCATATCCTCGAACAGGCGATAGCCCAGACGCATTTCCAGCGACGCGATGTCGCGGGCGATTTCGTCGGCGGTGACGCCCAGCATATCGGCGCAGCGCGCGACGCTGCCCGCCGCGACCATCTGCGCGAAAATATCCAGCTGGCGCAGGGAAGGGCTTTGCATCCCCGTCTGATAGAGGAAATGCCGGGCCGGGTTAAGGGCGATCTTGGCGCAATCATACATTGCGATATTGACGAAGCCCCCAGGATGATGGCAGGGCGCTTCCCGGCCGGGCGGGTATAGCTCAATGGTAGAGCACTAGCCTTCCAAGCTTGTGATGCGGGTTCGATCCCCGCTACCCGCTCCAGCCCTTCCTCAGCAGATCAGCCCGGCCTTGGCCCGCAACTGCCCCGCTCCACCAGCGTGAACAGAAATTCCGGTTCGTCGAGCGGTCCGTTGGCGAGCGCGTCGATGACCGATCGGCCCATTTCCTCCAGCGGTTGACGCACCGTGGTCAGCGGCGGCCAGCTTGTGAGACTCGCGGGGGTATCGTCGAAACCGACCACCGACAGATCGTCCGGCACGTTCAGGCCCATGCGGTGGGCCAGGGTCAGTACGCCCAGCGCCATGTCGTCATTGGTCGCAAAGATCGCCGTGGGCGGCTGCGGCAGGGCCAGCAGCGCTTCGCCTGCCGCTATGCCCGACGTGAAATCGAAACCGCCCTGCACGAACAGCGCGTCGTCGACAGGCAGGCCCGCCGCGCTCAACCCGTCGCGAAACCCCTCGACCCGGCGCAGCGCCGCGCGGTGCGAGAGCGGGGGGGTGATGATGCCGATTCGCCGGTGGCCATGCCCGATCAGATGGTCCGCGACCATCCGCCCGGCGGCACGTTCGGGCGTGTGGATGTTGAAGCTGGCCGCGACAACCGATCCCGCGATCCGTGCGCAGGGCAGGCGCAATTCCGCCAGGCGCGCCAATAGCGCTTCATTGTCCGACAGGGGCGGCACCAGCAGCACGCCGTCGGGCCGCAACGCCGCGACCAGCCGATCCAGCACGTCGAACCATTCCTCGCCCGCTGCCGAAATCGGTTCCACCACCAGATGATAGCCCAGTTCGCGGCAGCGTGCCGCCGCGCCGGACTGGATGCCGCTGATATAACCGGGGGCGGGGTTGCTGTAGAGATAGGCGATCATGAAGGAACGTCCGCCCGCGAGCCGCCGCGCCGACTGGTTGGGGCGATAGCCCAGCTGATCGATGGCCGCCTGCACCCGCCTGCGCAGGTCCGGGCTGACATTGGGGGCGTTGTTCACGACACGCGACACAGTCTTGATGGATGCCTTGGCCAAAGCGGCGACGTCGTGGATGCTGGTCATAAGCCTGTCATGGAAGGGAGACGCCACGCTTGGCAAGTCATGATCGCGACTCCTATGATAGATGCTGAACGAGCCGCACATGAAGGGTCATCGGCACATGAGCAATGTCGTCAATCTGCGTCAGGCGCGCAAGGTGAAGGCGCGGGCCGACAAGTCGCGCACGGCAGACAGCAATCGCGCCAAATTCGGCCGGACGAAGGCGGAGCGGATCGCGCAGGGCACGGATCAGGCGCGGCAGGACGCTTTGCTGGATGGCGCATATAGGGAAAGTCGCCGTTCAGACGAAGCATAGTATAGTTCTGTAAATCTGTGGTTCATTTGAAGATGAACCATTGTTCATGTCAATCAATCTGCCGCTTATCCGCCTCCTTCCGTCCCGGAATCGAGAGTCGCCTTGCAGTCGATTGAAGATGTCGCGGGTTCTTCTCTCGCTATGACTGAACACACAAGCCCCATTCGCCCCGCCAGGGCCGCGATCGCCGCTGTTTTGGCTCTCAGTGCAACCCCTTTGCTGGCGCAGGAAATCGCCCCGCCGCCGGTTACCCCCACCGTGACGGCCCCCGCCACGCCTTCGGTACCCGCGGCCGCGCCCATCGCCGCTGCGCCAGCCACGCCGACGTTCGCGCCGAGCGCGCCGGTCGTGCAGGCGACCCCGTCGGTCGAGGAGCGTCGCGCCGCAGCCATCGCCGCTGCTGAAGCGGAGGCCGCCGCCACGCCTGCGCCTGCGCCGCGCCGCGCAGCCCCGCGCAGCGTGGAACGGGCCGCTGCGCCGGTAGCACCTGCCGCCATGGCCCAACCTGCTGCCCAGTCGACCCCGGCTGTTGCGCCGCCGACCGTGACGCCAGCTCCCGCTGCACCAATCGTCGCGCCTGAGCCGATGGCCCAGGCTCCCGCCGAGCCCGTCGTGGCCGAGCAGCCAGCCCGGACCGACAATGCGCTTCTGTTCGCCATGGGCGGCGTCGCCTTGCTGCTTGCCGGACTGGGTGGCGCTGCAATGATGCGCCGTCGTCGTCCCGCTGACGCGGTTGTGGACGATCAGGCCGTTGCGCCTGCGCCGATGGCCCAGCCGATGCCGGTTGTCGCAGCGATGCCGGTTGAGGCCGCGCCGGAACCCGTCAGGCCAGCGCCCGTCGCGCCGCGTACGGCTTACACGCCCGCTGCCCCGGCAACGGACGAGGAGCGCACGATCGCGGCGATGGTGGCCGCGCCGCCCAGCGCGGAAAATCCTTTCCTCACCCATGCCAAGCGGCTGCGTCGGGCAAGGTTCCTGCTGGCCGAGCGCCAGGCGATCGAAACCCCGCCAGCGCCCCGCGCGGCTGACCCGGTTGCAGCCCCTGCTCCAGCGGTCGATCGCAGCCAGACCGTCTATCGCTTCGGCAATGATGGTGTGCGTACCGGCCTTCTGAAGCCGCGCACGTCCTGATTGGACTGAAGACAGATTGAAAGGGACCGGAGGCGCTACGCTTCCGGTCCCTTTTTGCCTGTCCGGTTGCACTTTTGCACACTGGCTGATACGCGCCGCGCGCATCATCCGCGCCACCCTTGCACAGAAGAGTCGCTAGCCATGTCAGACAAGATCAACCGCATCGTCCTTGCCTTTTCCGGTGGCCTCGACACCAGCGTGATCCTGAAATGGCTGCAACAGACCTACCAGTGCGAGGTGGTGACCTTCACCGCTGATCTGGGGCAGGGCGAGGAACTGGAGCCCGCGCGCGCCAAGGCCCGGCTGATGGGCGTCAAGGAAGAGCATATCTTCATCGACGACCTGCGCGAAGAATTTGTGCGCGACTATGTGTTCCCGATGATGCGCAGCAATGCGCTTTATGAAGGTCTCTATCTGCTCGGCACGTCGATCGCCCGGCCGCTGATCGCCAAGCGCCAGATCGAAATCGCCAAGATGGTGGGCGCGGATGCCGTGTCGCATGGCGCGACGGGCAAGGGTAATGACCAGGTCCGTTTCGAACTGGGCTATTATGCCCTGTCGCCGGACATCAAGGTGATCGCGCCGTGGCGCGAATGGGATCTGACCAGCCGCACCCGCCTGATCGAATTTGCCGAAAAGAACCAGATTCCGATCGCCAAGGACAAGCGCGGCGAAAGCCCCTTTTCGACTGACGCGAACATGCTGCACACCTCGTCCGAGGGCAAGGTGCTGGAAGATCCGTGGGATGAAGTCCCCGACTATGTCTATTCGCGGACGGTCAACCCGGAGGACGCGCCCGACGCGCCCGAATATATCACCATCGATTTCGAGCGCGGTGATGGCGTGGCCATCAACGGCGTCGCCATGTCCCCGGCAACGCTGCTGGAAACGCTCAACGACTATGGCCGCAAACATGGCATTGGCCGTCTCGACCTGGTCGAAAACCGCTTCGTGGGCATGAAGTCGCGCGGCATGTATGAAACGCCGGGCGGCACCATCTATCACCTCGCCCATCGCGGCATCGAGCAGGTGACGCTGGATCGCGGCGCGGCGCATCTGAAGGACGAACTGGCCCCGCGCTACGCCGAACTCATCTATAACGGCTTCTGGTTCAGCCCGGAGCGTGAGATGTTGCAGGCGGCGATCGACCATAGCCAGGAAAAGGTCACCGGCACGGTGCGGCTCAAGCTGTACAAGGGCGGCGTCTATGTCGTGGGCCGCAAGTCGCCTAATTCGCTCTACAGCGAAAAGGTCGTAACGTTTGAGGATGATGCGGGCGCGTATGACCAGCGCGACGCAGCAGGCTTCATCAAGCTGAACGCGCTGCGGCTGCGCTTGCTGGGTCGCCGGGACCGCTGACAGCTATCGCGTGCGGCCTGCCGCATGGTTAGGCAAGCGTTAACCGATTGTAGCCCATGCCTCCATTTCGGAGGCATGGGCATGTACGGTATAGAGTTGGAGACATCGTCAATCTGTCGCGCAATCGAACGCTCGACGGCGATCGTCAGCTTCGACATGCATTGTCGCGTCATTGGCGCCAACGACAATTTCCTGACCCTGTTCGGCTATGCTTTTGCGGACATAGAATTGCGCCCGCACAGCCTGTTCTGCGAACAGGGCTTTGCCGATACGCCCGATTATGCGGCGTTCTGGGACAGGTTGCGCGCGGGACAGTTCGACACCGGCGTCTATCGGCGGCAGGATCGGCACGGTCGGCTGATCTGGATCAGGGGCAGCTATAACCCGATCTTCGACGATCAGGGCGTGCAGATCGGCATCATCAAATTCGCGACCGACATCAGCGCCGAACAGGAAGCGATCGCCGCGCGCGAGGATGCCGAGAGGCGCCTCAATCGCCAGGAACGCGACCGCCGCGCCAGCATAGAGCAGGTGCTCTGCGAAGTCGGCGGCATTGTCGATACGATTGACGGCATTGCCCGCCAGACCAATTTGCTGGCGCTCAACGCATCGATCGAAGCGGCGCGCGCGGGGGAGGCGGGGCGCGGCTTTTCCGTCGTCGCGGCGGAGGTTAAGAAGCTAGCGCTCGATACGCAGGCCGCCACGCGCGACGCCCGCGCCTTCATTGCCGGCTGATACGCGGTTACAAATTGCGACAGTTTGCCGGTTGCACTGACATAGTTGCGGGACAAATCCTGCCCATAACGGATTTCAAGGACGGCGACTTGTCGTTCATGACAATCACTGGGAAGGTAACAGGATATGATCCGCAAATTTTTTGGCACCGTCGCGCTCGGTTCGCTCTTCGTCGGTGGTCTCGCCGCCTCGCATCTCGCCTTTGCCCAGCCGGGCGCTGATGGCCCCGGCCATCGGGGCGGTCGCGGCGGCATGATGGCAATGGCCGACACCAACAAGGATGGCGCGATCAGCAAGGCGGAAATGACCGCAGCGCTCGAAGGACGCTTTGCGAAGATGGACGTCGACAAGGACGGCAAGCTGACCCAGGCCGATCGCGACGCCATGCGCGCCCAGCGACTCGACAAGCGCTTTGCCATGCTGGACACCGACAAGAACGGCCAGGTCAGCAAGGCGGAATTTGCCGCCGCCCACGAAGCCCGCGCCGACAAGCGCGCCGAGCGTGGCGAAGGCCGCAAATGGCAGGGTCGCGGCCATCATCGCGGTCACGGCATGATGGGCATGCGCGCCGACGCGAACAAGGACGGCACCATCACCAAGGCGGAATTCATGGCCGCGCCGACCGCGATGTTCGACAAGGCGGACGCCAACAAGGATGGCAAGGTGACCGCCGATGAAATGAAGGCAGCCCGCCAGGCGATGCGTGGCGCATGGAAGGACCGCAAGGCTCCGCCGCCACCCGCAGGCTGACCTTTCCCCATTCGCGTCCGGCCCGGCATTTCCCCTGATGTCCCTGAACCCGGTCGCGACACCTGGAAGGGCGAAGGCGTCCCCCCTTGCGCCTTCGCCCTTCCAACCTTTGTTCAGCCGTGACAGACAGGCAGCATGAGCGAAAAACCCCATCTCCTCCTCGTCGATGACGAACGTTCGATCCGCGAACCGCTGGCGCAATATCTCTCGCGCAACGGCTTCCGCGTCACCGCCGTCGACAGCGCGGCCGAAGCGCGCATCCGGCTGAACGCGAACGCGATCGACCTGGTGATCCTCGACATCATGATGCCTGGCGAGGATGGCCTGTCGCTGTGCCGCCATATCCGCGAAACCAGCGAGATCCCGGTGATCCTGCTGACCGCCCGCGCGGAGGAGACCGACCGCATCGTCGGGCTGGAAATGGGCGCGGACGATTATGTGCTCAAACCCTTTTCGCCGCGTGAACTGGTCGCGCGGATCAAGGTGATCTTTCGCCGCGTCGCCACCGGCGGCCAGCGCGTCACCGCGCCCGATGGCGCCAATTACAGTTTCGCCGGATGGCTGCTCAAGACGCAGGAGCGCACGCTGGTGGATAGCGAGGGCGTGTCGCTGCCGCTTTCGACCGCCGAATATAATCTGATGCTGGCCTTTGCCACGCGCCCCAACAGCGTACTCAGCCGCGACCAGTTGCTCGACATCACCCAGGGGCGTGAGGCCAATGCCTTCGACCGGGCGATCGACAATCAGATCAGCCGCCTGCGCAAGAAGATCGAGCCGGACCCCAAAAACCCCACGCTGATCAAGACCGTGTGGGGCGGCGGCTACACCCTGTCGGCGGAAGTCCGCAAATTGTGATGGCGCAGGGGTGGCGGCGGCTGCGCCTATGGTCGCAAAGTCTGGTGGGCCAGATCATCCTGATCGTCGCGCTGGCGCTGTTTGTCGCGCAGGCGATCAATTTCACGCTGCTGTTTCGTGAACGGACCCGGCTGGAACTGACCGGCCAGACGGCCCCTGCCGTCTATCGCGTGATCGATGCGCTCGACAACCGGCCCGACCGTCCCGCCCCGCCGCGCATGCGCGCGCGCTTCGTCCAGGGCACGCCGACGCTGGAAGGACAGCCGCGCCCGGACATCGAACGGCGCGCGATGGCGATGTTCGATGATATTGGCCTCAATATCCTGAATGTTCGCGTGGTGCAGGATGACGCCATCATGCCCCTGCGCCGCTGGGAACGCATCCGCATTCGCGCCAATGGCGATCGTCCGCACGACCATCGCGTCGCGCGGCTGACGCTGGCGGCGGAATATGAAACGGGCAAATGGGTGGTGACGCAGGCGCGCACCGGTGACCGGCCGCAACGCTTTGGCGGCTGGCTGGTCGGTCAGACGCTCATCCTCTACGTCATCGTCCTGCTGCCGCTGCTGTGGGTCGGCAGCCGGCTGGCGCGTCCGTTGAAGCAGCTCACCGGCTCTGCCCTGCAATTTGCCCGCACCGGCGCGGCCGATCCGGTCGATGAACGCGGCCCGGGCGACGTGCGCGACCTCACCATGGCGTTCAACGCCATGCGATCGCGCATCATCGCCATGCTGGACGAGAAAGACCGGATGCTGGGCGCGATCGGCCATGACCTGCGCACGCCGCTCGCTTCGCTGCGGGTCCGCGCCGAATCGGTCGAAGATGATGGCGAACGGGCGCGCATGTCCGAAACCATCGAGGAAATGAACCGGATGCTGGAGGACATCCTCTCGCTCGCCCGCGCCGGGCGCAGTACCGAAGCCGCGCAGAAGGTCGATCTCGCCAGCCTCGCCGACGCGGTGGTGGAAGATTTCATCGAACTGGGGTCGCCGGTCGCCATGACCGACAGCGATCGCGCCGTCGCCTTCGTCCGCCCGCAGCAGATCCGCCGCGCGCTCCGCAACCTCATCGAAAACGCCATCGTCTATGGCGATCGCGCGCATGTGTCGGTCAGCCGCGAAGGGGCGATGATCCGCATCGCTGTGGCCGACGAAGGACCGGGCATTGCCGCGGATCGCATGGACGAAATGCTCGAACCCTTCACCCGGCTGGAAGGGTCACGCAATCGGGAAACCGGCGGGGCCGGGCTGGGGCTGGCGCTGGTGCGCGCGATCATGGCGGAGCATCAGGGCCAATTGCGGCTGGCGAACCGACCGGGCGGCGGACTGGAAGCCAGTCTCCTATTGCCGGGTTGAGGCTCGATAGGGCGGGCTGTCCATCAAACCGCCAGCCTGTCCTTCACCTGCCTGGCCCGCACCTCTTCCAGTCTTTTGGATCGTTCCTCCAGATAGACCTTGATCATCGCCACGATCGGATCGGCCAGAAACAGCCCCATGATCCCGAACAGCGCGCCAAACAAAATCTGCGCCGCCAGCACCAGCGCCGGGGCCAGATCGGTGGCCTTCTTCGCCACCATCGGCACAATCAGATAGCCATCGACCAGTTGCACCGCCAGATAGACGCCAAAGGCATAAAGGCCCGTGTTGGTCCCGCCCGAAAAGCCGACCAGGATGATCAGCACGCCGGAAATGATCGATCCGATATTGGGCAAAAAGGCGAAGAGGCCGGTCAATATGCCCAACAGCCCCGCCATCGGCACGCCGCCCGCCCATAGCAGCAGCGAGGTACCGACCCCTTCCACCGTCATGCCGATCAGCCGCCCGGCCATCAGCCGTCGCAACGTCCAGCCCATCTTGTCGGCGATGGCGTAGAAATGGCTGCGCTTGTCCATCGGCAGCATCCAGGCGACCCCGCGTTCGTACAGCTTGGGATCGACCGCGATGAAAATCGCCAGCACCAGCATCATCACCCCGCTGGTGATCGCGCCGACCGCGGTGCCGACCGCTGCCGTCACCCGGCCCATGGAACTCATCGCCTGGCTGGCCAGGCTCTTCAGATCCTCCGGCGTCGTCGACACGCCCATCTGCTGCATCCAGCCGCCCACCCGCGCGACCTGCGCTTCGACGATGCTCCGCATCGCCTGCGCCTGCTCCATCAGGCTCGATCCGGTAAGGTAGAAGGTCCAGGCCATGAAGGCGACGGCGCCCAGCAGCACGATCGTCAAGCGCCAGCCGCGCGCGATCGGCAATATGCGGTTCAACAGCCGCGCCCCGCCATCCATCATCGTCGCCAGCACCAGCGCGCCCAGAACCAGCAGGATCGGCTGGGCCAGCAGGGCGATCAGCCCTATGACGATGGCGAAGGCAAACCATACGCCCGCACGCTGCAATTCATGCGCGACCAGCGGGCTGCGCACTTCGCTGGGACCGGGCGCCTCGACATGATGTTGCGTGTCGCTCAAACCCGATACCCCTTTGGTCTTTGACTATTTCGGGTCGGTAACGCTCGCTGGCCGCAGGCTGTTCCCGGCCCGGCCGCTACGCAGTGACCGGACCCAGCTCAGCGGGTTCCATGTCGTGTCGCCGTCCAGGCTGAAGGTGATGAATTCGGCCCGCCCGCCAATCGCCTCCCATGGCACGGGCCCGCCCAACCCATTTTCTTCCAGCGGTGCGCGGCTGTCGGCGCTATTGTCGCGATTGTCGCCCATCAGGAACACATGGTTGGCGGGCACCCTGACCGGCCCATACCAGTCGAGCGCGCTCGGCCCCATGTCGATCGTGAGGTAGGTCTTGCCATTGGGCAGGATTTCCTGCCGCACCGGCAATTCGCAATAGTCCTTGCCGTCCGGGCCGCTGACCCGCGCGCCGGGGAATTGCATCGGCGAACAGGGCGCGTTGGCATCGACGGGCAGACGCAGCGTTTTCAGGGCCTTCTGCTTCACCGGCACGCCGTTCAGCACCACCTGCCCACCGCGCACCTCGACAATGTCGCCAGGCAGGCCGATCACCCGCTTGATATAATCTTCCCGCCGGTTCTGCGGCGACACGATGACGATGTCGCCGCGTTGGGGCATGCGCCCGAACAAACGCCCTTTCAGGAAGGGGAGGGGGTGGAAGCTGGGCGAGACATAGGACCAGCCATAGGGGAATTTGCTCACCACCAGCCGGTCGCCGGTCAGCAGCACCGGCATCATCGATTCGGACGGGATATAGAAAGGCTTGGCGACGAAGCTGTGAAAGGCCAGCACCGCCAGAATCAGCAGCGACAGGCTTTTGACTTCCTGCCACCAATTGACCCAGGGCGCGGGCGCCTTTGCTTCCGGTGCAGGCATGTCGTCGTGCAGGTCGGTTGCCGTCATGGGGGTCTGCTCGCTGGGATCGGGGGGCAGGGCGCTCACAGCGGCACCGCCTCTATGATGACAAAGGCCTGCGCCCATGGATGATCGTCGGTTAGCGTCAGATGAATGACCGGCTTGTGACCTGCTGGCATCATGCTCTCCAGCCGCGCCAGCGCCCCGCCGGTCAGCGCCAGCGTCGGCGCGCCCGATGGCGCGTTGACGACGCCGATGTCCTTCATGAACACGCCGCGTTTGAACCCGGTCCCGACCGCCTTGGAAAAGGCTTCCTTGGCGGCGAACCGCTTGGCCAGCGTCCCTGCCTTGGTGAAGGGGCGGCGATTGGCCTTGGCCTGCTCGACATCTGTAAATACGCGCTGTTCGAATCGCACGCCGAAGCGGTCGAGAGAATTCTGGATACGCTCGATGTTACAGAGGTCGGAACCGAGGCCGATGATCACCGCGCCAGATCCATCTGCCGCCGCATCTCTCTGATACTGCCTTCCAGCCCGCCGAAGATCGCCTCGCCGATCAGAAAATGGCCGATATTGAGTTCGGCGACCTGCGGGATGGCGGCGATGGGGGCGACATTGTCGAAGGTCAGGCCATGCCCGGCATGGGGCTCTATCCCGTTCCTGGCCGCCAGCGCAGCCGCATCGGCAATCTTGCGCAATTCCGCCGCCCGCGCCTCGCCGCCCAGATGGGCATAGGCGCCGGTATGAAATTCCACCACCGGCGCGCCCAGCCGGATCGCCGCGTCAATCTGGGCCGTGTCCGCCTCGATGAACAGGCTCACCCGGATACCCGCGTCCCCCAGCGCCTCCACGATCGGCTTGAGAGTCTCGAACTGGCCCGCTGCGTCCAGCCCGCCCTCGGTCGTGCGCTCCTCGCGCTTTTCCGGCACGATGCAGGCGGCGTGGGGCTTGTAGCGCAGCGCGATGTCCAGCATCTCCGCCGTCGCCGCCATCTCCAGGTTGAGCGGCACGCTGAGCGCCGCCATCAGCGTCGCGACATCTTCGTCGCGAATATGCCGCCGGTCCTCGCGCAGATGCGCGGTGATGCCGTCCGCCCCCGCCTTCACCGCCAGCAAAGCCGCCTTGACCGGATCGGGATGATCCCCGCCGCGCGCGTTGCGGATGGTGGCGACATGGTCGATATTGACGCCCAGTCGCAGTGGGGCGGGGGAGTGCGGCATATCCTATATCTTCCGGCTGCCGGGCTTGATCGCCGGGATCGCCGCCAGTTCGGGCGGCACTGCATCGGCTTCATAGACCGGGAAATTGATCGACACGAGCGGATAGAAGGGGACGCCCAGTTCCACCTCGCCCGCCGAGCGGTCGACCAGCGCGGCTTCGGCGATGACCACGCCGCCTTCCTTTTCGACCGCCTCGATCGCCTGGCGCGACGACAGGCCGGTGGTCACGACATCCTCGACCATCAGCACTTTCTGGCCCGGCGCTATGGCAAAGCCGCGGCGCAGTTCGAATGTCCCTTCGGGCCGTTCCAGAAACACCGCATCCTTGCCCAGCGCACGGCCGACTTCATGCCCCACGATCAGCCCGCCCATGGCTGGCGAAACCACCAGGTCGATTTCCTGCCGCAATTCGCGCGGCAGCTTCTGCACCACGGCGCGGGCCAGCTTGCCGGCGCGCTCTGCATTCATCAGCACGCGGGCGCATTGCAGATAATTGGCGCTGCGGCGGCCCGACGACAAAATGAAATGTCCTTCCAGCAATGCCCCTGCTGCCCGGAATTCCGCCAATACCTCTTCGTCGTTCATGCCGTTCATCAATCCTGTCGCGGGCCATCCGGGCGCTCTGACCCCCATCAAATCCCTGTCAACATGACGCAACAAGACGCGCCATGATCGCGCCCCTGTGCGCGCTGCTGCGAAATAGGCGGCCAAAGGGGGCGTTGCAACAGTGAAGAAAATCTGGTCATGGAAGCTTGAGGCATGAAAAAACCATGCCTATAAGCCGCGGCAGAACCGACCGGGCGGGGGCGATGCGCAGACGCGCGTCTTCGTTGCAGCGGCGCCAAGGGGTTACGGGGTAAGAACACGCTATGAACAAGGTGAAATCGCTCGTTCTCGCCGGATTGCTGGCCTTCGCGCCATCAATCGCGATGAACGGTCAGGCGCTGGCGCAGGACAATGTCGCCGCCGCTGCTGCGCCGGCTGCCGACAATGCAGCCGCTCCGGCTGATTCGGCTGCCAACGCCACCGAGGCTGCGCCTGTGGCCAAGGTCGCCGCGCCGCCGCGCATGAAGCCGACCGAAGGCATTGGCATGCCCAAGCCTGGCGAAGTCACGTTGCAGGAACAGTTCACCTCGACGGGACACACCGCGCGCTGGCTGCATGACAAGATGCTGCTGCCGCTGATCTTCGCGATCTCCATCCTCGTCCTTGCCCTGATGCTCTACGCCATGTGGAAGTTCCGGGCGAGCGCAAACCCGATCCCGTCCAAGACGTCGCACAACACGCTGATCGAAGTCGTGTGGACGGTGCTGCCGGTGCTGATCCTGCTGGTCGTCGCCGTGCCCTCCATCGGCCTGCTGGCCGACCAGTACAAGCCCGCGCCCAAGGATGCGCTGACCGTCAAGGTCACCGGCTATCAATGGTATTGGGGCTATGAATATCCCGATGCGGGCATCCCCGAATTCGTGTCGAACATGCTGACCGAAGAGCAGGCCAATGCCAGCGGCGAACCGCATCAGCTGGCTGCCGACAACCGGCTGGTCCTGCCCGTGGGCCGCCCGATCAAGCTGATCATCACCGGCGCAGACGTGATTCACAGCTTTGCCGTGCCGTCGCTCTGGGTGAAGATGGATGCCGTTCCCGGCCGCCTGAACGAAAAGAGCTTCACCATCGAAAAGCCGGGCGTCTATTACGGCCAGTGTTCGGAACTGTGCGGCGCGCGCCACGGCTTCATGCCGATCGCGATCGAAGCGCTGCCGCCTGCGCAATTCGACCAGTGGGTGCTTTCGCAGGGTGGCAAGCTGCCCGGTGCAGCGCCAGCCGCCGCCGAAACGGCCCAGGCCGCTGCGCCTGCCGCCGCGCCCGTCGCTGACGCCAAGCTTTGATGTAAGGGCAGAACCGCCATGACCACCATTACCGCCGATCATCATAGCGATCATACGCATGATCATCATGACGCCGATCACAAGCCAGCCTTCTTCCAGCGCTGGTTCATGTCCACCAACCACAAGGACATCGGCACCCTCTACCTCATCTTCGCGATTTTCGCGGGCGTCGTAGGCGGGGCGATTTCCGGCCTGATGCGCGCTGAACTGGCGCAGCCGGGCATCCAGTATCTTCAGGGCTGGGCCAATATCCAGCATGCGATGCTGGGCGCTGAACCGGCCTCGCTGGATCAGGCCTATCATCTGTGGAATGCGCTGATCACCGCGCACGGCCTGATCATGGTGTTCTTCATGGTCATGCCCGCCATCATCGGCGGCTTTGGCAACTGGTTCGTGCCGATCATGATCGGCGCGCCGGACATGGCCTTCCCGCGCATGAACAATATCAGCTTCTGGCTGCTCATTCCCGCCTTCGCGCTGCTGCTCGGCTCCGCCTTCGTCCCCGGCGGCACCGGCTATGGCGCCGGCACCGGCTGGACGGTCTATGCCCCGCTGTCGACCAGCGGCTCGGCTGGCCCGGCGGTCGACATGGCGATCCTGTCGCTGCACATTGCCGGCGCAGGCTCGATCCTGGGCGCGGTCAACTTCATCACCACCATTCTCAACATGCGCGCGCCGGGCATGACCCTGCACAAGATGCCGCTGTTCGTCTGGTCGGTGCTGGTCACTGCCTTCCTGCTGCTGCTGGCCCTCCCGGTCCTGGCCGCTGCTATCACCATGCTGCTGACCGACCGCAATTTCGGCACCACCTTCTATGACGCATCGGGTGGCGGCGATCCTGAACTGTACCAGCACCTCTTCTGGTTCTTCGGTCACCCCGAAGTGTACATCATGATCCTGCCCGGCTTCGGCATCGTCAGCCAGATCATCTCGACCTTCTCGAAAAAGCCCGTGTTCGGCTATCTCGGCATGGCCTACGCCATGGTTGCGATCGGCGTCGTCGGCTTCGTCGTGTGGGCGCACCACATGTTCACCACCGGCATGTCGGTGAATGTGAAGATGTATTTCACTGCCGCCACCATGGTCATCGCGGTGCCAACCGGCATCAAGATCTTCTCGTGGATCGCGACCATCTGGGGTGGCTCGATCAGCTACAAGACGCCGATGGTCTGGGCGCTGGGCTTCATCTTCCTGTTCACCGTGGGTGGCGTCACCGGCGTCGTGCTGGCCAATGGCGGCGTCGACGATGTGCTGCATGACACCTACTACGTCGTCGCGCACTTCCACTATGTGCTCTCGCTGGGCGCGGTGTTCTCGCTGTTCGCGGGCTTCTATTACTGGTTCCCGAAAATGTCGGGGCGCATGTATAATGAATTCCTCGGCCAGTTGCACTTCTGGGTGTTCTTCGTCGGCGTGAACATGCTGTTCTTCCCGATGCACTTCCTGGGCCTGTCGGGCATGCCGCGTCGTTACCCCGACTATCCTGCCGCCTTTGAAAAGTGGAACTCGGTCGCAACCCATGGCTATGAAATCATGGCCGTCGGCATGGTGATCTTCTTCATCAACGTGTTCTGGTCGCTGGCCGCTGGCAAGAAGGCGGTCGGCAATCCCTGGGGCGAAGGCGCCACCACGCTGGAATGGACCCTGTCCAGCCCGCCGCCATTCCACCAGTTCGAAACCCTGCCTGTGATCGACGATGCCGCGCATCATTGATCGCCAGACACAGTGACATGATAGAGGGGGCGGGTGATAAAGCCCGCCCCCTTATGCTATATGCCTCGACCTGACGGGGCTGGAACCGATATGACGACCGCTATGCTGACCACCGCACCGATCACGGCCGACTGGCGCGACTTCCTGGCGCTGACCAAGCCGCGCGTCATGACGCTGGTGGTGTTCACCGGCCTTTGCGGCCTGCTTGCGGCGCCTGGCCATATCCATCCCGTCCTCGCTTTCACCGCCATCCTCTGCATTGCGCTGGGCGCAGGCGCAGCCGCCACGCTCAACCAATGGTATGAGGTGGACGTCGATGCGAAGATGAAGCGCACCGCGAACCGTCCCTTGCCCGCCGGGCGGATGGACCGTGAAGCGGCGCTGCATTTCGGCGTCGGCCTGTCCTTCTTCTCGGTCATTCTGATGGGCATGGCGACCAACTGGCTGGCGGCGGCCGTGCTGGCGGTTTCCATCCTCTTCTACGTGTTCGTCTATACCATCTGGCTCAAGCCCCGGACGGCGCAGAATATCGTCATCGGCGGTGCGGCGGGGGCCTTCCCGCCGGTCATCGGCTGGGCGGCCGTGACAGGCGATGTCACGGCATTGCCGATCGCGCTGTTCATGCTGATCTTCTTCTGGACGCCGCCCCATTTCTGGGCGCTCGCCCTGTTCGTCAAAACCGATTACGCCGCCGCTGGCATCCCGATGCTGCCGGTCGTGTCGGGCGAAGTCGCAACCCGTCGCCAGATCTGGTTCTACACCGCGATCATGGCGGTCGCGGCGATGGCCCCGGTGCTGCTGCACCTTACCGGCCTGCTCTACGGCACCGTCGCGCTGCTTGGCACATTGCTGTTCGCCGTCTTCGCCTTCCAGGTCTATCGCCGCCGCGAAAATGATCCGTCGAAGATGGGCCCGGAACGGCGCCTGTTCAAATATTCGATCCTCTATCTTTTCCTTCTCTTTGGAGCAGTGGTCGTGGACCGCTGGTTGCTTGCATGACCCCGGATGAAGAAAAGCTGATCCGTGCCCGGCAAAAGTCGCGCGCTCTTGTCACCGGCCTGATCCTCGCGGCGCTGGTGATTCTGTTCTACGCCATCACCATGGCCAAGATCGGCGCGAGCAGCGCGATTTGATGGCGACGCTCCCGCCTTCTCCGTTCGACCGCGACCGGCGCAACCGCCGGACGATGATGGCCATGGCGGGCGTGGGCCTGTCGATGCTGGCGCTCGGCTTCGCATCGGTGCCGCTCTACCGCATTTTCTGCGAACAGACCGGCTTTGGCGGCACGACGAAGCGCGCATCGGCCGATGTTCAGGTGCGCGAAGCGGTGGGCCACACCATGTCGATCCGTTTCGATTCCAACGTCCAGCCGGGCATGCCCTGGCAATTCTACCCCGAACATCGCACCGACACGGTGACCGTGGGGCGCAAGGACATGGCGATCTTCATCGCAAAGAACATGTCGGACAGGCCGGTCACCGGCACGGCCAGTTTCAATGTCACCCCCAGCCAGGCGGGTGCCTATTTCACCAAGATCCAATGTTTCTGCTTCACGCAGCAGACCTTGCAACCGGGGCAGGAGGTGCGGATGCCCGTCCTCTATTTCGTCGATCCCAAGATCCTCGATGACCCGGATAACAAGGATACGCAGCAAATTACCCTCAGCTACACCTTCTACCCTGTTGAGCAGGACAAGAAGCCAAGCTAAGGCACGAGTTGAAAACACGGACAAGCGAACAGGGAAGAGCAGTCATGGCAGGCGCCAAGAATCACGATTATCATATTCTCCCGCCCAGCATCTGGCCCTTGTTTGGCGCCATGTCGGCGCTGGTCATGGCCTTTGGCGGGGTCATGTGGATGCATCCCGACGCGCTGCCCGCCGGCGGCGGCTGGGTGTTCCTGCTCGGTCTGGGCGGCGTGCTGTTCACCTTCTACAGCTGGTGGGCCAATGTCATCGCGGAAGCCCATGCGGGCGATCATACCCCGGTGGTTCAGCTGCACCTGCGCTACGGCATGATCCTGTTCATCGCGTCGGAAGTGATGTTCTTCGTCGGCTGGTTCTGGGCCTTTTTCGACTTCTCGCTGTTCCCCAGCGCGCTGCCGCCGATCGACGGCCTGTTCCCGTCCAAGGGCGTGGAAGTCATGAACGCCTTTGAGCTGCCCCTGCTCAACACGCTGATCCTGCTCTGCTCCGGCACCACCGTGACCTGGGCGCATCATGCGCTGATCCATGGCGACCGTGACGGCCTGATCAAGGGTCTGTGGTGCACGATCATCCTGGGCGCGATCTTCTCCTGCGTGCAGGCTTATGAATATGCCCACGCCCCGTTCGATTTCGGCGGCAACCCCTACAGCTCGTCCTTCTACATGGCGACCGGCTTCCACGGTTTCCACGTTCTGGTCGGCACGATCTTCCTGGCCGTCAATCTGATCCGCGCCTATAAGGGCGACTTCACCCCGCGCCAGCATTTCGGCTTTGAAGCTGCTGCCTGGTACTGGCATTTCGTCGACGTGGTGTGGCTGTTCCTCTTCGTCGCCATCTATGTATGGGGCGGGTGGGGCGCGCCGGTCCACGGCGGCTGATCGCCGGTCGATCCCTGACATCATGAATAACGGCCGGGCTTGTCCCCGGCCGTTTTCTTTTGGGCCGCCGCCCGCTATGTCATGGCCATGAACCCGCCCACCGAACCCGCCCGTCCCGCCGCGCCACTTCTGGTCGATGCGGCGCGGGGTGCCTGCCCCCGATGCGGCGCGGCGACGCTGTTCGACGGCCCGGTCCGATTCGCCTCTCATTGCCGCGCCTGCGGTCTCGACTATGTCCAGTTCAATGTCGGCGATGGCCCTGCGGCCTTCCTGACGCTCATTGTCGGCACGGTGATGGTCGTGCTGGCGCTCGTGCTGGAACTCAATCTGCACCCGCCGCTCTGGGTCCATATCCTGCTCTGGACGCCGCTGACGACGATCGCCGTGGTCGCCAGCCTGCGCGTTGCCAAGGGCGCGCTGCTGACGCTGGAATATCGCAACCGTGCGCGCGAAGGCCGTATCGCGAAAAAAGGCCCGGACGCATGAACAAGGCGCTCATTCCGCTCATCCCGACCATCCTCGTCGCTTTTGCGGTGCTGGTGATGATCGGCCTTGGCATCTGGCAATTGCAGCGTCGCGGGGAAAAGGCGCAGGCGCTGCAACTCGCCGCCAGCAACCCGACCCTCCCCCCGGTCGCCTTTCCGCAGCTACCCCCCGTGTCGCCCGAACAGCTGTTCCGCCCCTCGTCGGTCCACTGCCTGCGCGTCATCGGCTGGCAGGTGGAGGCGGGGCGCGCGGCCGATGGGTCCACCGGCTATCGCCATATCGCGCAATGCGCGACCGGCGCGGAGGGGCCAGGCGCCCTCGTCGCACTGGGCGTGACGGAGCGGCCCGACGCGAAACCGGCCTGGACCGGCGGGCAGGTGGCGGGCTGGATCAGCGAGGAGCCGGATCATCGCGCCCTGCTGACCCGCATCGGGGGCAAGGCGATGCCGCTGCGCCCGATGCTGATCGCCCGCGCCGCGCCGGATGGCCTCAAACCCTCCGCGCCGCCCAGCGCCGCCGATGTCCCCAACAATCATCTCGCCTATGCGGTGCAGTGGTTCTTCTTCGCTGGCATAGCGACGATCATCTATATTCTCGCCCTGCGCCGTCGCGGCGCGCCCAAATCGCCCTAAACGCTTGCCCATGGGCGCGCGCATCGCTACCGCGCTTCCCCATCATGCAATATGTCAGCACCAGGGGTAGCGCACCGGCGCTCGGTTTTGAGGATGTCACGCTGGCGGGCCTCGCGTCCGATGGCGGGCTGTACGTGCCGGAAAGCTGGCCGTCCTTTTCGCCCGATGATATTCGCGCTTTGTCGGGCCTCTCCTATGTCGAAACCGCCGTCCGGGTGATGACGCCCTTCGTCGCCGGGTCGCTGGATGAGGCTGAACTGCGCGAATTGTGCCAGGCCGCCTATGGCCGCTTCAGCCATCAGGCGGTGGTGCCGCTGGTTCAGCTGGACCATCGCAACTGGCTGCTCGAACTCTTCCATGGCCCGACGCTGGCGTTCAAGGATGTCGCGCTCCAATTGCTCGGCCAGTTGTTCGAACGCTTCCTGTCGCGCCGCGACGATCATCTGACCATTGTCGGCGCGACGTCGGGCGATACCGGGTCCGCCGCGATCGACGCGGTGGCGGGGCGCGAGAAGGTCGACATCTTCATGCTCCACCCGGAAGGCCGCGTGTCCGACGTTCAGCGGCGTCAGATGACCACCGTGCGCGCCCCCAACGTCCATAATATCGCGATCGACGGCAGTTTCGACGACGCGCAGGCGATGGTGAAGCGGATGTTCAACGACGCGGATTTCAAGCGTCGCTTCAACCTGTCCGCCGTCAACTCGATCAACTGGGCGCGGCTGATGGCGCAGGTCGTCTATTATTTCTACGCCGCCGTGCGCCTGGGCGCGCCCGAACGTCCGGTCGCTTTTTCCGTCCCCACCGGCAATTTCGGCGATGTGTTCGCTGGCTATGTAGCGGCGAAAATGGGCCTGCCGGTCGCCAAACTGATCGTCGCCACCAACGTCAACGACATTCTGCACCGCGCGCTGTCGCAGGGCGATTACAGCCAGGGTCAGGTCGTATCGACCGCGACGCCCAGCATGGACATTCAGGTCAGCTCCAATTTCGAGCGGCTGCTGTTCGACGCGGGCGGACGGGACGGGCTGGCGCTCGCCGCCCAGATGGGCGGCTTTGAAGCGACCCGCGCGATGCGCCTCACCAATGCGCAGCGGGAAGGGGCGGCAGGCCTGTTCACCTCGGCCCGGATCGACGCCGACGGCATGACCATGGCGATGCGCTGGGCCTATGATGCGGCGGCCCAGATCATCGACCCGCACAGCGCCATCGGGCTAGCCGCAGCGCAGGCGACCGATCTCGACCCGTCGATCCCCGTCGTCACGCTCGCCACCGCCCACGCCGCCAAGTTCCGCGACGCGGTCGAGCGCGCCACCGGCACCCGCCCGCCGCTCCCTGCGCGCGTCGGCGATCTGTTCGCGCGTGAGGAACATTATGTGAAGCTGCCCGGCACGTACGAGGCGGTGACGGCCTATGTCGCCGAACGCGCGACGCCCCGCGGCTAGATATTGTCCGTTCGCCCTGAGCCTGTCGAAGGGCTCGGCCGAACACAGTGAGGCCTTCGCTGTCGCTCAGGCGGGGGCTTTGACTTCGCTCAGCCCGAACGGAGAGTTGCTATGATCCTTCAAACCCTCATCGGCGAACCCTGGGCCGATTATGGCCTGATCGATTCGGGCCATGGCCGCAAGCTGGAGCGCTATGGCCGCTTCCGCTTCATCCGCCCCGAACCGCAGGCGATGTGGGCGCCCGCGACCGAAAACTGGACGGCGGACGGCGAATTCGTGCCCGGTTCGGACGAGGAGGGCGGGGGCCGCTGGTTCTACGACAAGCCCGTCCCTGCCGAAGGCTGGCCGCTTGGCTGGAAGGAAGTCACCTTCCAGTCCAGTTGCACCCCCTTCCGCCATCTGGGCTTCTTTCCGGACATGGCGCCGGTATGGGACTGGATGCGCGAACGGACCGCCGACAAAGCCGACGCGGAGGTGATGAACCTGTTTGGCTATACTGGCGTCGGAACGCTGGCCATGTCGGCCAGCGGCGCGCGCATGGTCCATGTCGACGCTTCCAAAAAATCCGTCACCCAGGCTCGTGCCAATGCCGATCTGTCTGGCATGGCGGACCGGCCTGTCCGCTGGATCGTGGAGGATGCCGCCAAATTCGTCGCGCGCGAAGTCCGGCGCAACCGCCGCTATGACGGCATATTGCTCGATCCGCCCAAATATGGCCGTGGCCCTGACGGCGAAGTCTGGCGTCTGGAGGAAGACCTCCCGGCGCTCATCGCCAATTGCCGTCAGCTGCTCGATGCCGACAGTCGCTTCCTGTTCCTGACCGTCTATGCCGTCCGCATGTCGGCGCTGGCGATCGGTGAGTTGCTGCGTCAGGCCTTTGCCGACCTTCCCGGCGAGGTGGAAGCGGGCGAACTCGCCGTCCGTGAAGAATCGCGCGGGCTGCTGCTCCCCACGGCGATCTGGGCGCGCTGGAAGCGATAGCGCCGAACCCCAACATCCGTTCGGGCTGAGCTTGTCGAAGCCTTGTCCTTCTTGAAAGAAAGGACGACCCTTCGACAGGCTCAGGGCGAACGGAAAGGGGGTAAGCGCTCAACCCCGTTTACTTCCCCACCCGAATCTCGAACAGCTTTGGCCAATATTTGCCGGTGATAAACACCCGGTCTCGCGCGGCATCATAGGCGATGCCATTGGCCACCGCTTCGCTGTCCCGCACGCCAGCTGCCTTGACCAGCGGCGCGACGTCGATCCAGTCGATCACTGCGCCGGTCGCGGGATCGATCCGGGCGATCTTCGTCTCGTACCAGATATTCGCCCAAATCTCGCCGCGCACATATTCCAGCTCGTTCAGCCGCTGGACCGCGCGCCCGTTCCACGTCACGGTGATGCGGCGCTGCTCGGCTAGGGTGTCGGGATCAAGGAAGCGCAATTGCGCGCTGCCGTCGCTCTGGATGATATGCCGCCCGTCCTGCGTCAGGCCCCAGCCTTCGCCAACATAGCGAAAATCGCCGACCGGCGCGAAATCGGCCAGCTTCCAGACAAATCCCTGACCATGCCGCCAGGTCAGGCTGATCAGCCGGTCGCCCCAATTGACGATCCCCTCGCCAAAATAGCGCGGCTCCAGCACGCGCCGCTGGATGACCTTGCCGTCCTTCAGCCGCACCTTGCGAATGTCCGACCGCCCCTCCAGCCCGGTGCTTTCATAAAGCGCCCCGTCTTGAAAAAAGAGCCCCTCGGTAAAGGCAGCGGAATCGTGCGGATAGGATTTAACCAGCGTCCAGGGCGTGTCGGCCCAAGCGGGGGGCGCGAACGCCAGCGCGCCCAATAGCGCGAACAGAAGCCGCTTCATTCCGCTGCTGCCTGCGCCGCAATCGCCGTCGCCAGCCAGTCGGGCAGCAGCGCCGGGTCCAGATCCTCCACCCGCCGCAATTCGATCGACAGGTCCATGTCCGGCAGCGCCGCGCGCTGGCGCTTCTCCTCCGCCTGGGCCAGCGGTACCGCGACCAGCCGCCGGTTCACCTTGGCGCGATAATGCATCCGGGCGGTATTCTCCTGCCCCACATAGCAGCCCTTGTCATAATCGACGCCGTTCAGCTCCCCGGCATTGGTTTCCAGCCACAGCGTCTGGTCCTGCCCCAGTTCACCCGCGCCCTCGAACACGCCCTGGCTTAGCCGGTGCGCGCGGAACGCCGCCGCAGCGTCGCCATCCCCCGGCGCGGCGATCCAGCGATGCCCAAGGGCAGGCAAGCGCGGATCATGCGGCCTGTCCGCTGCATCCAGCGCCCAATGCACTGCCAGCGACTCGTCCCGCGCGATCACGATCTTGCGCCGGAGCCGGTACAGCGTCAGCCGCTTGGCGAGCGCATCGGCCTGCGCCGCCTCGCAATCGATCAGCACATCGTCGCCATCTGCCCACAGCATCATGTCGAACAGCGCTTTCCCCTGCGCGCTCAGCAACGCGGTCCAGCGCGGCACGCCCTGTGCCAGTGTCAAAACATCGCGTGTCAGCAGGCCTTGCAGGAAGGGCCGCGCCTCCTCGCCTGAAATTCTGAGGATCGCGCGGTCGGTGAGGGTGGTGCCGGTCATCGGCTTTAGGTAGGACAGATGCACCCAATTACCAACCCGTTCGGGCTGAGCGAAGTCGAAGCCCTTGCCTGAACATCGTGAAGGCCTCACTGCGTTCGGCATGGCCCTTCGACTTCGCTCAGGGCGAACGGTTTTTCACGGAGCGCACCATGTCCGAAACTTTCGACCTGATCCTGAAGAACGGCACCATCCACACGCCGGGCGGCGCGGAGCAGGCCGATGTCGGCGTGCGCGGCGGCAGGATCGTCGCGATCGGCACGGGGCTTGGCGACGCGGGGGAAGTGATCGACTGCACCGGGCTGGACGTGTTGCCCGGCTGCATCGACAGCCAGGTCCATTTCCGCGAGCCGGGGCTGGAGCATAAGGAAGATCTCGAATCGGGCAGCCGGGCGGCGGTGCTGGGCGGCGTGACCGCCGTGTTCGAAATGCCCAACACCAATCCCAACACCGACACGGCCGACCGCGTCCAGGACAAGCTTGCCCGCGCGCATCACCGCATGTGGTGCGACCATGCCTTCTATGTCGGCGCGACCGCCGACAATGCCGAACAGCTCAAAGAGCTTGAACGCATCCCCGGCACCGCAGGGGTCAAGATATTCATGGGCGCGTCGACCGGCAGCCTGCTGGTGGACGATGACAATGCGCTGGCCCGCGTGCTGGCCAGCGGCACGCGCCGCGTCGCCATCCATGCCGAGGATGAAACGCGGATGAATGCGCGCAAGAGCCTGGCGCTGGCGGGTGACCCGTCCACCCATCCGGTATGGCGCGACGATGAAAGCGCGATGATCGCCACCAAACGCATCATCGGCCTGGCCCGCGCCGCGCGCCGCCGTATCCACATATTGCACATCACGACGCCGGCCGAACTCGCCTATATCGGCCAGAACAAGGATATCGCGACCTGCGAGGTGACGCCCCAGCATCTGACGCTGGCGGGGGAGGATGCCTATCCGCGCCTTGGCACCTATGCGCAGATGAACCCGCCGATCCGGTCGGGCGCGCACCGCGACGGGCTGTGGCATTGGCTCAACCAGGGCGTGCCGGACGTTCTGGGCAGCGATCACGCCCCCCACACGATCGAGGAAAAGGCCAAGCCCTATCCGACCAGCCCCAGCGGTATGCCCGGCGTCCAGACGCTCGTGCCGCTTCTGCTCAATCATGTCGCGGAAGGGCGGCTGACGCTGCGCCGCTTCATCGAACTGACCTCCTCCGGTCCACAGCGCGTGTTCGGGCTGGTCGGCAAGGGCCGGATCGCGCTCGGCTATGACGCCGACTTCACCGTGGTCGACCTCAAAAAGCGCTGGACCGTTGGCAGCGACTGGCTTGCGTCCCGCTGCAACTGGTCGCCGTTCGAGGGGATGGACCTGACCGGCAAGGCGGTCGGCACCATCATCCGCGGCCACCGCGTGATGTGGGAAGATGCGCTGGCCAATGAAGCGGTCGGAGAGCCGGTGCGTTTCGAGGCGACCGAATTTTCCTGATTCACATTCGATCAAGGCTGCATGCCACCATGCATCCTCCCCTGCAAGGGGAGGTGGCAACGCAAAGCGTTGACGGAGGGGTGTCACCCTCTCGATAGCGCGATACCCCTCCGTCTGGCCTTCGGCCCGACACCTCCCCTGCAAGGGGAGGATCAGTTACGACGCAACGCTGATACTAGTGGTCCGATTCTGACATTTGCTACCTTATGGGATAAGGCGTGTTCAAATGTCAGAATCTTTTCGGACCACTAGACCGTCGCCGCCCGGTTCCGCCGGGCCATCCGCACCCCGTCGGTCGCGAACAGGATCAGCGCGATCCAGATCAGGCCAAAGCTGAGCATCTGGCCATGGCTCAGCTTTTCGCCGAACAGCATGATGCCACAGAAAAATTGCAGCATCGGGGCCAGATATTGCAATATGCCCAGTGTCGCCATCGGCAGCCGTTGCGCCGCCATGGCGAACAGCACCAGCGGCACTGTCGTCACCGCGCCTGATGTCACCAGCAGCGCGGTGGTCGCGGCGTCCTGTCCGAAACTCACCCCGCCATGGCTCGCTTCCCAGATCAGATAGGCAATTGCAGGCGGCGTCAGCAGCAGCGTCTCGACGCCAAGGCCGGTCATCGGCGCCACCGGCGTCACTTTGCGCAGCAGGCCGTAAAAGGCGAAACTGAACGCCAGCGTCAGGCTGATCCACAATGTCGTCAGCGCCGCCGCCGCCAATATGGCCACGCCCACCGCCGCCACGCCGATCGCCATCAATTGCGGCCGTCGCAACTTTTCCTTCAACACCATCACGCCCAGCGCGACATTGACCAGCGGGTTCAGGAAATAGCCAAGGCTTGCCGCGACGACATGGCCATCATTGACCGCCCATACATAGGTCAGCCAGTTGATCGCGATCATCAGCGCAGACCCTGCCAGCGGCAGAACCAGCCGACGGTCGCGCAATGTCACCAATAATGGCCCCAAAGTCCGGCGCGCCGCCAGCAGCGTGACGATCAGCAATAGCGACCATAATATCCGCTGGGTGACGATCTCGATCGGATCGACATGATGGAGCAGCCGAAAGAAGATCGGCAGCAGCCCCCAAAAGCCATAGGCGAAGATCGCGGCGATCAGCCCATTACGCGTATAATTTTGCGCCAGGCTCAGAATATCCCCCCGCCCAGAAACAGCCGCAGCGCGCCAAAGGCCGCGACGATCAGGCAAAAATTGCGCCCGCCATTGCGCGAAGAGATGGCGCCGATTACCGCGCCGAACAGCGCCATGGGGACCAGCAGCCAGTTCAGCGCCCCCAACAGCGGTATGAAGGCGGGAATCATCAGGACCAGGGTGACCAGGCCGATAAAGCCGGATAATATGTTCAGCATGCAGTCTAGATGGCGGTTTCGCCGCATGGCGACAAGACGGGCGTGCAGGCCAGTGACCAGAAACTGGCCCGATGATGCGGAAATTTCCCGCGATTCACCAAATGTCCTAACGAAAAATTAACCCGCACTCTTCATGCCTTGTTTACGAAGGAGTGCAGCATGGCGTTTTTCCGGCCCGTTTCCATTATCGCGCTTACATTGGCGCTCGCCGCCTGTGGCAAGGGGGACAAGGATGCCAGCCTCGCGGCGCTCGATGCGCAACTCACCAACAATGCGGTCGACCCCGCGCTGAAAGGCGCGCTTGCCGACCCGATCGTGGTCGATCCCCAACTGGTCGGCCAGTCCAACCGCAACGCCGTGCGCACGGCCGATCGTCCGGCCAATGGCGCGGTGCCGCTGCTTGGCGGCGATGCGGGCAAGGCGCAGGCGGCCGCGCTGCAACAGGCGGGCGGCAAGCTGCTCAGCGCACCAGCGCCCAGCGCGGGTGATGCGATGCCATCGACCGTCACCCTGGGCGCGGTCGCGCGCGAACAGGCGTCCCGCAACGGCGGCAACGCCAATTGCAGCAAGCAGCTCGTCTATGGCATGGAATGGGCGCAACGCCTGCCCGATCCCTTCACTGTGTATCCCGGTGCGCAACTGGTCGAAGCGGCCGGCGCGGAACGTGATGGCTGCACCCTGCGCGCCGTCAGCTTCGTCACGCCTGTCCCGCGTCAGGGGGTGATGGACTATTATTATACGCTCGCCCGCCGCGCGGGCTATGATGGCGAACATAAGATATTGGGCGGCGATCATGTGCTGGGCGGCACGCGCAAGGCGGATGGCAGCGCCTATTTCATTCTCTTCACCGACGCGCCGGGCGGCAAGACCAACATAGACATCATCGCCGACAACGGAAAATAGGGGCAAAGGCGGCGAATCGCGCCGCCCCATTCCCCTGATCGCCATTTGCCTGTAGGGGCAGCGGCATGACCAATATTTTCCTTGTTATGGGCGGGGGCGCGGTGGGCGCTGCGCTGCGCTACCAGCTGGGCCGCTTCCTGGGCGCCATGGTGCCCGGCGCCGCATGGCCATGGGGCACGTTCGCCGCCAATCTGCTCGGCGGTTTCGCCATGGGCCTGCTTGCAGGCTGGCTGGCGCGTGGCAGCACGATGCCGGGTGAACCGATCCGGCTGTTGCTGGGCGTCGGCCTGCTGGGCGGTTTCACCACCTTCTCCGCCTTCAGCCTGGAAACCTTGCTGATGATTGAGCGGGGCCAGCTTCTTGTCGCCCTGACCTATGCGTTGGCATCGGTGATCGGGGCGATCGTCGCGCTGGCGCTGGGCCTGTCGCTGATGCGGAGCATCGTCGCATGAAGGGCCGTCCTCCCGGCAAGGGCGACGCGCCGCGCGGTCGCAAACCCGCACCCCCCGGCAAATCCTTCGGCAAGCCGTCCGGCGCACCCGGTCGCGCCCGTGGCGGCGCAAAGGCGGCCACTGCGCGCAAGGGGGAGGGTGGCAAGCCCGCATCGAAACCACCCTTCAAGTCCGGCCCGAAAAAGCCCGCTGCCAAACCAGCCGCTGCCAAGGCTGCGCCAGTGGTTCAGGCCGCTGCGCCCAAGCCTTCGGCCGCGAAGGGCGTCTCGCTCGACGTGCGCCAATATCGGGTTCATGCGGATGATGACGGCATCCGCCTCGACCGCTGGTTCCAGCGCCACTTGCCCGATGTCGGCTTCAACATCGTGTCGCGCTGGTCGCGCACCGGCCAGTTGCGGGTCGACGGCGCGCGCGCCGCACCGGGGGATCGCATCGCCGAAGGGCAGATGATCCGCGTCCCGCCCGCCGAAGCGAAGGCCGCCCCGTCCGAACGCCCCGCCCGGCGTGTCCCGGTCATAGACCTGACCCCGGACGAAATCGCCTATGCGCAGGAAATGGTCATCCATCGCGATGCGCAGGCTATCGTCATCAACAAGCCGCCCGGCCTCGCCACGCAGGGCGGGACCAAGACGGACGAGCATGTCGACCGCTTGCTCGACGGCCTGATCTTCAACGCCGAATCGCGGCCAAAGCTGGTCCACCGGCTGGACAAGGACACGTCGGGTGCGTTGCTGCTCGCCCGTTCCAGCCGCGCCGCCGCCCATTTCGCCAAGGCATTTTCCAGCCGCACCGCGCGCAAGGTCTATTGGGCGCTGGTCATCGGCGTGCCCTCCATCGCGGACGGCATGATCGAACTGCCGCTCGCCAAGCAACCAGGCACTGGCGGCGAAAAAATGCATGTCGACGAAGCGGAAGGCTTGCCCGCCCGCACCCGCTATCGCGTCATCGAACGTGCGGGCAATCGTGCCGCCTGGGTCGAACTGCAACCCTATACCGGCCGCACCCACCAGTTGCGCGTCCATCTCGCGGCGATCGGCCATCCCATCGTCGGCGACGGCAAATATGGCGGCAAGGACAGCTTCCTGACCGGCACGATCAGCCGCAAGATGCACCTTCATGCCCGCCGCATCCGTGTCGATCATCCCGATGGTGGCCGCGTCGACGTGATGGCGGACCTGCCTGCCCATTTCGCCTCCAGCCTTGCCGATCTCGGCTTCGACATCAGCCTGGGCGACATGCCGCTGGATGACGAGATCGACCGCAGCCCCACGCGCGAGGATGAAAAGAAATTCGCGCGCCAGCATGCCAAGCAGATACGCAAGGATCGCAAGGGCGAACGGCGCTCGCGGGGCGGAGGCGGATAGGGACAGCGTCTATGGCCAACCCGTTAGTCGTGTTCGATTGCGACGGCACGCTGGTCGATGGCCAGCATAGCATCTGCACCGCCATGGCCCGCGCGTTCGAGGAAGCCAGTCTGGCCGCGCCCGACCGGCTGGCCATCCTCTCCGCGGTCGGCCTTTCGCTGCCCCATGCCATGGCCCGGCTGCTTCCGGATGCGGATGCGGATTTCCACGCGCATCTCGCGGAACGCTACAAGCTGGCCTTTCAGGCGCTGCGACGCGAAAATGCGGTGTCCGAACCGCTCTATCCCGGCATGGCCGATCTGGTGCATGATCTGGATCGCGCAGGCTGGCTGCTGGGCGTCGCCACGGGCAAATCGGATCGGGGCCTGGCGCTCTGCCTGACCCATCATGGCCTGATCGACCGCTTCGTCACGCTCCAGACCGCCGATCGCCACCCGTCCAAGCCGCATCCCTCCATGCTGCTGACCGCCATGGCCGAAGCCGGCGCGTCCCCGGACACGACCGTCATGATCGGCGACACCAGTTTCGACATCGACATGGGGCTGGCGGCAGGCGTGCGCAGCATCGGCGTCGCCTGGGGCTATCATGCCCCTGACGAACTGATCGCGGCAGGCGCGCAGGCAGTGGCCATGGACAGCGGCGAATTGCGCGGCCATATCGGCGCGCCATGACCGACTTTCCGCCTCCACCCCCCGTTGATCCCGAAAAGATCGCCCGCCAGCGGCATTTCGCCATCGGCCTGTTCCGCCTGTCGGGTGCGTTGATCGTCATGTTCGGCTTCCTCGCCATCATGCAGCGCTTCACCTGGGTGCAGGGGGACAAGGCCAAGGCGTTCGGCGCGATCATGGTCATCGTCGGCCTGTTCCAGTTCGTCATCGTGCCCCGCCTGATGCTGGCCCTGTTCAAGCGCACGAAGCCATGAAGCGCTTTTACAAGGACATCGCCGTGATCGCGTCCGATCAGGGTTTTGCCGTCCAGCTCGATGCCCGCCCGGTCCGCACCCCCGCCCGTGCGCTGCTGGCGCTGCCTACGCCTGCCTTGGCCGATGCGGTGGCTGCCGAATGGCGCGCGCAGGGGGAGAGCGTCGATCCCGCGACGATGCCCTTTACCGGCCTCGCCAACGCTGCGATCGACCATGTTATCGCCAATCATAAGAGCTTTGCCGCCGGGATCGCCCGCTATGGCGAAAGCGACTTGCTTTGCTATCGTGCCGAAGCGCCGCAAACGCTGGTGCAGCGGCAGGCGGCGGCGTGGGACCCGCTGCTTGACTGGGCGCGCGCCCGCTATGACGTGGCCTTCGTCGTCACGCAGGGTGTCTTGCCGGTCGCGCAGCCCGCTCAGACCCTCACCCGTCTCGGCGCGGTGGTCGAAGCCTTCGATCCATTCCTACTCGCGGGGCTGTCCACGCTCGTTAATCTCAGCGGTTCGCTGATCTGCGGCCTCGCCATTGTCGATGGCGGCCATGATCTTGACGCCATCTGGCAGGCGGCGGAAATCGACGAAGCCTGGCAGGTCGAACAATGGGGCGAAGATGCGCAGGCCGCCGCGCGTAATGCACGGCGCGCGGCCGATTTTGCCGTGGCCGGAGCCTTTTGCGGGATGAGCCGCCCCTGAAAGGCTGGGAACCAGCCTGCTCCTTCGTTCATTATTCATGTTGAAAGGCGTAGCAATCGCCCGTTCGACATTATGGAATAACGACCAAGGAGACCCTAACATTGGCAAAGTCCGCCCTGATCGCTTTGATGAGCCTGTCCGCGCCGCTGGCGCTGGCTACCCCCGCAATGGCGCAGGACGCCCCCGCCGCCCCCGCCGCTGCTACCCCTGACACGGAAGCTGCCACGCAATCCGCGACCCCGGCTGCTGCGGAAATGACGCCGGAACAGATCACCGCCTTCAACAGCGCGGTCACGGCTTTCACGGCCGGGCAGGCCGCCCAGCAGGCTGGCGACAATGCCGGCGCCGTTGCGAAATATGATGCGGCGCTGCCCGCCATCCGGACCGCGGTAGAGGTTGACCCGTCCAAGATCGAGAATGTCAATTTCCTCGCCAACGCCCTCTATGCTGATGCCGCTGCCTATGGCGCCCTGGGCCAGATGGACAAGGTGATCGCCCTTTACGGCGAATCATTGCCCTATTGGCGCAAGGTCGTGGAGGCCAAGCCTGCTGACGCCGCCAGCCGCAATATCCTGGCGGGCATCTTGATCCAGATGGGCAACCAGAAGCTCGCTGCCCAGGACAAGGTCGGGTCCGCGCCGCTCTACGCCGAAGCGCTGACCCTCGCCCGCAAGTCCGCGTCCGAAAATGCGAACGACAAGGTGACGAAGAATATTCTTCTCTCGGCCCTTATCGGCTCCAGCCAGACCAGCAGCGACCCCGCGCTCAAGACCGAAGCGGTGACGCTCAGCAAGACGATGCTGGCCAATGGCACGGTCGACGCAACGAACAAGCCTGCGGCCGAAGCGCTGACCGGCGCTGCCAAGGCGGGCTGATACCCCACAGCGTGCGCCCTGAGCCTGCCCTTGGGAGGCTCAGGGCGCACGACCCTTACAAGTTGATCCGCAGGCATGCGGAGCCGGAACGGGCGTGCCCTTACGCCTCGACCCCGATCTTGTCCGCATAGAGCAGCCGCCCGCTGCCCAGCAGCCCCAGCAATTGCGGCAGCATGTGCGGCGCGACCGCGAAACAGCCTTCGCTCCGCCCGCATTTGCCCCAGGCGGCGATATGATCCTCGCCCACATAATCCGCGCCATGGACGACGATGGCGCGCGGTTCGGCATTGTTGTTCTGCGGGTCCAGCCCGATCAGCCGCATTGCCCGGCCATGCTGGCCGACATATTGCTCGCCGGTCACATACGCGCCCGAACTGCTGGCCAGCGAATTGGGTTCGTTGGAAAAACTGTGCAGCCAGCCGCTATGCGCCGGGTCCGATCCGCGGCCATGCGCTACCAGGTAGCTGCTGCTCTGCCCGCCGATCAGGTCGACGACGTGGAAGCGCAATTCCTTTGACGGAGCCGCAAAATCGGCGATCGCCACGCGGTCGCGCAGGGTGAAGGCGTCGCCATGCCGGTCGAGCGCGGCCTTGGCCTTTTCCAGCAGCGACGCATAGGGTTTGGGGGCGATCGGCTGCACGATGAGCTTGGCAGGCGATGGCGCGGCGGCGGGCAGGGGCGCTGTTACCGGCACGGCCGCCCGGCCGATGCTGTCGGATAGAAACGAAAAAGCGAGTCCGCTCATGGCGAACTTCGTGAAATTGCGGCGATCCATGGCGCGAATATAGCAAAGTCGCCGCCCCGCTCCAAGAGCGGGGCGATGCGCCTTATGGCGCGGAATGGCTCGCTTCGTCCGCAGGCTGGCTCTCTTCGCCTTCCTGCGGCAGGCGCGCGGTCATGCCGCTGGCGTCGGCATCATCCTGAATCTGCTGCTGTTCGGAAACCGACGGCGGTGGCGCGGGAGTCGCGACCGCATTGTTCGACGGCGGCGGCATCACCGCATCGGGTTCCTCGATGATGACATTCTCGACCGGCGGCTCGACCAGATTATTGGTCGCTGCCGGTTCTTCTTCCTTCTTGCCGCAGGCGGACAGGGCCAGGGCACCGGCTAGGGCGAACAGGGCAATTTTGCGCATGGGTGATCAGTCCTTCGATGCGATGGTTGGGGTGGGTGCGGGCGCGGCGGTCGGGTCGGCCCGGCTGCTCGACGCCTCGATCTTTTCGGCCAGCAACTTATCCCAGCCATAGGGATCGGCGCGGAAGCTCATCGTGCCGTTGCTGCTGGCAAAGGCGGTCCAGTAGAGCAGATAGACCGCCACTTCCTGCGGCAGGGATACGCGCTGCGTCTTGCCGCTATCGATCAGCGTCTGGATCTGGCCGTTCAGGTCCGGGTCGCTCGCCACCATCAGTTCGGCCAGCGACACCGGCTTTTCCAGCCGGACGCAGCCATGGCTGGCCAGCCGGTCATAGCTTGAAAATTTCCCGCGTGCGGGCGTGTCGTGCAGATAGACGGCAAACGGGTTGGCGAAATCGAACTTCAACCGCCCCAGCGCGCTGTTCGGGCCTGCGGGCTGCACGATCCGTTCGCCGCCTTCGGGCGTCTTGACGATCTTGTAGCCCTGCTTGGCCAGCGTCGCGCGTCCCTTGGGGAACAATTCCCGCCTGGCGATCGACATCGGCACGTTCCAGGGCGGATTGACCACGATCGAATGGATGTTCGACGACAGCATCGGCGTTGCATTTTGCGGGCTGCCGGTGACGGCGCGCATCGACGTGACCGGCTGGTCGCCCTCGAACACGGTCAGCACGGCGGCGGCGATGTTCACCTGCACCCGGTTGACCGGCAGGCGGCGCGGCATCCAGCGCCACCGCTCCATATTGGCCATGATCGCGGCGATCCGGTCGTCCACGCTGACATTGAGCGCCGCCAGCGTCCGCGTGTCGAGCAACCCTGTGGGGTTGAGGCCATAGCGCCGCTGCGCGCGTTGCAGCACGTCGGTCAGATTTTCCGTCGGCGTGACGCTCTTGTCCTCCAGCGCGATGCGCGCGCGCACCACCATGGGCGCGGATGTCGCGGTCAGCACCGGCCAGCCGCCCTTGTCGCGGATCGCCTCATAGGTCGCCAGCCCCTTGCGCAACCCTTCATAGCCCGCATAGGGCGGCGTCAGCGCATTGGCCCATTGTGCCAGCCGGTCCTCGGCCACGGCCTTCGCCAATCCTGGGCGCGGGTCATAGGGTTCGGGGCGCAGCGCCCAGATTTCCAGAAAATCGGCGGCATCGACCCGTCCGGTGGACAGCGCCTTCGCCCGGTCCAGCAGCGCGCTGACCAGCGCGTCGCCGGTCAGCGTGGCGGTCGCCTTGCGCCGCGCCGTCAACCCTTGTTCGGCTCCGCTGCGCAACCAGTCATTCGCCCATGCTTCCTGCATGGCCGACAGCGGCGGAATGGGGGCAGGCAATGGCGCGGGCGGCAATGGCTGCACCATTGCGGGGGGCAGTGTCGGCGCCACGGCCGGGGGTTGTGTTACCGGCGTCTGGGCGTAAGCGGGCAGGGGGCTGGCACTAAGGACACTGGCGCCAAACAGGGCCAGCGTCGAAAAACGGATCATATCGGGACGGTTCATGCTGGACCAGATAGCGCAAAGCGGCCACCGTTCAAATCACGATAGCGGAAAAGATCATGCTGCACGTCGTTCACCATCCTGCCTATGTCTCTCCCGCAACACCCGGCAGCCGCTTTCGTTTCGACAAATATGGGCTGGTGATGGAGGCGTTGCGCGAAGTCGCGCCCGCCATGACGCTCCACACGCCCGATGCGATGCCGCGCGTCTGGATAGAGGCGGTGCATGATCCCGCCTATGTGGAAGAAGTGCTGACCCTCACCGTCCCGCAGGCCAAGGAACGGCGGATCGGCTTTCCGGTGACCCAGCGGGTCATGCTTCGCTCCACCCTGTCGCCCGGCGGCACCTGGGCGGCGGCGCGGCTGGCGCGTATCCACGGCTTTGCCGCCAATGCCGCAGGAGGCAGCCACCACGCGCTGGCCGATAGCGGGGCGGGCTATTGCGTGTTCAATGATCTTGCCATCGCCGCCAACCGGCTGATCGCGGAAGGGGAGGCGGATCGTATCCTCATCCTCGACCTCGACGTGCATCAGGGCGACGGCACGGCTTCGCTGCTGGCGGGCCGGGCGGATATTTTCACCCTGTCGATCCATGCCGAAAAAAATTTCCCGGTGCGAAAGGCGCGTTCGACGCTGGACATCGGCTTGCCCGACGGGGTGGAGGATGCGGCCTATCTCGCCATCCTCCATGACACGCTGCCGCGCGTGCTGGATGATTTCGCGCCCGACCTCATTCTCTATCAGGCCGGGGTCGATCCCCATGGCGACGACCGGCTGGGGCGGCTGGCCCTGACCGACGCGGGGCTGGATGCGCGCGACCGCTATGTTATGCGCCAGGCCCGCGCCCGCGCCATCCCGGTCGCCAGCACCATGGGCGGCGGTTATGGGGAGGACCGCATGGCCGTCGCCCATCGCCACGCCGCCTGCATGATCCGCATGGCGCAGGAAGCGATGGTTTGAAGCTCCAACGGGTCAGATTGACGGCATCGCGGCTTAATGCACCGTCCCGACCGTGGGTTGCGCCCGGTCCATGATCTTCGCCGCGATCAGTCCGGCCACGGCCAGCGCCACAAAGTCACTGAACGCCAGATAGAGAATATAGCCCCAGGGCGCATGGTTGAACACGGATTGCCCGACATGCATCCACAAGACCCCCGCCAGCGCGAAGATCAGGGCGACCCGGACCCGCTCGGCAAAGCCGGTCGTCACGAACCGCAGCGCCAGCGCAATCAGCACGCCCACCACCAGCGACAGGATCAACCCGCCGATCAGGCTGGCGCTGTCCGTCACCGGAAAGCCGCTGCTGTTGTAGAAAATCTGCGCTATCGGCCCCTTGCCGTACAGGATCGTGCCCTCCGCCGTCGCCGGATCGGGGACAGTATAGACGCCGGTGCCGGTCGTGTTGAGCGCCTGCGCCAGCGCCGCCTGCAAATTGGCGCTCGCCTGTCCCTCCGCGCGGCTCATCGCCAGCGCGCTCAATGGCGTGCCCCAGAACAGGAAGCCTGTGATAAACATTGCAAAGCCGCCCAGCAGGCCGCCGATTACCGTCCGTATCATCATGCTCTCCACTCCCTGTCCCGCCCATAAGGCTAGGCCAGAACGCAGCGGAGGCAAAATCTATCCGGTAATTGTCAATCGGTAGGGCGCGATGCCTTTTCCGCGATGCCCGATACGCCCTCGCGCCGCTCCAGCTCGTCGCACACGGCATCCAGCGAAATGTCGCAATCGGCCAGCAGCAGCAGCAGGTGGAACAGCAGGTCCGCGCTTTCGCCGACCAGTTCGTCGCGGTTCCCCGCCATCGCGGCGATCACCGCCTCGACCGCTTCCTCGCCGACCTTCTGCGCAATCTTGCCGCGTCCCCGCGCCGTCAGCTTGGCGACATAGGATGTGGACGGGTCAGCCGACCGCCGCTGGCGTATCGTCTGTTCAAGTGTAAAGAGGGTGGCGCGCATGGCTGCGCATCAAGCGCCGCGCGCGCCACCCGTCAATGGGAAAATTATTTCCGCTTGCGGCCGCTGCGCAGCAGGCGGAAGCCGACAATGGCCACACCCATCGCAAACAGGCCCATCTGTTCGGGTTCAGGCACCGGAGTCGGAGTGCTGCCGCCTGAGCTGGACGTCGTGCCGCCGCTGCTGGTCGTGCCACCGCTGCTGGTGCCGCCGCCGCACTTGCCGAACCAGCACCATGTCGCCTGCGCCGGCGTCGCCGCACCGATCAGGCCAGCGGCCCCTGCCGCCAAAAGCATCTTGTTGAGTTTCATGAATGTCACCCTGTTTCCGTTGAACCGATATGGTCGAACGCGACCCGCCAGGGTTAATGCAGCCTTCATGCCGGATGGTGCCATCCGGCAGATTTCCGCCATTTTCAGGGTTAACGACGCTTCCGGAAATATGGTTACTGTAAAGTAAATCGACGTTTTTGCGGGGTCAGGCCGCCCGCACCGGCACGCCCGCCGCCGCCAGCGCGCGATGGGCTTCCGCGATGCTGTGCTGCCCGAAATGGAATATCGACGCCGCCAGCACCGCGCTGGCATGACCCATCGTCACGCCCTCGACCAGATGGTCCAGCGTCCCCACGCCGCCGCTGGCGATGACGGGGATCGATACCGCGTCGGCAATGGTCCGCGTCAGCGCCAGGTCATAGCCCGCTTTCGTCCCGTCGCCATCCATCGACGTCACCAGCAATTCGCCAGCGCCCAGCTGCGCCAGTCGCAGCGCATGCTCCAGTGCGTCGATCCCGGTCGGCTTGCGCCCGCCATGGGTGAAGATTTCCCAACGCCCTTCGCCGACTTTGCGCGCGTCCACTGATCCCACGATACACTGGCTGCCGAAACGATCGGCAATCTCCGCCACCAGTTCGGGCCGCGCCACCGCCGCGCTGTTCACCGCCACCTTGTCCGCGCCTGCCAGCAGCAGCGCGCGCGCATCGTCGGGCGTGCGGACCCCGCCGCCGACGGTGACGGGCATGAAGCAGACTTCGGCCGTGCGCCGCACCACGTCGAGGATAGTCCCTCGCGCCTCGTGCGTCGCGGTAATGTCCAGAAAGCACAGTTCGTCCGCGCCCGCCGCGTCATACAGCTTCGCCTGCTCGACCGGATCGCCCGCATCGCGCAGATCGACGAAGTTCACGCCCTTGACCACGCGCCCGTTGGCGACGTCCAGACAGGGGATGACGCGGGTGCGGACGGTCATGGCTGCCATCCCATTTTTCGGATTCTCAACGCTCTGAGCATGTGTTAGGCCCTTGATATGTTCCAACGCCATCAAGATTTCGCAGTTTATCAGCCTGGCGAGGCTGCGCGGCTTTTGGGCGTGCAACCGGCCAAGATCAAGCGCTGGTTAGGCGGATATGAATATCGGCGGGGTGATCGGATCGTCGAACAGGCACCGTTATGGACCTCGGAATATTCCAATCTGGATGATATCTATCTCGGATTTCGGGATTTAATCGAAATTCGCTTTGTGATCGCATTTATGCGCGCAGGGTTAGGCAAAAATTCTGTGCGTTCACTTTTGTCGAAGGCGCGGGTGCTGGTTGGTCATGATTATCCTCTTTCGACCCGGCAATTCCAAACCGATGGCAGAACACTGTTTCTGGAAATTTGGGACCATGAGCGGGATGGTGAGGTAGGCCACACTATTGATGTTCGAGATGGGCAACATGCGTTCAGATCGCTGATCAGTCCTACTTTCAAGGATTTGGATTTTGATCATGGAATTGTATCGAAATGGCATGTCGTTGGGCGGCGCAGGCGCATATCCATTGCACCAGCAGTAGCGTTTGGCCAGCCTGTTATTGATGATACGGGTATTCCTACCTTTCGTATTCTCGAGGCATATGAAGCTGAGAGAGATGAAGCGATTGTCGCTCGACAATTTGAAGTTCCGGTATCGGTGGTGCGATCCGCAATCGAATTTGAACGAGGACTTTCCCAAAAGCGTGCGGCTTCTACTTGATGAGAATTTGCCGCCGCGCGCGGCCCGTAGTCTTCAAGCTCTTTTCGAGGAGCATGAGATTGTAGCGCTGCGTCAGAAATTTGGGCGACCGGGCATTTCGGATAAGGAGTGGATAGAGGCGCTGGGCAATGAAGGCCGATGGTCAGTTTTGACAGCGGATTGACGGATTGGCCGTAATGCGATCGAAAGAGACGCATTTTTGCGTAACAATCTGGTTGGCTTTGTATTGGCGCCGTCGCTCAGGAAAAAGCCCCTTCATCAACAGATTGCTCGGCTGCTGTATATCTGGCCTGACATTGTGGGACAGTCCGAATTGGTTTCCAGAGGGCTGTTTGAAATCAGTGAACGCGGTAGACTCAAGCAAATTTGATCACGCCGCCGCCTGCGCCACGGCCAGCGCCGTTTTCAGGTCCAGCCGCCCGTCATACAGCGCCCGCCCGGTAATCACGCCCTCGATGCCGTCGTCGGCGTGCAGGCTCAATATCCTGATGTCGGCGATCCCCGCCACGCCGCCGCTCGCGATCACCGGAATGTCGGTCGCCCGCGCCAGATCGACCGTCGCCTCGACATTGCAGCCTTTCAGCATCCCGTCGCGGCCCACATCGGTAAAGAGCAGGCTGGCAACGCCCGCATCCTCGAACCGCCGGGCCAGGTCGATCACCGGCATGTCCGATTTTTCCGCCCAGCCATCGGTCGCGACGAACCCGTCGCGCGCATCGACCGCCACGACGATCCCGCCGGAAAAATCGCGCGCCGCCAGCTTGACGAAGGCCGGATCTTTCAGCGCCGCCGTGCCGATGACGATGCGCGACACGCCAAGGTCGAACCAGCGTTCCACAGCTTCCCGGTTGCGGATGCCGCCGCCCAGCTGGACATGGCCCGGAAAAGTCTCGACAATCCGCTCGACCGCCGCGGCGTTCACCGCATGGCCCGCAAAGCTCCCGTCCAGATCGACGACATGCAGATGCTGCGCCCCCGCCTGGGCAAACAGCGCCGCCTGCGCCGCCGGATCGTCGCCATAAACGGTCGCACGATCCATATCGCCCTCGGCCAGGCGCACGACCTGCCCGTTTTTCAGATCAATGGCGGGAAAGACGATTAGAGACATGGGCTCACCAGACAATATTGGGGCAGCGTGTTCCCGCGCAGGCGGGAACCCAGCTCCGACGTTTCAACTGGGTTCCCGCCTTCGCGGGAACACGGATCGGCATCATCACGGCTTCCACTCCAGAAAGCGCGACAGGAAGGAAAGGCCATAGGTCTGGCTCTTTTCCGGGTGAAACTGGCAACCGATAATCGTGTCGCGCGCGACCGCCGCGACCAGCGGGCCGCCATGGTCGGTCACGGCCGCGACATGCGCCGGATCGGTCGCCTCGAAATGATAGCTGTGCAGGAAATAGGCCTCGCCCGCTTCGATCAGGGGCGGCGCGCCGTTCAGCACGACATCGTTCCACCCCATATGCGGCACCTTGATGCTGGCGTCGTCCGGCTGCATCAGCCGCACCGTGCCGCCGATCCAGCCCAGCCCTTCATGCCGCCCGAATTCCTCGCCCGCGTCGGCCAGCAATTGCATGCCCACGCACACGCCCAGAAACGGCACGCCGCGCCGATGCACGGCCTCGCCCATCGCCTCGACCATGCCGGGGATCGCCACCAGCGCATCGCGGCACGCCCGGAACGCGCCTACGCCCGGCAACACGATCCGGTCGGCCCGCGCCACCACATCGGCGTCGGCGGTAATGACGACATCGCCCGCCCCCGCCTTGCGCAGGGCATTATAGACCGAATGCAGATTGCCCGCGCCATAATCGATCAGGGCGACCCCGCTCACAACATCCCCTTGGTCGACGGGATCGCGTCCGCCTTGCGCGGGTCGATCTCCACCGCCTGCCGCAGCGCGCGGGCCAGCCCCTTGAACGCGCTTTCGACGATATGGTGATTATTGCTGCCATACAGACATTCGATGTGCAGCGTGATGCCGGCGGCCTGCGCGAAGCTGTGGAAGAAATGCTCCACCATCTCCGCGTCCCACTCGCCGATCTTCTGCACGGTGAAGGGCAGCTTGCACACCAGCCATGGCCGCCCCGAAATGTCGAGCGCCACCCGTGTCAGCGTCTCGTCCATCGGTGAATAGACGGAGCCATAGCGCGAAATCCCGCGCTTGTCGCCCAGCGCCTTGGCCACCGCCTCGCCAATGGCGATTGCGCTGTCTTCGGTCGTGTGATGCTGGTCGACATGCAGGTCGCCCACGGTCTTGACGCTCATGTCGATCAGCGAATGGCGAGACAATTGCTCGATCATATGGTCGAGGAAGCCGATGCCCGTCGACACCGTATAAAGACCCGTGCCGTCAAGGTTGACGGTTACGTCGATCTGGGTTTCCGCCGTGTTGCGGTGAATCTCGGCCGTGCGCATGCTGGCCCTATAGCGCGTGCCGCGCGTCATGCAATCTGGACCTGCAATCTGAGGCGCGGGGGTTGACCCCCTGTTTCGCGCCGTTAGGACATTGCGCCATGAGCGATGACCTGCCCGACAGCCTGATTCCCTATGACGAAATCGTGCAGGAAGCCCTGCGCGCCGTCGTCGGCCGCGTGCTGGGAGAGGTGCAGGCCAGCGGCGGCCTGCCCGGCAGCCACCATTTCTACATCACCTTCAAGACCCAGGCCCCCGGCGTCGACATCCCCAAGCGACTGATCGAGCGCTTCCCGGACGAAATGACCATCGTCCTCCAGAATAAATATTGGGACTTGAAGGTCAGCGACCATCATTTCGAGGTCAGCCTGACCTTCAACCAGGTCGCCGCCCACCTCATCATCCCCTTCGCGGCGATCACGGCGTTCGTCGACCCCGCCGTCAACTTCGCCCTGCAATTCCAGGTCGCGGGCGACGCCCTGCCCGAACCCCATGACGAAGCCGAAAATGACGGCCCGCAAGTCGTGGCGGAAGATGGCTCCAACGTGGTGACGGTGGACTTCGGCAAGAAGAAGTAGGCGCGGGCGACGGCTAGGCCGCGCCTGTTCGCACGACCCTCCCTAACCCCTCATCACTCCGGACTTGCTCCGGAACTTTGCTTCTTTCGGGGGCCAGCAGTGGTTGTTATACTCACTGCAAAGTGATCATGGCTAGACGAGATGAGATCATCACTTTGCTAGATTGCTATACCGACGGTATTATTGTTAGTCCGACTTAATTACCCTTTGGCCGGTCCTTCGGGGTGGGGCGAGGCGTCGGGGTCGGCGTGGGGTGGCGCTCACCGTCGCGCTTCTGGACGCTCGCTTGATCGTTGTTCACGCGCGTCTGCTTTTCGGGTTCTTTTGCCATGCATATGAGTTTAGACAAACTGCATGGCCATCCGCAACGACTTTGAAGCTCTGCGATCATTTGATCAGGAAGTCCTTGATGAAATTGTGCGGGAAGCGGAGTTGTATCTCCAAGCACAATTTACGGCTGCTGGTGCTTCAGATCAGCGCGGTATGGCATGGGCTGGGTTTATGATTGCTTCTACGACGGCTGCCTTGGCGGCGGCTGCCAGCCTTGTCGTTTCAGGCGGCCATATAATCTTAGCCATTACCAGCCTCGGAGCAGCGGCGATGCTTCTGCTATCCACCTTCCTCGCGGCGAAGGCTGTGCGACCAAATAAGTTCTGCTTTCCAGGGAACCGGCCAGCAAATTGGTTACCAGAAAACTGGCACGGCAATGGGGTTGGCACGCTCGACATAAAGCAAGCTCGCCTTGAACAGGCTCATACGCTTGAAAAGCAGATTTGCGATAACGTTGAATGGGCAGAAGAAGCTGGCAAGCTTCTCCATCATTCGATGGATGTTGCGATGGCGGCGGTATTGCTCGCAGGATGTGTAGTGGTGATTGGGCTATGCTTTGGGCTGCTTTAGGCAATCGACATCGTGCAGATTGGTTCCTAATCGCTAAAAGGGGGTCTTGGATCGAGCAAAGTGGCCCAACCTCGGTCATAATTTGAGTCTGCTTCCGAGAGCAGAAAAATCGCAGTAATTGGCGCAGCCTCGCTCCCCCCAATTCCCCCTGTCCTACATCGCCACCCGGCGCTAACTCTCCATATGCGACATGGGCGAACTTAACGAATTTTCACACGGCATCCTATCCGACCAACCCGCCCCGGTCACCGCTCTACTCACAACCCCTTGGATTTCCTTCTGCTCATCCTAAATCGGCTTCAGATTTGCGAATGACTCTTAACTGAAAGGCGCTCCCAAATGCCCGCGACCCGCACCGAAAGTGACAGTATCGGCGCCATAGAGGTGCCAGCGGACGCCTATTGGGGTGCGCAGACGCAGCGGAGCATCGAGAATTTCCCGTTCGACCCGGTCGAGCGGATGCCGATCGGCATTGTCCATGCGCTGGCCATCGTGAAGCAGGCCGCGGCGCGGGTGAACCGCCATCATGGGCTGGACGCCACCCAGGCCGACGCCATCGAAGCCGCCGCCGCCGCCGTGGCGGCTGGCCATCATGACGATCAGTTCCCCCTCGTCATCTGGCAGACCGGCAGCGGCACCCAGTCCAACATGAACGTCAATGAAGTGATTGCCGGCATCGCCAATGAAGCGCTTACCGGCACGCGCGGCGGCAAGCATCCGGTTCACCCGAATGACCATGTCAATCTCGGCCAATCCTCCAACGACAGCTTCCCTACAGCGCTCCATATCGCGGCGGCTCTGGCCGTCACCAAAGCCTTGTTTCCCGCGCTAGACCGGCTCCATGCCGCGCTCGACGCGAAAGCGAAGGCATGGGATCATATCGTCAAGATCGGTCGCACCCATTTGCAGGACGCGACCCCGCTGACGCTGGGCCAGGAATTTTCCGGTTACGCGCATCAGGTCTATCGCAGTCGCAAGCGGATCGAACCCGCCGCGATGCACGGCATGATGGCGCTGGCGCAGGGCGGCACGGCGGTCGGCACCGGCCTTAATGCGCCCAAGGGGTTCGATGTCGCGGTCGCGGGGGAAATCGCCACCATCACCGGCCTGCCGTTCCGCACCGCCGATAATAAGTTCGAAGCGCTGGCGTCCAACGATCCGCTGGTTCACCTGTCCTCGACCCTCGCCACGCTGGCCGTCGCGCTGACCAAGATCGCCAACGACATCCGGCTGCTTGGTTCCGGTCCGCGCTCTGGCCTTGGCGAACTGGATCTGCCCGCCAACGAACCGGGCAGCTCGATCATGCCGGGAAAGGTCAATCCGACCCAGTGCGAAATGCTGACCATGGTGGCGGCGCAGGTCATCGGCAATCATCAGGCCGTGACCGTGGGCGGGATGCAGGGCCATCTAGAACTCAACGTGTTCAAGCCGATGATCGGCGCGGCAGTGCTGCGCTCGATCCATCTGCTGGCCGTCGGGATGGACAGTTTTGCCAAACGCTGTGTCGAGGGGCTGGAGGCCAACGAGACGCGCATCGCCGAACTGGTCGATCGCTCGCTGATGCTGGTCACCGCGCTGGCGCCCGCGATCGGCTATGACAACGCCGCCGCCATCGCCAAGCACGCGCACAAGACCGGCCAGACGCTCAAAGCCGCGGGGCTTGAACTGGGGCTGGTGGACGCGGCGACCTTCGACGCGCTGGTGCGGCCGGAAAATATGACATGATCGACATCGGCATGGCGGAACCGCGCGCCGTCCGATACATTGACCCAGTATGAAAAAGCCTCTCGCCCCCAAAGCCCCGCGCGTCTCCGTCACCGCTCCCAAAAAGACCGGCCTGCTGCGCAAGGCAGCGCGCGTCGGCGCGACCGTCGTGGCCACGCGCGTCGCGGCCGATACCGGCAAGAAGGGCGTGTTCGGCCTGCTCGCCGGGATGGGGGCCAAGCGGATCATCATGCGCTATCCGGTCGGCGCGCTGGTCGTCACCGGCGCCTATATGGCGGGCAAGCTTTATGAGGCCAAGCGAGAGGTTGACCGCAAGCGCGCGATCAAGGCCCTCCCGGACCTTAGCAAGGAACCGGTGCCGATCACTACCGCGCGCAAGGTGGCCAAGCCCTAAAGCGCGGCCTGCCACGTCCGCACGGCGTCGAGCGGAAAGGTCAGCATCAATATGTTGAGCGTCAGATTGTCGCGGATCACCGCGAGCGCCAGCAATTCGAACCCGATCGCAACCGCGACCGACAGCCAGACCGGCGCGCGCGAAGCGAACAGGAAGCCCAGCGTCATCATGCCAATGTCGCTCATCGAATTGAGGACCGAATCGCCACTATAGCCAAGCGCAATGGTCGCCGTGCGGTAGCGGTCGATGATGACCGGGGAATTCTCCAATATCTCCCACGCCGACTCCACCGCCACGGCCAGCGCCAACCGCACCCCCATCGGGCGCTTGCGCAACAGCCAGAGGGTGGCGGGATAGAATAGCAGCCCGTGAATGACATGGCTCAGGCTATACCAGTCGGTGATATGCTGGCTGTTGCCACTGTCCAGCGCCCCGTGCCACAATTCGACCCGGCCACAGGTGCAGATCGGCGGCCTGTCCATCAGCAGCAGCAGGGCGCAGCTTAGGAGGGCGATCAACCCCGCTGCGATCAACCCCCTGCGATGGACCATCCGCCTGCTGCGCATCCTGCCATTTCCCCCTCTTGCAAAAGCCCGCATCAAGCGGCACTAGCGGCCATGGCCGACAGCATCCTGATCGAAACGCCCGACTTCAAGCGGCGCGGCGTCCTCTTTGTCCTCTCCTCGCCTTCTGGCGCGGGAAAGTCCACCATTGCGCGCAAGCTGCTCGCCGCCGAACCGGATATGTCCATGTCGGTGTCGGCAACCACCCGACCGATGCGGCCGGGCGAAGTCGACGGCAAGGATTATCATTTCGTCGACCTGCCGGAATTCCGCCGGATGACCGCCGATCAGGAATTTCTGGAATGGGCCCATGTATTCGGCCAGCGCTACGGCACCCCCCGCGCGCCGGTGGAGGCCATGCTCAAAAGCGGGCAGGACGTGCTGTTCGACATTGACTGGCAGGGTGCGCAGCAATTGCATCAGATTGCCGGGGGCGACGTAGTGCGGGTATTCATCCTGCCGCCCTCGATGGAGGAACTGGAGCGCCGCCTGCGCGGCCGCGCGACGGACAGCGATGAAGTCATTGACGGTCGCATGGCCCGCGCTGCGGGCGAAATCGCGCATTGGGACGGCTATGATTATGTGCTGTGCAATGTCGATGCAGATGATTGCTTCAGCCGCGTGCAGACCATCCTCCATGCCGAACGGATGAAGCGCAGCCGCCAGACCGGCCTGATTGGCTTCATCCGCAAGCTGGGCCGTTATCACCAGGACGATTGAGGGCAATCCGCCGTCAAAAGCCTGCCGGGTCGGCCCAGTCGGGATGGACCCAGGCCATCGCCTTGAACAGGCTGCCCATCGCATCGGCACTGGTCAGCCGGGCGCGTGCGGCCTCCACTTCGGCGGCGCGCGCAGGATGTGTGCGGGCCAGTTGCTCGGCGCGGGCGTCAATGCCCAGATCGCGCAGATACGGCCCCTGATCGACCGGGCCTGACACCCGCAATCCCGCCTGCCGCGCCATGTTGCCGATGATGGTGAAGTCGACATGGGTGGTCAGGTCGACCTCGCCAGGATCGGCGAAGGGATCGGCAAATTCATGCGCCTTCACCGCTTGCAGCGTATCGCCCAGCAACGGCCCGCTATAGCCATAGTCGATGATGATCGCTGCGCCCCCTTGCTTGGCGATCCGCTGCGCCAGTGCATAGGCGATCCCCGCGCCCACGATCGGTGTTTCGATGATCGCCCCGTCCTGCGCCTGTGCCGCGATTGGTGGCAAGCCGGATTCGATACGGCGATAGCCAGGAACGGCGACAAAGCGCCCTTCTTCTTCGCGCCGGATGACGACCCGCTCGCGCCATTCCTCGCCCACGCGAATGCACTGGCGCACCGGCAGCGCATCGAAAAATTCGTTGGCGATGACCAGCAGTGGCCCGTCGTCAGGCAGGCTTTCGATACTGTCATGATGGGTGACATGGGGCAGCAGTGCGCGCTGCCGTTCGCGCAAGGTGGGGCTGGTCTCGACGAAATGAACCCGCGGCGCGAGGGCGGAGCTCTCCATCGCGCGCAGCGCGTCGGCGGCCAATGTGCCGCGTCCCGGCCCCAGCTCGGCATAAAGCGGTCCAGGCTTGCGCCCCGACCGCATCCACACATCCGCCAGGCACAGCCCCACCAGTTCGCCGAACATCTGGCTGATTTCCGGCGCGGTGGTGAAGTCGCCATCCGCGCCCAACGGGTCGCGGGTGGCGTAATAATGCTGGTTCGCCTCCGCCATGAAATGCGCGACGGAGATCGGCCCGCCCGCGGCAATCTGGCGCGAAAGCCGTTCAGCCAGGGTCAGCGGCTCAGCTGACACTCGCGTTTCCGGCGATGGACTCCACCCGCGCGCGACGCCCCTTCGACGTGACGATCAGGTAGAGGCCGCCCAAGATCATGGGCAGGCACAGCCACTGGCCCATATGCAGGCCGGTACGCGCGGCAAATTCCATCAACTGCGCGTCCGCTTCCCGCACATATTCGACGCCGAACCGGAAAATGCCATAGCCCAGCAGGAAAATGCCCACCAGTTTCCCCGGCTGATAGCGCGCGCGCGTGCGCCAGAAGGCGAAGGCCAGGATGGCGAACAGGACAAGCCCTTCCAGCGCTGCTTCGTACAACTGGCTGGGATGACGGGGATAGGGGCCGCCGGTCGGGAAGATGATGCCCCAGGGAACATCGGTTTCCTTGCCCCACAATTCGCCATTCACGAAATTGGCGAGGCGCCCGAAGAACAGCCCGAAAGGGACGCAGCAGGCGACATAGTCATGGATGCGCAGCCAGCTGAGCTTCTCCTTGCGCGCCATGTAGAGAATACCGAGTGACACACCTGCCGCGCCGCCATGGAAGGACATGCCGCCATTCCACAGCTTGAAGATGTCGAGCGGATGCGCAAGAATTTCCGGCTGGTAGAAGATCACATAGGCCAGCCGTCCGCCGATGATGATGCCTAGCGTCGCGTAGAAGATCATGTCGTCGGCATGGCGGCGACCCATGGGCGATCCCGGCTGGGCGATCAGCTTGAGCAGGTACCAGTAGCCGATCAAGATCCCCGCCAGATAGGCGAGACTGTACCATTTGAGCGTGAAGAAGCCGAGGTCGAGCGCAACCGGGCCGACGCCCAGATCGTCAAAGCGGATCGCGCCCGAAGCGGCAGCGGCAATGTCCAGGATCAATTCGGCTTCCTCTTGGCAATAGGATTGTGGCCATAGAAGGATTTTCAGCCAGATGGAATCATCTGATGGCACTCAAATCACGGAAATCCAAAAATCCCCGACAGGCCGGACAGTATGGGGGGACGTTGCTCTTTTCGCCCGATAGGCGCGCCTCATCCTTGATCCGTTCCGCATTTCGTGGAGGGCGGGGCGCGCGCCTTGCGCATTGTCGCGTATCTGCTTAAGCATGGTTCCCAAGTTCTGGCTCCGCATTGGGGCTGGCGATATGTGAAGCGAGTTACGGCATGGTGCAGCAAAGCCGCCCATCGCCGCAGAGTTCCGGCCCGACCGGCCGTTATGCGGGCAAGCGCGCCGCTTCCGGTCCGGGCGATGGGAGCAGGGCTGCGGCCATTCCTCCCCCGTCAACGCAGCGGGGCTTTGCGCCTTATGGCGCGCGCGAACGGCGATCCTATGCCGCGATCGACCTTGGCACCAACAATTGCCGCCTTTTGATCGCCAAGCCGTCGGCTGACGGTTTCATCGTCGTCGATGCTTTTTCGCGGATCGTGCGTCTGGGCGAGGGGCTGGCGTCCACTGGCCGGATCAGCGACGCGGCGATAGACCGGGCGATTGCTGCCCTGTCTGTCTGCGCGGACAAGCTGCGCCGCCGCCATGTCACGCTGGCGCGATCGGTAGCGACCGAAGCCTGTCGCCGTGCCAGCAACGGCGCGGAATTCATCCAGCGCGTCTATCGCGAAACCGGCATAGCGCTCGACATCATCAGCGCGGAGGAAGAGGCGCGACTTGCCGTGCTGGGGTGCCATGCCTTGCTGGAACCGGGCAACGGCCCGGCCCTGATCTTCGACATTGGCGGTGGATCGACCGAATTGGTGCTGGTCGATGCTCAGGGCTCGTCGGGCGCGCCGCGCATTGTTGATTGGGTAAGCGCGCCATGGGGCGTCGTATCGTTGACCGAAAGCGAGGCGTTTGAGCATGACGATGCCGATGCGCGACTGGCCGCTTATGGCAGGATGCGCGCGCGGGTCAGCGATGCATTCGCGCCGCTCGCGCGCCGCCTGCCGCAGGCTGCAGAGGACATCCGCCTGCTCGGCACGTCCGGCACGGTGACGACGCTGGCGAGCCTGCATCTCAACCTGCCGCGCTACGATCGGCAGGCGATTGACGGGCTGATCGTACCCTGCACCTCCATGCGGTCCATTTCGGAGCGGCTGTCGACCATGACGCTGGGCGAACGGCAGAAGCTGCCCTGCATCGGCACCGAACGGGCCGATCTGGTGGTGGCGGGTTGCGCGATACTGGAATCGATCCTCGACATCTGGCCTGCGCAGCGGCTGGGCGTTGCCGACCGGGGTATCAGGGAAGGCATTTTGCGCGGGCTGATGGACCGCGACGGGAGAATGATGTGAGGGGCGCCATATGAGAGGATCTGGCGCAGGCAAGGTGCGGGTCAAGAGCGCGAAGGGCCGCACCGCGCAGTCGGTGCGCTGGCTCGAACGCCATCTGAACGACCCCTATGTCCATAAGGCCAAGGCGGAAGGCTGGCGCAGCCGCGCCGCGTTCAAGCTGATCGAACTGGACGAGAAATTCCATTTCCTGAAAGGCTCGCGCGCGGTTGTCGATCTTGGTGTCGCGCCGGGCGGTTGGTCGCAGGTGGTGCGCAAGCTGGTGCCCAAGGCGGCTGTCGTGGGTATCGACCTGCTGCCGGTCGATCCGATCGGCGGTGTCACCCTGTTCGAGATGGACTTCATGGATGACAAGGCGCCGCAGCTTCTGCGCGATGCGCTGGGGGACGCGCCGGATCTGGTGATTTCCGACATGGCGGCCAACACCGTGGGCCATCCCCAGACCGACCATCTGCGTACTATGGCGCTGGTCGAGGCGGCGGCCTGGTTCGCGGTTGAAAATCTGCGCAAGGGTGGCACGTTCGTAGCCAAGGTCTTTGCAGGCGGGACCGACGGCGAACTGCTGGTGCTGCTCAAGAAGAATTTCACAACGATCAAGCATGCCAAGCCCCCCGCCAGCCGCAAGGGCAGCGTGGAATGGTATGTCGTGGCGCAAGGGTTCAAGGGGCGACCCGATGAACCGGCGCGGGACCGGACAGGCGCGCCGATCGCCGAATAGGGCCGGATGGCTGACGCATAGCGGAAAGAATCGGGGGTCACTTGGTCGCAACGGTATCGACGGTCGCTTATCTGGGTCTGGAGGCGCGGGGCGTCGAGGTACAGTGCCAGCTGGTTCCCGGCCTGCCCAATTTCATCGTCGTCGGCCTGCCGGACAAGGCGGTGGCCGAAAGCCGCGAACGGGTGCGCAATGCCATCGCCGCCATCGGCCTTTCGCTGCCGCCCAAGCGGATCACGGTCAACCTTTCCCCCGCCGACTTGCCCAAGGAAGGGTCGCACTATGACCTGCCGATCGCGCTGGCGCTGCTGGGGGCGATGGGGGTGATCGATGCCGAAACGCTGTCGGGCTATGTTGTCGTCGGCGAACTGGGTCTGGACGGCCGCACTGCGCCATCGCCCGGCGTGTTGCTGGCCGCGCTGCATGCGGGCGAACAGGATATGGGGCTGGTCTGCCCGGTAGCGCAGGGGGCCGAAGCCGCCTGGGCAGGGCAGGTAGAGGTAGTTGCTGCCCCCGATCTGCTGAGCCTGCTCAATCATTTCAAGGGCACTTCGGCATTGTCGCCGCCGCAACCGGGCGCCGTCGACGCGCCGGTTCGCACCGCTGACCTGAAACAGGTCAAAGGGCAGGAAACGGCCAAGCGAGCCATAGAGATTGCTGCGGCAGGCGGTCATAATCTGTTGATGGTCGGGCCGCCGGGCGCGGGCAAATCGCTGATGGCAAGCTGCCTGCCGGGCATATTGCCTGAACTCACACCGGGCGAAGCGCTCGAAACGTCGATGGTGGCAAGCGTCGCGGGGACGCTGGAGGGTGGGCGGATCAGCCGCGCCCGGCCGTTTCGTACCCCCCATCATAGCGCGTCGATGGCGGCATTGGTCGGCGGCGGGCTGCGCGTGCGACCGGGGGAGGTCAGCATGGCGCATCTGGGCGTATTGTTTCTCGACGAACTGCCAGAGTTTCAGCGCGCCGTGCTGGATTCGCTGCGCCAGCCGCTGGAGACGGGCGAGGTGACGGTGGCACGCGCCAATGCTCATGTGACCTTCCCGGCAAGAGTGCAATTGATTGCCGCCATGAATCCCTGCCGCTGCGGGCATCTGGGCGATCCGGCGCTCGCTTGTTCGCGCGCGCCGCGTTGTGCGGCGGATTATCAGGCCAAGGTTTCCGGGCCGCTGCTCGACCGGATCGACCTGCATGTCGAGTTGCAGGCGGTGACCGCTGCCGATCTGGTGCTGCCACCGCCGGCGGAAGGTTCCGTTGAGGTCGCCGCGCGCGTCGCCGCTGCCCGCGCGGTCCAGACCGTGCGCTATGGCGACGGCAAGGTGCGTACCAACGCCGAAGTCGATGGCGAGGCGCTGGAGCAGGTCGCGGGGCCGGACGAGGCAGGCCGGCAGTTGCTGGCGCAGGCCGCCGCCGCGATGAAGTTGTCGGCCCGCGGCTATACCCGCGTATTGCGGGTCGCGCGGACGATTGCCGATCTGGCCGGGGCGGAAAAGGTCGGGCGCGTCCATATCGCCGAAGCGCTCAGCTATCGCCGGCGCGCGCCGGTGAACTGACGCAGCGATGCTCGCCGCGCTCAAAGCCTGGGCCGGGCGGCTGAAGCGGGAAGTGTTGGCATTGTGGATTGCCGCGCGCAGTCCCGATACGCCATTGCCCGCAAGGCTGATCGCCTTGCTGGTCGCCGCCTATGCGCTCAGCCCGATCGACCTGATCCCGGACTTCATTCCGGTCCTGGGGTTGCTGGACGATCTGCTGATCGTGCCGCTCGGTATCGCGCTGGCGGTCCGTTGCATCCCGGCCGCGCTGATGGCGCGCTATCGGATCGAGGCGACGGCGCGCGCCGACCGGCCATCGAGCCGCGCGGGCATGTTCATTGTGCTGTTTCTGTGGGGCGTGGGGCTGGGCGCCTGTGTGCTTTGGCTGGCCGGCTGACGGATCAGGGGATTGGCTGGACGCTCATCAGCGTGAAAAGGCCGATGGCGACACCGCCAATCGCGAAGCCGACCAGAAAGCGGCGAATATCCGGCCAATAATCGGGCGTGTCCATGGTGTCGTCTCCCCATGTCGATGACGGGGGAGGGGTATCGCTGCGATGCGGCTGCTACCAGTGACAAATATGGTTAGGGGAGGGGCCGATCAGGCCGCGCCGTCGCCAGCGATCAGCTTGAGTTCCGTGACCGGGCTATGGTCCTCATGCGCGAAATGTCCTTCGATCCGGCTGCCCGGCTCGATCGTTATCCGTTCATAGCGCACGTCGCCTGTGATCCGGGCCGTGCTCTCAACCACCAGTTCCTGCGCGGCAATCGATCCGTCGACAAGACCCGCCAGGCGCGCGCTTTGTGCGGTGACATGGCCGACGATGCGGCTGTCTGGACCCTGCACCAGCGCGGCACAGCTGATGTCGCCTTCAACCGTGCCGTCGACATGCAGGTCGACCGACGCGGTCAGATTGCCGCTGATGGTCACATCACTGCCGATCAGCGAAAAGGGGGTGTTTTTAGCCCCGGTTGCCGACATCGGCGAAACGCGCTTTTGCGATTTGCTGGACTTGGAGAACATCTTGGCGGGCCTCCAGAAAACGGCGCGGGTTGATGGCCTGGCCATTCAGCCGGACCTCGAAATGCAGGTGGGTGCCGGTCGAACGGCCAGTCGATCCCATGCGGCCGATCGTGTCGCCGCGTGAAACCGACTCGCCCACGCGACCGACGAAGCCGGAAAGATGAGCATAACGGGTCATCAGACCATTGCCATGTTCGACCTCTACGACATTGCCATAGCCCTGACGCTGGCCCACGAAGCTGACCTTGCCGCCAGCGGCAGCGTGAATGGGTTGACCATAGCGGCCGGGAAAGTCGATTCCGGCATGGAAAGCCGCGTGGCCGTTAAACGGATCGCGGCGATAGCCATAGGAACTGGTCTGCATCGGTGCCGTGGTGGGCTTGCCCGACGGGATGGTGAGCAGGCTGCGCTCCAGCAATTCCATGCGGTTGAGCGCGCTGGCCAGCTCTTCCAGCTCGCCGGTCATCGCACCCTTGTCGCCCTTCCACGGCACGAAGGGGCCACCCTGCGCGCGGGCGGTGTTGCGGGTCAGGCTGTCGGGGTTCAGGCCAAAGCTGCGGATCGCGGCGGCGGCTTTGTCTGCGCGCCGCTCGACCGCGCTGGTCAGCATCATCGCGAACTGACGCTGCCGCTGGGCCAATCGGACGAGAGGCGCGGCTTCGGGGGCCATGCTGATCTTGGCCGTCAGCTTGCCCTTCTCGCCGCTCTTGGCCGGGCCGACCAGATCGGCGCCCGCGGCATTGCCGTCCTCCGCACCGAAATGCGTCTTGTAGAGTTCATCCATGAAATCCTGGCGCGCTTCCAAGTCCTGCGCCAGATCCTCGACCGATTTGCGATAGTCCGCGACCTTGTCCGCCGTGCTGGCGACGGCCTTGCCCTGCTCGGCGAGCCGTGCGCGCTCCTGCGCCACAGCGGCTTTGCCAGCGAGCATCGAGATGGTTGCGCCGCCCCAGCCGATCAACGCGGTGGAGGCGATGGCAATAGCGGCAAGCTGCGCCCGGCGCGAGATTCGCAGGAACTTCACCTGCCCCCCGGAGCGGAGAAAAATCTCCCGCTCAGGGCAAAGCGCGTTCAACCGCGCGCGGAGAGCGGCGGCTCCCGTTTTGCTGTTCTGCGACAATTGCGACCCCGCACTCTTATTCGAGTCGGGCCGATAGCAAAGCATTGCGAACTAGGCGAATCCGTCGTTGCGGAGTCGTGACGAGTCGAAGCCTCAGCGCGGTGAAATGATTGGGACCTTTATTTGTTCCTTGCCGTCGAAAACAATTTTCAGCGCTGTTTCAATCTATTTGAGGGCTGGGCTGGCGAGTCTCTGTTTTGCCAGCAGCTCTGTTATGGTCGCCGCAGGCATGGCTGCGCCAAAATGATAACCTTGGCCATAATGGCATCCGCCTGCGCGCAGATAATCGACCTGACTGCTATTCTCCACCCCTTCGGCCACGGTACGGATGCCCAGGCTATAGGCCAGGTTCAGCACCGTGCGGACGATGGCGGCGTCGTCCGGGTCCGTCTCCAGATCGCGGACGAAGCGCTGGTCGATCTTGATGATGTCGATCGGAAATTGCTTGAGGTGGGAGAGGGATGCGTAGCCCGTCCCGAAGTCATCAAGGGCAATGGACACGCCCGCTTTGCTCAGGCGGTGCAGCACCTGCCCGACACGGTCCGCATTGCGACCCAGAAAGACCGACTCGGTGACCTCCAGCTCGATCATCGTCGGCGGCAGGCCCGCCTGCGCCAGCCGCTCCAGCAAATGACCCGTAAAATTGTCATCGCTAAGGTCCGCGCCCGACACGTTGAGGGCGACATGACCAACGTCCAGCCCGGCATCGCGCCAGCGGGTGCAGTCGGCAATGATGCCGGCGATCATCTGATTGGTGATCGCCGGTCCCAGTTCGGGATGCTCGAACGCTGCGGCGATGTCGGCCGGCATGATGACCGTTCCATTGCCGGTCGGGCAGCGGAACAGCGCTTCGAACCCGATGATCGTGCCGGTGTCGAGCGCGATCTTGGGCTGATACCAGGGGCAGGGGTGTTCCTGCGCCAGAACATGCCGGGCACGGTCGAGCATCGCTGTCTCCCGGTCCCAGCTTTCCAGCAGGTCCGGCCCGAATATGGTTGCGCGGCCCCGGCCGTTATTCTTGGCATGATAAAGGGCGATGTCGGCATGTTTGACCAGCGCGGTCACATCCTCGCCATGGTCGGGGAACAGCGCCACGCCGATGCTGACGCGAGATTCGATCGGTCGGCCGCGATAGTCGAGCGGCGCGTGCAGATGATCGGCGATGCGTGTCAGGATCGACTGAAGCGCGTCGGCATCGGGCAGGCGGGTCAGCAGCACGGCAAATTCGTCGCCACCCATCCGCGCGACCAGATCACCCGGCCGCAATGCTTGGCGCAGCCGTCCGGCCACGGCGCATAGCAGGGCGTCGCCTGCATCATGCCCGGCCGTGTCATTGACCCGCTTGAATTCATCCAGATCGATCAGCAGGACCGCGAGTTGCGTCCGGTCGTTCGATGCCGCGGTCGCCTGCGTCACGGCGGCGATGAAATGCGCGCGGTTGGCAAGGCCGGTGAGCGCGTCCGTCATGGCGAGGCGTTCGAGATGCCGTTCGGCCTGCTTGCGTTCGGTAATGTCGACCACGCTGGTCATGAAGCAGGGTTCGCCGTCGATCACGATCGGGCGGGCGGACAGCATTGCATGGCGGATGGCCCCGTCGGCGCGGCGCAGCCGACACTCGAAATTGTCCACCGCGCCGCCACGCTGAAGCGTAGCGAACAGCTCGTCGCGCACTGGCAAATCCACATAGGTTTGCTCGACATTGTCGAGCCGGACGTCATGTCCCGCTCCATAGGCGTCGATAGCCGCGCGGTTTAGATGCAGGATTTGACCGTCATAGCGCGTGACCAGCAAGGGTAACGGCACAGCCATGAACATGCGCTGCAACGTATCGCGGCTGTTGGCCAGTTCCAGCTGTACGGCCTGCGCGACCTGCCCGGCGGTCCATTCCTGCCGCTGAAGCCGGTTGTTGCGCGCGATCGCGATGCACATGCCGCAATGGAGTATCAGCATGGCCAGAACCATGCCCGGCATGGTGGAGGACAGCGGGGCAGGGGCGAGATAGCCGATCAGCAGCACGATGCCACAGGCCAGCCCGCCGCCGACATTGCCGCGATAACTGGTTGGGACGACCAGGTAGAAAACCAGCGGCAGCATGACGAGGACGAAGATGGCGATGTCGCTGCGCGAACTCACCAGAAAGGCGACGCCGATGGCGGTTACGACCTGCCAGGCGAAGCAGATGCGTTCAACCGCCCGAAAGCTTGTCATCCGACGGGTTAGCCACAGGCTGACGATCGACCAGATAATCACGGCCAATCGTGCGGGCACGGCGACCCAGAAATGCGCGGTCCCGGCAAAGCGCCAGTCGCTCAACAGGAACAGCGTGTTGAGAATCGTGGAAAGAATGAAAAGATTGCGGGCATGACGCCGCGATTCGGGCAGGCGCTCGGACTGGAACGCCGACTCCCGCTCGGCCAAGCGAAATTCGCCGCTGATTGTCGAAAGCCCGTTCACGTCCAGTCCAGTCAAGGCGCCCCGTTGGTGCCGGGGGCTAAAATAGGGCAGGCACGGTTAGTAATTCCCTAACTAGCGTCCTTTGACCCTGCCAGATCAACGGGATGGCCAGGCGGTCGGCGATCGGCTTGACCCTTTGCCCCGGCATCGCTATAGGCCCGCCTGCCCAGCGGTCTGCCGCGTCGAGACTCGTCTCCTCGCATCATCCCACGCGGGCAATACAGAGCTGAACATTACCGGATGCTCTTGCGGCTCCAGGGGGGTATTGCACCCGCCGGGGCCTTTGCTGTTTGGAAGCGACATGTTTCCCGGCCGCACTGAAACGCAGGGATGTTGCGGTAAAGTAACTGAAAAAGGTGAAGGGCTTCATGCCAACAATCAACCAGCTGGTCCGCAAGGGCCGCGAACCGCAGAAGGCCAAATCGAAGGTCCCTGCCATGGATGCGAACCCGCAAAAGCGTGGCGTTTGCACCCGCGTCTATACCACGACCCCGAAAAAGCCGAACTCGGCGCTCCGCAAGGTTGCCAAGGTTCGCCTGGTCAACCAGCGCGAAGTCATCACCTATATTCCGGGTGAAGGTCACAACCTTCAGGAACATAGCGTCGTACTGATCCGCGGCGGTCGTGTGCGAGATCTTCCGGGCGTGCGTTACCACGTTCTTCGCGGCGTTCTGGATACCCAGGGCGTCAAGGATCGCAAGCAGAGCCGTTCCAAGTACGGCGCCAAGCGTCCTAAGTAAGGGGAGAACAACCTATGTCACGTCGTCGTCGCCCCGAAAAGCGCATCATCCTGCCCGATCCCAAATATGGCGATCAGGTTCTGTCGAAATTCATGAACTCCATCATGCAGGACGGCAAGAAGGCTGTTGCTGAATCGATCGTTTATGGCGCCCTGGAAACCGTCGAGGCCCGCGCCAAGAAGGATCCGATCGGCATGTTCCATGACGCGCTGAACAACATCAAGCCGGGCATCGAAGTTCGCAGCCGCCGCGTTGGCGGTGCGACCTATCAGGTTCCCGTCGAAGTGCGTCCTGAGCGTTCGCAGGCCCTGGCCATTCGCTGGCTGATCGCCGCAGCGCGTAACCGCAGCGAAACCACCATGGCCGCCCGCCTGTCGGGTGAACTGATGGATGCAGCCAACAACCGCGGCAACGCGGTCAAGAAGCGCGAAGACACGCACCGCATGGCGGAAGCGAACCGCGCCTTCTCGCACTATCGCTGGTAAAAAGATTGGCGGGGCGGCGTTCAATCGGCCGCTGCCCCGCCTATCGCTCTTAAAAATCCATCCGTTCGTCGTGGGCCTACCCATGGCGGACGGATTGGTTTAGGGGCCACGCAAGAACACGAATCCCCAACCGCCGGTGCGCCGGCAACGGAGAAGCATCATGGCCCGCAGCCATCCGCTCAAACTGTATCGCAATATCGGCATTATGGCCCATATCGACGCCGGCAAGACGACGACGACCGAGCGTATTCTTTATTATACCGGCAAGTCCTACAAGATCGGCGAAGTCCATGACGGCGCCGCGACGATGGACTGGATGGAGCAGGAGCAGGAGCGCGGGATCACGATCACCTCGGCTGCGACGACCTGTTTCTGGAACGGCCACCGCATCAACATCATCGACACCCCCGGCCACGTCGACTTCACGATCGAAGTCGAACGTTCGCTGCGCGTGCTCGACGGCGCGGTTGCCTGCTTCGACGGCGTTGCCGGCGTTGAGCCGCAGTCTGAAACCGTGTGGCGCCAGGCGGACAAGTATAAAGTTCCGCGCATGTGCTTCATCAACAAGCTCGACCGCACCGGGGCCGACTTCTATTATTGCGTGCAGTCGATCATCGATCGTCTGGGCGCGCGTCCTGCCGTTCTGTATCTGCCGATCGGCACGGAAAGCGATTTCAAGGGTCTGGTCGACTTGGTCGAGAACCGCGCGATCATCTGGAAGGATGAGTCGCTGGGCGCTGAATTCTTCTTTGAAGAAATCCCCGCCGACATGGCCGACAAGGCGGCGAAATATCGCAGCGACCTGATCGAGCTGGCCGTCGAGCAGGACGATGCGGCGATGGAAGCCTATCTCGAAGGCACTGAGCCCGACACGGCGACGCTGAAGTCGCTGATCCGCAAGGGCGCGCTCAACCAGTCGTTCGTACCGGTCGTTTGCGGTTCGGCGTTCAAGAACAAGGGCGTTCAGCCCCTGCTCGACGCCGTCGTCGACTACATGCCCAGCCCGCTCGACATTGAGGACGTGCAGGGCGTCAAGATGGACAGCAACGAGCCCGACAGCCGTCCCGCGACCGACGATGCGCCCTTCAGCGCGCTCGCGTTCAAGGTGATGAACGACCCGTTCGTGGGCTCGCTCACCTTCATCCGCATCTATTCGGGTACGCTCGTCAAGGGCACTTACCTGAACTCGGTGAAGGACAAGAAGGAAAAGGTCGGGCGCATGCTCGAAATGCACGCCAACGAACGTAAGGACGTTGAAGAGGCATTTGCAGGCGACATCATCGCGCTGGCCGGCATGAAGGAAACCACCACTGGCGACACGCTGTGCGCCGAGCGCCAGCCGATCGTGCTGGAGCGGATGGAATTCCCTGAACCGGTTATCGAACTGTCGGTGGAGCCCAAGACCAAGGCGGACCAGGAAAAGATGGGCATCGCGCTCAATCGCCTGTCGGCCGAAGATCCCAGCTTCCGCGTGTCGACTGATCATGAATCGGGCCAGACCATCATCAAGGGCATGGGCGAACTTCACCTGGAAATCCTCGTCGACCGCATGCGTCGCGAATTCAAGGTCGAAGCCAATGTCGGCGCGCCGCAGGTGGCCTATCGCGAATATCTCGCGAAGAAGGTCGACATCGACTACACCCACAAGAAGCAGTCGGGTGGTTCGGGTCAGTTCGGCCGCATCAAGGCGACCGTCATTCCTGGCGAGCGTGGTTCGGGCTATCAGTTCTTCGACGAGATCAAGGGCGGCAATATTCCCAAGGAATATATCCCCTCGGTCGAAAAGGGCTTCCGTGAAACCGCGCTGACCGGTCAGCTAATTGGCTTCCCGATCATCGACTTTGAAGTCCATCTCTATGACGGCGCCTATCACGACGTCGACTCGTCGGCTCTGGCGTTCGAAATCTGCGCCCGCGGTGCCATGCGCGAAGCGGCTCAGAAGGCGGGCATCAAGCTGCTGGAACCGATCATGAAGGTCGAAGTCGTCACCCCGGAAGATTATCTGGGCGACGTCATCGGCGACATGAACAGCCGTCGTGGCCAGATTCAGGGCACCGACAGCCGTGGCAACGCACAGACCGTCGATGCCATGGTCCCGCTGGCCAACATGTTCGGTTATGTGAATACGCTGCGCTCTTTCACCCAGGGTCGGGCCAGCTATTCCATGTCGTTCTCGCACTATGACGAAGTGCCGCAGAATGTCGCTGACGAGGTGAAGGCCAAGATGGCCTGAAAATCCTGATCCGCCCTGTGCGAACGGGGCGGTTAGGGCTTTCATTATGCAAATTTGCTGCTATGGACGCGCCTTCGCAAGGCGCGGCCGAGCGGTCAAACCCATCGGATTTGATTAGAAGGTAGGATAAAATGGCGAAAGCTAAGTTTGAGCGGACGAAGCCGCATTGCAACATCGGCACCATCGGTCACGTCGACCATGGCAAGACCTCGCTGACCGCAGCGATCACGAAGGTGCTGGCCGAAACCGGCGGTGCGACCTTCACCTCGTATGACAACATCGACAAGGCGCCCGAAGAGCGTGAGCGCGGCATCACCATTTCGACCGCCCACGTCGAATATGAAACCGAGCTGCGCCACTATGCGCACGTCGACTGCCCCGGTCACGCTGACTATGTGAAGAACATGATCACCGGTGCCGCCCAGATGGACGGCGCGATCCTGGTCGTGTCCGCCACCGACGGCCCGATGCCCCAGACCCGCGAGCACATCCTGCTGGCCCGTCAGGTCGGCGTGCCGCAGATGGTCGTGTTCATGAACAAGGTTGACCTGGTCGACGATCCGGAAATTCTGGAACTGGTCGAACTGGAAATCCGCGAGCTGCTGTCGTCCTACGACTTTGATGGCGACAACATCCCCATCATCCCTGGCTCGGCTGTTTGCGCCCTGAACGGCACGAACCCTGAAATCGGTCACGACGCTGTGCTGAAGCTGATGCAGTCGGTTGACAGCTGGATCCCGCAGCCCGACCGTCCGGTCGACAAGCCCTTCCTGATGCCGATCGAAGACGTGTTCTCGATCTCGGGTCGTGGTACGGTTGTGACCGGCCGCGTTGAAACCGGCATCGTCAAGGTTGGTGAAGAAGTCGAGATCGTCGGCCTCAAGGACACCCGCAAGACCGTCGTGACCGGCGTCGAAATGTTCCGCAAGCTGCTCGACCAGGGTGAAGCTGGCGACAATATCGGTGCGCTGGTTCGTGGCGTTGGCCGTGAAGACGTTGAGCGTGGCCAGGTTCTCTGCAAGCCCGGCTCGATCAAGCCGCACACCGAGTTTGAATCGGAAGTCTATGTGCTGTCGAAGGAAGAGGGTGGCCGTCACACGCCGTTCTTCGCCAACTATCGTCCGCAGTTCTACTTCCGCACCACCGACGTGACCGGCGAAGTCGTTCTGCCGGAAGGCACCGAAATGGTCATGCCCGGCGACAACGTGAAGCTCGGCGTCAAGCTCATCGCCCCCATCGCGATGGAGCAGGGTCTGCGCTTCTCGATCCGCGAAGGCGGCCGGACCGTCGGTTCGGGGGTTGTTTCGGCAGTCACCAAGTAATATAGGCAGCGAGCCGCGCGGGTCATCTGATTCGCGCGGCTCGGATTTTAACCGCCTCGGACCGATCCTCGCCGGCTTCGCGCTAGAGGATTAAACGGGGCGGTTTGTTTTTTTGGCTCTTTCGCATCGGTAGTAGGACATGGACAGCAACATCCGCATTCGCCTTAAGGCGTTCGATCATCGCGTGCTCGATCAGGCGACCGGCGACATCGCCGACACCGCCCGCCGCACCGGCGCCCTCATTCGCGGCCCCATTCCTCTGCCGACGCGCATTGAAAAGTTCACGGTCAACCGTGGCCCGCACGTCGACAAGAAATCGCGCGAGCAGTTCGAGGTCCGCACCTACAAGCGTATGCTTGACATTGTGCAGCCGACGCCGCAGACGGTCGACGCGCTGATGAAGCTGGACCTGGCTGCCGGCGTGAATGTCGAGATCAAGCTCGCTTAAGCGGGTTTGCCTTTAGCCCCGGCGATGGCCGGGCAGGCAAGCCAGCAAGTTCCTGCTGACTGAAAAGTTGCCAGGGTATCGGGTATTCCACCCCGCCTTCTGCAAGGAAGGGTGGAAGCTCAAACGACACAAGGGATACCGCGCGGCTTCGGCCGTGGCCCTGGTCCCCCGTCGCTGTTCCCGAATAGGGGGTGGCATCCAACCCAGACGGGGTGATCTGCAAACTAAGGGTTGGCCGCGAAGGAGAGATCCTGAGCGGTTTTTTCGTTGGATACGCCCGCTGATAAGGCGGGCCTCTATTGGGAGTATGGATCATGCGCACTGGCGTGATCGCGAAGAAAGTCGGGATGACCCGCCTGTTCCAGGAGGACGGGCGTCACGTTCCGGTTACGGTTCTGGCCCTTGAGGGCAACCAGGTCGTGGCTCGGAAGGATGTGGACAGCGACGGCTATGTGGCCGTGCAGCTGGGTGCCGGCACCGCGAAAGTTAAGAATGTCGCCAAGCCGCAGCGCGGTCACTTCGCCAAGGCGGAAGTGGAGCCCAAGGCTCGTCTGGTCGAATTCCGTGTCGCCGAGGACGCGCTCCTCGATGTCGGCGCAGAAATCGCCGCTGACCATTTCATCGCCGGCCAGCTGGTCGACGTGGCCGGTCACACCCAGGGTAAGGGCTTTGCCGGCGCCATGAAGCGTTGGGGCTTCGGCGGTATGCGCGCCACCCACGGTGTGTCGATCAGCCATCGTGCCCATGGTTCGACGGGTAACCGCCAGGATCCGGGTCGCGTCTTCAAGAACAAGAAGATGGCCGGTCATATGGGCGATCGTGAACGCACCCAGCAGAATCTGGAAATCGTGCGGACCGATGTCGAGCGCGGCCTGCTGTTCGTCAAGGGCAGCGTTCCGGGCGCCAAGGGCACCTGGCTCACCGTCAAGGACGCGGTCAAGGTCGCTCGTCCGGCGGACGCACCCTATCCCGCCAGCCTGAAAAAGGCTGACAATAGCAACGACGCTGCGAACACCCCGGCCGAAGACGCCGTGGCGACCGACGTCACCGAAGGCCAGGAGGGCTAAACCATGAAGGTCAAGGTACAGACCCTCGACGCAGCAGAAGCTGGCGATCTGGAGCTGAACGATGCCGTTTTCGGCCTCGAGCCCCGCGCCGACATTCTGCATCGCGTCGTCACCTGGCAGCTTGAAAAGCGCCGCGGCACCGCCCGTGCCACGCGCGAGCGCAGCGATGTCGCCCGCACCGGCAAGAAGTTCGGTCGCCAGAAGGGCGGCGGCACCGCCCGTCACGGCGATCGCCGTGCGCCGGTGTTCATCGGCGGTGGTAAGGCCCACGGTGCCCGCGTCCGTGACTTCAATCCCTCGCTGAACAAGAAGGTTCGCGCGCTGGGTCTGAAGATGGCGCTGTCGTCGAAGGTCAAGGCTGGTACGCTCACGATCATCGACAGCCTGGATGTTGCCGAAGGCAAGACCAAGGCGCTGGTCGCCAGCCTCGCCAAGCTGAACCTCAACAAGGTGCTGTTCATCGACGGCGACGCTGTGAACATCAGCTTTGCCAAGGCATCGGCCAACATTGTCGGCGTGGACCTGCTGCCGGCCGTCGGCGCCAATGTCTACGACATTTTGAAAGCCGACTCGCTGGTGCTTACGCGCGCTGCGGTCGAAAAGCTGGAGGCCCGTTTCAATGGCTAAAAAGCAAGCCGGAACCGTCGACAACCGTCATTATGACGTCGTCGTCGCGCCGCACATCACCGAAAAGTCGACGCTCCTGAGCGAAAACAACGCCGTGGTTTTCAAGGTCGCCAACAACGCGACCAAGCCGGAAATCAAGGCGGCTGTCGAAGCGCTGTTCGGCGTGACCGTCAAGGCGGTCAACACGCTGGTGCAGAAGGGCAAGACCAAGCGCTGGAAGGGCAAGCCCTACACGCGTTCGGACGTCAAGAAGGCGATCGTGACGCTGGCCGAAGGCCAGTCCATCGACGTCACCACCGGTATCTGAGGCGCGGACCATGGCACTCAAGCACTATAACCCGACCAGCCCCGCCCAGCGCGGCCTGATCCTGGTCGACAAGTCGAGCCTGCACAAAGGAAAGCCCGTCAAGGCGCTGACCGAAGGCAAGCGCAAGACCGGTGGCCGCAACAACAAGGGTCATGTGACCTCGCGCGGTATCGGCGGCGGTCACAAGCAGCGCTATCGTATCATCGATTTCAAGCGTCGCTTGTGGGATGTCGAAGGTACGGTCGAGCGTCTGGAATATGACCCGAACCGCACCGCCTTCATTGCGCTGGTCAACTATCCCGATGGCACCCAGGCCTATATCCTGGCGCCGCAGCGTCTTGCGCCCGGTGACAAGGTCATCGCGGGCAAGAAGACCGACGTGAAGCCGGGCAACGCGATGGAACTGGGTCAGATGCCGGTCGGCACGATCATCCACAACATCGAGATGAAGCCGGGCAAGGGCGGTCAGCTCTGCCGTTCGGCGGGCACCTACGCCCAGCTGGTCGGTCGCGATCGCGGCATGGTCATGGTTCGCCTGTCGTCGGGTGAACAGCGCTACATTCGTTCCGATTGCATGGGCACCATCGGCGCCGTCAGCAACCCGGACAATGGCAACACCAACCTCGCCAAGGCAGGCCGCAACCGTTGGAAGGGCATTCGTCCTCTGACCCGCGGTGTTGCCAAGAACCCGGTCGATCACCCGCATGGTGGTGGTGAAGGCCGGACCTCTGGCGGCCGTCATCCGGTCACGCCCTGGGGCAAGCCGACCAAGGGTGCTCGCACCCGCCACAACAAGGCGACGGATAAGATGATCATCCGTAGCCGCCACGCGAAGAAGAAGAGGTAAGCGAGATGGCTCGTTCCGTCTGGAAAGGTCCGTTCGTGGACCTCAGCCTTCTGAAGAAGGCGGAAGCCGCGCAGGACGCGGGTGGCCGTGCGCCGATCAAGACCTGGTCGCGTCGTTCCACCATCCTGCCGCAGTTCGTTGGTCTGACGTTCAACGTCTATAACGGCCGCAAGCATGTTCCGGTCTCCGTGAACGAGGAAATGGTGGGTCACAAGCTGGGCGAATTCGCTCCGACCCGCTTCTTCCCCGGCCACGCCGCCGACAAGAAGGGCAAGCGCTAATGAGCAAGGAAAAAGCTCCGCGTCGCGTCGCCGACAATGAAGCGCTGGCCGTTGGCACGCAGATCCGTGGTTCGGCCCAGAAGCTGAACCTGGTCGCCACGCTCATCCGCGGCCGCAAGGTCGAAGATGCGCTGAACATCCTCGCCTTCTCCAAGAAGGCGATGGCGGTCGACGTGCGCAAGGTGCTGGCTTCGGCTATCGCCAACGCAGAAAACAACCACAATCTGGACGTCGACGCGCTGGTCGTCGCGGAAGCATCGGTAGGCAAGGCGTTCACGCTCAAGCGCTTCCATGCCCGTGGCCGCGGCAAGTCGACCCGGATCCTCAAGCCTTACAGCCGCGTGCGCATCGTCGTGCGTGAAGCTGGCGAAGAAGCGGAGGCCTAAGCACATGGGTCACAAGAGCAATCCGATCGGTCTGCGTCTCCAGATCAACCGTACCTGGGACAGCCGCTGGTTCGCCGAAGGTGCCGACTATGGTCGTCTCCTGCTGGAAGATCTCAAGATCCGCCAGTTCATCTTCAAGACGTTGCCGCAGGCCGCGATCTCCAAGGTCGTGATCGAGCGTCCCGCCAAGCTGTGCCGCGTGTCGATCTATGCCGCCCGTCCGGGTGTCATCATCGGCAAGAAGGGTGCAGACATCGAGAAGCTTCGCAAGAAGCTGGGCGCGCTGACCTCGTCCGACGTGTCGCTGAACATCGTCGAAATCCGCAAGCCGGAAGTCGACAGCCGTCTCGTCGCGCAGGGCATTGCCGACCAGCTGGAACGCCGCGTTGCATTCCGTCGCGCGATGAAGCGTGCGGTGCAGTCGGCGCTGCGTCTGGGCGCTGAAGGCATCAAGATCACCTGTGGCGGCCGTTTGGGCGGCGCGGAAATCGCGCGCGTCGAATGGTATCGCGAAGGCCGCGTTCCGCTGCACACGCTGCGCGCGAACGTCGACTATGCCGAAGCCACCGCGCACACCGCCTATGGCGTGTGCGGGATCAAGGTGTGGATCTTCAAGGGCGAGATTCTCGGCCATGATCCGTTCGCGACCGACCGGCTCATGCTGGAGGCTCAGACCTCCGGCGTGCGCCCGGCGCGCTGATTTTGAATAGGGTATAGCGTCATGCTGCAACCGAAGAAAATGAAGTTCCGCAAGACCTTCAAGGGCCGGATCAAGGGCGATGCGAAGGGCGGCACTGCGCTGAACTTCGGCGCCTACGGCCTGAAGGCCATGGAGCCGGAACGGATCACCGCGCGCCAGATCGAAGCGGCTCGCCGTGCGATCACCCGTCACATTCGCCGCCAGGGCCGTTTGTGGATCCGCGTGTTCCCCGACGTTCCGGTGACGAAAAAGCCGGCTGAAGTCCGTCAGGGCAAGGGCAAGGGTTCGGTCGAATATTGGGCGGCCCGCGTCGCCCCCGGCCGCATCCTGTTCGAACTGGACGGCGTGCCCGGTCCGCTCGCAGCTGAGGCTTTCTCGCGTGCCGCGATGAAGCTGCCGATCAAGACGAAGGTTGTTGCCCGCCTCGGCGACACCTCGCATCTGGAGGGCTAAGGTCATGGCGAAAGTTGCTGATCTCAAGACCAAGACGGACGACGAGCTGTCGACCGAGCTGAACAACCTGAAGCGCGAGCAGTTCAACCTGCGTTTCCAGGCGGCCACCAACCAGCTGGAAAAGCCCAGCCGGGTCAAGGAAGTCCGCCGGTCGATCGCGCAGATCAAGACCCTGCAGACGGAGCGTAACAGCTCCGCTGCCAAGTAAAGGAACCACACGATGCCCAAGCGCGTGCTGACGGGAACTGTGGTTTCCGACAAGACCGACAAGACGGTGGTCGTTCGCGTGGAGCGCAAGGTTAAGCATGCGCTCTACGGCAAGATCATCCGCCGTTCGAAAAAATATCATGCCCATGACGAGGGCAATGTCTACAAGGAAGGCGAGACGGTCCGCATCGAGGAAACCGCCCCGATTTCCAAGCTCAAGACCTGGAAGGTCATCGAGCGCGTGGACACCCACAAGTCGCCGGAAACGGCGGCCTGAGGGATAGGTCACCGACTCTTTGAGTCTAATTGCGACGCGGGGCTGGCCTTTTCGTTCAGAAGAGGTTACAGGCCCGCGCTTCGCGTATGACTCACAGGGTCCAGGCACGAAATTCGGAACCGCCGGAATTTTTCCGGTAGGCCAAATAAGAAGGAACCGGATCCATGATCCAGATGCAATCCAATCTTGACGTCGCGGACAATAGCGGCGCCAAGCGCGTCCAGTGCATCAAGGTGCTGGGCGGGTCGAAGCGGCGCTTCGCCGGCGTTGGCGACATCATCGTCGTCTCCGTCAAGGAAGCGGCTCCGCGCGGCAAGGTCAAGAAGGGCGACGTTCATCGCGCCGTCATCGTGCGTACGGCCAAGGACATTCGGCGCGCCGATGGTTCGGTCATCCGTTTCGACGGTAACGCCGCTGTGCTGATCAACAAGAACGAGGAGCCGATCGGCACCCGTATCTTTGGCCCCGTGGTTCGTGAACTGCGTGCCAAGAAGCACATGAAGATCATCAGCCTAGCCCCTGAGGTGCTGTAATGAGCGCTGCTAAGATCAAGAAGGGCGACAAGATCGTCGTCCTGGCTGGCAAGGACAAGGGCCGTACCGGCGCTGTCCTTCAGGTGATGCCCAAGGACGACAAGGTCCTGGTCGAAGGCATCAACGTGCATGCGAAGCATCGCAAGCCCGACCAGTCGAACCCGCAGGGCGGCATCGAGCGCAAGCCTGCGCCGCTCCACATCTCGAACGTGGCGGTCGCCGACAAGGACGGCAAGCCGACCCGCGTTCGTTTCGAGGAGCGCGACGGCAAGAAGGTTCGCGTCGCCGTCAAGTCCGGTGAGGTGCTGTAATGGCCGACAAATATATTCCGCGCTCCAAGGCGCTCTATGACGCTGAAATCGCCAAGGCGATGACCGCCAAGTTCGGTTACAAGAACGTCATGGAAGTCCCCAGGATCGAAAAGATCACGCTCAACATGGGCGTGGGCGAAGCGACCCAGGACAAGAAGAAGGTCACCCAGGCCGCCGAGGAAATGGAACTGATCGCCGGCCAGAAGCCGGTCATCACCAAGGCGAGGAAGTCGATCGCGCAGTTCAAGCTGCGTGAAGGCATGCCGATCGGTGCCAAGGTCACGCTGCGCCGCGAGCGCATGTATGAATTCCTGGATCGTCTGATCAACATCGCGCTCCCCCGCGTGCGCGACTTCCGTGGTCTGAACCCCAAGAGCTTTGACGGCCGTGGCAACTATGCCTTCGGCATCAAGGAACAGATCATTTTCCCGGAGATCAGCTATGACCGCGTCGACAAGGTGCGCGGCATGGACATCATCGTGACCACCACCGCGAAGACGGACGACGAGGCGCGCGAGCTGCTGCGCCTGTTCGGTTTCCCCTTCCCGCAGGAAGAAGAGAAGCAGGCGGCTTAAAATCCTTAGGGATTTTGGCCCGGCTTCTCTCCCAACGCATTAGCTAAGGAAGAGAACTTAAGTCATGGCGAAACTGAGTTCGATCAACAAGAATGAGCGTCGCAAGAAGCTGGTGAAGAAATATGCCGGCCGTTATGCAAAGCTCAAGGCGATCGCAAATGATACCAATGCTGACGACGGTGATCGTTTGATCGCGCGTCTGAAGATGGCGGAAATTCCCCGCAACGGTAACCCCACTCGCGTGCGTAACCGCTGCGAACTGACGGGTCGCCCGCGCGCCTATTACCGCAAATTCCGGCTCTGCCGTATTCAGCTGCGCGATCTGGCCAATAAGGGCCTGATCCCCGGCGTCACCAAGTCGAGCTGGTAAGGATATCATCTCATGGCATTGACCGATCCCCTGGGTGATATGCTCACCCGCATCCGCAACGGGCAGCAGGCGAAGAAGGACAGCGTTATGTCCCCCGCCTCCAAGCTGCGCGCCCGCGTTCTCGACGTGCTTCAGCGCGAAGGCTATATCCGCGGTTATTCCGAGGAAGCGCTTGGCGCCCACCCCGGCCTGCGCATCGAGCTGAAATATTTTGAAGGCCAGCCGGCCATCAAGCATGTCGCTCGCGTGTCCAAGCCTGGCCGCCGCGTCTATTCGGGTTCCAAGGAACTGCCGGTAGTGCGCAACGGCCTGGGCATCACCATTGTCTCGACGCCCCGCGGCGTTCTGTCCGACGCGGAAGCGCGCGAGCAGAATGTCGGCGGCGAAGTGCTGGCGGAGGTGTTCTAATGAGCCGCATCGGTAAAAAACCGGTCGCGATCCCCGCAGGGGTCACCGCGACGATCGAGGGCGGGCAGCTCTCGGTGAAGGGTCCCAAGGGCACCCTCGCCATGCCGCTGCGCGACGAGATCAGCTATACGTTGGAAAATGACGGCATTTCGGTGCAGCCTGCCAACAAGACCAAAGCGGCGCGCGCCTTCTGGGGTATGCAGCGTACGCTGGTCCAGAACCTGGTTACCGGTGTGACCGAAGGCTTCTCCAAGAAGCTGCTGATCACCGGCGTTGGCTACCGCGCCAACTCGCAGGGCAAGAACCTGAAGTTGCAGCTGGGCTACAGCCACGACGTCGATTACGCGATCCCCGAAGGGATTGAGATCAAGACCCCGGATAACACCACGGTCGAGATCATCGGTATCGACAAGCAGAAGGTCGGACAGGTTGCGGCCGAAATCCGTCGCTGGCGTAAGCCTGAGCCTTATAAGGGCAAGGGTATCAAGTACGACGGCGAATTCATCTTCCGCAAGGAAGGGAAGAAGAAGTAAGATGGCAAAGCTTTCCCTCTTCGCGCGGCGTCGTCGCCGCGTTCGCACCGCCCTTAAGGCCGTGTCGGGCAATCGCCCGCGTCTGAGCGTCCATCGTTCGGGCCGTCACATCTACGCCCAGGTCATTGACGACGCCGCCGGTACCACCGTCGCCGCCGCTTCGACCCTGGACAAGGACGTGCGCGGCAAGACTGGCGCAACCGCTGATGCGGCTGCCGATGTCGGCAAGCGCGTGGCGGAAGCCGCGACCAAGGCTGGCGTCACCCGCGTCGTGTTCGATCGCGGCGGTTTCCTTTTCCATGGCCGCGTCAAGGCGCTGGCCGATGCGGCCCGTGAAGCCGGGCTGGAGTTCTGAGCATGGCAGACGAAAACACCATTGAAGTCGCTGCGCCCGTCGACGGCGCGGACGCTGCACCGACCGAAGGTCGCGGCCCCGGCCGTGGCGGTCGTGGCAACCGTGGCGGTGGCGGTGATCGCAACCGTGGCGATCGCGGCGGCCGTGGCCGTCGTGACGATCGTCGTGGTGGCAACCGCGACGAAGATCAGGGCGAAGAACTGATCGAGAAGCTGGTTCACATCAACCGCGTCAGCAAGACCGTCAAGGGCGGCAAGCGCTTCGGTTTCGCGGCTCTGGTCGTCGTTGGCGACGGCAAGGGTCGTGCGGGCTTCGGCCATGGCAAGGCGCGCGAAGTGCCTGAAGCGATCAGCAAGGCGACCGCCGCTGCCAAGAAGGCAATGGTTCGCGTTCCGCTCAAGGAAGGCCGCACGCTGCATCATGATGGCCTCGGCCATTTCGGTGCGGGCAAGGTGACCGTCCGTTCGGCTCCGGCCGGTACGGGTATCATCGCCGGTGGTCCGATGCGCGCCGTGTTCGAAAGCCTGGGCGTTGCGGACGTCGTGACCAAGTCCAACGGCACGTCGAACCCCTATAACATGATCCGGGCGACCTTTGCGGCGCTGGGCGAACAGACCAGCCCCAAGTCGGTGGCGCAGCGTCGCGGCAAGAAGGTCGCCGACCTGCTTCGTCGTGGTGGCGCCTCGGTCGAGTTGGCTGCCGCCGACGCCGAAGCGATTGCGGAGTAAGCGATATGGCCAAGATCAAGATCAAGCAGATCGGCTCGCCGATCCGCCGTCCCGCCGACCAGAAGAAGATTCTGATCGGCCTGGGCCTGGGCAAGATGCACCGCGTGGTGGAACTGGAAGACACAGCGGAAGTCCGCGGTGCCATCCGCAAGCTGCCCCACATGGTGCAGGTGGTCGAGGGCTAACAGCCCTTCGATCCGACGATATGATGCGGAAGAGGGGGCAACCCCTCTTTCGTTTTTTCCAAGGCTGGGCTATCGGCCCGGCCTCTTTGGTTCCCATCGGGGGACAGCGCGAACATAGCGAAAGCGAGTGCACGATATGAAACTCAATGACATCCGTGACAATGATGGCGCCCGCAAGGGCCGTATGCGCGTCGGACGCGGCATCGGTTCGGGCAAGGGCAAGACCGCCGGTCGCGGCCAGAAGGGCGCCAAGGCGCGTTCGGGCGTTGCCATCAACGGTTTCGAAGGCGGCCAGATGCCGCTCCACATGCGCATCCCGAAGCGCGGCTTCAACAACATCTTCGCGAACGATTATGCGATCGTGAACCTGGGTGCCGTGCAGAAGGCGATCGATGCTGGCAAGCTGGACGCCAACGCAACCATCGACCATGCCGCGCTTAAGGGCGCCGCGCTTGCCCGTGGTGGCAAGGATGGCGTCCGTCTGCTCGCCAAGGGTGAACTGACCGCCAAGGTCAGCTTCCTGGTCGCCGGCGCGTCCAAGGGCGCGGTGGAAGCCGTCGAGAAGGCCGGTGGCAAGGTCGAGGTGATCGAAGTGGTCGCCGCAGCCGACAAGGCGAAGGCCAAGAAGGGCACTGCGCTCGCCGCTGCCAAGGCTGCGCGGAAGGCGTAATTCGCTGTCCCAGACTTGCATGTATGGCCCCGCTGCCCGATATGGGTTGGCGGGGCTGTACGTATCTGGGGGGGTATTTTGTCGCTTGCGCGGCAACTCCCTGTTCGACACGGCTAACCCGTCCCGCTAAGGGATGAGCGATTCCGCTCCGGGGCCTTGATGCTCCGGCACGCATGATTTGAAGGGCAGCCACCATGGCATCGAGAGCCGACCAGCTCGCATCCAATCTCAGCCTCGCGAAATTCAGCCAGGCGACCGACCTCAAGAAGCGCCTGTGGTTTACGCTTGGCGCGCTGATCGTGTTCCGTTTTCTCAGCTTCGTGCCGCTGCCCGGCGTCGATCCGACCGCCTTGTCGCAGCTCTACAGCCAGACGCAGGGCGGCATCCTCGACATTTTCAACACCTTCTCCGGTGGCAGCCTGTCGCGCATGAGCCTGATCGCGCTCGGCGTCATGCCCTACATCACCGCATCGATCGTGGTGCAGCTTGGCGCGTCGCTCTCGCCCAAGCTGGCGGCGATCAAGAAGGAAGGAGAGAGCGGGCGCAAGAAGCTCAACCAATATACCCGCTATGGCACGGTCGGCCTGACCGCGGTCCAGGGCTATTTCATTGCGGTCGGGCTTGAAGGGTTCGGCGCGCAGTCGGGCGTCGCTGCGGTGATCGAACCGGGCATGCTGTTCCGCCTGACCGCCGTTGTCTCGCTGATTGGCGGCACCATGTTCCTGATGTGGCTGGGTGAACAGATCACCTCGCGCGGCATCGGCAATGGCGTGTCGCTCATCATCATGGCGGGCATCGTCGCCCAGTTGCCGGTGACGTTGAGCAACCTGTTCAAATCGGGCAGCGAAGGCACGATTTCCGGCCTGCTGATCTTCCTGATCATGGTAATGGCTGTCGGCCTCGTCCTTTTGATCTGCTTCATGGAGCGGGCCCAGCGCCGCGTGCTGATCCAATATCCCAAGCGCCAGACCCGGCAGGGGCTGATGCAGGCGGATCGCAGCCATCTGCCCTTGAAGGTCAACACCGCCGGCGTCATCCCGCCGATCTTCGCCAGCTCGCTGCTGCTGATGCCGCTGACCATCTCGCAGTTCGCGGGTCAAACCGTCGCGGGTGAGAGCAGGCTGGGCGACTTCGTTCTGACGCTGAACCAGTATCTGTCGCATGGCAGCCCGGTCTACATGGCGCTGTACGGGCTTGGCATCGTGTTCTTCTGCTTCTTCTACACCGCCGTGGTGTTCAATCCGGAAGAGACGGCGGACAATCTCAAGCGCAATGGCGGCTTCATTCCCGGCATCCGTCCGGGCAAGAATACCGAAAATTATCTCGACTATGTGCTGACGCGCATCACGGTGATCGGCGCGGCCTATCTGGCGTTCATCTGCCTCGTGCCTGAATTCGCCATCGCCCGGGCGGGAATTCCATTCTACCTTGGTGGGACTAGCCTGTTGATCGTTGTCAATGTTACGGTCGATACGGTGACCCAGATTCAAAGCCATCTGCTCGCCCATCAATATGGGGATCTGATCAAGAAGGCGAAGCTGAAAGGCCGTATGCGCTAATTGGCGCAGACCGGCTCAGGGCGCACAACAGGGGAGAATGCGCGCAATGAATATCATTCTGCTTGGCCCTCCGGGTGCTGGCAAGGGGACGCAGGCCAGCCGTCTGGTCGATAGCCGTGGCATGGTCCAGCTGTCGACCGGCGACATGCTGCGCGCTGCGGTCAAGGCGGGAACGCCCGTAGGCCTGCAGGCCAAGGCGCTTATGGAATCGGGCGCACTCGTGCCTGACGAAGTCGTGTCCGGTATTATCGGCGAGGCGCTGGACGCGCTTTCCTCCGACACCGGCGTCATCTTCGATGGCTATCCGCGGACAGAGGCGCAGGCCCATTCGCTCGATGCCATCCTGGAACAGCGCGGCCGTTCGCTCGATCATGTCGTCGAACTGGAAGTCGACGAAGACGCATTGGTCGAACGCATTACCGGCCGCTTCACCTGCGCCAGCTGCGGGGAAGGCTATCACGACACGTTCAAGAAGCCCAAGGTCGAAGGCGTCTGTGACAAATGCGGCGGCACGGAATTCAAGCGTCGTCCCGACGACAATGAAGAAACCGTCCGCACCCGCATGGCCGAATATCGTGCCAAGACGGCGCCGATCCTGCCAATCTATGAAGCGCGCGGCATCGTGTCGCGTGTCGATGGCATGGCGGATATGGACGATGTGAGCGTTGCAATCGCTGCCATCTTGGACGGCGGCGCAGCCTGAGCTAGATTGCCCTCCGCACGCGACGGGGGGAGGGCATCATGCGCATCATCGGACTTTTGCTATGGGCTGGTGCGGCGATGGCCGCGCCGGCCCATAGCGCTGTTACAGCAACCAGCGACATCGGCTTTGCAACGCAAAGCAGTGTCGAGATCGCGGCGGAACCTGGCGCTGTCTATGCGTTGCTGGCAATGCCCGGTCGCTGGTGGAGTGACAGTCACACCTATAGCGGCGATTCGGCCAATATGGTGCTGGACCCGCGCGCCGGTGGTTGCTTTTACGAAGTCCTGCCCAATCCGTCCGGCAAGCCCGGCAGCGTTGAACATGGGCGGGTCATCTATGCCGTGCCCGACAAGCAGTTGCGCCTGTCCGCCGCGCTGGGACCGCTTCAGAGCGAAGGCGTCGCTGGCACGCTCGATGTCACGATCAAGCCGTCGGGCAAGGGCGTCCGCGTCACGATGACCTATGTCGTCGGCGGCTATCTGCGCGCTGGTGCAGCCGTACTTGCTCCATTGGTTGATCAGGTCCTGAACGAGCAATTACAGGGCCTGAAACGTGCGGCGGAGGCACATTGACCGATCGACTGGTGCGATCTGGCAAAAATTCAGCAACAAAAGAGGGTTAAGACGCTCTGGTTAACCACGATGTTAACGGATTTATTGCTGTCATGTTGCTATAGCGCAGCATGGCCGGATCGCCTTCCTCCCGTACTCGCCTGACCGAGTTGGACGCTTTGCGCGGCATCGGGGCGTTGTGCGTGCTGATTTTCCATTATTCCACTCGCTTCCACGAGCTGTTTCCGCAAGCCAGCCATGTCCCTTTCAGCTTTCCCGGCGGCAATTACCGGGTGTTGCTGTTCTTCACCATTTCGGGCTTCGCGATCTTCTTCACGCTCGACCGGATCGGGTCGGTCGCCGATTTTGTCGTCAACCGCTTTGCGCGCCTTTACCCTGCCTATATCGTCGCCATGCTGCTGACGCTGGGCATCGAATATCTGGCGCATGCGACCCAGTTGCTGGTCGGTCCGGTGGCGATCCTTGCCAACTTTACCATGTTGCAGGGCTTCGCGTTCATGCCCGAAGTCGACGGGGCCTATTGGACGCTGACCGTGGAAATCGGCTTCTATGTCTGCATGATCGCGCTGTGGCGCTTTGCTGGCCTTAAGCGGCTTGAACCCGTGCTGGCGGCGTGGCTGGCCATACGCTGGCTCTATTTCGCCTGGCCCGACATGCCCGAACGCATCATCATGTTGCTGGTGCTGCGCTATCTGCCTTTCTTCGTCATCGGCATGTTGTCCTATCGTGTATGGGCCGGGCAGCGCAGTTGGCGGCAGCAGACGCCTTATATGCTTCTGTCGCTGGCCTCCGTGGCGACGATCGAGACCTGGGACGTGACTATCGTTGCCTGCGTCCTGATCCTAACCTTCGCAGCGTTGATCGCGGGACGGTTGCATTTCCTCAGCCTGCGCCCGCTCGTCTGGCTGGGCGGGATCAGCTATTCCTTTTACCTGATCCATCAGCATGTCGGTTTCATCGTCATGCTGGAGGTCGCCAAGGCTGGCTATAGCCCGTGGGTCGGCTTCTTCGCCGCCTTCGCCGTAGCGTTGCTGCTGGGAACGGCGATCAATCGCGCGGTCGAACGGCCAGCGGGGGAGACGATATTGCGCTGGTGGAAGCGTCGGCGCGCGGGGCCGGCTGTCGCCATCGTTCCGGCCTGATAAAGGGCGCAGCCGGACAGACCGGCCGCGCCCCTCCTGATCCTATCGTGCGACAGGTGCTGCCGCAGCCGCATTTTCGGGCAGTCCGCCCATCTGCGTCACCATCTTGGTATAGGCGTCCAGATAGGCGAGCACGATGACCTGACCGATATCGGTATTCTGGTAGCCGCCGCCGCCGACCGCAGCCAGCCCGCCCATCCAGCCCAGTCCGCCACCGCCGCCAAAGCTGAGGTCCGATTTGCGGAAATAGCCTTCCGCCATCACTTCCTCTTCGGTCGTGCGCGCATTGACGACCGACAGCATGACGTTGGCTTCGCTCTTCTTGATCGATATGCCGCCCAGCAGCGCGCCGCCGACCCGGCCGCCCAGCATCCCGCCGAGCATTCCGCCAAAGGCATTGCCGCCGCTATTCTTGTTGGTGGTCACGATGTCGGGCTGGATGAAATAATCCGCAGCCTTGACCTGACCCTTGCCCAGATTGCTGCCCGCCTGCAATTCGCCCGAATCCGCCATGGCGCGTTCCAGATTGCGGCTGGCCATCGACCGGCCGCGATTGACCAGGCCAAAGCAGCCGGACTGCTGGACAAACAGTTTGATGATCGCTTCCGGGCTGCCCAGGCTCAGTTCGCGCCACCACTGATTGTCCGGCTCGACGATTGCGACGGTGCCGAGGCGCTTGGTGCAGCGGGGGATTTCCATCTGTTTTTTCGTCTGGGCCTGACGACCCGACGACCCCTTGTCAGCGGCAATGGCTTGCGGCGCGACCAGTGCCAGACAGACCGTAGCGGCTGTCAACGTCTTTAATACACGCATTTTCAAGAACCCCGTTTGTTGCTTGATCTGAATTTGTGCGCGCCCCGATATTTTCGCGCATCATATCATAGCGCCGTCATGCTTCCAAGCGGAGCGGAGCGGGGTGGGGGTGACGGCCATTGTCATCTTATCGGACGGGGCTTTCGCGATCCTGCTGACAGAGCCGATGACACCTGCTATCGGCGCGCAATGACTGAGCTTAGCCACATCCGTAACTTTTCGATCATCGCCCATATCGACCATGGCAAGTCCACGCTGGCGGACCGGCTGATCCAGCGGACCGGCGGCCTGTCCGACCGCGAGATGAGCGCCCAAGTCCTTGATAATATGGACATTGAGAAGGAGCGCGGGATCACGATCAAGGCGCAGACGGTGCGCCTGGACTATGTCGCGAAAGACGGCCAGACCTATGAGCTGAACCTGATGGACACGCCGGGCCATGTCGACTTCGCCTATGAGGTCAGCCGTTCCCTTGCCGCGTGCGAGGGCGCGCTGCTGGTCGTGGACGCGGCGCAGGGCGTGGAAGCGCAGACTTTGGCCAATGTCTACCAGTCGATCGAGCATGATCATGAGATCGTGCCGGTGCTCAACAAGATCGACCTGCCCGCCGCGGAACCGGAAAAGGTGCGCAAGGAAATCGAGGATGTCATCGGCCTGGATGCGTCCGAAGCGGTGCTGGCCAGCGCCAAATCGGGCATCGGCATCGACGAGATTCTGGAAGCCATCGTCCAGAAAATCCCGCCGCCAAAGGGGGACCGCAACGCGCCGCTGGAGGCGATGCTGGTCGACAGCTGGTACGACCCCTATCTGGGCGTCGTCATCCTGGTCCGCGTCGTCAATGGCGTGATCAGGAAGGGGCAGGCGATCAAGTTCATGATCGGCGGCACCGAACATCTCATCGACCGCGTCGGTTGCATGCGGCCCAAGATCGAACAGCTGCCCGAACTGGCGGCAGGCGAAATCGGCTTCATCACCGCGCAGATCAAGGAAATTGCCCAGACCCGCGTGGGCGACACCATCACCACGGTCAAAAATGGCGCAACCGCGCCGCTGCCGGGCTTCAAGGAAGTGCAGCCGGTGGTGTTTTGCGGCCTGTTCCCGGTCGACGCCAATGATTTCGACAAATTGCGCGACAGCATCAGCAAGCTGCGCCTGAACGATGCCAGCTTCAGCTTCGAAATGGAAAGCAGCGCCGCGCTGGGCTTCGGCTTCCGCTGCGGGTTCCTGGGCCTCCTCCATCTGGAAATCATTCAGGAACGGCTGACCCGCGAATATGATCTGGACCTGATCACCACGGCGCCGTCGGTGGTGTACAAGATCAAGCTGACCTATGGCGCGGGCGAGATCGAGCTGCACAATCCCGCCGACATGCCCGACCCGACCAAGATCGACGAGATTGAGGAGCCGTGGATCGAGGCGATCATCTATTGCCCCGACGAATATCTGGGGTCCATCCTGAAACTGTGCCAGGACCGGCGCGGCATCCAGAAGAACCTCACCTATGTCGGCGGTCGCGCGCAGGTGACCTATGAATTGCCGCTCAACGAAGTGGTGTTCGACTTTTACGACCGCCTGAAGAGCATCAGCCGCGGCTATGCGAGCTTCGACTATCACCAGATCGGCTATCGCGAGGGCGACCTGGTCAAGATGAGCATCATGGTCAATTCAGAGCCGGTCGACGCGCTCAGCATGATCGTCCATCGCGGATCGGCGGAATCGCGCGGGCGCGGCATGTGCGAGCGCCTGAAAGACCTGATCCCCCGCCATTTGTTCAAAATCCCGATCCAGGCCGCGATCGGCGGCAAGGTGATCGCCCGCGAAACCATCGCCGCGATGCGCAAGGACGTGACCGCCAAATGCTATGGCGGCGACATCAGCCGCAAGAAGAAGCTGCTCGACAAGCAGAAGGAAGGCAAGAAGCGGATGCGCGAATATGGATCGGTCCAGATTCCGCAGGAAGCCTTCATCGCCGCGCTGCGGATGGGCGACGAGAACTGACCGACGCGCACGCCGCCCTGACCGGCCAACTGGACCGGATCGAGCGGGCGGCGGCGTTTCTGGCCAATGGCATGTCGTTGGGCCAATGCCCCGACGCGGCGATCCGGCGGCGTGGCGCGATGCCCGCCCGGCTGATCGGCAATGGCCTGCGCGAACTGGACCTGTTCCTGACCGACATGATTGTCGAGGCGCAGCGGATCGACCGGCTGGGCACAGCGGCAGGGCGCGACCCCGGCATCCATCCGGGGCGGCGCATTTTCAGCGCGGCGGAGGCATGGCGACGGGCTGGCGGCCAATTGGGGCTGGCAGGCGTCGAGCGCGGGCGGCTGCGCACGATGCGCGCGGCGCAGAACCGGCACTGCTATGGCGGCTGGCGCGACGGAGATAGCGGCACGGCGATGCAGGCGGCCTGCGCCGACTATGCGCGACTGGCGCGGGAGGTGCTGGCGGCGGTGTGGGGGAGGATGGGGTAGGGGGCAGAGACCCAAATTCTCGTTTCTCGAAAGCTAACGATCGCAGTTTTCGGCGCTCTATATTTAGGTATAGTGGCATATGCCTCTGCCGCTCGATGATACCCAATTTGATAATGACTTGGATGCAATACTTCGGTTGCAAGACGTCCTTCTTGCAGCGGCTGAAGGCGTGCGAAATGACGAGCTTAATTCCGAGTATAAGGAGCTTCGTCAAATACTTCTAAGCGATCCTGCATACGGCGAGGTCATTCCTCGTTTCGTTAAGCGGCATCGCGACTTGGGCGCAATGTGGCCGACTCTAAAGAGTTTTTCACCCCAGTGGGAACCTCGGCGCGTTGAAGTTCGTCGTCAATTCGAGCCGACTTTGACGACCGCAGAGCGATTGCAATTCTTTGAAAATACTGAATTAACTCTACCAGGCTACGACTCCTCCGCATGGACAGGGGCAAGCAAGCCCACAGATCGAGTGTTGGCGGTGCGGACGTTGATGCCGATCGCCCAACATGCCGTAGAACGCCTGATATCTGTATTGGAAATGCCTCGTCATAATGGCGGCCCTCCCCTTGAGGGAACGGAGGATGCTCTTGAAAGCCTGCGCGCGCTACATAGGGCCATTGGCAATTTGCTTGATGCGGCAAGTCGTGGAAATCTAGCCGATTCATATAATGAAGGTTTCGCCAGCGAGGCCGCGCTATACGCGAAACGAGCAGCAAAAGCACTTCGTGATGATCCCATACCTTACGCATTTTCCGCGACAATACTTGCTGTTCTATCGGCTTGTGGCTTGCCCGGAATTGCAGGTTTTCTTTCGGGAGTGGCAATCAACATGAAGCGAGGTTAATGTTTTTGACCATCGACTATCAATTTGGAATTGACGGGTCGCAGTGACCATTGAGGTGCGTGCTTCAAAGCAACCGTGCTATGGGATCAATTCCCCACCCAAACACGCCCAACTGTTATAACGTTGTAATAACTGACTACTTATGGTAGGCTTTGTTCTGGAGCAGGAATTGCATTGGGAAACGGTGCGTTACCCTCGTCCCTGTTGGATGGGTGCAGCCGCGCTGGTTTTCGAGTCACCGGACAGTCTCCAGATCAGGCCGCTGCGCGTGACGGGGGATGGATGCTGAAACAAGTTCAGCATGACGGTGAGGGATCAGGCGATGTCATGGGCGATCCCGCCCGGAAAGGAGTAGGCCATGCAAACGGTTGTGCGGAAAATGGGGAATAGTGCGGGGATCATCCTGCCCAAGGCATTGTTGGGGGAGATCGGGCTGACGACCGGGCAGGCGCTGGATATTCGGGCTGAGGACGGGCGGATCGTGGCGACGCCTGTGGCCATGGATCAGCGGGCCGGCTGGGCAGGCGTAGCGCAGGCGATCGGGGCGGAAGGTGATGATGAGGCGCAGGACTGGGCCGGTTTCGCTGTCGAGGGCGATGCGGACCTGACATGGTGACAGGCCCGGCGATGCTGCGCGGCGAGATATGGCTGGCGGCGCTCGACCCGACGGTGGGGAGCGAAATCCAGAAAACCCGCCCCTGCGTGATCGTGTCGCCCGACGAACTGAACGCACATCTGCGCACGGTGATCGTCGCGCCGATGACGACGGGGAGTCGCCCTGCGCCGTTCCGGGTGGCGCTGCGGTTCAAGGGCAAGGACGGGCTGATCCTGCCCGATCAGATGCGGACGGTGGACAAGGTGCGGCTGGTGAAGCGGCTGGGCCGGGTCGATGCGGCGAGCGGCGCGGCGCTTTTGCGGATATTGGGGCAGATGTTCGCGGCTTGACGACGGTTCGCCACACCCCCCTCAAAACGTCCGCGCCTGCGGCCCATCGCGTCGGGCGTGTGCGTCCGTGTCCGGGGCTGGCAGGGCGAGGCCTTGGGTTGCGGCGCGCCAGCGGTCGAAGGCTTCGCGTTCGTCGCCCTCTATGGTGATGCGGCCGCGCGGGTTGCGGCGGTTGGCTTCCTCTTCGGCGCGCAACTGTTCGACCTCTTTGATCACCGCCTTGACGGCCAGATCGGCCTCGCCGCCGGGGCGCATTTCCTCGCGCTTCCATTCCAGCTTGAGCGCTTCGATGTCGACGGGGCGGGATGCGCCGCGGATCGCGCCTTCGGGATAGCGATCATGCGCGCGGTTGCGCAGCAGGAACATGAGCAGCCGGTCGTTAAAGACGCGGCGGGTGCCGACCAGCTTGCCATAGCTGTACACCGGGACTTCGATGCCGTTGATGGCCCGTTCCAGCGCGATGTCCTCCAGCCGCTGCACCCCCTGATCCAGCGCGGCGAGCCAGGCGGCGGCGAAGCTGTCGGCGCCCTTTTGCCGTCGCAACTGATAGGCGCCATCGGTCGACATGCCGACGCGCTGGGCGGCGTGCTTGACCGATCCGGTTTCCGCCAGCGCGGCGATGAAGGCGCGCTGACGCTCCGGCGTCCAGCCATCATGGCGATAGCGGCGAGGGATGGGGGTGAAATCCAGATGGACGGGCTGCACCGTGGCGCGCGGAAGGGATCGGCTGGTCATGGCGGGCCATATAACCTATATGGTTATATGTAGGACAGTATTTTTTGGCGTATCCGCACCGGCCTTCAAACGAGTCACGTGCCTCGTTTGAACCCCACCCGACCTCCCATTCAGGATACACTCTGTGGGCGGTCGGGTGGGGGTGAGGGCCGGTGCGGCAACCGACATGCGCTCTTGCGCGCATGTCGGGACAGAGGCTCAGCGCGGCTGGCCCGCGCACCAGTGGATCGGCTTTGGCGACCAGGGCCGGGCATGGCCCTTGAGGATCATCAACTGGCCGATCGACACGCCGTCGCGCACCAGCACCCTGGCCGCCGGGTCCGGGTCTATGGGATCGGGCCGGGCCTCGAACGCGCCGCCGTTCATCATCGCGGCGAGCGCAATGCGCCCCTGCTGCGCCCGTTCGGCTTCGTCCGGGCATTTGGCGCCGATCTGGCTGGGGACGCTGATGTCGGCCAGGCGATAATAATGGCCCTTATAGGCATAGCTGTCCGCCGACAGGACGCAGGCATCGCCGGTCAGATCGTCGCACAGTCCGAACTGTTCGGAAATGGTCGGCCGGGCAGCGACCGCGCCATGATCGGCAGCGGGCATCAGATCCTTGAACAGCAGGATGGCGGCCGCCGCGATCACCAGCGCGACGAGGATGATCCCGCCCGCCACGATGGTGGCCGGGCCGTCCTGCCTGTCATGCAGCCAGGCGCCCGATGGGTCGAAGGTGCGATCGCCCGGTTCGTAGAGATTATGTGCCATGGTCGGTTTTCCACTATCCTATATGTGGATAGCCGATTTTCACGAAGATTTCGTTAACCAACCTGCGGGGCGGATCAGCGGATCGGCCGCTTGACGATGGCGCGGGGGCATGATCAAAACGGCGCGTTCCAGGCGCAGGAGGCGGCATGAGCGAGAGCTGGTTATATGATGAGCATCCCGCGATGTTCCGGGCGCATCCCGTGCTGTTCATGCTGTTGCTGGTGTCGGTCGTCGGCATACTGGCCATCGCGGTGTGGTGGGTGATGCACAAGGGCGAGCGGCTGGCGCTGAGCGAGCGGGAGGTGCTGATGGAGCGGGGGCTGCTGGCCAAGCAGCGCACCGAGATCGCCCTGTCGAGCATTCGCAGCGTGCGGATCACGCAATCGCTGGGCCAGCGCATCTTCGACGTCGGCCATGTCGAGCTGTTCAGCGCGGGCGATATGGCCGAAATCGCGATCAAGAATATGCCCCGGCCCGGCCGAATCCGCGCCATCGCCGCCGCGCGCAATCTGGACCTGTTGCCACAGCGATAGGGGATTTATACGCTACCCCTTGACTTTGACGCATATATTTCAACGATAGCAGATAGAGGGACCGGAAGAGTTCCCAGCCGCAGAGGACGCCAGAAGGAGCAACGCCGGGCCGCATGATGTGGCGCGGCGCGGACAAGGGGTCGTCTGCATGGGCTTGCGAGTGATGCCGTCACTGACGGAACTGACGGCCGAGCAGCGCGCGGACATAAGGCAGGCCTGCGGCTTTGCCTGTGTGCGGTGCGGGGTGACCATCTATCGCTATCTGAGCTTGCCCGACAGCAACGGCGCGACGTTGCTGTGCCCGACATGCCACGGGCTGGTGGAGGAAGGGCGGCTGACCGCGACGCAGGTGCATAGCTTTCACGCCAATCCGGTCGTGCGCCAGCGCCATTTTGCGCGGGACCGTCTGCCCTTTTCTGCCGAATTGCCGCAACTGATCGTCGGCGGATCGCGCCTGTTGCGCGACACGCCGATCCCCATCACGCTGGATGGCGAGCCGATCCTGATCTTTGCCCCGCCCCGCCGCACCAATGGCGCGACGCGGATCAGCGTGCGGCTGGGCGCGCCCGATGGCGAGCCGGTGCAGGTGATCGACGGCAATGAATGGCTGCCGACCGATGGCAGCTGGCACTTCCTGCTGCGCGGCGACCGCTATTCGATGATGGCGTCGCGCGGCGACGGCCTTGCGGTGCTGCGCATCGTGTCGCGCAACAGGATCGCGGTGGAACATCTGCGCACGACGATCCGGGGGCGGCGGCTGGAAGTGACGCCCGACTGGCTGGAAATCGACGGCAAGCGCCATGTCGACCGCATCGGCAGCGGGACGCTGATCGGGCTGGAGATGTAAGGGTTTTGACAGCGGGGGCGGATAGGGGCAAGGGCTGGTGATGCAGCTTTCCCATTTCGATCCCGCCCTGTTCCTGCGCGACTATTGGCAGAAAAAGCCGCTGCTCATCCGCAACCCGTGGGGGGAGTGGCGCAATCCGCTGGAGCCGGACGAGCTGGCGGGGCTGGCGTGCGAGGAGGGCGTGGAATCGCGGCTGATCACGCTGGGCGATGATCGGCTGGCGATGGAGAGCGGGCCGCTGCCCGAAACCCGCTTTGGCCAACTGGGCGCGCTCCCCTGGACATTGCTGGTGCAGGCGGTGGACCATCATGTCCCGCAGGTCGCGGCGCTGATCGATCCGTTCCGCTTCGTCCCCAACTGGCGGATCGACGATGTCATGGTCAGCTACGCGACCGATGGCGGCGGGGTGGGCGCGCATTTCGACCAATATGACGTGTTCCTGGTGCAGGGGCTGGGGCGTCGCTGCTGGCAGGTGGGGGCCTTGTGCGATTCCACCACGCCGCTTTTGCCGCATGACGATCTGCGCCTGCTGGCCGATTTCGTTCCGGAACAGGAATGGATATTGGAACCGGGCGACATTCTGTACGTGCCGCCGCGCATCGCCCATCATGGCGTCGCTGTGGGGGATGACTGCATGACCTATTCGATCGGCTTTCGCGCGCCATCGCGCGCCGAACTGGTCGAACATTGGTCCGAAACGCTGGTGGACACGATGCCGGACGAGGATCGCTATGCCGATCCCGATCTGGCGCGGCAGGCCAATCCGGGCGAGATCGCGCCCGCCGCGATCGACCGGCTGCACGCGCTGGTGACGGAGGCGCTGGCCGACCGCACCGCCTTTGCCCGCTGGTTCGGCCAGTATAGCAGCAGCCCCAAATATCCCGATACCGACTGGCGCCCCGAAGAGCCGATGGAAGCGGGCGATGTCGCGGCGATGCTGGCGGAAGGGGCGGCGCTGTGCCGCAATCCCGCCAGCCGCTTTTCCTTCGTGCGGCAGGGCGACGGGCTGCTGCTGTTCGTCGATGGCGAATGTTTCGATTGTGCCGGCGGCGTGGCGGCGCTGGCCGAAACGCTTTGCGCGCAGGATCATGTGAGCGCCGATCCGTCCGATGCCGGGCTGGCGTTGCTGACCATGCTGGTCAATCAGGGCAGCCTGGCTTTTGAGGAAGAGGTTTAGGCCATGGCGCTGATATTATTCAATAAACCGTTCAATGTCCTGTGCCAGTTCACCCCCGAACCCAATGGGCCGGAGCGGCAGACGCTCAAGGATTATATCGATGTGCCGGGCGTCTATCCCGCCGGGCGGCTGGACACGGACAGCGAAGGGCTGTTGCTGCTGACCGACGATGGCCGCCTGCAGGCGCGGATCGCCGACCCCCGCTTCAAAATGCCCAAAACCTATCTGGCGCAGGTAGAGGGCGAACCGGACGAGGCGGCGCTCGACGCGCTGCGGCGCGGGGTGACGTTGAAGGACGGGCGGACCTTGCCCGCCGAGGCCGAACGGATCGACGACCCGGCGCTCTGGCCCCGCGACCCCCCGGTGCGCTTTCGCAAGACCGTGGCCGATTGCTGGATCAGCCTGACGATAAGGGAGGGCAAGAACCGGCAGGTGCGGCGCATGACGGCAGCGGTGGGGCATCCGACGCTCAGGCTGGTGCGCTGGGCGATCGGGGAATGGACGCTGGAGGGGGTGCAGCCGGGGGAATGGCGCGAGGTTGGGTGAGGGGGCGGTAAACGAGCAATTGACGTCATTTATATATCTCTGAATTTAGCCTCAAAACTGACGCCAACAATGTTGTCTGCACGATGACGCAGCTTTGATTTTTTGTGCGATTACCTGACTGTCGTTCTGTCGTGACAGATCGGCGGGCTTGCAGCCGTTTGCACTTCGCGTTTCCTCAAGGGGAAGGAAACAGTTTCGCGCTTACAAGGTCATAAAGCGACCCTTCTGCGAATGTCGGCGCGGCCTCAAAATCGAAGCGCACATTGCAGTCATCAGCAACGATGTGTCGGCGGTTATCTGCCGTAACTGAAATAAACCGATCCCCAATCGGGTTCAAAATGACCTGCTCCTTGCATCGCATGTGACCGTTGGCGAGAAACATATAAGGGGCGCGACGGTCTTTATCGCCTGCATTCAAGCCGACCCCTAAGACGCCAATTATGAAAACGAATACACACCATGTTATTTCGGCAGGAAGTCCATAGAACCGAAAATAACTTGCCAACCGCCACCAAGTTGGCATTAATGCCAACAAAATCATGTTGAAAGTCATATAGTATTCAATCCGCGCTCCTGTCCAAAATTGACAAAATAGCATCGCTATCATGACCAATCCTACGGATGGCAGAAACCAATCCATAAATCCGACTATAAACTTCCTGTCAGAGATTAGGCGCGTCTTGCGAGTTGGGTTCTCTTCGCGCTCGATTTCATCAGCCGCGTAGGTTTTTCCTGCCCTATGTCGCAGTAGTATGAAGCCAGTTGGAAATATAAGTCCGAGCACGTAGATCATAATAAGGTGCTGAATAGTGATTGTAAAAAAATCCGACGCAGAAAACATACCGCCAATATTTCCACCGAAGCCGGCGGAGTATCCTGCGATGTAGATACCGCATGTGAGGACGTGTAAAACTGGAACCGCTAACGTAGCTCGACCAATCAGCTTTTCAACATCCGCCATCTACAGTGTTCCTCGGTCCCAGCAAATCTGCAGGTCTTTACATGCGTCCTATGCCACCATCCACTTAGAACGCAAAATGTGGGAAGGACTGAACTGGCAAACGCACGCGAAGTACGTGTCAGTTATCTAGACTACGGAACCAAGAAACAGACTGTCTCCAATCCACCCAACTTAGCCAGAAACGATCGTCCGTGGAAAATAGGGGATTTCTGTAGCGCGGATCCCCCCTCCCGCAGGCGGGAGGGGGTTAGGGGGTGGGCTTGCGCGAGGTTGCGTTGGCCCACCCCGCTGCGACTAAGGCGCTGCGCGCCCAAGTCTCGCTGCCCCTCCAGCTTGCGCGAGGAGCGCAAATCACGCCGCGGCGCGGCGTTCTTTCAGTTCTTCGTTCAGCATTTCGGCCAGCAGGAAAGCCAGCTCCAGGCTTTGCGCCGCGTTCAGGCGCGGGTCGCAATGGGTGTGGTAGCGGTCGGCGAGGCCTTCGTCGGTGATGGCGATGGCGCCGCCGGTGCATTCGGTGACGTTCTGGCCGGTCATTTCCGCGTGGATGCCGCCGCCGAAGCTGCCTTCGGCGCGGTGAACGGCGAAGAAGCCGCGCACTTCGGCCAGGATACGCTCGAACGGCCGTGTCTTGTAGCCATTGGCGGCCTTGATGACATTGCCGTGCATCGGGTCGCAGGACCACACCACCGGATGGCCTTCGCGCAGGACGGCGCGGACCAGCTTGGGCAGGCCCGCCTCGATCTTGTCATGGCCGTAGCGGGTGATGAGCGTGATGCGCCCGGCTTCGCGCGACGGGTTGAGCAGGTCGAGCAGGCGGATGAGCGCGTCCGGCTCCAGGCTGGGGCCGCACTTCATGCCGATCGGATTGCCGATGCCGCGCAGATATTCGACATGGGCCGACCCTTCGAAACGGGTGCGGTCGCCGATCCACAGCATGTGGGCGGACGTGTCATACCAGTCGCCGGTCAGACTGTCCTGCCGGGTCAGCGCCTGTTCGAACGGCAGCAGCAGCGCTTCATGGCTGGTGTAGAAGCTGGTCCCGCCAAGCTGCGGCACGGTTTCGGCGTCCAGGCCACAGGCGCGCATGAAATCGAGCGCCTGGCCGATCTGGTCGGCCATCGCCTCGAACTTCGCGGCCCAGGGGCTGCGACCCATGAAATCGAGCATCCAGCCATGGACGCGATCCAGGCTGGCATAGCCGCCGGTCGAGAAGGCGCGCAGCAGGTTGAGCGTTGCTGCCGACTGGTTATAGGCCTGCACCATCCGCTGCGGGTCCGGCTCGCGGCCCTGTGCGGTGAAAGCAATGTCGTTGACATTGTCGCCGCGATAGCTGGGCAGCTCAACCCCGCCGACCACTTCGGTATCGGCCGAGCGCGGCTTGGCGAACTGGCCCGCCATGCGGCCGACCTTCACCACCGGCAGCTTCGAGGCGAAGGTCAGCACGACCGCCATCTGGAGCAGCACGCGGAACGTGTCGCGGATATTGTTCGGGTGGAACTCGGCAAAACTTTCGGCGCAATCGCCGCCCTGCAACAGGAAGGCGTCACCGGCCGCGACCTTCGCCAGGTCGGTTTTCAGGTTGCGGGCCTCGCCTGCAAAGACGAGCGGCGGAAACTGGCCAAGCTGGGCCTCCACGGCGGCGAGCGCCTGTGTGTCCCGGTAAGCGGGCATCTGAATGCCCTTATGCGCGCGCCAGCTATCCGGCGTCCATTTCGCCGCCACGACGAGTCTCCTAAATGAACCAAAAAAACAGGGGCCGCACCTACGCCGCCGCGCCGTCCAAGGCAAGTTTATAGCAGTATTCCGGCGCGCGGGCGCAATGATCCTTTCGATCAGACTGATCGATTCGCTATTTCTGGCATGGATAGCGTTCGTTGAGCGCCACGCTGACCAGCACGGAAGCGGGGCCGCGCCGCTGGTCTGGCCAGCGTTCGAGATAGGCGACGACGGTGCGGCGGGCATCGTCCGCGCTCATCTTGTCAGGCCAGCAGATCGGGCGACCACGGCCGATGAAGCTGTCCTTGCGGATGCCATCGACCACGCCGACGATATAGGCGGTGCAGGCCAGCGCATATTCGGGCGCCTTGTTGCGGCATTTGGCGAGCAGCGACGTGCCGCTTTCGAACATGAAGGCTTGGGCCGAGGCGGGTGTGGGGGAGGTGGCGGCCAGCGACGCGGTCGCGATGAGGATGGGGAGTGCGCGCATAGGGTTTCCAAACAACAGGTCGTGAATAGTATAATAGTGCTCCCGCGCAGGCGGGAGCCCAGTTCCAGCGCCTCGACTGGGCTCCCGCCTGCGCGGGAGCACGCTTATTTTTGCCTCAATCCTTTTTACGGGCGGTGAAGGCGAAGGTCAGCGCCACCTGGGGGGCCAGTCCGCCGCTGCTCTCGCCATTGCCCACGCCAAAGGCGGCGCGGGCGATGGTCGCGGTGCCGCTGACCTTGCGGGTCGCGCCGTCGCCCGACAGGGTGAAGCGGATGGTCTGGGGCTTGGCGACGCCTTTGAGGCTGAGCGTGCCGGTGGCGCGATAGGCGTTCGCGCCGCTCTTCTCCGCGCCCTTCGCGGTGAAGGTTGCGGTGGGGTGGGCGGCCACCGCGAAAAATTCGTCGCCCGGCAGCATCCCGTCCTGATAGGCGTCGCCCACGCTGGCGCTGGCCATGTCGATCGTCACCTTGATGTCGGCGGTTTCAGGACGGTCCGGGTCCATGACGATCGCGGCGGTCCATTTGGCGAAGCTGCCGCTGATCGTCTGGCCATCATTGCCGACGGAAAAGCCGATCGTGCCGCCCGGCTGCACGGTCCAGGCAGGCGGCGGGGCGGGGGGCGCTTCCGGGGCGGCCTCGGTGACGTTGGCGGCGGCGTTGTCCGGTGCGGCCTCCACGACATTTGCGGGTTGGGCGATATTTTCCTGCGGTTCGGGGGCTTCGACTGCGGCGGCGGCCTTTGGCGCGGGGGCGGGCAGGATCGCCTTGCCGACGACCAGGCCCAGCAGCATCAGCGCGGGCAGGATGATCAGCAGCGCGATCGACCGGCCCGGTATCATCCGCCAGATCAGCCCGTCGCGGATCAGGAAATGATGGCGCAGCGCCCCCGCGACATGGAGCAGGAACAGCGCGATGCCCAGCCAGGCGATCAGGCCATGGCCGCCCTCCGCCAGTTCATGCGCGCTTGCGGGCAAGGGCAGATGGGGCAGGGGCAGGACGCCGAACAGCAGGGTCGGCACCTTGACCTTGGCGGTCGATACCAGCGCCCAGCCGCTCAGCGGCGCGCCCAGCATGAAGGCGTAGAGACCAAAATGTACGCCCGACGCCAGCGCGCCCTGCCAGCCGCCCTCCAGCTTTGCCGGGCGCGGCTTCCAGTAGCGCACCACGATCCGCAGCAGGGTCAGCACCAATATCGTGATGCCGACCGACTTGTGCCATTGGTACAGGGCAAAGCCCCGCGCGCCCAGATCCTCCAGCGCCCAGCCGACGCTGATCTGGAAAGCGAGCAGGGCCGCGATCGCCCAGTGCAGGATGATGGCGACAAGGCTGTAGCGTGGCATGAAACCCCCGGCAGGATGGACCTGACGGCGAAGCTATGCCCCGCGCGTCATGAAGTCCATTGCCCTGCCGGGAAACGCTGCGTTGCCTATGACCGAGAATAGGCGCGGCCTTTTTCAGATCAGAAGCCGGCCTTCAGCGTGGCGAAGAATTGCTGGGGCGCACCGACCAGCAGGGTCTGGGCATCGCCGCTATTGCCAAAGCCGCCCGACCCGATCGTGCCGACATAGCGTTTGTCGAACAGATTGGTGGCGTTCAGCTGCACTTCCACCTTGTCGGTGAAGCGATAGCCAAGCGAGGCGTCGACGATCAGGCGGCCGGGGACCGAGGCGTCATTGGTGTAGCTATAGTAGCGGCGCGACATATAGTTGAGGCCGACACGGAAGAAGCGCTGGCCATCGTCAAAGTTGAATTCGCCGCGCGCCATATGCTTGGGGCTGTCCACCACGGTCTTGTCCTTGATCGCCGCGACAAGATCGCCATTGCCGTTCAAGACATCGTCGCGATAGGTCGCGTCGGTGTAGCTGTAGCTGGCGTAGAGGCTGAAGCCGCCGCCCAGTTTCAGGTCGCCCGCCGCTTCGACGCCGACGGAGCGGACGCCGCCGACATTCTGGAGCGCCGAGGGGTTGCCCTGGATCGCCGATCCGACCTGCACCGCCAGCAGGCGATTGCGGAAGTTGACCAGATAGGCACCCAGCGTGCCGCTGAAGACCGGCGTGTTGTAGCGCAGGCCGAGTTCGTAGGTGTCCGACTCTTCGGGTTTCAGATTATTCCTGATCGCGTCGAACCCGGCCTGATTGGTCGAAAAGGGGCCGGTGGTCGTGGCGCTGGCAAAGGCGCGGGTCGACTGGCTGAAGCCGCCAAAGACTTCCGCGTCGGGGCTGACCTTCACGACGAAACCGGCAGTGGGCTGGAACCAGTCCTGCGCCTTGATCTTGCCCTGCGGGAAGCTGGCCTGAACGACCGCCTCCGCCTTGTTGGTGACCGAAAAGCCCTTCCACCCCAGATTGATCGTCACCATGCCAAGGTCGATCTTGTCCTGCACATGATATTGGAACGTGTCGGTGGTGAAATCGAACTCCCACTGGGTGAAGAAGGGATTTTTCGGATAGTCGCGGAAGGACAGGCCCGGCTCGGTGCGGCTGGAGAAGGCGTAGAAGCGGCGGGCCTGGTTGAACTTGTTATTTTCATACCATGCGCCGACGTTCAGATTCTGGCTGCCGATGGTGAAATCGACGCTGCCGAACGCGCCAATGCGGTCCATCTTATATTCGGTGGTCCGCACCGACATGGGGACGCCGTTGGGGCTGGGCACATAGGGGGTCGCCCACAGGCCCATGCCGCTATTATTGTGATAATAGCCCTTGAGGTTCAGCGTCGCCATCTCGCCCAGCGGCGTGTTGAGGCCGATCGCGCCCAGCCAGTCCTTGCGCAGCCCCGCCGCGTCATAATAGGCGTCGTCGGCGCTGGTCACATTGCCCGGATAGGTCTGGCCAGTGGCGACGGACGCGCCGCTATAGTCGAAACGGCCATCGGGGAAGGGCGATCCGCCGCTGTTGCTGACCAGGTCCACGTCGTTCAGGCGGCTGGCATAGTCGATCGCGCGGGCATAGTCGGGAAAGGTGTTGTCCCAGTCCCAGCCCAGCCGATTGATCATGCCCATCGACATGTCCTGATAATCCTGCTCGCGCCGGTCGGAATAGCTCAGCCAGCCGTCAATCTTGGCCTCGCCTATGGGCACGATCACCTTGGCATTGCCCATATGCTGGTCCTGCTTGCCCTGGCCCTTATATTTGTCGGTCGATCCATAGCCGTAGGACACATAGCCGCGCACGCCGTCCCTGGTGCCCAGATTGAGGCGGGCGAAAGCGCGGACCGTGTCGTTGCTGCCATAGGTCAGATTGCCCTGTGCGCCCATCTCGCCGGTCGGGTCAGCCGAGAATGTCTCGACCGTGCCGCCCAGATTGCCGGTCGCCTGCGTACCGAGCGAACCGGCACCCTGCGACACGCGGACGCTGCCGATATTTTCGCTGCTGATCGCGCGGGTGATGTGCAGGCCGTTATGGTTGCCATAGCTCATGTCGCCCAGCGGAATGCCGTCGAAGGTAAAGCCAAGCTGGTTCTGGTTGAAGCTGCGGATGGTGACGCGCTGCGACCATTCATAATTGCCGAACGGGTCGGCGGACTGGAAATTGACGCTGGGCAGCTTTTCAATCGCCTTGAGCGGATTGGTGCCCGGCGTCAGTACGACAATTTCCTGCGCCTTGATTTCCTGCACCTGGCGGGTTTCGCCGCGACCAAAGACGACGATCGTCGCTTCGTCGGGCGCTGCATCGGCGGCGGGCGCCGCCGTCTGGGCAAAGGCGGGCGTAGCCGCCAGCATGGTGGAGGCGAGCAGCAGGGCAGTGGCAGGACGCATGAATTTTCCCCTTCAAGAACCGTAATCGGCTTGGTTCGGGGCCGTAGGCGCGTGATGTTGCACTGCAATGAGAGGAGCTTGACGAATTGGCGTCGCCTGCATGACATTCCTGTGATGCGTATCTTGATATGGATTGTGTCATAAAGGTCGCAGTCGCGCCATTTTCGCTGGCGTGATTGCATCACTGGCCATGACGGCTATGGCATGACCATCCCTATTTTATTGGAAAGCAGGACATGGCCAAACCCGAATCCTGGCGTTTCAGTCCCGAAGCCTATCGCTTCGTGACCAGCATCGATTCCCGCTTTCAGGATCTCGATACGATGGGCCACATCAACAATGTGGCGATCTCCGGCATATTCGAGACCGCACGTATCCGTTTCCACCATCATATGGGCCGCCATCCGCAGGAACAGGGCGTGCGCTGGATGGTGGCGAACGTGAATCTCAATTTCATCGAGGAATCGCATTTCCCCTATCCGTTCGACGTCCATTGCGCGATCGGCCATATCGGCCGCACCAGCTGGACGATCAGTTCGGCCGGGTTTCAGAAGGGCGTGTGCGTCGCCACCTGCGACACCACCGTCGTCACCCATGGGGCCGAAGGACGGCGCGAGATTGACGAGACGCTGCGCGAAGCGATGGAACTGAATTTCATCCGCCGACCGGCGTGATGCGGGGTTTATTCACCCAAATCCGTGCATCCGCCGGGACCATTGAAAGGCGATCACCGCGCCCTTGACCGGCTGGATCATCGCCACGGCCAGCAGCAGCGCCAGGCCAGGCCAGATCGCGGCCTGCCATCCCAGCGGAATGTCGAGCGCGCGGTTCACCTCTATCATCAGCGGGACCAATATATGGCCCAGCAGAAGGATGACGATATAGGATGGGAAATCGTCGGCCTGGTGCCCGTCCCAGCGCTGGCCGCAATGGGCGCAGGCGGATGTGGGCTTGAGGAAGCGGGCGAACATCCGTCCCTCGCCACAGGCCGGGCAGCGCCCGCGCAGCGCCAGGCCGATGGCGGCGGCGAGCGGGCGATCGGGTGCGGCGTCGGGTGTCTGGTCGGGCATGGGCGCTGAGGTAGTGGCTGCGGCGGTGCTGCGCAACATGGCATATTCCCTTACTGACTCTTTCGCCTGCGCAAAAGCCTGTTAATAAGCCGCCATGCGTCTCCCCGGTCCGTCCGAAATCTTTGCCCTGTTCGACGATGCGCGCGTGCGCGGCGCAGCCCCGGCGCGACTCTATCGCGATCCGGTCGGCATCATTGCAGCCCATCGCATGGAGGAGGTCCAGCCCGCGCTCGACCGGCTGGCCGATGCGCGGGAAAATGGCCTGCATGTCGCGGGCTATATGACCTATGAAGCGGGGCTGGCGCTGGAAGACAGGCTCGCGCCGGTCGCCGCTCGCGCAGAGGCAAAGGGCGGTGCCACGCCGTTGCTGTGGTTCGGCCTGTTCGAAGGCGTCCGGCTGATCGCGCCGGGGACGCTGCCCGACCTGCTGCCCGATCCCGCCGGGGCCAGCGTGACGCCGCCCCGCCCGCTGATCGACGAAGCCGAATATCGCGCGGCGTTCGACGCGGTGCAGGACTATATTCGCGCGGGCGACATTTATCAGGCGAACCTGACCTTCCCCTGCGAAACCAGGGTGAGCGGCGATCCGATGGCGCTCTATGCCGCGGTCCGGCCCCGCGCGGCGGCGGGCTATGGCGGGGTGATCCGCACCGGGGGGCAGGCGTTGCTGTCCTTCTCGCCCGAACTCTTCTTCACGCTGGTACGCGGCCAGCTGACCGCGCGCCCGATGAAGGGCACCGCCACGCGCCATGCCGAAGCGGATCAGGACGCGGCGCTTGCCCGATGGTTGCAGGGCGACGCCAAGCAGCGCGCGGAAAATCTGATGATCGTCGACCTGCTGCGCAACGATCTGTCGCGGGTGTCGCGCGCGGGCAGCGTGACCGTGCCGGACCTGTTCAAGGTGGAAAGCTATCCGACCGTCCATCAGCTGGTGTCGACCGTGCGTGCGCGCATCCTGCCCGGCCTGTCGCCGGTCGATGTGCTGCGGGTGCTGTTCCCCTGCGGATCGATCACCGGCGCGCCCAAGGTGCGGGCGATGGAGATACTCGACGCGCTCGAACCCCATGCACGCGGCGTCTATACCGGATCGATGGGCTGGATCGACCCGGATGGCGACGCCGCCTTCAACGTCGCGATCCGCACGCTGACGATCGATGAGGGCGCGGGCGTCGGGCGGCTGGGGCTTGGCTCTGGTCTGGTGGTGGATTCAGAGGCTGGCTCTGAGTGGGCGGAATGTCTGGCCAAGGGGCGGTTTCTTGCGGGCGCTTGACATATTGGCCGCCAAAGGTTTGGAATAGCGCGAATGTCACTGGCTGATGGACGCTATGATCTGCTCGAAACCATGGCCTTCGACCCGCTCGAAGGCATCAGGTTGCTGGAGCTGCACCTTGCCCGGTTGAAGGCGAGCGCCGATGCGCTTGGCTTCGCCTTCGATCGCCATGGCGTGCGCAATGAATTGCAGGCCGCGACCTTCCGTTTGCGCGACCATAGCCGGGTGCGGCTGATGGTGTCGCGTGGCGGGGCGGTGGCGATCGAGGTGCGCGACCGGATCGCCTGGCCGGGCGCGATCGTGCCGGTCAAGGTCGTGCCGCGCCATGCGCCCGCCGACGACCTGCGCCTGCTGCACAAGACCACCGACCGTTCGCTCTACCGCGATGCGCTGCAACGCGGCGGCACCTATGAAGTCGCGCTGATCGATGCGCAGGGCTATCTCACCGAATGCTGCTTCTCCTCGATCTTTGTCGAGCGGGGCGACAAATTGCTCACCCCGCCGCGATCGCGCGGGTTGCTGCCCGGCATCCTGCGCCAGAGCCTGATCGACATGGGCGAGGCGGTGGAGGCCGATCTTCGCCCGCATGATCTCGACGATGGCTTCTTCATCGGCAATGCCGCGCGCGGCATGGTCGCCGCGACACTGGCGCATTAGCCACATCATTCTGCCGTAAAGCCAGGAAGCGGCAACTGGCTGGTTGCCCCTGCGTCCGTTGCGCACTAAGGACCGCCGCGTCCGCTAATGTTGCGGGCGTTGGGGATTCTTTCGAAAGATTGTTGTCATGAGCCAGACTTCCGCCGCCCTTGGTCGTATCCAGCCGTCCGCCACGCTCGCCATGAGCGCGCGCGTGAATGCGCTCAAGGCGCAGGGCGTGGACGTGATTGGCCTGTCGGCCGGGGAGCCGGATTTCGACACGCCCGATTTCGTCAAGGAAGCGGGCATTGCCGCCATTCGCAACAACTTGACCCGCTATACCGACGTGGACGGCACCGCCGACGTCAAGGAAGCGGTGATGTTCAAATTTCAGCGCGACAATGGCCTGACCTACAAGCGCAGCCAGATCACGGTCAATTCCGGCGGCAAGCACACCTTGTTCAACGCGCTGGTCGCCACCGTTGACGCGGGCGATGAAGTCATCATCCCGGCGCCTTATTGGGTGAGCTATCCCGACATCGTGAATTTCGCTGGCGGCACGCCGGTATTCATCGAAGGTCCGGCGAGCCAGGGCTACAAGATCACCGCCGCCCAGCTGGAAGCGGCGATCACCCCGCGCACCAAATGGGTGATGCTCAATTCGCCGTCCAACCCCTCCGGCGCGGCCTATTCGGCGGCGGAGCTGAAGGAACTGGCGGACGTGCTGCTGCGCCATCCCCATGTCCTCATCATGACCGACGATATGTATGAGCATGTCTGGTACGCGACGACCCCCTTCGCCACCATCGCGCAGGTCTGCCCGGAACTGTATGACCGCACGCTGACGGTCAATGGCTGTTCCAAGGCTTTCTCGATGACCGGCTGGCGCATCGGTTTTGCCGGTGGCCCCGAATGGATCATCAAGGCGATGGGCAAGCTGCAATCGCAGTCGACCAGCAACCCTTGTTCGATCAGCCAGGCCGCCGCCGTCGCCGCGCTCACCGGGCCGCAGGATTTTCTGGAAGAGCGCAACGCCGCGTTCAAGAAGCGCCGCGACATGGTCGTCGCGATGCTCAATGACGCGCCGGGCCTCGACTGCCCGACGCCCGAAGGCGCTTTCTATGTCTATCCCGACGCCAGCGGCGTGATCGGCAAGGTGACGCCCAAGGGGGTGACGATCGACAGCGACGAAACGCTGATCGGCTATTTCCTGGACGAGGCCAAGGTCGCCGCCGTCCATGGCGCAGCCTTCGGCCTCTCGCCCGCCTTCCGCATCAGCTATGCGACGTCGGAAGAGGTGCTGAAAAAGGCCTGCACCCGCATCCAGGAAGCCTGCGCCGCTCTGAAATAAACCTCCCCGGCACGGGACTTTCCGCTTTCTCTCTACCGTCATGCTGAACGTGTTTCAGCATCCATTGTGTCCCACCAGCCGCCGCTTGATCTGGCGCGATGGACCCTGAAACAAGTTCAGGGTGACGAAAAGGGAAACGGTCCTTTTCCACCCGCGCCGTCTTGCAGGCAGCGCGGAACGCTCTATATCCGCGTTGCATAACGAAACTGATTGAAGGCGACTCTCCGTTCGTCGTTCTGTTTCTTGCCTCTGTCGAAAGCCGCACCCGCGCGGCGCGATATTCAGCAAGGGGCAAGGCACGGGGATGTAACCGATCGGCCTGATCAGCCGAAACCAAAGAATAAGAAAGGCACAGGCCATGATGACGTTTTTGAAATCCGATTTATTCCTGCGCTTTCTGGGCGGGTTTGCGATCGGTGCAGTCGGCATGGTCATGCTCCAGCCCGATGAACAACCGATCCTCAGTTCCCCGGCGATCGCCGCGACCAGCGCCCATCATGCGGCGCGCTGACGGCATCGCCCTTGCCATTTTCGCGGCGATCGCCGTCGCGTCCCCGGTGCGCGCCGAGCGCCCGGTCCTTGCCCCTGTCGCCACCATCGACGCCGCGCCCACCCGCAGCCTTGAAACCGCGATATTCGCAGGCGGCTGCTATTGGGGCGTCGAAGGCGTCTTTTCCCATGTAAAGGGCGTCCAGCTCGTCAAGTCAGGCTTTGCCGGAGGCCCGCGCAACCGCCGCGTCGACTATGATATGGTCAGCGGCGGCGACACCGGCTTTGCCGAAGCCGTCCGCGTCACCTACGATCCCAAACAGGTCAGCTACGCCACGCTGCTGCGCATCTTCTTCTCGGTCATCGCCGATCCCACGACGCTCAACTATCAGGGGCCGGACCATGGCACCCAATATCGCAGCGCGCTCTTTCCGCTGAACGCCGAACAGGCCAAGGCCGCGACCGCCTATCTGGCGCAACTCGACAAGGCCGGCCTGTGGCGCGACCCGGTAGTGACCAGGGTGGAGCGCTTCACCGGCTTTCAGGACGCCGACGCCTATCATCAGGACTTCATGCGCAAAAACCCGCGCCATCCCTACATCCTGCGCTGGGACGCCCCCAAGCTGGCGGCGTTCAAGGCGATGTTCCCGGCGCTGTATCGGGATAAACCGTCGGCTTGAGGCGGTTTGGGGGGATAGCCGATAGGGGAAAGCTCGGTTCGATGCTTAGATCAATGGAAAGCTGCCGTTTGCGCGGCGTCGCCCACCGATCCAAGCCTAGTTCGCCTCGCCACCCTTTTCACACCTGAAATGGCTCGAAGACGTTGAGCAAAAGTATCTCAATATGATTTGCTACCGCGTTCGGGCCGACCTTTAGGCTATTCGGGTGACCGCAGCCATTCCGTAGCTTAAGGCCCTTAAGCAACTCATCCTTTTGATTCTTGCCTAGAACGCTGATTGCGGCACATCGCTCAAGGAACTTTTCCTCGCCCATGCGGCCAACGCCGTCCTCATTGACAGCGTCTTTCCATTTCGCATCTACAGACTTCGCGGAGGCGTTGAAGGCCGCAAGGTGATTGGCGACGACAACTCTATGCAGAACATCGACAGCAGCGAGCCACGACATGACAACCGCCGAGCGATACAAGGCACTCTCGTGGCACTTGATCGCCTCTTCAACAAACGCGCGCGTATTATAATTGATTATCTTGCCTAGGTGAGCTCGAAGGTCCGTCGCGACTTGCATCGCGGCGGGGCTAAGCGATGTGACGCCTAGGTTGCGGAGATATGCCTTGCCTGACTCCGTTAGCTCCCACCCCTCTGGCACACGAATAGCGAGTCCCTTGCTTTTGCCTAGTGAAGCGGAGGGGTTCCAAGTCTTGCCGATCTTCAGCCCAGCTTCGGCCCCGCGCTCCCGTATACCGGCGAGCTTTGTGGGAGCGTCAAACGTGGCCAGTATCAATAGCAGCTTATCAAGCTGCTTGAGTTCCTTGTGGAGCCATTGTTTAAGATCAGACTCACTCAGCAACTTGCGATCTCAGTACTGCAAGTTCCTGTGACTTAAGTGCGTATGTGCCATTGTTCAGCTGGTTCAGCTTGCTGCCGCTAAGGGACTTAAGGGCGGTGCTCAGATTAGACCCAATATTTTGATTGTAATAGCTGGTTGCTGACTTCATGGTGTCAAGTA